>NZ_JAQYWB010000045.1 GCF_030145185.1 Desulfoluna sp. | reverse complement strand
CTGTGGGAAAGGAAATTATGAAGAAAATAAAGAAGATGAAGAAAATAATTTTAAAATGTGGGAACTGAAGAAAAAAAGAAAGGAAGAAAATTGACTACACTTTCGTACCGCCAGTGAGCATGCAGATTAAAGACGCCGCTGACAAAGACTTGGCAACTTTTTGTGTAGATGCTATCGACAAGCCAGATAAAGAAGTTGAAATAGGCGGCCCCGAAACACTCACTCAAAATGAGATTGCATCAATCGCCTTTGAAATTTTGGGTAATAAACCGAAAATAACTCATATTCCAGATTGGGTAAGGATTGCTATCCTCAAACTGATCAGGTTACTTACTGGAAGCAAGGTTTATGGACCAGTTGAATTTTTCATGACAGTCATGGCAATGGATATGCTTGCCCCTGAATATGGTAAACACAAGTTAAAGGAATACTTTACTAAGCTGAATAGCGCAAATGCATAACAAACGCATCCACAGCCGACCGGGCTACGTCGGCGTTTGTTTAAACGTTTTAGAAATTTGTAATTTAACAATAATATTAAAAATTTCGTGATGCCCGCCCGTCGGGTGATGCGAAGCGTTCGCTAGCAATACGATAAATTTGTGAATAGAGGGTATTGGTATTTAGGTTGGTCTGAAAAACAGCAGCCAGCACAAGCGAGTTTACGGGATCAAATGGTTCCTGGCGATCGTATTGCAATAAAAAAAATGTTGGGACAAGGATCACCTGATATTGAAATACGTGCTATCGAAATTATCAAAGATATCGATAATGAAGATAAATGTGTATACGTTGATTGGCTTTTACGAGATATGAATAGAAAAGTGTCAAGTAAAGGGGCTTACAAATTAGTCCATGGTCCGTGTACCTCGGATGCTCAATGGCTAAAAGAGGTTTTTTATATCTAACCCGGATATTTAATGAGAAAACGATTCTGCTGCAGCAATAAGAAGTTATTGCAGGCTGTTATTTTGAAAAATTCAGGTATTTGTAAAATACAAAATGTAATTCACGTTTTCTGCTTGATTTCTCACCCTTCGGGCGAGCCGAGTGCACCCATTTTCTGCGTTATCAGAGCTTTGAGGTAAACCGCTACATCTGCAGCTCTGATGCCTTGAATATGAGCGCACTCGACTCGTGAAATATTCGGGCTAAGTCCCTGCTTTTGAGCAAGAATTGCTTGTATCCCACCGGGTGCAAGGGCGGTTCTCTCAGTCGACTTCGACGCCCGAGTGTTGTCAAGTATCAAGCTCTGTCGTGCTTCGGCACCCGTCGGGTGAAGCACGCGTAGGCAAAGGAGACCATGGATAATCTCGATTTTCAGAATACATATTGGGATAGTGTCGCTACAAAAAAAACGTTTTCTCATCCTATTCAATTAGATCAATTACGAAAATTGACCCTATCACAGAGCAAGATACTTGATTATGGATGCGGCTATGGCCGAACTTGCGCTGAACTTATAGAAAACGGTTACAGTGATGTGGTTGGAGTCGATATTTCATCAGAAATGATCAATCGGGGCCTATCTCTACATCCAACCCTGAACTTAATGCATGTGGACTATGGTATATTACCTTTTAAGGATAATACATTTTCTGCATGTACATTATTGGCAGTTTTAACATGCATACCAACAGATACGGGACAAAAGGAAGTTATCAACGAGTTGTACAGAGTTTTGAATTCTAATGGAATTCTCTACATAAGCGACTATCCTTTACAGCAAGACATCCGAAACAATCAGAGATATCGTCAATTTGAAAATGAATATGGCAATTTTGGGGTCTTCCGGCTTCCTGAAGGGGGCATATTTCGGCATCATGCCATGTCTTGGGTTTACGAGTTATTATTTCAATTCGACATTCTGATGGAAGACAAGATTGAAGTATCAACGATGAATGGAAACAAAGCGAAAATATTTCAAATCATTGCAAAAAAAAGATTGCGTTGTGACGCTGAGCATGAGCGGGATTGGTAGCCCCGCCGTGCAGTGTTTTTCATTGAAATTTCATAACAGGTTCTGAAACCTGTGCGGCGACGTGGCGCGGGCCTGTTCAACAATTTTTTGAAGATAGACAGCTTCGCCTCAGGGGGGACCTCCCTGCGCGCAGACTGCAGCAACTATAGCGTTAACTTAAGGAGAATTCATGTCAGATACAAATGATGAAGATGGTTTCGCAAGGACTTACGGAGTCGAATTACTTTTTGAGGCCGAGCCTAAAATAGATGTTAGTGCAGCGGTAGCGGAACTTGAAGAACGTATTGGAGCAATCGACCATAAAGAAAGTGGCGATCAAAACATGTTTTTTTTAATGGATCACCAAGTCACCTATGAGGGTGAAAAACAAGTTCCAAGCCAGCTCATTCTTGTGCATGCCGATCCAAAAAAAGATAAAGACTCGCTATATGAAGTAGTCCAGCAGAGTTGGCGAACTCCAAATGCATCAGAAATCGTTAGTCGTACAAAATATAAGGTACTGCTCACCGATATCATGGCGTCAGGCTTAGAGCCAAAAGAAAGACACTTTATTCTTTCAAATGCTATAAGTGTTTTTATCAAATTCTCAAATAGCATAGGTGTTGCAAATAAACGAACTCAACAAATTATTGATTCATCTGAAATCATATCGAGTTCTGACCCATTATTGGGATTTATAAATATTAGGTTTTTTAATGCAGGAGATCAGGGGCTTTTAATGGATTCACTCGGTTTAGCCGCTCTTGGTTTTTATGACATACAATGCCACTTTGTTGACCTTGATCCAAATGAGGTTTCATCTCAGTTATACAATATTGCATATTACATTTTTAATGAAGAACCCGAGTTTGATAACGGGCATACAGTTGCAGGCGTTAATGGGCAAAACTGGAGCGTGCAATACGAAAATTCACTGGTTGCGCCTCATCGAAATATTCTCGATTTAAACCCTGGAACTGAGTATGCGGTCGGAAACAGGTAATAGAATATGGGGTCGGGCCGTAGTACCTGTTTTAAATAATATGATTAGAGCCTGATTAAACTACATCTGACAAAATGAAATTAATCATAATATTTATTGTTATATTGGTGCTTAATGCGCATCGCATACCCGGTATGTGATAGGTTTGATGCCATTTTTCAAGAAGTTTGGGCCCTTCTCCTGAATCGCCAACTTTTGCTTTTGGCAGAATCTTACATGCAAAAAAATGTCAAAGAAAGCTTGTGTCAAATGTGTAGGTGACCCCTCACTCATCGGTGGGTTAGGACTTTATGCAAAGTCGCTTTATAGCTCAAGCATTGAAACCTTAAAAGGGAAATATATAATGAAAAATTTAAGAGAAGAGTACAACCAGATAAGTGATAATTTCTGGGAGTTGATCGATTGGCAAGAGGAACAGGGAGAATTATACCAGGCCCATTACAAGAAAACCTATGAGTCTGGCGTTCTGGACACTAAGACCAAACGTCTGATGGCCATGGGGGCAGCTATAGTTATGGGATGTAAGGGGTGTATTTTAGGACAAACACAAAAGGCTATTGATGCAGGAGCAACACGAAGTGAGATCATGGAAACCTGCTCTGTTATGCTTTCTCTTGGTGGGACCATGGCAGGGTCCCAGATTTCAATTGTTATGGAACTATTGAAAGAAATGGGTATGATCGATGCTGACAAAAAATGAACGGGAAACTATATGCGTACGTGATTATTTTAGTAAAAATCCACATAAAATAATACCGCACGCATCGATGCCATAAAAGAGAATTTTTGATCAAATGTGCTAACCCGGATATTTCATGAAGGGTGAGAAAAGCGACTTAAAAACGCCGGATTACATTTTGCATTTTTGAAATGCCTATAGCTTTCTCAATAAACGGCTCTAATAACAATATGATTGTTTTGGCTGGGTCGTTTCCTCATGAAATATCCGGGTTGGGGCTATTCTAAAATCATCACGATATCATACGTTTTATGCTCTGGATTGCTGTCGAGGGGGCAAATCGAAGCAAGTTTCTTTTTGTTGTAATTGAATGTCGGGCCTTTAATCGTTACATTATTTACCTGAATTTCCTCGATAAGAAAGTAGCTTTTTAAACTGGTGATTCCTAACATAAATTCTTCGCATTCTTTGCCCGCAGGGACGTTACGGTAAATTATTTTGAATCCTTCAACACCAATATGTGACAGTTCAATCTTTTCTTTCCACCCACTAAGCAAATAATCGTCCGTTTTCTCAAACGAAGAGGGGACAAACTGAGCCCATTTCATTTCAAGGCCTAAATAACTCGGTGCGCCGTGGTATTCCATCCGAATTGCCTCGATTAGTTCATGAAGTTTCCCAACTTCTTTTTTTGCAATAGTGCTGCGGCATCCTGTAAGGGTTATCATAACGAGTGCTACGGTCACCAGAAGAAAAAAATTGCGGCCTATTCTCATGTTATTTATCCTGTTTGAATGTATGGATGTGGAATTGCTCATTTCTATAGTGAAACTATATTTCACTATATTGATACTTTTAGACATAAATCATAGCCATAGAATAGGAAGACAGCTTTTGTCAAGGCAAGAGATGAGAGGTTTGGCCTGCCTTCTTTGATGAAATGAAATAGCTGATAATGTGTGTTGGATTGGTGGCAAGGTCACGAGAGTTGAATGGAGAGTACGAGATCGTGCACTCGACTCGTGAAATATCCGGGATATAGTCTTTCTTGTTCAAATTAATTTAAAATTATGAGGAGAATTAACGATGGATTACTTTCGATTGACGGCTCCCTGCGGCCTTGACTGTTTTAACTGCCCTTTTTATTTGGCCCATGAAAACAAAGAGGCAAGAGCGGCTGTTGAAAAAATGTCCGAAGAATATAAGGTGCCTGTTGACATAATGCTGTGCAACGGATGCCGCGATCACGATGGCAAAATACCGTTGCAAAAGCATCTCTTTGGCGAGTCGCATCGCTGTGCTGCCTATGAATGTTCTAAAAATAAGGGGCATGATTTTTGTGGGGATTGTGACGACTTTCCGTGCGACAACTTACACCCTTATGCAGATAGAGCGACAGAGCTCCCACATAACATGAAGGTCTTCAATTTGTGCTTAATAAAGAGAATGGGCCTGGAACATTGGGCAGCATCAAAGGCCTCTGACGTTCGTGAAACCTACTTTACAACGCCATGGACATTAAGCATGCGCGCATAAATAAGCAGACTAAACCTGCGTCGAGCGCATGTGGCGTATACCCTTGATACGGTTGGCTATACGTATTTCTGCCGGCATGCTTATCGGACAAATAGTATGATTGCCTTCTTCATGGGTCATTATTCAGCTCATGAAAAGCGGCCTCCGGCGGCGAGGTGCCACCTCGAAAGCGGTTTTGCTAATGCGCCTTTGATTGAGATTGGCTTGAACCTATTTCTTCAACTTTTTAAAAGTTTAGACCTCGGCAGGGCCGCCGGAGGCACAAGCTGAATAGTTACCTTCATTGCAGGAAACATACTTTAGAATCGGGCGGTATCTATAAAGCAGACACCGCTTAGTTCTGAGTCGATGTCTTCGGCCAACTTGACCGTTGGGGTTGGTTTCTTTTCTGTGATTGTTTTATGTTTTACAGAATGGGTTTTAGGCGGTGAGATAATTTCGTGTGACTCCATCTGAAGGTTTTCGCCCTGTTTTTTTTCGTTATATCCGACAATCAGATTGCCGGTTCCATTGACCTTGTCGTGGGTGCTGCCTGTTCCATTCACGATATGAAGATTGATTCCACTGAAGAGGATTTCGTTTTTACCCCGTGACACCCCTTCCAGAAGTGCATGCAAGGCATTGACTCTGGTTTCGAGTTTTTGAGTCTGAAGGCGCTGGTGTGCCATTGTCTTCTGGAGATTTTGAGCCTGCAGGCGCTGTTGTTCCGTGGTCTCTTCGAATTGTTGGGCCTGCAGGTGGTATTGTGCAATGGTCTCTTCGAGTTGTTGGGCATGCAGGGATTGCCGGGTTACACTTTTTTCGAGTTCTCTTATTTTTGCAATGAGGCGTTGTGTCCGATCATTTTTCTTTTCAGCGATTTTCTTTGTCTCGAAAAGGCAGTCTTCCACACCGGATCTTATAAAAAATTCGCAGAATTGAGACGTGGTGCTTGTCTTGTACTGTTCAATATCACTGGGGCCAAACCACTTGATATAATTCTTTGCGTACCGCTTCAGGCCCGAGGGGCCATTTCCTTCAAACAGCAGGGAATAGACAGCTGGATTTATGGAGAACCGTGAGCTGTTTTTCACTGTGTGGGAGACCTTAAACGAAATCATGGAATAGGTTGAGTTAAGCCTCACAATATCTATGGGGCAGAGAAATTTTATTTTCCGTTTACGTTTGATCGCCTCGGTCCTGATGATCTCAGCCTGAGCCCCAGTGATAATGTCTTCGTTTGCCAGTTGTTTCGGCCTTCCACCCGGAAGGAGCTCGATATATGAGTTGTACCCTCCAACCGGCTCGCTTGCTGCCGGGAGAGCAAAGAAAATGAGGGATGCAAAGATGATGAAGCATAATAAAAAAGAACTTAGTTTCATGTTTTGCCTCCAAAAATCACAATTTTATTTAAGTGTTGTACACTATCCCGATTATTTCCCGAAGGGTGAGAACATCGAGTAGAAAACGTGAATTACATTTTGTATTTTACAAATATCCAAATTTTTCAAAGGAACAGCCTGTAATAATCCTTATTGCTGCAGAAAAATCGTTTTCTCATGAAATATCCGGGCTATATGCATTCACGTATCATCCGGCACCCCGCCGGGAGCCATCTTGCAAAGCAAGGGATCATTTGAAACGACGCAGTCTCCCGCATTATGGAACCATGATGTCGGGGGTCGCTTCGTTCACTCTGTCCTGGAGTAACTCCCCAGCTTTCAGAAGCGCCAGGGCCTTGTCCTTCCCTGTTTTTACCTCCGGGTCCTTTTCACTGGCGGCGGCCACGGTTAAAATCTTTTGCACGTCCACGTGGGACCATGGAATATCAACGACAGCGATCCCTCTGCGGGCCATGACTTTGATCTGATGTGTATCCTCCTGATACTGGGGAAATTGTCCAAGATTGATGACGGTTTCCATTCCGGTATCAATGAAGGTGACGAAATCTCCCGTTTTCGTCTTCAGGAGTACCTGGTAGCCACACACATACCCCTCCAGGGGGGCCCATGTGACAAGACCGATTCCCCTGTTTTTGGCTTCGTAGAGTGAAAGAGACTTGAACGCATTTAAGCTGACGGTACCGGATGATTTTTCGAGTACTTTGAGTAGCTCCCGGTAACATATCCCGGAATGTGGCCCGGATGGAAAAGATCCCAATGCCTCGGATACTGCCGCCTTAACCGGTGTCGCATGCGCATGGTTGAGGAGGTCTATCAGCTTGGGAACCACTGTTTCCGTATCTTTGCTGATAAGTCCCAGGGAAATTGCCGCTCCTCCCCGTATGGCGGTATTATGATGCTCATCCAGTAATTCCATAAGAACCGGAATGGCCCCTTCGGCGGAAGGACCTATTTTACCGAGAGCTCTGATTGATTCCTCAATCACATAGTGATATTCGGGGTACCAGTTGGACTTGTTTTTGATCGCCTTAATCAGTGCAGGTACCGCGGCTGTTGCCTCAGGTCCCATCGCCCCCAATTCTCTGGCTGCTTTCCGTCCAATGCTTACATAGGGATGTTCAAGATCATGCATCAGGAGAAACATTTTTCTCTCTTTTTCATAATAAGCCAGTGATGCAGCCTCTACCTCGGGGGCTTCCAACGCTTCAGTCGGTTTTTTCTTTTTTGTTTTTTCAGGTGTCGCGCCTGAAGCGATCAATCCAGAGTTTATTTTTTTTATCGCCTCTGCAGCCGCATTTCTTACCTCATAGGATGGAATATCTCGCTGTCCTACCAGGACCGTGACGCTTTTTCCTAGGATCCAGTGAACATGTTTCAGCGCATTTTCACATGATTGCTTAAAGGTTTTGAGAAGCAACCCATTCCACATACGATCCGGCATATCCTCCTGACTTTTTAATTTCTGTTCCACCTCTTCTATGGCTGTCTCAAGGGGCGCAACGGTGACAGCAAAAGCACCGGCAATCGTTCCAAGGGTGGTTGCGGAATGGATTCTAACCTCATAATCGACATCCTGCATTGAGCGACAAAGGGCTGAGACAGCCACCTCCATGTCAAAGGCAAGTGTTTCAATTGGAGTCTCAGAACGCTGATTTTTAAGTAAGCTGACATGATCCGGTATGGGCCTGAGATGTTCTAAGCACATCCGTTCAATGGTATGAGCGGCGCCCCTCCTTTTTCGGGTTGAGAAGCCGTCCAGCTCATCTATTTCCCTGCGCAACTCAGGGGAGAGAGAAGAGTGATAGTACGGGTTGAGAGGTATCCCGACACCGCCGGCATCTATCTCAGAATCAGGGTGTGACTCTTCTGTCTGGATCGGGTTTTCAGCCAGGGAAACCATCTCTTCTGTTTTTTTCTCATCGGCAATGCCTTGTGCGATCAGCGGGGAACTCTTTCCGGAAAAAATGGCAAGCGCCCGTTCTATTTTTGTTATCTGGGTAAGAAGAACACCGCTGGCCTTTTCGGCTGAGGTGATGAGTTTCTGATGGTCAGTGTCTTTGTCCCCACCTGGCGTCGCTTTTATCTGTTCCAGGGGCTGAACCGCAGGGGATAGTTTTTTGGCAATCTGCTTGAGAGAGCGGGCAGAAGCGGCACGAACCTTTGGGTTCGTATCCTGAAGTGAACGGCACAAGACATCTGTTGTCTCTGCCATATGAGTTCCGCATTCGCCAATTTTATTCACGGCTGCCACTCGTTCGGAATGGCTGCTGCTTTCAATGACATGTAAAAGCGATGATATATAGCGATTCGTTACGGGGCCGACTTTGCCCAGTTTCTTGGCCGCGCGTTTTCGTTCTCCAGGCTCAAAGCGGTCGAGTTGCTGGAAAAGCGCCGACCTCTCTGTTTGTGATACCCCGAATTCACCGGGAACAAGAAGCGAGGCGTTGCTTCCACCCGTGCAACCCGATGTCATATAAAGCATGGCAGTGAAAATAATGAAAAGAAGAGGCAAGGAACTCGAAGGTACGAAGCGGCTCCATTTCATGGGCTGTCGTACGGGGCAACACCTGCCGAGCCATGCCGAGGTTGACCATGAATGGGTCGAGTTACCACCTGCCCCATGCAACCCGTTGTGACATCTTGTTTTTCTCTCGAGCTTTAGATTGGGTCTGCGATCTGAGATATTCATACTCTAACCACCTCAATATGAATGGATGATTTCAAAAATCCGGGTACATGACATAACGGTCATAATCACCATTATTTCTGCCTGTCGGTTATTTTACTTGTAAATGACTGAGGGATTGTGTGTGGAACGTTGTGCATATGGCGAAAACAGGTTTTATCTCAGGAGGTAGCTGTGCCTGGGCCAGGCAATATCCCAACACATGGAGTTCGGAAGAGAGGCTAACCGCCGTGCTGGAGACGGCTGCACTGAATGAAACCGAACCATTGGAGTCTTGCCGTAAGAAAGGCCTTTATTCAGAGTAGATTGCAGAGTGGAAGGTTATCTGTTTAAAAGCCTGCCAAATCTTAAGTCGCAACGGGACCCCATCAGGTGTCGTGGTGGGCATCACCTATCTGGCGACTTCGGTCAGAGGGCAACACATGTATCTTCACAGATCTGAAATCTTACGAAATTGGGTTGTAATTATCAACAAGTTTATGTGTTCTATCCCTTGTGGGAATGATGCATTGTTCTTGAAATTATTAGAAAAGGGTCTATGGACAGGGATCAGGGGGACCAGGGGACAGACGCCATGCGCTTGTCTTTTTGCATTATGCGTCCGCTTATAGTTTGTGCCGATGGTTTGGCTATCAAGCAAAGGGCAGTTTAACCACGAACCACACGAAAAACACGAACAGGGGAGCATTCAGCCGCCCCCAAAGAGATTTTATTTTCTGATTACCACCCATTCTCAGCCACCATCAAGGACATTGATGTTTCCAACAGGGTGGTTTGTTAAAAGCGTTCTTCGTGCTTGGTTCTTGGTTCTTCGTTCGAGGAGTCGCTGCGCTCCATCAATTATAAAAAAGCCATGAGTGGGTGGCTGACGTCGTAAGCCTTCATGGACTCCATAGCTCTGACAGCCGCAGTGGGTCTATAGCCCTACTATTTCAACATGTTGCAAGTGGGGTATATTCCCTGGGTAGGGCTGTGAATAGAAGGTAATCAAATTTTATTTTATGCCAATGGTTCTTTTTTTCGTGTCTTTCGTGCTTTTCGTGGTTCAAAAAATATTTAAAGTTTTTGGTAACTATTCAGCTTATGCCTCCGACGGTCCTGCCGGTGGTTAAGCGTTTGCCTGATTTTATAAAGACGGGTTTAACAAACAGGTTTTAAAATTATTCTTGATTAAATTTCCTTTCAAAGGCGAATGTGATTTGATCCGGGGAATCCGCCTACGCAAAAGCCTCCGGCGTGACAAGTCCGCCTGCGTCTGTGGCGGACCATTTAACCGGTATCGGTAGGCAATGCCGTGACAAGGGGGCAACGCATTAGCAACCTGCTTTCAAGGTGGCTCACCTTGCCGCCGGAGGCATTGCTTTTTGAGCAAACTGTACAAAAATATATATAATAAATACTGGAATAATATGGATATTTGTAAATTTTGTGGCGAACACTTGAAAGCACATTGGACCATTTGCCCGGGGTGTGAAGTGAACCTCAGCGGGTTTGTCTGCTCAGGGTGCGGGATTGAAATAAAGTCAAACTGGCGATTGTGTCCTGAATGTCATACGAGAATTCTGTGTTCCGAATGTCTTTGCCGGCTTCCGGAACATAAGAATGGGTGTCACCTGGGAAATAATCCGTCACCTGCGGACAGGACTGAGCCTTTACATGAACTTAGGGAATCTGTAGCTGGCATGGAATTTATTTTTATTCCAGGTGGAACGTTTTTGATGGGTGATGCAACCGGTGATGGTGTAGACAACGAAGCTCCGGTTCATGAGGTCGAACTTGATGGGTTTTACCTTGGAAAAACTCTCGTCACTCAGGGCGACTGGGAAGCCGTGATGGGTGACAATCCGTCGTGCTTTAAATCGGGTTCCAATCACCCCGTTGAGCAGATTTCATTTGGTGATATTTGTATGTTTATTGAGGCTCTTGAAGAAAAAAATAAAGGGGCTTTTACCTTTTGTCTTCCCAGCGAAGCGGAGTGGGAATATGCGGCACGAAGCGGCGGAAACGAGGATATCTATTCCGGAAGCAGTGAGCCGGATTCGGTGGCCTGGTATGGCGAAAACAACAGTGGTCGAACCCAGGCGGTCTGTACTAAAAAACCCAATGGTTTTGGGCTCTTTGATATGAGTGGGAATGTCTGGGAATGGTGCCGGGATACATATAGCGAGGATGCCTATAAACGTCATGACAGGAAAAATCCGGTAACAGAGGGAGACTCTCCTGATCTGGTTGCGCGCGGTGGCAGCTATAACTTGGATGCCTGGAGTGTTCGCTGCACGCGTCGATTCCCTTTTGCAAAGGATTCTTCCGGCAGTGGGCTGGGATTCAGGCTTGTGGTAGAACGGGTTGCTGGCTCTTAGCCCGGATATTTCATGTAATCGTCTTCCCCGGCTCTCCGGGGAGTCGTTGCATACGGCCTGACCGCAACCTGAAACACCCTGCAACGCAGGAACAACCGGATGACCGGGGATCCATGCTCGGGTGACGTCACCATAAAAAGACGCAACGCATACGCTTTCTCACAATCACCATGGATCCCCGCCTGCGCGGGGAAGATGAAAAGCGTAGGGTGCTGTCAGACCGGGGTCATAAAGAAAAAATGGATAGCTGAATAGTTACAGAACTTGTTTGTTAAACTTTTCGAAAGTTTAGCCCCCGGCAGGGCCGCCGGAGGCTTTTTTTTTGCCTTTATTTTTTGTACCCTGCCTGAAAAGACGCCAGCCATTAAAGGCTATTAATGAAGCATCCTCCTGAACCCTGGTTTTTCGAAGCCGGTGCCCCGATATCAACGACAATTCCGTTTGCGCTCAGGTCATCATCCCCTCTCTGGCCGTCTACAAAATGAAGGGTGATGACGGTTTGGGTTTTCGTATGCTCAATCTTGGCACCGGTTGTTCCATTGTATTCGAATTTATACCAGTGGGCCGAGGTGATTCCAGGTTCCGGACCGTACTTGTAGTAGGTGTCTAACGTGGGGTCCAAGGGCAGATAGAGCGTGACGGTGTGGGCCGATCCCGCCGTTAACCCAACAATTGAAAATTCATAAAAGCTGGAGGGGAAGGTGACATTTGGCTCATCGTCTTCCGAAGGATTTTCCTGGGCCGATACTCCGGATAAATTCGTGCCGGTGGTGGATACCAGGGTCACATACTCGGATTCTGTGTTGAGAAATGTTGCGACATGATCCTCGACTGAATCAAGGGTTCCATTGTTATTTCCGTCGCCCTGGTTCGGACCGGCATCTTCAACGGTATTGCTGATGCCGTCGATGTCGGTGTCTACATTAAAGGTTGCGGTCACCGTGCGGTTCAGATCCGTTGTGATCATCTGGTATGAGTTTGTTCCGGTGATCCCTTCACCGGACCAGCCGTCAAAGGCAGACCCGGTTGCCGGGGACGTCGTTAAGGCGACGGAGGTGTCGATATCGAAGAAGTGATCGCAATCGGTTCCGCAGTCGATGCCGGCAGGTGAGGATGAGACGGTCCCCGTACCCGTTCCGCTTTTTTTAACCGTCAATGAATAGGTTGGAACGGTGGGCACGCTGGCTGTCAGGGTGATTCTGAATGGGTTTTCATCGGAATCATTGCTGGTGATGCTTATATTGGCGGTCTTGTCACCCAGGGTCGTGGGGCGGAATCGTACGCTAAAGGTCGTGCTGCTTAAAGGGGGCACGGGGGATGTCGGTTGTGTCAGCACCGAAAACTGATCGGCATCGGTTCCAGTGAGGGTAATGATGGGGGTTTCCTCAAATGAAAGATTTGTGTCCCCTGGGTTTTCTATGGTGAAGGTGGCCTCCGATTGCGCTGACCCAAAATCCACCCGGCTGCCTTCGGGAAGATAGTGGGCACCCTTTTTCAGGTTGAACTCGGGCCCGGAAAGAGTGCCCACGAAAACCATGACCCGGTTGTTGTTGTCGTCACACACAAACAGCGTGTTGGTGCTGCTGTCTATGGTAAGCCCGCCCCCATGGGAATCCATGTTCAGTCGGTTTTGGGCAAGTCCGGTCCCGGACGAGGTGAAGTCCGGCTGGCCAAGAACCCCATCGGCATCCGCTCCGTTTGCTTTGGAGAGGACATCGTTGAAAATAATGACCCGGTCCGCGTCGAATCCATCGGCAACCATGAGTTGTCCGGTCCCTCCGATGGCCATTTTGCCGGCCGCGTGCAGGGTGTTTTGGGTGATGGTTCCGGCATTGGTCGTGAAGTCAGCTTGTCCCAGCACGCCGTCAGCCTCTGCCCCATTGGCTTTGGAGGCGGCATGGTCAAAACGTAAAATACGCCCGTTGCTTCGATCTCCGACAAACAGAGTGGTCCCGTACACCCGCACGCCAATAGGGCGGCTCAGGGTCGACTGATCCGTGGCTGCTGTGTTGGTGGTGAAGTCCGGCTGCCCCAGCACACCGTCAGCCCCTGCGCCATTGGCTTTTGACGCGGCATGGTCAAATCGCAGGACGCGGTTGTTATCCGCTTCCGAGACATAGAGTGTTCCATTTATATCGATGTCGATACCCATGGGGCTGTTCATCGTTTTTTGCGTGAGGCCGCCTGCGTTTGATGTGAAGTCAGGCTGGCCCAACACCCCGTCCGCATCGGGCTGGTTGCTGCTGATCAGGTGAGCGTTGTTGAACCACACCACGCGATGGTCACCCGAGGAAACCCAGAGGCGTCCACTTGAATCCACGGTAATCCCAAAAGGATTTAAAAATGTATTTTTTCGTGGCTCCGTGGGTGGAATTCCAGATACAAAATCGGGCTGGCCGAAAACACATTCTGCTGCGGGTTGATTGGCTGTGATGGGGTAAGCGAATCGAAGCACGCGATGATTGTCTTTATCGGCGACATAAAGCTTCTTGTGGACCAGATCGAGCGCTATATCTCTTACATTATTAAAGGTGGTGGATGTTGTGCCCTCCGAATTGCTGACAAAATCCGGCTGCCCGAGCACATACGTTGCTTCCTGGCCATTGGTAAAGGCATGGGCAGATACGGTTATCGTTAGACCAAGCAGAAGAACCATTGCTTTGATTGAGTGGTGTCTCATGACAAAATACTCCATATTTATTTTGTTGTGTCAGGGCTCGGACAAAAATAAACGAAATGTTCGATAAAACAATGACTATGGCTGAATGTTTCAGTACAGGCATCTTTCCAAAATAAGTATTTTTTCATCTGTTTCTGTTTGCTTTTGGCTTGTAAGGGGTGGTAAAAAGCTGATTTATTAAATTGAATGAATTTGAAAAGTTATTGATGAAACGGTTGTTGAAATAAGTGGCTCGCCGTGCGGAGAGACGAATGACTTATTTTGGTGCTTTGTGGTATGAGCCAATATTTAAAGGGCTTATGGCTTGATTGAATTTAACTTAGCACATATTTCTCAATATAAATTAATTATATCGAATCCTTTTATCAGTCAATTGCAAATTCGTGAAAATTAAGGAAAAGCGGTCTATGGATATTCGCTCTTATCATTCTTCAGACAGTGAGGCGGTGATTCGGTTGTGGGGTTTGTGCGGGCTGGCCGTGCCGCAAAACAACCCGGAAAAGGACATCGAACGAAAATTGAAGGTCAATCCGGAGTGGTTTCTGGTGGGAGAAGAGGGAGGGCGAATCGTCTCGACGTGCATGGTGGGCTATGAGGGGCACCGGGGGTGGATCAACTACCTTGCCGTCCACCCGGAGCTTCAGGGCTCAGGGTTGGGCGCGGTGATGATGAGACGTGCAGAGGATCTGATGCGTCAGGTCGGTTGTTCCAAGATCAACCTTCAGATTCGATCCACCCATGAAGCGGTGATCCAGTTTTATAAAGGGGTGGGGTATACCCAGGATCCGGTGGTGAGCATGGGCAAGCGGCTTGTTTCAGATGTTCCGGATCAGGATGCAGATTGATTCAGGACTCGCAAAAAAATCTTACCTGAATCTCTGGAGAGAGCCCTTGGTCTTGAAAGAGTCTTCCCGGATAAATCAGACCCGTAAATTCAGCTGAAATCTGATCCGGGGAACCCGTCTGTGCAAAAGCCTCCGGCGTGTCAAGGGATGGAAGCGATAGGGCAACACGCTTTCAAGGTGGCACACCTTGCCGCCGGAGGCACGTTTTTGCCCCGAACTTTAACCATAGAAGGCGTTTCTGGCGTCGTGAGCAGATTCCGGCGCGTCTCCATTAATTGGCATCGACGCGTCTGGTTATATCCTGGGGATCCGGTATCGCCATGGGTAGGGGCGGGAGGACGGAATGGATCAACTCCAAAAAGGCTGCATGGGTGAACGCGTTTAAATGGTCCATGCTGTCTGCCTGTTCCACCAGCTGTCCTTCATGCATCACCAGCAGCCGGTCCGCTATTTTCAGCAGCACCCGGATATCGTGGGAGATGAAGAGATAGGTGGTGCCCAGCTCGTTTTTCAGCTGAGCCAGCAGATCTAAAATTTTTAATTGGACCAGCATGTCCAGGCTGCTGACCGCCTCATCCAGGATGATCAGCTTGGGGTTCAGGGCAATGGCCCGGGCAATGCACACCCGTTGCAGCTCTCCTCCGCTGAACTGGTGGGGATATTTGCACAGGTCGGAGGCGGACAACCCCACACGCTCCAGGAGGTCGTTTACCCGGGTTTTGGTCTGGGCAGCGGACAGGGATTCAAAATTTTCAAGGGGCTCGGCCACAATCTGTTGGGCTGTAAACCTCGGGTTCACCGAGCCCAGGGGATTCTGGAAGACCACCTGCACATTGCGGCGAAAATCTTTATAGTGTTTCGGGCTTAAAGAGCGAACCGCCTGGCCATGATACAAGACTTCCCCGGCATTGGGGGGCTCTAAGTTCAGTGCGATTCTTCCCAGTGTGCTCTTGCCCGACCCGCTCCGACCGAGAAGCCCGACGCAGGTGCCCATCTGCAGGGCAAGGTCCACACCTTTCAACACCTCCCTTTTTTCTTGGGTTCCCCAGAAGCCCCCACGTCGATAGGATTTGTCAATTTTCTTCAGTTCCAACACATTCATGCGTTTCTCCTTGCCGGATGGCTTGGGCGGCGTTTTTGGGGGCGGCTGGGCCCAGCAGCTGCTGCAGGCGGTCATCGTACATGCTTAAATGGGCGGTGATGAGGGCTCGGGTATACGGGTGTTGGCCGGCATGGAAGAGTGTGGCCAGGGGGCCGGATTCCACCACGCGGCCCTCTTTCATCACCGTCAGGTCATCAGCCAGCCTTGCCACCACACTTAGATCATGGGTGACCAGTAAGATGGCCATGCCGTGTCTGTCCCGCATCTGTGCCAGCAGGTCCAGGATTCTGGCCTGGGACACCACATCCAGGTCTGTGGTGGGTTCGTCTGCGATGAGAAGGGAGACGTTCATCATGACGGCCATGGCGATCATGATTCTCTGAAGCATGCCCCCGCTCATCTGAAACGGATAGAGATCCAGAATCTCATCGGGGTGTTCAAATCCCACGTCCAGGAGCGCATGGCGGGAGACGTCAAGCCGTCTCGCCGGGTTCTTCTCTCCGTGGGACGTGAGGGTTTCATAAAAATGGTGGCGAATCTTAAACACGGAATCAAAACAACTCATGGGATTCTGCAGGATGATCGCGGCTGTTTTGCCCCGGAAGTCTGTTTTCTCCGAAGGGGTCATGTCCGTCAGTTGCCTGCCGTTGACCCGGATCTCTCCGCCGGAGGGTTGAATATTTTCTGGCAGCAACCCCATGATG
Organism: Desulfoluna sp.; assembly: GCF_030145185.1. GTDB lineage: Bacteria > Desulfobacterota > Desulfobacteria > Desulfobacterales > Desulfolunaceae > Desulfoluna. The sequence continues at coordinate 33,829 of NZ_JAQYWB010000045.1, read as the reverse complement.
GCAAGGCAGGTGAGTGATTTTCCGCACCCGCTTTCCCCAATCAGACCCATCACCCGGTTGGGTCGAAGGGAAAAACTGAGGTTGCTCACCAGGGGGATGACGGATTGATTCCGGCAGAGCGCCAGGGAGAGGTCGTGAACAGAGAGGATTTCATTGGATGGCATCTCAGAGGTCTCCTTCCACAAGGGTTGGATCCAGGCTGTCCCGAATCATATCCCCCGGAATATTAAATGCCAGGACCCCGATAAAAATCATGAGCCCCGGGTAGAGAATCAACTCCGGCTGGGTCCAGATATACTGGCGGGCATCGCTGATCATGACGCCCCACTCCGGGGTGGGGGCCTGAATGCCCAGGCCCAGAAAAGAGAGCCCGGAAACATGCAGCATCATGTGGCCGATATCCAGGGTCGCCAGAACGATAATCTGGGCCAATACAGGGGGCGTCAGGTGCCGGAAAATGATTTTCCATGCCGGGGTCCCGCAGACCTTTGACGCCAGGATATAGTCCCTGTTTTTCAGGCTGAGGACCAGCCCGCGGATGATTCTGGCGTACCAGGCCCAGTGGGTCAGGAAAATAGCCAGAATCACGTTGATCATGCCCATCCCCAGGACGCCGATGAGAAACATGGCCAGGATAAAGGTGGGGAAGGTTAAAAATATTTCACAGACCCGCATCAGGAAGGAGTCCAGCGCACCTCCCCGGTAGCCGGCGATGCTGCCGACGAAGAGGCTGAACACAAGCACCAGGGTGACAATGACAAAGACAGAGCCCAGGGAGGTGCGGGCTCCCCAGATCAATCGAGACAGCGTATCCCGGCCCAGGTGATCGGTGCCCAGCAGGTGCGAGGAGGAAGAGGGCATCAGCCGGAGCTCCAGGTTGACCTCGTTGGGGTTGTGGGGGGCGACCCATGGGGCGAAAAGAGCCATGCCGAGGAGCATCATGATCGTTGGGATGGCAAACCAGAGCAGCTTTTTTTTTGCCATATTTTGAATGAATGTCATTGTTCAGCTCCTGTTCCATAACGAATACGTGGATCAAGCCAGGCATAGAGGATGTCCACCGCCAGATTGCAAAGAACGAATAAGAGGGTCATCATCAGGATGAAACACTGCATCACCGGGAAGTCCCGGTTGTAGATGGCCGAAACGGCATACCTCCCCACGCCGGGCCAGGCAAAAATAATTTCAACCACCACCGCACCACCCAGCATCTCTCCGATATGCATCCCCATGGCGGTGACCACCGGGATCATGGAATTTTTAAGCACATGATATCCGGTGATCCATTTTTCTTTGACCCCCCGGCTTCGGGCGTAGAGGACCGATCGGGTGTTCATTTGCTCCAGCATACTGGAGCGGATCAACCGCATGTTGATGCAAAGGGACATAAAGGCCAGGGTGAACGCCGGCATAATGACATGCCGGGGGCCGCCCATGCCCATGGGCGGGAGCCACTTCAGCTTCACGGCAAACACATAGACCAGAAGAAACCCCAGCCAGAAACTTGGGGTGGAGACACCGGCAAAGGCGATCGCCCGAGTCAGGTGATCGGGCCAGCGGTCCTTTTTCAGGGCGGACAGAATGCCGAGGGGAAAGCTGAGAACCAGGACGATGCCCAGGGAGACCGTGCCTAAGTAGAGGGTGTTGGGCAGGTAAAAGAGCAGTCGGTCGGATACCGGCGCTCCGGTCACATAGGAGCGCCCGAAATCAAGATGAAGAACCTTCCAGGCCCAGTCCGAATACTGAACCACCAGAGGCCGGTTCAAGCCGAGTTCTTCCCGGGCCAGGGCCAGGGCTTCATCGGTTGCCGGAATCTGGGAGAGCCGCAGGTAGGACATGGCCGGATCATTTTCACCGAGCCGAAGGATGACGAAAATGAGCACGGAGATCACGAACAGCAGCGGGATTAAAAGCAGAAGCCGTCGGGCTATAAACTTGATCATTGCCACTCCTTAATATGAACGCTGCTTTTGAACGATGGTTTCGAAGGGGATTTCATACTTGGTCGCCCCGTAGGCCATCTCTGAAACATCGGCCCGGTGAACCATCAGGCCCGTTGTATAGCTGATGGGCAGGTAAACAGCCTGGGCGTGCAGGGTGCCGAGAATCTCTCTGTAAAGGGCCTGGCGTTTGAATTCATCCCGGCTTACCAGCACCTCGCCGATGGCCTCATCGATCTGCTTTTTCATGGGCAGTCCGGACTGGGCCTGGTAGTCCGCATGGGAGGGGGCACGCCAGGAGCTCATAAAAGAGTGGGGGTCATAGGGAGGTCCCCATGAATCATTAAAAATCAGATCAAACTCACCCTGATGCTGACGTTTATAATATGAGTCGGTCTCTTCTCCTTTTAACACCACCCGGATCCCGATTTTTTGCAAATCGGCCTGGAAGACTTCGGAGATTGATTTCATCACCGCATTGTTTCCGATAAAGCAGAGATCCATCGTCAGCTCTTTTCCGTCTCGGGTTCTCACCGACGCTTTGTCCGTCGTTTTCCAGCCGGCAAGGTCCAGCAATTTTTTAGCCTTAGACAGGCTGTATTCATAGGGCGGCAAATTCAGGTCGCAGTATGGTGTGTTCGAGGCGTAAAGGGTATCGGCCTTGATCTCTGTGTTTAAAAAGACCCCTCGTATCAGCGCCTCTTTGTTTACCGCATGTTGAATGGCTTTTCGGACCGCCAGCTCCCTTGTGGGGCCACGTCCGGAGTTCAGGACGATACAGCGCGACGCCAGGGGCTGGGACATGCGGGTGGTGTAGGCGGGGTTGTTGCGGAATCGATTAAAGGTGTCCAGGCTTATTTGTCCGTCCCCGTAGATCAGATCAATCTCACCGGTTTCAAAGGCCATGGCCCGCGTGTTGGGGTCGGGAAGCACCTTGACGATAATTTTGGCCAGATCGGGACGGGGCCCCCAGTAACGGTCATTTCTTTCGAAGGTATCATCTTGCCCGAGCCGGGTCTGGGTCAGGACCCAGGGGCCGGTTCCGATGGCTGCCTTGATCCCTTCTTTGGTGTTTCCGCTCTCGGGGAAAGCAGACGGGCTCAGGTATCGGAACGGGCGAATCAGCGCAAGGTCCTGTAAAAAAGGGTAGTAGGACTCTTTAAGAACCACTTTGACCGTGTGCTCATCCAGGACCACCGTCTCTTGAATCTGACGGGCGAGTTCGAGCCAGTTATGTGATTTTGCGTTTGCAATCAGGGTGTCGTGATTTTTTTTAACCGCCTCTGCGTCAAAGGGCGTGCCGTCAGAGAACTGGACGCCTTTTCGCAGGTGGAAGGTATACTCTCGCCTGTCGGGTGTTGTTTCCCAGGATTCCGCCAGGCAGGGGAGGATTTTTCCGCCCATGCCATAACGCACCAGGGGCTCGTAGACCATGGCCTGGGCAAACATCTGGTTGGGAGAATAGGCGTGGGGGTTTAACGGTCCGACATTGGAGGACCAGGAGTAGACAAGGGTCCCTGATTCAGCAAAAGCCTGAGGACTCAGGGTGAAGAGGCTGATGGCAAGGCAGAGGCATAAAACAGATAATGGGTGTCGATACAGCTTCATAGGATGCTCCTGAAAATCTGGAGAGAAGCTGGACAAAAAAACCATGATGCTTCTCCCTCCTTGTTTCAATAGAGGTTACGCCTTCATGGCCGGTTTAGATAAAATGTATTTTTTCTACTCGTTTTCCTTTAAGTCTTCTGACTTTTAATTGCCTGTATGTCTACAGCGTTTTATATCGGATGTCAAATATTTACATGAAAATATAGTCATGATTAAAGACAAGTGATTGGGGTGAGGGTTATCGAGGGGACGTCTTTTTTGGGGAAGGGGGAAAGCCAGCCAGGCTGGGAACGGAGGGCTTCAAGGCAGGGCTGCCGGTTTTTCCATATTGTGAGGGCTTCATTCCACGGCTCTTTCACCCCCACTGCCGCGAAACGTATCGTGGCAGTGGGGTGGGTCTCGCCGCTCTCTGGCCTATCCCGGATATTTCATGAGAAAACAATCAGGGCTAAGGAATAATTCGTAATTACAGCTTTTTGCAGTGATATTTTCAGCCGTTTCAAAAATGCAAAATGTAATCCACGGTATTCTGTTTGATTTTCTCGCCCTTCCGGCGAGCCGGGCTATGGTGCTTCCGGCAGGGCGATCCGGACCAGCTCCAGGACCTCTTCCACGGGAATGCGTCGGCGGGTTTTGGCGACAAAGCCTGTTTTGTGGGTGAACCGGATGTCCGGGCGTCCTTCGAGTTTGGCGAAGTTGATTTCAGGGGCGTTGTCGAAGCGCATCAGTTTCCAGCCCTGACCTCTGCTGTCCCAGGTCACGCAGGCTGCGGCGGGTTTTTCCTGCCTGAAATTGAACTCCTGGGCACCTTCGGCTTCATCGCTTTCGGAGATGAGGATGGTGTAACCGTTGAGTTCGACACGTCGGGCTTTTTCCCAGCGATCGAGCTGTTCGGTGAGTTTGCGGCCGCTTTCTATGGCCTTCTGTCCGAATTGACGCATGATGGTGGGCAGGGCGTTGGGGGCTGTGGCGAACATATCAAGCATCCAGCCCTCCATGGGGCTGTAAGTGGTGCGAAGTGATGTGGTGCCAATCTCCGCGCCCACCTTCGCGGGGCCAAAGCGGTCAATGCGGTCTTTAAAGTTCCACCAGGGCAGGGCGGAAAGGGATTCTTCATAGCCAAGGGCCTGGGCCACCAGTACGAAGCTCGCGGAGAGCTCAATGTCCTGGTGATGGTCGAAGTTGCGTTTTTTTGGATTATGTTCCCCGCCGATATCCAGGACCCAGATGGAGGGGTCGTCCACTTCTTCAGGGGTGGGTTCCCTTCTTTCAATGGTAAAATCGGTGTTGGGGTGTGTTGCCAGGAGGAGGCAAATGGCGAAGAATTCATCAAAATGTGAAGAACCCGGGTGGGTGATAATCAACTCGGTCAAAACGGACTCCCTTTTTACGTATCGGTCACTTCGGCGGTTTGGGATGGGGTTTGGATGTGTACGTGTGAAGGGGTCTGGCGCGGTATGACTCGGCGTCGGTACGGCCCGCTTCGCTGACGGTTCATTTTCAAACCACCAAAGAATGTTATGAATCTAAGGCATTTTCAGCCGGGTACATTTCTAATGTAAAAGTTAAAATGATAAAGGTTACCAGCAATTCAAAATAAAGGCAATAGAAGAATTCTCTTCGGGGTGACGCATTCTGGGGTCATTTTGTAAAAATAGTGCGTCTGTGCCTGTGGTTGGTTTGACAAACCCTCGACCGATGGGATATTAAAATAAATTTGTCTTTGTGCCTGGCCCATGCGCCGGGGGGTGGCCGTCGCCCAGACGTTTGATGGTCAAGGCGGGGACGTACGTCAGGCCAAACCTGAAAAAGGTGAAATATATAATGATAAAAAGAATCATGGTGAACGTTCTGGCCTTTTGTTTTGTGGCCGGTTCTTCTGTTGCATACGCCGATCTTTCTGGAACCTGTGAAAGTGGGGATTGTGAAGGAGGGCATGGTGTTTATCGCTATGCGGATGGGGGCAGCTACGAGGGCGCCTTCAATGGCGGTGCTGTCTCGGGGAGCGGTGTCCGTGTGTTTGCCGACGGCACTCGGTATGTGGGGCAGCTGAAGCAGGGCACTCCCGAGGGCGTGGGGGAGATGATTTATCCTGACGGCACCCGGTACATGGGGGGCTTTGACGCCGGGGTGCAGACCGGGCAGGGGACCGTGGTCTACGGAGACGGACGACGGTTCACCGGGTCCTTTTCAAAGGGCCGTCCCAGTGGCCATGGGACTCTTTTCTTCAAGGACGGCAAGCGCCTGACTGGACATTTTAAGGCAGGCGTGCCCGAAGGGCAGGCGGTGCTTCTTTTTAAAGAGGGGGCTGTCTATTCCGGCCGATTCAGCAAGGGGCACATGGAGGGTGAGGGGACTCTCACGTATACCGACGGACATGTTTATATCGGTTCCTTTAAAGACGATACGATGGACGGGTACGGTATTTTGACGGCGCCAGATGGCAGCACCCTGAAAGGGCTGTTTGTGGCAGGTCGCCTTGCCGGGGATGGGGAGATCGCCTTTCCTGGGGGCACGCTGTACAAAGGAAGCATCGTTGATGAAAAGATGCAGGGCAAAGGGGTGCTCATAGAGCCCGACGGCACGCTTTATGATGGGGTGTTTGAGAACAATCGATTTCATGGAAAGGGGACCGTGACCTACCCGGACGGTGCTTCTTTTACCGGCCCCTTCATCGAAGATAAGATTGCTGGAAAAGGCGACTGGGTCTTTGCAGACGGTGCTCAGTTCTTTGGCTACATGAAGGATGGCCGGGTCATGGAGGGCAAGGGCATTTATATCGCCCCGGACGGGACCCGCTACGAAGGTCGATTTCATGAGAACCTTTTTGAAGGGAAAGGCGTGCTCACCGATTCGGATGGTGTGCAGTTTAAGGGGTCGTTTCACGAAGGCTTGCTTCGGGGCGTGGTCGATGTTTTATATCCCGACGGAGCACGCTATTCTGGAGCCGTGGGTGATCTGAAGCCCCAAGGGGTCGGTACCCTGACTCAGCCCGATGGCGGTCGTTATTCAGGGGGCTTTGAAAACGGGCTTTTCCATGGAGAGGGGACGCAGCGTCTGGCAGACGGAACCGAGCTCCAGGGGCGTTGGGTGGCCGGTCGTCCTGATGGGATGATGATTTCACGTAACCCGGACGGGACCACAGCGTCCGTGATATATGAGGACGGGCTCCCGGCGGTGTCTGTCGGGCAGGGCTCAGGGGCAGTGCTCGGAGCCTCTCACGATACCAATACAATCACACCAGGGGGAAATGCCGATGAAAATGGCATCGACGGATGAGCAGGTCCTTCGTGCAGCGAAGGAGATTGTTGTGAAATTTATTGAAATGGGACGCGTCTCTCCCACCAGTTTTGATGAATCGTTCAAACAGATTTACAGCACCATTGAGACGGCGGTTAAAAAAGAGATGCCGCCATCCGAGACTGCTTAGCCACGTGTCACAGGTGATAAAAAATGCCCTGTCGGAACCCTCCGGCAGGGCGTTTTTGTGTCGGTCACCCTTTGTTTATCAAGGGGCTTTATTTTTGGTTTTCTGTATGGGACAAGGTTTCCAGTTCGGCTTCTCTGGAAAAATCACCGATTTTTCCGTCCCCGCCCAGGCTGTCCAGGTTTTTGAAAAGTGTGGGATAAGCGGCCAGGGATGCGTTGATGATCTCCTCCATGGGGACATCATCGTAGGGGCCACGATCCAGGACGTACTCCATATGCTTTCGGCCCTGGGTGTCAAAGGGGTGAAAGAGGCAGTCGTTTTCTCCGTCGAATTCCAGGGGGTGGACCCCGAATTTTTCGCAGAGGGTGGCGTTGAATGTGGGGGTGACCTTAATCCAGTGAGCGTTCAGGAAGATTTCTGAGTAGCCGTGGTAGACAAAGAGGTCGGTTCCCATAAGCTCCCGCAGGCGTCGGGTGCTGAGATGGTTTTTAACGTCGGCGAATCCGAGACGTGCCGGAATCCCGGCGGCTCGGGCGACAGCTGTAAACACGAGGGCTTTGGCCACGCAATACCCCCGGCCTTTTTTCAGGACGGAGCTGGCTCGCATGCCATTTGGACCCAGGTCGTAATAATACGGATCATAGAGGATGTCATCGCGTACGGCGTTAAAAATGGCCATGGCCTTCTCTTTGTCGGATGAGAGCCCGCAGGTGATGTGGTTGACGTAGCTGACGACGGGTTCTGAATCGGAGTCAATGTATGGCGTGGGATTCAGGTAGCGGGTACGTTCTTCGTCTGAAAGTTTCATCATGGTCACCATGTATCCAGTCTTTCTGTGGGTGAAGTCCCATGGGTAGACATCAGCACGGTCCCCTTAATATTGTAAAATCGGGCGTGTCTCCGTGGTTTGGAGCCGTTCGGGTGTCGTCATGGGCCGGGTGAATAGCAGGGTCTGCATTTTATCGTGGTGATTCATATGGGTGTGGTAAGCGCCCATCGTCTTGTAAGTATTTCACAATCTGTCCGGCCGGGGGTATGGCAATTTTTATGCGGGAGATATTCTGAAAGGGAATAAACATGCTTTGGTGTGGTTATATTCGCTATTAATCGGGTGCCTTGAGGGCCTGTCTGCCCCGGATTCGTAGGATGCTTTGGTTTGGGCTCGGGTTTGCCTGGTATGCCCGGTGTTGCTCCCTGAGGAATCTGTCAGGCGTTATGGTACCTGTGAAAGGATGCGCGATTAGGGGCTGTGTGATTGAAAACCCTGTCGTTAAAGTTTTGTCTGGGATGGGCGATAGTAAAGGAAATGAGGTTGATAGCCTGCGGGCAAACCCGAAGGGTGAGAAAATCGAACGGGAAACGGTGAGGGAATGGGTATGAAAAACAGGTTAACGTATTGGGTGTGGCCGGGGATGGTGGTCCTTTTGGCTTTTTTTTTGGTGGCCTGTGAAAAAGAACGTCCTGAACGTGCGCTTATTGTGGGGCCGTGGAAGGAAACCATCGCCAGTTTTCATACCATCATTTCCTTCCGCTCCAATGGGTCGTTCGGCATTCTTCGTCTTGCGGAGGGGCAGCTCTCCAAGATTGACGAGACCGCGGAAAGGGTAAAGGTCGAAGGCAAATGGAAGCTTGTTCCGCCCGAAATGGAAGGGGATCCCTTGCTTCTCATCATGATGCCGGAGGTGGTGGAGGGAGAAACCCCCTGGGTGGCGGCGGTTCCGGTGACCTATATCATCGAACGCGTGAGTCAAAACCACTTGCTGATGCGCTCTTCCGAGGGGGGGCGTATTGCCTGGGATCGGTTGAGGGGCACCAAAGCTCCGGAAGAAACGGGCGGTATTCCCATGGCCCATGTGGGTGTCGGGCCTCTGGTGGTAGGGCTCAACAAGGTTCGCCTCAATGAAGAGAGCCGTTATCTCTGTGTTCAGTTGGACCTCGTCATCAGCGATGTCGAAGCGGTGAACTGCGTCGAGGCCAATCGTCTCCCCACCGGCGAACCCTCCGGCAGCTACCGGATTCATCCAAGCCTTCAGGAGGCGATTGTGCTTCATCTGAGTCGTCTCAGGTATCGGGATGTGCGCAGTTTGAATCTTTTGAATTCGGTGACGACAGACCTCAAGCGTATTCTCGAGGCCTATCTGGTGGGGCACCTCCAGGAGGTGAAGGTCGTCCGCGTTGTGGTGACAACAACCCGGAGTGGTGTGGAAAATTTTGTCAATGAGTTTGCCCAGGAGCCCATGGATTTGCCTGAGGCCGGTTCCTGAGACGCCGTCGGCCCGCCCCCTCGGTGGCGGGCCAACCAGCGCGGGGTTTGCGCCTGCGTCTACAAGCCTGTCATGGTGTTGCCGATATCCTGCATGATCAGGTACAGGGCATCGTCCAGGTGTTCAGCCATGCGGTCTATCGGGGCCGGTTTCTCCTCCTTTTTTTCGTCCTCCTTCCATTCGGACAAGACCTCCAATACTTCGTGCTCCCAAAACAGAAAACTTTTCCAGTGGAGTCGCTCTTCATAGAAGCGGATCCTGTCTACTGTGCTCTGCAGCAGGGGGTTCAGGGTGCCCGGATAGGCGCTGCACATTTCGTCTACAATGGTTTGCCCTGTCCGGGTGTCCACGCAGACGATCTGGAGGTTGGGTCCGCCATGGATGGCGCTTCTCATGGGGGTGCAGGTGATCTTGAGTTGATCGGTCCTCCAGGCCAGGGCATCGGCCACGGCCTGATGTGCATAGGCGAGATAGGTGTGGGCGGCCTCGGCAAAGGCTGGGGAGGGGAGAAGTCTGAGGATGGAGAGGTGGATCACTGCCATGGGGGTAAACAGGGGCAGTCGGGCACAACGCTTCTCGGCTGTGGCCTCCGGGAGAAAGAAGAGGGCGCGGTGTGCCTCAATCACGTGACAGGCCTCTTGGAGCCTGACTGAGAGCTCTTCGCTGTCAAGGGCTCTGCTGTCTCTCAGCAGGTCTCGAATGGCAGCCAGAGGTCCCTCGAGTTCGGACCGTTGTCGCAGGATATGTCGTTTTTCAACAAGATCGCTCATGGGTGGGCTGAGTCTCTGGCGGAGGCTGAGGAATGCATCGTCAAAGAGAACCTCAAGGAGGAGGGGAAGCATGGCTGGGGCGGCCTCGGATTCTAATGCGGCGGCCCGGGATAGTTTTGTCAGTAGGGGGACAGGGGTCATGGGTGGTCCCTTGGTTGGGGGGGGTGAGAGGACTCGGTTGGGTGGGGGAAAAGGCGATCGATTGGGATTGGTGTGTTTAGATTCTTTATTTTAATATGGATGTCAGGGGGTCGGCAAGGGAAAATTGGCGCAGCCCCCCAAATGGGGTGGCAGCGCCAGGGTGTCGGATTTCTGAAGGCTTTTTGGGGGCTGGTCCGACCCCTTTTTTTATTCCACCGAGGCGCAGGGCTGGCATAAGAGGCTGTCGTCCCTGGTGACCATTTTTGTCTTCATGGTGAGTTCACCGCAGGCCGCGCAGGCGACCGAAGGGGCCAACTCGGCGAAGGCGGGTTCGGGGATGGCGGCGTCGGTGATGGCAAACACTTCGTCGACGGGTTTGGTGAGCAGATCCAGGGTTTTCAGGATTTTCTGCTGTTTTTGTTCGGCCACTGTGGCGGTCCCCAGGGTTACCTTTTTTTCCAGGTCGTCAAAGAGTTCCGGGGTTTCACCGCTGTACACGTAGGTGTTTTTTCGAGAAAATCGAAATCCCTTGCCGGCTTTGCGCGAGTAGACGGTGTAGACGTTTTTGCCGATGTTTTGGATGGTGAGGTTGCCCTTGCCGGCGGTGGTTCCCAGGAGCACCTGCAGGGCATCCACGGAGCAGGCATCATTTTCGCTGATGGCCACCAGCTCTTCGTCGTCGCTTCGGATTTCCTTGAGGCGGCGAAGCGATTCCATGGCCACGAGGTAGCCGTAGACGAGGCCGGGGCAGAGGTGACCGTGGAAGTCGATACAGGGATTTAATGACGCGGGAAGGGGAAGGTGGGCGTAGTGGGTGTGGTTCATAGGACCTCGCTGCATAGTTAAGGTGAATGGCGCACGCGGCTGCTGGGTTGCGGTGATGGTTCTCAACTGGCACTATAATAGAGGCGGGTGGGATATGTCAAAGCAGGCAGTTCCGAATGCCTTACAGGCCGCCACAACAGGGTGATTTCACCTGATGGCGCTGGAAATTGGGTTGACAGGGATGGAGAGAAACTTTATAAATGCTTCAGGAGGTGCAGTATTGATAAAGCCTGAATCAAGACATCAGTTTGGAAGTAAGTTGCGGGCGGTGCGTGAGCGCCGGGGGATTACCCTGAAGCGGGTGGCTGGAAAGGCTGGGGTGAGCGAAAGCCTTGTCTCTCAGATCGAACGCAACAAGGTCTCTCCATCCGTCGATACCCTTCTTTCCATTGCCGACGTGCTGGGGATTGATTACGAATATCTCTTCAGCGATTACCGCAAAAATGGGAAAGTGGAGATCATCCGGGCCGAAGAGCGCAGCGTCACCCGTGATGGTCTGGTGACCACGAGTCGTCTTTCCTTACGGGAGGAGCTTCCCGGAGAGTACACAGTCGAAGTTTTTATGCTGGAGGTCGCACCGGGAGGTCAGACAGGTGATCTGGAATACGGACACGCCGGTCGTGAGTTTGGGATTGTTCTTGATGGGGTGGCAGAGCTCCTCTACGGGGACGACTCCTACGACATCTCCAAGGGAGACACGGTCTCCTTTGCATCGCGAATCCCCCACATTTTGAAAAATAGAGGCCATTCGACCTTGAAAGCGGTCTGGATTGTTTCACCGCCCCGACAGGCATCGCACACATGATGCGATGGCCCATGCAGGCATTGACAGCGCCTCGCAAGATGATGCTCTTGCACGGTGAGGGTTCCGCAGACCAGTCATCATGATTTGTTTCGGGTTTTTGTGAGGCATCACACAGGAACCAGACATCTTCTGGAGGAAATATGGGAAAGACAATCGCAGAAAAAATTTTTGCATCACATCTTGTGGACAATCCGTCCGGCGACATCCAGGTGATTCGTCTGGACGCGGTTTTCTGTCACGAGATCACCACCCCGGTGGCCATCACCGACCTGGAAGCCCGAGGCATGGACCGCGTCTTTGATCCGGCCAGGATTAAGGCGGTCATCGACCATGTGACACCGGCCAAGGATTCCAAGACAGCCATGCAGGGCAAGATCCTTCGTGAGTGGGCGCTTCGCCATGGAATCATCGACTTTTTTGACATCGGGGACAACGGCGTCTGTCATGCCCTGTTCCCTGAAAAAGGCTTCGTGCGCCCCGGTTACACCATCATCATGGGCGACTCTCATACCTGCACCCATGGGGCCTTTGGCGCCTTTGCCGCCGGCGTGGGGACCACGGACCTGGAGGTGGGGATGCTCAAAGGGGTGTGTGCTTTTCATGCCCCTCAAACCATGAAGGTCTCGATCACCGGGGAACTTGCGGCCGGTGTTTATGCCAAAGATGTCATCCTGGCCGTGATCGGCAAACTCGGGGTGAACGGTGCCACCAACCGTGTCATTGAGTTTGGTGGCCCAGTGGTGGACGCCATGAGCATGGAAGCCCGGATGACCCTGTGTAACATGGCCATCGAGGCGGGGGGAACCTCGGGTATCTGTGCTCCGGACATGACCACCGTGACCTATCTCTGGCCGTTTATTCAGGATGAATTTGACAGCCCGGAGGCGGCCCTCGAGGCTTATGGTGCCTTCACCGCCGATTCCGACGCCGTGTACGCCGAAGAGATCGTCTTCCACGTTGGGGATCTCGTGCCTATGGCCACCTTTGGCTACAAGCCCGATCAGGTGAAACCCATCGCTGAGATGGTGGGTGAAAAGGTGGATCAGGTGTATATCGGGTCTTGCACCAACGGGCGCATTGAGGATTTGCGCGTGGCCGCTGAGGTGCTTAAAGGAAGGCATATCCACAAGGGCGTGCGTGGGGTGCTCTCACCGGCGACTCCGGCCGTCTACAAAGCCGCCCTGAAAGAGGGGCTGATCGAAATTTTTATGGACGCGGGCTTTTGCGTGACCAACCCCACCTGTGGAGCCTGCCTCGGGATGAGCAATGGGGTCCTGGCGGAAGGGGAGGTGTGTGCCTCCACCACCAATCGCAATTTCAATGGCCGCATGGGCAAAGGGGGGATGGTGCATCTTATGAGCCCGGCCTCTGCAGCTGCCACGGCCCTTACCGGCGCTATTACCAACTCACACATCTATACGGGCGGGGAGTAAACCATGAAATCATTTAATGGAAAAATCCTGTTTTTGGATCGGTCCGATATCAATACCGATGAGATCATTCCGGCACGGTATTTAACGGAGATCACCAAGGAAGCCTTGAAACCCTATCTGCTGGAAGACCTGGAGATGACGGGGTTCGCTCCTGAAAGGGATGTTGCGCCCTCAGGCGCGGTGATAACCCGGGCCAACTTCGGCTGTGGCTCTTCGCGGGAGCATGCTCCCTGGGCCTTGGAAGTGAACGACATCAACATTGTCATCGGGGAGAGTTTTGCCCGAATTTTTAAACAGAATATGTTTAACTGCGGGATGATGGCCGTGGAGCTTTCCCGGGACGTCCTGGACGATCTCATGACCCGGTTTGCCGGTAAAGAGACCGAGCTGGTGACGGATCTTGAGGCGGGTGTCTTTCATTTTACGGCGGCAGGGGAGGCCCTTGAGGTTCCCTTTGAAATTTCTGATTTCGATCGCGCCCTGGTGGAAGCCGGTGGCTGGGTGGGGTACGCGGATCAGCATTACTAAAGGAGATAGGCTGAAGGCGAAAGGCGATAGGCTAAAGGCTAAAGGCAATAGGCTAAAGGCAATAGGCTAAGGGCTGAAGGCTAAAGGCAATAGGCTAAGGGCTGAAGGCTAAAGGCAATAGGCTAAGGGCTAAGGGCTAAGGGCTAAGGGCTAAGGGCTAAGGGCTAAGGGCTAAGGGCTGAAGGCTGAAGGCTGACGGCTGACGGCTGAAGATCGGGGGGCGTTTTCGCGTATGGGGTCCTCTATAAATTGATCGTCATAAAAGGGCCGGGTTCTTTTGAATGGCCGAGACGATGATCGAGGTCGATTGCCTGGCGCGGTATTCCTGGCGTAGGAAGATGGCGGGTCAGAGATAAATTAAGAGGGGGCGGCTGTCTGCAGGGCGGCGGCCCCTTTTGTTTGCAGAAGAAAGGTGATAGGGTTCGAATTTGCCGGAATTTAGCTTTTGATGAGCTGAAAACGCCCTTGTGGGGTGGATATAATAAACTGTATTGCCCCCGTTTCCATGCGCTGTGCGGGATCCTTTCCGGCTATTTAGAAAGCGCATGATCATGATAACAGACCACGAGAAGCATTCCATGAAACGATTTGAAGAGCTCTTTGATGAGCTGAAGAAGAAGGTGGCTGCGAATGACCCGAATTCCGGGACCGTCAAGGAATTTCGCGCAGGAAAGCACGCCATCGGTAAAAAGGTAATCGAAGAGGCCGGTGAGGTCTGGATGGCTGCGGAATACGAAGGCAAAGAGAAGACCGCTGAAGAGATCTCTCAGCTTCTCTATCATCTGCAGGTGATGATGATTGCCTGTGATCTGGAATTGGACGATGTTTATAAATACCTGTGATGTCTTCACGGATGGGACCATCATACGAGGGCCTCAAGAAGGCCGTTGTGGTGCTTAAAGAGTTCCACCTGTAAGGTCCCGTGGGGCGCATCACCCCGTAGGATAAGGAAAACCGTTAGATGTTGAAAATAGCACTTCCCAACAAGGGGTCCCTCTCTGAAGAGGCGCGGACTCTTATTTCTGAAGCTGGATACAACTGCAAACGTTACAGCCGTGAGCTGAAAGTGACTGACGTAAAAAATCAGGTAGAGTTCATCTTTCTCCGGCCCCGTGACATCGCGGTGTATGTGCAAAGCGGGATTATTGATCTGGGCGTGACCGGGCGTGATCTGGCCATGGACAGTGAGTCCGAGCTGGATGAGTTGCTTTCTCTGGGCTTCGGGCATTCCCGCTTTTGTTATGCGGTCCCTGAAGAGAGCCTGCTGACCCCGGAAGGATTTAATGGTAAGCGGATTGCGACCTCCTATCCCGGCATTGTGAGCCAGGATTTGAAGCGTCGAAACATTGATGCGAAAATCATTAAGCTCGACGGCGCCATTGAAATCTCCATCAACCTCGGGGTGGCCGATGCCATCGCCGACGTGGTGCAGACAGGACGTACCATGCTGGAGGCCGGCCTGCGGATCAGCGGGGAACCCGTGATGGTCTCTGAGGCCGTTCTGGCCACCCGCAAGGGTCGCGGGGAGCATCTGACCGCCCAGGAGCAGGTGTTTATTGAACGCCTCAAGGGTATTGTGGTGGCTCGGCAGTACGTCATGGTGGAATATGACGTGGATGGTGAATTTCTGGAAACCGCCTGCGCTGTGACGCCAGGGATTGAAGCACCCACCGTGGCGCCCCTGCGTCGTGAGGGGTGGTTTGCTGTGAAGGCCATGGCCCCCAAGAAGGAGCTGAACACCATCATGGATCGTCTGGTGGATGTGGGCGCTAAAGGGGTTATTGTGACGGATATCCGGACCTGCAGGCTGTAAATGCAGGCCACATACTTCGTGGATGTCGCTCATGGGTGGGTGGGGGCTGGACACGATTCCCATGATTATGCAAACAGGACGTGAGCCATGGTCTTTATCTCGACAATGCTGGCCCTCCTCATGGCGTCCAACTTTGGACGGCAAGGTCTGATTTACGGGTTTGTTCTCGGTATTACGATGGAAGTGGTGAACCTTGTGGTCTCTGCCCGGGTGGTCAGAACGGCCGAAGAGAACACAAAATCCCGTTACATGGCTCTCCTGGATAAGAAGAAAGATCGGGAGAAGCTCTTGGAAGATCGCTGCGAATCCCTGACCCGTGAGATCGACACCCTGGATCGCCAGGTGCGGGAGTTGGAAGAGAAGACCAATGGATATATGCACCAGGTGACGGAAAGCGATAAAGTGATCGACCGGTTGCGTCGTGAAAATGAGAAGCAGGCGCGCGTCATCGAAGCCGCGGGGAACAGATTGCCATGAGCATGCCTCGGGTTCTCAGTATTGCAGGCTCTGACAGCTCCGGCGGGGCAGGGATTCAAGCGGATTTGAAGACTCTTGCTGCGCTGGGGTGTTATGGCATGACCGCCGTGACCGCGGTGACGGCTCAAAATACCCTGGGTGTGTGCCGGGTGATGCCTGTGCCTCCCGAGATGCTCAGGGCGCAGATCGACGCGGTGGTTTCTGATATCGGGGTAGACGCGATTAAGATCGGTATGCTGGCGACCCCGGAAAATGCCCAGGAGGTGGGATCGTTTCTGGCCTCTTTGGGCGAGGTTCCCACGGTCCTGGATCCGGTGATGGCTGCCCAGGGAGGGGATGGGCTGAATGCTGCATGCACGGCCGATGCTCTGGTGCGTTATTTGATGCCGGGGGTTACCCTGATGACACCGAATATGCCTGAGGCGGAGAGGCTGACTGGCTTAACCGTCTCCTCCATAGATGGGATGGAAGCGGCCGCACGACGGTTGGTTGACATGGGGTGCGCCAATGTTCTTCTTAAAGGGGGGCATCACGAAGGGGCTCTGTGTCCCGATCTTCTCTTGGAAGGGGCCACCGGTCGGGTAACTCGCTTCACAGCCCCTCGTATAGAGACCCGAAACAACCATGGCACCGGGTGTACCCTGGGTTCGGCCCTGGCTGCCTATCTTGCCCGGGGGGCCTCTCTTCCAGAGGCGGTGGATCAGGCAAAGGCATATATTACCGGCGCCTTAAAGGGTGCGGTGGAGCAGCGGCTGGGTAAAGGCCATGGGCCTCTGGACCACTTCTCTTGTTGGCGGCCGTGATATCTCTTTTTTCGAATCGGGCGGGGAGTCGTTCCCGGCCTTCCCTGGTGTTCCCTGCTCGGTATTCTTCAAATTAAAAAAAACTTGCTATCATTTGGTGAAATCGGATAGGTTGTTCTGCTCTGCACTCGGTACAAAAGGGGTGACATGGGTCCAGGTCGTCGAAAAGGGCCTGTCTGAGTACCGGAATCATTATGGCGGTTTTGTAAGTCAAAGGGGTAGTTTCGTATTATGGCGGTAAAAAAAGGTGAGGTGATCGATGTCGCGGTGACCGATATGGCCTTTGGCGGGCGTGGCCTGGCAAAGGTGGATGGCATGGCTCTATTTATTGATGGGGCGGTGGCTGGCGATAAGGTTCGTGCTCGTGTGTTTAAAAAGAAGAAGAGTTTTGCCGAGGCGCGCACCCTGGAGATCCTTGAGCCGTCAGAAAACCGTAAGGCACCTGTTTGCGAGTATGCCTCGTGGTGTGGCGGGTGCAAGTGGCAGTTTCTTGATTATGAGGTCCAGCTGGAGTACAAGCGTCGTCATGTGACCGAGTCCCTCGAACATATCGGCAACATTCACGGGGTCACAGTGCACCCGACGTTGCCGTCTGAGCATCTTTTTGGGTACCGGAACAAGATGGAGTTTTCGTGTTCAGACAGTCGCTGGCTTTTGCCCCATGAGCTCAATGACCCCGATATTGAAAAAGGGTTGGGCATCGGCCTGCATGTCCCCGGAACCTTCAGCAAGGTGATCGACATCAGGCAGTGCCATATTCAGCCAGAGATGGGGAACCGTCTTCTGGAGCGAGTGCGACAGTACATCAAGTCGTCGGATCTGCCTGTCTATGGCCTGAGAAGTCACGAAGGCTTCTGGCGGTTCGTGATGCTCCGCCACTCCTACCATGAAGACCGCTGGATGGTGAATATCGTCACGGCGGAGGATCGTCCGGAGGTGGTTCAGCCCCTTGCCGATGATCTGATGGCGACTTTTCCCGAAGTGGCATCCGTGGTCAATAACATCACCAGCCGTAAGGCCGGGGTGGCTGTGGGCGAGACGGAAAAACTCTTGGGGGGCGATCCCTTTATCACCGATCGATTGGGTGAGCACACCTTCCATATTTCGGCCAATTCATTCTTCCAGACCAACACCCCCGGTGCCGAAGCGCTTTATGCCACGGTGGAGAAATTTGCCAGACTGACGGGAACGGAGCGGGTGATTGACCTTTACAGTGGGACGGGTACGATTCCCATCTGGTTGTCCAGGGGAGCGTCGGAGATTACAGGTCTTGAGATTGTTCCAAGCGCCATCGCCGACGCCAATGAAAACTGCCGTCGAAACGGGGTGGACAACTGCCGGTTTGTCCTGGGCGATATCCGGGAGGCGCTTCCCGGAGTCGACGTGAAGCCCGATGTGATGGTGATCGATCCTCCCCGTGCGGGCATGCACAAAGAGGTCGTTGCGCGGGTTGCGGAGCTGAATCCGGAACGCATCGTTTATGTCTCATGCAATCCGGCCACCCTGGCTCGGGACCTTGAGATGCTTAAGGCGCACTACGAAATATGTGAAGTGCAGCCTGTGGATATGTTTCCCCACACCTTCCATATTGAGGCGGTGGCACGCCTGGAAAGACGCCGGGATTAAAACGGCAGTCGAAATCTTTTTCTGCCCTTTACGAGAGGTTTCTTCTTTTTCGGGCATGGGCCGTTCCGGCCCATGCCCTCCTTGTTATGTTCTGTGTCCTCGCTTTTCGTAAAACCAAGATCATAAAAATCAGGATGAGATCGGTAAATGCCGGGTTCGTGGCTTGTCTGAGTTCACGGCGTCGATTTCATAGATTTTGACTTTTAACGAGTCATGAAAGCTGAAAATGCGTTTTCTGAACGAAGGAGACGATGAGGGGTTGCGCTCACTCTTTTTTTGATGGAAGGTTTCGCGGTGCTGTGTCGGGGTATGGGAGGAAGCCATGCTGTGTATGGCAGGGCGCCCAGTGGGGAGAAAAAGAAGGAGATATGTTGAGGCGCAACTATCCGAGGAATTGACAAATTCCTCAAAATATATTATATTACGCTGTTTAAGAGAAAATATAAAATGATTTGCGGAGTGACGGGGTGTAGTCATTTGGAGACTATGTTTAATTTCCGTTAACATACAGAAAAAGGGGGGTAAACTTCCGTACTTCCGCAGGAATTGAGAAGGCAAAAGGGGGTCTATTTGAGTAAATGTAACATCCAACCCAAAAACTACAAAGCGTTTACGAATCGTAATATTCAGTCAATCCAGCAATTTGAAGCACTTCCTACCGAGATTCACGACGCCGTCCAGATTGTTTCACGCGTGATGCCCTTCCGGGCCAATAACTATGTCGTTGATGAGCTGATTGACTGGAGTCGCCCGGAATCCGATCCGATCTTCAAACTGATTTTCCCACAGAAGGGGATGATGAGTCCTGAAGATTATCAGGCTCTCGAAACGAAAATTCGTGCCGGTGAGCCCGAAGCCGCTCTTCAGGCCGAGGCGCGAAATATTCAGCAGAAGATGAATCCGCATCCCGCAGGGCAGATGGAGCTCAATGTTCCCAAGTGCCAACGGGGCCAGTCCATTAACGGGATACAGCACAAATACAACGAGACGGTTCTCTTCTTTCCTACCCAGGGGCAGGTGTGTCATGCGTACTGCACCTATTGTTTTCGGTGGGCTCAGTTTGTAGGCGTTGACGACTTGAAATTTGCCTGTGGCGATCCCCAGGCCCTTGTCTCCTATCTGGAGGCGCACCCCGAGGTCACGGATGTCCTCTTTACCGGGGGGGATCCGATGATCATGACGAGCAAAATTTTGCGTCGTTATGTGGAACCTCTTCTCAGGGAACGGCCCGGCAATATTCGTTCCATACGCTTTGGAACCAAGGTTCTTGCCTACTGGCCTTACCGATTTCTGACGGATAAGGATGCGGACGATTTGATGGGGCTCTTTGATGAAATTGTGGCTGCTGGTTTTCACCTGGCCATCATGAGTCATTTCAGTCACCCTCGTGAGTTGGGGACGGACGCCGTTCAGGCAGCCATGTCTCGCATTCTCGCAACCGGGGCCAATATCCGGTGCCAGGCACCGCTTATCCGTCACATTAACGACGATCCCGAGGTGTGGCGTTCCATGTGGGAGAAACAGGTCTCTTTGGGAGCTATTCCCTACTATATGTTTGTGGAGCGGGATACCGGTCCCAAGGACTATTTCAGCGTTCCTCTGGCCGAAGCCTGGCATATTTTCACCCAGGCCTACAGCAAGGTCTCAGGGCTCGCCCGGACCGTTCGTGGGCCGTCGATGAGTGCCACGCCCGGCAAGGTGCTGGTGGATGGGATTGTGGACGTGGAGGGGCATAAGCTCTTCGCGCTGAAGTTTATCCAGGCCCGGAATTCAGAATGGGTCAACCGCCTCTTTTTTGCTGAGTACGACGAGAAGGCTGTCTGGTTGGATGGGCTCAAGCCCGCTTTTGGAGAAAAACGGTTTTTCTTCGAAAAGTAGACGTCGAGGGTTGCTTCCTCACATTCAGTGGCCCGTCGTGTTTCCGGATCTGAAGGCAGGGTTGCCTGCCGCCGGCAAAAAAATAAAAAGCCGACCCCCATTTTTTAATATGGGGGCCGGCTTTTTGTTGTTTTGGGGCAAAACGCTATGGGGGCGTTGCATGCATTTGAGAGACCAGGGCCAAGGGGTTGGTCGTGGGCTCAGTGCCTAAAAGTTGGCAGGCATGAACTTCTGCACCTGGGTGTTGATGCAGTGATAGATATCATCATCAGAACCGTAGATATCAATGGTGTCTTTGTGGTTGATAAGGGTTTCCAGAACAAAGGCCGTAATGACCAGGCTGATGACGTTGGGATTGGGCACCAGCTCGCGGAAAGGGGCCACCTGGTAATCAATTTCAAAATCGTCAAGTTTGCCAAGCGATTCAAGCTTTTTTTCGATTTGTTCCTGCAGAGAGTTTTTACTGGTGGTCTCAACGAGGTTGTTTTCTATGAGTTTCTGGGACACGGCGTTACTCATGGGTTCCAGATTGTCTCGGGCCGTTTCAACACAGATACGGCGTTCTTTTTCCTTGGATGACTCTATGCGCGAAAGGAGTATGGACTCCTTATTGTTTGGACGAAATATTTTTCCCATTCACCCTCCTGTCTATAGTTGATGGATCCGGTATGGCATTGACGTCGCGGGCGACGACAGAGCGGCCCGGGCGCGGAACCATCATAAAGTTACGTTGTTACAGATGTCCAGGGCCTGTGAGACTTTTAAAAGGCCCTCCCGGCGACGACGCGTGTTGATCGCAGCCAGCCATGAAGACATCCAGGCGGGCTTGGTCCAAGGGCGCGAAAGGCTTCAGCGTCTCTGGATTCGGCAAAAGGATCATAGCTTTCCTCCCTGAAGAAATCAAGGAAATTGTCGGGCTGTTTTCAATGGCGGCAAAGGCGCGCAAAGCCTGAAAACAGTGCGGCTTCAGGCGGTTAGGGACGGAGGAAATCTGCCTGTCCGTCGGCCGGGTGAGAACGCTCGCTTGGGGTGGGGGCCTGGGCCTCGCTTTGCCTGCGATCCGCCCCCGCTTTCAGGCTCTTGTTCCCTGTGAAATGTGGAGGTTAGACTTCCATGTCGTGAATTTGGAGTTGGGGGCTCTTGCTGCCATTCCACCGGTTCCAGCGGAGAGTATAGAGACAACGGGAGATTCGCTTTTCCGGGGGGCCACCGGGGTGATTAAAGCGGATGGCCATGCATTTGTTGAGGTGGCTGTTTCCGGAGGTGTCCAGAAGATACCGCCGGTGCCCCCGCCCGACCTCCGAGGAGGAGAGTACGGGGATATTTTCTGCGATGAACAGGGGCTCACGGTTTCCCTCTCCAAAGGGGGCCAGGGTCTCCAATTCGTCGATGAGGGCCGGGGTGATCTCGGAAAGAGGGAGGCGGGCATCGGCGGGGAGGGTGGTGATGTAGTCGTCGTCTGTGGTGCTCTCGGACAGGTGGGCTTCCAGGCGTCTGTGGAACTCGACGATGCGGCTTGCCTGCAGCTGAAGGCCTGCGGCCTGGCGGTGACCTCCGAAGCGTTCGAGGGTGTCGGCGGTGGATTTGAGGGCCTGGTACAGGTCCACGCCGGGGATGCTCCGGCCGGACCCTTTGCCGAGGCCTCTTGCGTCGACGGAGATGACAAAGGCCGGTTTGCCGTATTCCCGGACCACCCGGGAGGCAACAATACCCAAGACTCCAGGGTGCCAGCCATTTTTGGCCAGAACAAAGGATTTTCTGTCGAGGAGGCCGGGGCTCTCGTTAATGTAGTCGACGATTTCCTCGAAAATTTGGGCTTCGGTGTCCTGTCTCTGGGTGTTCAGGCGGCAGAGCTCTTTGGCGATGGGTGCGGCCTGTTTCTGGCTGGTCGCCAGCATCAGGTCGAGCCCTACCTGGGCGTTGTCCATTCGCCCGGCCGCATTAATGCGAGGGGCCAGGCGAAAGGCGATATCTTCGGCACCCACCTCCTGGGCGGTTACCTTCGATGCGGTGAGAAGGGATACGATTCCGGGTCTGGTCTTCTGGTTGATCATGTCGAGGCCAGCGCGGGTGAGGATGCGGTTTTCTCCGGTGAGGGGGACGATATCGGCGATGGTGCCCAGGGCGACCATGTCGCAAAGGGCTTTCAGATTGGGTTCACCCTTTTTCCCCCAGTGGTTGATATCACGGAGTCCCTTGCGCAAGGCCACGGCCAGGTAAAAGGCGACCCCCACGCCGGCCAGATCCTGCATCCCCGATTCGCAGGCTGGTTGCTTGGGGTTGATGATGGCCAGGGCCTCCGGCAGGGTGTCTCCTGTGGTGTGGTGGTCGGTGATGATGACATCGATGCCGCAGGATTTGGCAGCTTCCACGGCCTCAAAGGAGGTGGAGCCGCAGTCCACGGTGATGATGACCTTTGCCCCGGCCGGGTGTGCGTGCTCGGTGACCTGGCTGGCATGAAATCCATACCCGTCGGAGACGCGGTGGGGGAGGTGCCAGCCCACCTTGGCGCCGGTGCTTTGAAGAAAGGTGACAAGAAGGGCGGTCGAGGTGATCCCGTCGGCGTCGTAGTCACCGCAGATGAAGATCATTTCGTCGTGGGTGATGGCTCGAATCAGTCTCTCCACGGCGGTGTCCATGCCGAAGAGCCGGTGGGGAGGGCGAAGCCCGGCAAGGGACGGAGAGAGGAAGGTGCGTGCGGCCTCCGGGGTGCCGTGCCCCCTGGCCACCAGGAGGGTGGCCGTGACAGGGGAGATGCCAAGGGCTGCTGCCAGGGCGTTTACTTGAGGCTCGTCAATGTCGGTTGTGGTCCAATTTGCATGCATAAATCGTATCTCTAATGAGTCTAAGAGTGTCTGAAACGCGTTTTATCACCTGGTGCGGGGGCTGTCTTCTCTCGTCTTGTGGGGAGACCATACACCATCGCGGGGGGCGGTTCAAAGGCTTTCCTGAAGTGGACGGTGGGGACAAAAGGGGTGGTGCTGGTGGGAACGATATGGTAAAGATGAACGTTTTCCAATGGTTTTGTTTGGCTCCCTGGTCGGGGCCTGGCTGTAAGGAGTCCGACATGAAACAAGGAGCGTGTGTGGGGTGCATTGAAAGATTTTTCAAACTCAGGCGTGAGGATATCGTCTTTGTAAAGTACACCTTTGAAGCGTTGGATAACCTGTTGGTGGTGACCACCGTCAACAGGGATCGTGACATTATTGTGCTTCGGATTGCGCCGGGGTGCGAGGAAGAGGTAGATAGAGTGCTCGAGAGTCTTGAGGGGACGGTTTCCATGGAAGAGATCGTGGCCCCGGAGATTGACGGCCTCGTTTGAGCCGGCGAGGCGATGTATTGAAGAGGCCCCGCAGGGGCATTTTAGGATGCGTTCGTAAAGAAGTCACCGTTGACATGGTTTTGCAATCGTATCGCGCGTGTTCGATTTTTTGTGGGGCCATCTTTTATAAAAGGTAAAGTAAACCTGATGAATAAGAAGTGCGTATACATATACACTATTGGATGCCAGATGAATGTCTATGATTCAGAGATGTTCAAGAAGGTTCTGCGACCCCTGGGGTACATCCCCGTGGATGAGGTGGAGGATGCCGATCTGGTGATCGTCAATACCTGTACCGTTCGAAAGAAAGCCGAGGAGAAGGCCTTTAGTTTCCTGGGCCGGATGCGGGCGCTGAAAAAGAAGAACCCGGAGCTTATCGTGGCCATCGGGGGCTGTGTGGCCCAGCAGGAGGGGTCCGCTATTCTCAGGCGCATGCCTTACGTGGATCTGGTCTTCGGAACGCGGGCCTATGCACGCCTTGCGGCCATGGTGGAGAAATTCGAATACGATCGCATTCCTGTCGTGGATGTCGAAATGACCATGGGCATCACCGATGCGACCCCGATTCCTGAGCTCGACGCCGAGGTAGAGGTTTCCCGGTTTGTGACCATCATGCGGGGTTGCGATAACTTTTGCTCGTATTGCATCGTCCCTTACGTTCGTGGACGCGAGGAGAGCCGTGATCCCGATGCTATTGTCCAGGAGGTGAGAGATCTCGTGGAGAGGGGCGCCCGGGAAGTGACGCTGTTGGGCCAGAATGTCAACTCGTACGGGAAAAAAGAGGGGCTCTGCGATTTTCCTGAGCTTCTCCGCCGTGTCAGTGAGGTCGAGGGGCTGGCCCGTATCCGTTTTGCGACCTCTCACCCCAAAGATCTCTCTCCGGGATTGGTGGCGGCGTATCGGGATCTGCCCAAGCTCTGCAACCATATTCACCTTCCCGTGCAGTCCGGCTCCAACGCGGTGCTCAAGAAGATGAAACGTAAGTATACCCGGGAAGATTACATGCAGCGCATTGAGAACCTGAAGGCGGTGCGTCCGGATATTGCCCTCACCTCGGATATGATCGTGGGGTTCCCCGGAGAGACGGAGGCCGATTTTGACGCGACCCTGGATTTGGTTCGTGAGGTGGGCTTTTCCGGCATCTTTGCCTTTAAATATTCCGATCGTCCCCATGCGCCAGCGGCCAAGTTCGAAGGCAAGGTTTCGGAAGAGGACAAGACCCGTCGCCTGGCCAAGCTTTTGGATCTTGAAACGGAGCTTTCGGAGAAACGCAACATCTCCTATGCAGGGACAACCGTCGAGGTGCTTGTGGATGGGCACAAAGAGGTCAAGGGTGTGTTTCAGTGGACGGGTCGTTCTTCCTGCAACCGCGTGGTGAACTTCACCGAGGCTGGCAAGCCGACCGATGGAAACCTTGTGGGGAAAGTGGTTCCGGTTTATATTGAAACAGGACTGCCGCACTCATTAAGGGGGGTGCTGAGGTAGATGCGTGACATGTGCGGTTTACATTTCATGGCCTTTGACGGGGCCAACCCCCGTCGCCTTTCTTCGGGCGGCATCCAGGGTGACGCGTGGTAACGCGCTTCGCTTAAGGGAGGTGAACCATGACACATGAAATGACCATTGCCTCCATCTCGATGGATCAGAGTACCCGGACCCCGGTCCTGGTGCTCAAGTCCGAGAAAGATGGACGACTTCTTCCCATTTGGATTGGCATTCTGGAGGCTTCTTCCATCGTGTTCGGCCTTCAGAATACCCCCATCGAACGCCCTCTCACCCACGACCTTTTCTCCCAGTACCTCGCCCAGACCGCCACCACCGTTGAACGGGTGGTGGTGTGTGACTTGGTCGATAATACCTACCACGCCCGTATTGTTTTTGCCGCGGGTGAGTCCCGGTTTGAATTGGATTCACGTCCCAGTGACGCCATCGCCATGGCGGTTCGGTTTCAGGCCCCTATTTTTGTGGAGGACCGCGTGCTGGACCAATCGCAAAAGGGGACGGAATCCGTGGAAGTGGTCGATGAAAGCCATGAGGGCAAGCGCTGGGCGGACTATCTGGAGGGGCTGGCACCCGAAGACTTCGGGAAATACAAAGTCTGAAAAAGCCCATTCAAAAGGGTGACAGCTGAAGGCCGTTTTTTCCATGTCTTGGCGTTTCTTACGTGGTATGGGTATCCCGTGTGCCTGCCTGCGGTATGGCCGGGGCGAACCATTATCCATGAAAGGAGTTTTGCGACCATGATTGATCTTCACTCACACACCTTCTTCAGCGATGGGGCTCTTGTGCCCTCGGAGCTTGCCAGACGGGCTGAAGCCAAAGGGCTTCGCGCGCTGGGTCTCACCGATCACGGAGACCTTTCCAATCTTGATTTTATTGTTCCCCGCATTGTGGCGGTGGCGGAGAAGCTCAATGAGGTGATGACCCTTGAAGTGGTCCCCGGCATTGAACTGACCCACATGCCACCGGCTCATATTGCAGAAGGGGTGGCTCTGGCGCGTCGTTTAGGGGCTCGGATTGTGATTGTGCATGGGGAGACCATTGTGGAACCTGTGGCCCCGGGAACCAATCGGGCGGCCATCGAAGCGGGTGTGGATGTCCTGGCACATCCCGGCTTGATTACCGATGAGGAAGCCGCCCTGGCCGCCGCCAGGGGGGTGTTCCTGGAGATTACCGCCCGGGGAGGTCACAGCCTCACCAACGGGCATGTGGCTCGGGCAGCCCTGGCAGCCGGTGCTTCCATGGTTCTGAATACCGATTCCCATGAGCCTGAAGATCTGATTGACAGCGATTTTGCCCGTAAGGTGGTTGTGGGTGCCGGACTTCCTGAATCGGCCTTTGAGATCATGCAGACCCATGCCACGGCATTTCTTTTAAAATCGTAAATCCTTTTTGAGACCCGTCCACGCCCCCTTTTATTTCGCTGATTGGCGAAATTTTCTTTGATTTTTAAGGGGGTTCTGTGGGATATTTGGACTGTACGCGTGAACAATGATCAATTCGCCGGTGGTATGTTTATGGAGAAAACGTCTGTCTAAAGTGGTTTTATACAAGGGGTGAGCATGGTATCGCTTCTCGTGATTGATGATGATCAGATCCTTCTGGATCTTTATCGTCAGATGTTGAAACGTCAGGGATATAGGGTTCATACGGCGGACAGTGGCGAAAAAGGGATTCGCATGTTTGATAACGGCGATTATGCTCTGGTGATTACCGATCTGGTGATGGGCGGGATGGATGGCAATGGGGTGGCCGAGTACATTCGCCGATCCCCCAAGGGGATGGTTCCTGTGATTGGAGTTTCGGGAACGCCCTGGCGGGCCCATGATCGACATTTTGACGCCGTAATGGAGAAACCGGTCTCCATGAAAGACCTGGTTGCCAGCGTGCGGCTTCTGGCCGGGTGGCCCTCGAAAGGGCGAGGGGGGCGTGAGGGTGGCGCAGGGTGTGGAACGATCCAGACATAAAAACGGGACGTCTTCCGTGGTGTGCATCCACGGCTGATGTCCCGTTCTTGAGGGTGAATCGATGAGAAGGCCTCGCATGACAGATGCGAGGCCTTATTATTTTTTATTTTCGGGCGTGCCAGCGATGAATCAGGCAGCGCCGCAAGCGGCTTCGTCTCGCCCTGTGGCCTTGGCCGCAAAGCGCAGGTCTGCAAAACTGTTCAGGTCGATGAGCTTGCCGATTCCCATGTCGTGGTACATGTAGGTCTGAATTTTGTCTAAATCTTCGATGGAGGGATACAGATCGTCCATGGTGATGCCGTTCTTCTGGCTGAGGACCTGGAGGAGAACGGGGAGAGAGAGACCCATTTTCCCTTCGGGATCGAGGAATTTCAGGGCGATTTCAGCCGCGCCTTTGCGATTCTCAGAGACATAACGTCCGGCTTTGACCAGGAGGTCTGTCAGCTCCTGCACGGCATCGGGTTCTGCGTTGATGAGCTCCTGGCGCAGGGCCAGGACGCAGCAGGGGTGATCGGGCCACATGCCACCTGAGACAAACTCCATGGAGCCGAGGCCCGAGGAGGCGGCGCGGGTACAGATGGGTTCGGCCACGATGAAGCCGCCGACGGATTCATCTTCTTTCATGATGGGAGGCATCTTGACCGGCGGGACCACCTCAAATCGAACATTGATAGCCTTTTGGCCTGGAACACCGGGCTTGAGGCCGAGTCCAGTGAGGTATTTGTGCGCCAGCATGTTGTGGATCGACATCTTGTGGGGGATGTTGACCACCTTGTATTTATAAAAATCGGCCTTGTCGCTGTAGGGCCCCTCTTCATATCGGGAACTGCGGACAAACCCGCTGCCGTTTTTATGGGCCAGGAGAACGAGGCGGATGGGGACATTGTAGGCGAACAGGTCCATGGCGATGGGAGCCAGTACCATGGCACCCGAGACCGTTCCGTTTTCAAGTTTTTCCTGGACGGGGTTCCATCCGGGAAGGCAGTCGGTTTCCAAGATAAATTGTTTGGGTGTGACCACTCCCTGGCTGATCCAGTGCTGGAGAATGCCCAGGGCCAGATGATCGGTGATCTGGATGTGGCCCAGACGGATCACCACCTTGCCATCTCGGATTTCAGGGGTGTGACTTTCGGTGGTGGGGGCTTCCTGATAGGTGTTAAATGCTTTTTCGATGGCGGTCTTCAGTTCCACCTCATCGAAGGGCTTGGGAACGTGCCCGTTGCTTCCCGCATTTCGGGCGATTTCCTGCTGAGTTTTGTCCCCCTGGGCCGTTGCCATGATGAAGGGGATGTCCTTCAGGTCGCTACGTTTTCGGACCTCTTTGAGGAACTCCAGCCCGTCCATCGTCGGCATGTTCCAGTCACTGATGATGAGGTCATAGGGGCCCTCGGTCTTCAGTTTTTCCAGGGCGTCCAACCCGTTTATCGCCAAGCCGATGTGTTTAAAGCCTGCTTTTTCGAGATACTGCCGGAACATCACACGCATGGTTCCAGAGTCATCCACTGCCAATATGTTCATATCCATGTTAATAGACATTTATCGCTCCTTATTCCGACCAAACCATTTTTTATATACCATCGTCACTTTGCACAGAATGTTTAACCCTTTTTTTTAGGGGGTGAGGAAATTGTGAACTTTCCTTGCTGGGGAAGGGGGCGTTAAGCGCATGGCTTTCCCTTATAAAGTCCTGCTGTATCTTGTTTATGCTGCGTGGAGAGTTCCCTGGGGAAAAGGAGAGGCGCCGGGAGGTCCGGATTACAGGAAAGAGGCGATCATGGGGGAGAGTTGTTCACTGTCCAGATAACGGCCCGTGGTGAGAAAGTCCGCGCGGCAGGGGGGAGACAGCGTGGGCGCTCCGGGGGGAGGCGAGGTGGCGGCCCCGGCATTGAGAAGGGCCTGGGCCAGTTTGGTCAAATGGTCCCGGTTTTCCGGGGCGTCGGTGCTGCGGACCACGAGTACGGCTCCGGTGTATTCCGGCCAGAGGTCGTGGCAGTGGACAAGTTGAGTGGACTTTCCTTCGGCGAGTATCGCGGAAAGGGCCGGTTCCTCTATGACGGCGGCTCCAATGGATCCGTCCGGGTTGTATCGCAGGGCATCGGGGATGAGGTCCGGGGCCATCTGTTCGGCCAGGACCCCATGAGGGCTGGCCTCGGGGCTTAAGTCAAGGCCGCACTCCCGGAAGAGTCGGTGGATCAGAAGGTACTCCATGGAGCCGATACAGGAAAAAAGGATCCGCTTGCCGGTGAGGTCCCGGAAGTCGGAAAGCGGAGAGGTGCCGGGGGTGACGAGGGCGCTTCCTGTATTTTGAACGGCGGCGAGGACACAAATCCCTTTTTGCCATCGGGCCAGCACATGGGCAAAGGGGAGGGGGAGCAGGCCACCGTCGAGCCATCCTCTGAGGATACCCCGTGCGATACGCCGCGTGCTGCCCGATTGGATTGGCTGAAGATGGGCGGAGAGGAAGGGGTCTGTTTGGCACAGCTCAAGAAGAGCCGTGTGGGATGACAGGTTGAGAAATCCGATGGGGTGCACTGTCTCCGCCTTATGTTAAGAAGTCTGTGTGTAGGGCATGCCTTCACTCTTCGCATGCATCGACGGTGGAAGAATCGAATGGCCTTGCATACCGGGCATTTCACTGAAAAGGGGTTAACAGAGTTGATCTCTTTTTTCAAGTGTGGTCTTGTGAAGGGCATCCTAACAGAGCATGAGGGACTTCCGATGGAAAGAAAACGTTCCGCGGAACCAGGCAAACCTCTCAATTTTTCAGATGATTTGATCGGAACGCTTTGTCGGCCATGGCCGAAGGACGGACGATCCCCAGGGAGGACCCATGATCGCAGCAGATCCTGCTGAGATAAAAATTGGTGAAGAGGCCATGGTGGAGCGGGTTCGGGATGGCTTGGACTGTGAGGCTCTTCAGAGCTTGCTGGCCCGGGATCGGTCTCTGACCTCCTTTGCGGTGGATGACGTCACCCTGGCTGCCCATAACGGGGAGCTCGTCTTTAAAGTGGACCTCTCCTTAAGCGTGGAACAATCGATTACCGTGGAGCTGGGGTTGCCCCACCTTTGCCGGGACAAGGAGGAATTGGCCCTGCGATGTCGGCGTTTCTGGAGGCACTTGAAAAAAAGCTGCCATGATGTGGACCCCCTTTGAGTCACCCGGCTTATGGGAAAGCGGTTGTCTCCTCCCGGCAGGATGTGATAGGACTGCCCGCGTAATCCCTTGGGTTCAGGCTTAAAAAGAGGCATAGTTACAGACTCGAAAAAATGAAGATGCTCCCGTCAACGCTGAAATCACCCATGGGCGGGCCGCCCCATCGTCGCGGTGATTTGATCGAATATGAATAAATAACCAAACCACAACAGGACAACAGACCATGGATCAAGTGAAGGCATTAACCGTTCTTGACGGCAGGTATAGAAGGCTCACCGAATCGCTTCGGGACATTTTTTCGGAGTACGGATTGATTCGTCATCGCGTGCTGGTGGAGGCCCGGTGGCTGGAATTCATCATCGATGACCTCGGATTTGCCGTACCCGAAGAGGGGTGGAAGGCCGCCGTTCGAGAGATCTCCGATACCTTCGATGAGGAAGGGGCCTTGCGCATCAAAGAGATTGAGCGCACCACCAACCACGACGTGAAAGCGGTGGAGTATTATATCAAGGAGAAGCTTGAGGAAAAGGGCCACTCCGACATTCGTGAGTGGACCCATTTCGCCTGCACGTCTGATGACATCAACAACACCGCTTACGCCTTGATGATTGAAAAAGGACGTACCGAGGTGCTGGCTGTCATGGACGCTCTTCTTTCCGACGTGGAGACCAAGGCCAGGAGCTGGCGCGCCAAGCCCATGATGTCCCGCACCCATGGTCAGCCCGCCACCCCCACCACCGTGGGCAAGGAGATGGTGAACTTTGCCTGGCGTATTCGGCGTGAGATGGGCCACTTAAAGTCTGTGGACATCGGTGCCAAGATGAACGGGGCCACCGGTGGCTACAATGCCCACACCGCGGCTTTTCCCGAGGTGGATTGGATCGCTGCCGGGGAGCGCTTTGTGCGCGACTATCTGAAAATCAGCCCCTTGTATTACACCACCCAGATCAACCCCAACAGCTATATCGCCGAAGCCCTGCACTCCATGGTGCGGGCTGCTTCCATCGTGATCGATCTGGACCGCGATATGTGGGGTTACGTCTCCCTGGGGTACTTCAAGCAGAGGACCATTGCCGGTGAGGTGGGCTCGTCCACCATGCCCCATAAAGTGAATCCTATTGATTTTGAAAATAGCGAAGGGAACTTGGGGCTGGCCATTTCCATGATGGATCACCTCGCCGTGAAGCTTCTCAACTCCAGGTTTCAGAGAGATCTGACCGACAGCACCGTGCTCAGAAACATGGGGGCGCTCTTCGGATACGTCATCATTGGTCTCAAAAACACCATCAAGGGCATGGGTAAAATGGAGCTCAACGAAGCGGCCATGCTCGCCGATCTTGATGGGAACCAGGAGCTTCTGGCCGAACCCATTCAGACCGTGATGCGCGTCTACGGGGAAGAAAATCCTTACGAGAAGCTGAAATCCCTGACGCGCGGTGTGCGGATTACGGCCGATGAGTTGTCCACGTTTATCGACGCCCTTGAAAAGGTCCCCGCCGATGCCAAGGCGCGCATGAAGGCCCTGACCCCAGCCCGTTATGTGGGCCTTGCGGCAGAGCAGGTGGATCACTACTTCGCGAACAACCAGTGATTCGTGCATGACCCCAGTGTTTGAAAAAGCCCCCGTATCCTTGGATGCGGGGGCTTTTTTGCGTTTGGGAACACAACACGTCAAGGGACGGCTCGGGTGGGCGGTCATTCTTTCGTCTGGCCTCTTCGTCTGTCATTTGTTTAAAAAAAGGACAAACGGGGAGGGTGTTCGCCTGTTTTTGCCGGAGCCGGAAGGGTGCTCGTGTGCTGGTAAGTCATGAAAGACAGGTCTTTTAAAGGTTTAACTGACTCGTTACGAGATGTTTTTTGCATCAATAAAATCTTGATTTTTCCAAGTGGGCAAGACGGATAAAGGGAGGCTCCGGGGAACGACCTGCCCGGGATGCCGTGGGTTTTGTGTTGACAGAGCCAAGGGCGAGGACGTAGGCATCAAAAGGCAGGTGGACGATCTTCTAATTCAGGCATGGAAAGGTATCAGATCATGGACGCCGTTGAACAGTTGAAACAGACTTTTTCCGGTCGCCCCGGTATTTTGGGGTGGGATCGATTTATTCACTCCTCGGTTCTGGCTCCGGTGGTGTGGGTAGACGGAGACCTTCATCTCCTTTTTCAAACACGCACCGAGGGGATCCGTCAGGGTGGGGAGATTTCATTTCCCGGCGGTGGATTTGATCCGGGCAAAGATTCCGATCTCCAGGCCACGGCCTTGCGAGAGTGCAGCGAAGAGATGGGGATTGCCCCCGAGCAGGTGAAAATCATCGGGCAGCTGGATACCATGATTACCTCTGTGGGGGTGACGGTCTCCTGCTATCTGGGGCTCCTGGACGACGGGGCGCTGGAGACCATGACCATTAATAAGGACGAAGTGGCGGCCTGGTTTACCTTGCCCCTCTCCTATTTTGAAAAAACAGACCCCGAGGTTCACCATGTGCGGCTGATGGTCGAGCCCCATTATGACCATCCGAAAAAAGGTCGAGTGACCCTGCTTCCGGCCGAAGAGTTGGGTTTGCCCAGGCGGTATCACAAGCCCTGGGGTGGGTTGACCCGTGAGGTCTACCTGTGGAAAACCCCCCACGGTATTCTTTGGGGGATCACGGCAGAGCTGGTGTGGGAATTGATCCGGCGAACCCGAAAGACGTCGGCCGAGACAACTTGACAGAGCCACGGGGGAGTTGTAGGTTATTTTTGGTTCGTTCTGGCCTTATGAAGTGAACGGACCCATCATCATGTCCCGCCGGGAGATTATCACCCGTAATCAAGATGCATTCGTAAACAGTCGGCGCCCACGCTCCTCACAACAGTCTTTTGTGTTATGAGACGACAATATGGCGACATCACATCGTGTTGGCCTGTGTCGTGTGATCGGCTTTTTGCGGGGCTATTATAACTAAGGTGTTTCACAAATCGGTATGCTCGATAACCGGGTATGCCTTCAAGGTTTATCTGCTCCTTCCCATGGATGAAGGGGCAATTTCTGGAGGAAAAGATGACCGCTATCGTTGATGTTAAGGCACGAGAGATTCTGGATTCACGTGGCAACCCCACCGTGGAAGTGGATGTAACCCTGGCTTGCGGCGCCACGGGGCGTGCCGCCGTTCCATCGGGAGCCTCCACCGGCACCCGTGAAGCCCTGGAACTCCGGGATGGAGACAAGGCGCGTTACCTTGGCAAAGGGGTGACCCAGGCTGTCTCCAATATCATGGAAAAGATCTCCCCCGAGGTCATGGGAATGGACGCCGCCGATCAGGCGGGCCTTGACCGCCACATGATCGAAGTCGACGGCACAGACAACAAGTCAGCCCTGGGCGCCAACGCCATGCTTGGCGTCTCTATGGCCGCTGCGCGCGCCGCAGCCAACGCCTTCAGCCTTCCCCTGTACAAGTACCTGGGAGGGGTGAATGCCCGCAACATGCCGGTTCCCATGATGAACATCATCAATGGTGGCTCCCATGCCACCAACAACCTCGACATTCAGGAATTCATGATCATTCCTG
>NZ_JAQYWB010000044.1 GCF_030145185.1 Desulfoluna sp. | reverse complement strand
GTTTGACTGCATCGAAACCACAAAGGTGCAGACTGTCATGGGCAACTATCGATGGTCCACCGAATCTGTGGCCAGAGATAGGCTGTTCTTAAAGTACTTGGGAGTGGCAACCGAATAGTGTGCGCTTTATATGACTTTCAGGATGAAATGGAAACATAGAATGTCAGTCTCTCGATTCATTCGCACAAGGCATCTTCATAGCCCCCAGCAGATAGAAAGATCAAACCAGCTTGCGGGCCACGGCAATCAATCGGTTGCTCAAAGCAACGATCTCCGGTCGCCGGGCATATTCCCGGCCTATTTTCACCATGGCCTGGTATGTTGCCTCATCTTCCAAGGCTTTTTTTTGCTGCTCATTCGGGGGAAAGGAAAACATGGGCGTTATGCCCGCCAAGGTGAGCAGTTCCATGTTCAGATCATCAAAAATCCGGGTTAATTCGGAAGGCCCCAGAAGGTGAAGGGTCATATTGTTGTCCATCTCATAGTCACCGGTCTCAATGATCTGGGCAGCCCGTCCTGAGGGAGACCGGACAAAACTATCATAGGCTTTTCGGTATCTGTTTCCGGCGTCGCAAAGGACGTATCCCCCAGGCCGCACAACCCGACAGTATTCTGAAATGGCCTGTCCGGGATCATTGCACAAGGACACGGGCTCACCGGTTGAGATGACCATATCAAAGCTGTCACTTTCAAGGGAATGAAGGTCACAGACATCCAATGCCTCAAACGAGACCCCATGAGCAAAGCCTTTTTCCTCGGCATAGGCCCGGGCCTTGGCCAGCATGTTGGGGGAGAAATCCGAAAGCACCAGATCAAATCCCATAGGAACGAGGTGCTCGGCCCACCGCCCCGTCCCGCAACCGGCTTCCAGTATCCTGCCATGGGCTATTTCGGACAAAAGAGGCTGAATATAGCCCCACCAGCTGTCATGATACAATGTTGACATAGGGTCCTGTGCTTTGGCCTCTTTTCCGGCAGCATGAATTTCAGCTCTTTGGTCCCAAATATCTCGTAGTTTTTGATTCTCCATCTCTTCTCCTTTCATTTTCCAAAAAATAGGCACTCCGGAAATAATGTCAAGCAACTTAACAAAATAAAGTGGAAACAATAGCATTGAACGGACTATTTACAATAAAACGCTCACACCACTTGAATAAAGAGTCAAGTTGCTTTACAAAAAGGAATGAATTCAAAAGAAGAGAGCATCCGTCATATGACCGGCAAGATACGACGCATTATCGACAAGCATATACGTATTGAAAAACTCCGGGTCCCCATAGGCAACGACCTTGCGCTGAACCCAGGAGAACTCCAGTTCATCCGGGCCGTCGGCCACAACGAAGGGGTAAATATCAACACACTGGGCAGCATCCTAAGCGTGACACGGAGTGCTGCATCCCAAATGGCTGGCAAACTGGTAAAAAAAGGCTTGGTAAAAAAACAGGCCCCGCCCCACAACAAAAAAGAAACCCTGATTTTTCTCACTCCAATGGGCAAAGATGCGTTTAAGGTGCATGAAGAATTTCACCAACGCCACTTCAACGAGCTATTGAACCGCCTGGATGACTTTTCAGATGCACAAATCGTCACAGCGGTCATGGTGCTGTCCGTTGTTGAGGGCATAATGGACGAACGCATGGCCGAGCTTTTCAATTTTTAGCTCATTTTAAAAACAGAAGAGTTCACAGGGCCAGGCAAAAAGTGCGGGCCATCCCATTGGGATCAATCACCCTTTAATCGTCATCAATGGTTCCAATTCAGCGACGGGTTTCGCAATACCTGATCCGAAAAGGGTTTCAATAACCGGGGTTATGCGTTTATACGCAAAAGGTGCCTCCTGTTTGATATCTGCCAGCTTTTGTTTAACAATATCTTTCCTTAGTTTGACATCTTGCCTTCTAACCCGGATATTTCATGAGAAAACAATCAGGACTAAGGAATAATCCGTAATGACAGTCCTTCGCAGTCATATTTTCAGTCGTTTGTAAAAATGCAAAATGTAATCCACGGTATTCTGTCTGATTTTCTCTCCCTTCGGGCTATGATCAGTGAAAGGGACAGACACGCTCTGTCGGCTCTTGGGTTGTCAAGGTTCAGTCATGATCAATCAGCCGTCTTAAATTTGAAAATTTGCTTATTATGACACGGCTTCTCAAACCTGATACGATCAGGCTCATAAAACGCTACCCGTCGTTAAGCCATAAGCCTTCGACTCAACGGGTAAGTTTTTTTTTGCAGAGCTTTTTTTGAAAAAACGACCCGCCGGAGGCATACCTGAACCGTTACACTTATTATGTGATTTTTGGAGCGCAGGAAAAGCTATGCAATCTGTAAAGTGGATCGTTGCCGCAGCGATGATGATATCTGCCCTGGGGTGTTCCAGCATGAGAGCACCCGCCGTTAAAACCGATATGAAAGATCCCTGTTATTTTCTCTCCATGAAACAAAAAGGGCAACTCATTGGCAAGGGCCAGATAGAAGACCATGTGGGCACGTGGTATGACATTTGGATCGTTCCGGGATACGTCTGGCCTGCAAGAAGAGTGAAGACATACGTGAATAAGGCCGGACAGAGTTTTGCTGAATACGGGCAAGCAACAAAATATCAGACCCTCTTTGAGACAAGCGGTGATTTTTTTGACTGGGCGTATGATGACACCTTGAAAGAGTTTACCATCAAGGGGGTGCCCAGAGCGTGGCGCAAATATTGGTCCGCAGCAGAAAAGAGAACGGAAAAGCGCGTTTTCGGCTGGTGGTTTGCCTATCCGTGGGCCGTTCTGGAGGGAACGGTCGATACCATTATCCGCATTCCTGTAGGACTTGGCGGAGCAGCCGTTGGGACAGCGATCGGTGCGGTGGGTGTTCCAGCCTATTACATGGTTGATTCTGCGGTGGTGGGGACATGGCATTTGGGCATGAATGCCATTCTTCTGCCCGCCGTAGGGGCCACTTGGAATACCCTGATCGCTCCTCCTCTCTCCCTTGTCGGACAAAAGCCCGCTCCCTCCAGGGTGGATGGCTTCTGGGTCACGCAGCTCTCGAAAGACGAGTTGGTATCTGACCCGCCCCCGGACAGACCTGTGCGTGCCGAGGATATCAAAGCCCTTGCCGAATGGGGGCATGTGCTTTTGGTCAAAGGCAGGCCCTATGAGGAAAAAAGCAAGGCATTAGCCCAAAAAGCCCTATCAGAAATTGCCCGAATCAATCGTGCCTGGGAAGAATCAGAGAAGACCATTCGCGAGGAAGAGAAGGCGGCTGTTTATCCCATGTTGCCGGACGAGTCTCAGAAGAAAGCTATGGATGCCTTAAAAGGGCTCCGGTTCGATTCGGAGTGTTCGCTTCGCTCTGAAAATGAGATCAGGCAATATCTTGCAAATCGGTTACGGCTTTCACCTGACGAAGTAAATAGAGCCATGGCATTACTCTCCCTTTATCCACCGCCAAAGGTGATCAGCGGGAAGCCGGTTCGCTCTAAAACAGACCCCTTGCTTCGCAGTATCGATATTATAGAAACGATGGAGTAAGGGCCATTCCTGAAATTAAATATACACGCTTTGATGTGCGCCATAGTTTCTCTATATGTGTAAAATCGGTGAATCATTATCACCGCCCAAACGGCCAACACCGCAGTGTGTATCATTATTGTTCGACCGAGCCCTAACCCGAATATTTCATGAGAAAACAATCAGAGCCAAGGAACAATTCATAATGACAGTTCTTTGCAGTCATATTTTTAGTCGTTTCAAAAATGTAAAATGTAATCCACGGTATTCTGTCTGATTTTCTCTCCCTTCGGGCGAGCCGGGTGCCTTTAAATTCAAGGCAATCCACCTTGTCACAGGGTGGAAGGGCGGTCTCAAATCCGAGCAGAGGCCTGCCCGGGCTTGTCGTACAACCGGATAAAATCGTCGCTCATTAGATCTCCTGGCCCTTCTTGTCCAGCCAGTACTCTGGAGAGAATGAGTAACTATGCCTACTCCATTTCGAAGCGATTCCTATGTCATAGCCATAGGAGAGAACAACTTGAATGAGATTTTTTTTAACTGCTTTCATGTGAGTTTTTAGCATTATATTTGCGATTTCAGAAGCAAGCTTTTCATCTTCAATATTCTGGGTCTTTATAAAAGCCTGAGCACTTAAATAGGTGGTTGTTTTTGATTCACCCCCTACTTGGCTGAAAGTTGATTGGCCCTCTTGAATCGTGGCGTAAACGACTTGCGGGACATTTTGTATTTGCTCTCTGGTCTTTGTAAGCTCTTTAAAAAATTCATTTTGACTTAACTGCCCCAAAAATACTGGAACGAATAAGGAGACCACAATCATGAGGCCACAGATCGCGTAGTGCACCGCCCAAACTTGTTTTATGGCCTCGACGGATTCAGTGTTTGTGCGAACGACGTACGTACCTGCGATAATGTCATGTAACGACTGACGAGTGCGACGGTTAAAAACATACAAATAAATGATTGAAAGGCCAAAACCAAAGACCAGCAATGACAAAACACAGAAACCAAAAGGGTATAAAATTGATTCTGAAATTATGGCACCATTCAGGAAATAGGGAAGACCTAAAACGGAATATCTGAGAGTGCTCCTGGGCAAACTTAGAAGTTCACCGTCTTTATCAACGACCTTAATCTTCGAGACTTTTTTCCCGATTGTTTGTCCACCACCGAGACGGCTGTTCAATATCACAAAATAAAGAGCTGCAATGGGAAAACCGACCGCTCGACCCCATCCACCCAGCGCAACAAATTGTTGAGAAAAGAACAGTCCAAGAAGAAGGCCAAAGACACCTAAAAGAATTGAATCGACAAAAAATGCACCGACTCTTCCCCAAAAGCCTGAAATTTCACATTTCATTTCATCCTTCCTTATTTTAAAAGGATATATAAAGTCAAAATTTTTCAAACATTTGCACTGTTATGGAAGAACTTTCCCGGCTGACCCGGATATTTCACGAGTCGAGTGCATTCATATTCAAGGCACCAGAGCTGCAGATGTATTTACTTTTGCATTGCGGTTTCTCATGAAATGTCCGGGCTAAGGTACAGCCTGGTTTGGAATTGTCGTTTTTATGCCCAAACATTGATTTATCATAAGTACTAAACCAAGACAAGAACGACACACTAACCCGGCTCGCCCGAAGGGTGAGAAAATCAAACCGAATACTGTGGATTACATTTTCCATTTTTGAAACGACTGAAAATGTTACTATAAAGGGCTGTAATTACCGATTATTTCTTAATCTTGATTGTTTTCTCATGAAATATCCGGGTTAAACAAGAGGTCACATATAGAGGACATGGCCCCTTTTCCAGAAAAAGCCATCGAGCCGCCCTAACAGCCGTACCGAACCGAATTGTCACCTTGCCAAACGCCACTATTCCATATACGTTTTCGCCTGTTCTTCAGTCACCGTTTACCATCAATCAATCAACGCACCGTCACCTTCCCGCATAGGATGATGACGTGGTGAT
The DNA here is from genome assembly GCF_030145185.1 of Desulfoluna sp. Classification (GTDB taxonomy): domain Bacteria; phylum Desulfobacterota; class Desulfobacteria; order Desulfobacterales; family Desulfolunaceae; genus Desulfoluna. The sequence continues at coordinate 45,729 of NZ_JAQYWB010000044.1, read as the reverse complement.
ACACAGGAATGAAATAAACACGATGCTTCGACCAGCGATTAAAACAATACTGCCACTCTTCGGCATCCTTCTCGCGGCAGCGATTGTGGTTGCGGACCCTAACGATCAAATCCTCCATAACGCCCCGGCAAGTACCCTGCAGTCGGCTCATCACAATTTCCATCAGGATATTGCGGGATCCCCCCGCGCATACTACACAGGTAAATCGGGCGATCCTCTGCTGCAACCAGCCACCGGCCAAACGTTCCAACACCCCGCCCATCAGGCGGCATGGAAAAATCCGCCGCTGCGCAGCGATTATCCGAACTAAGGGCCACCCTACCCTATAAAATCATCTGACAAAAACAATCTGTGAAAAATAAGACGCCTCTTGAGAAATCAGGGGAACCAGAAGACAGGCTACATGCGTCGGTTAAAACCGGATGCCGTATCTATAAAACATCCGCCACTGCTGGTGATGATGCTTCCCGGGCCCGAGGTGTGGACGACAATGCCGTTGGCAACACCATCGGCATCCCCGTAGCCACCGTCCATAAGCTTAAGATCTACGAATCGGCCATCGTCGCTGAGGGTGGCATGTGCGCTGTCATCAGACCACCCATTGATCGAATCGTATGTATACCACACCATATCAACCGGCAAAGGTTCGGAGAAACACATCCTTACCGAGACAACAGCGCCGGGGTCATCTGTCCGCAGCCCAAAACTGAACAGGCCGACTGGCAAATCAGCCGGCCGACCAAGCTCTTCTTCAATGGCATTCGCGTCCCTATGGGTAAAGGATCTCACGGCAAGCACATGATCGCCGTTTTTGAGACAGGTTTGCGCGCTGCCTGCCTGCAACCTCAGACAATGCATGTCTGCCTGGGTCAAATCATCAACGGTGTCCTGATCCAAATCCAGAGAATGGCCGGCCGGCACCTCCTGGCTGTCGGGCAGGCCATTGCCGTTATGGTCCGGGTCTGCTGCAACCTGGGTGTCAAAAGATCGATACGCGGCCCATGACCAGGCTATATCCTCCGTATCAATATACTGAGCACGCCAGTAATAGGTTGTCTCTGCATCCAGTATGCCCAGCGGCACCGTGGCCCAGGTTCTAAATTTCGGAGAAATGACCCTAAACACCTCCAGCGTGAACTCTTGATCTCCAGCTATCTGCCAGCACGTTTTGGCATGGGCGTCTGCTGAGGCTGTTGCCGCATAGCTCGTCTCTAATGTGGGCGTCAGCGCCTGCTGTGTTGCAAAATCATCCGGGGCTTCAAGTTCCGCCACCCCCGGTCCGCTGGTTACAACCCGGGGATCGGTGCCCTTGATAAATTCATTCAAATTGCTGAGGCCATCACCATCTGCATCAAGTCCGGCCTCATCAATGGCTGGATTCAGTCCATAGCGCGTCTCCCAGACAGAGGGCATTCCATCGTTATCCCCATCGTTATGGTAATCCGCATCATCAGGAAAGGCATCGAGGTGATCGGGGATCCCATCGCCATCACGGTCGTCGGCATCGAAAATGGCCGTCACGACAGTATCACCGGTTAAGTTTACGACGCAGTTTCCGGTGCCGGTGCAGCCCCCCCCGGACCATCCGGCAAACCGGGAAAAGGCGTCGGCGGCGGTTGCTGTAAGGGTGATGGTCGCCCCTTTGAAAAACGCCTGTGAGCAATCCTTGCCGCAATCGATACCAGCGGGCTCACTGGTCACCGTTCCCAGGCCAATACCGGCCTTTGTAACGGACAGCAAACGGTATCCATCGATTTCGATATAATCAATCATCAGGCTTTGGGTGTGGCCCGCAATGGCGGAGGCATCGCCCGATGAAAATGCGCCGTCGGTGAACTGTATCCGCAGATCGGAGACCGTGTCTTTGTTACCACAGCTGATGGCGTTGCCGCTCAACGTGACGGTGATCTGGGTTGAACTGTCACGCACAAACGCGGCCGTCAAACCGGCGGGAACATTGCCTGCCGTCACATGATCACCGGAAACAACCGATGATGTAAAAGTATCACCTGCAAGGGTGACGGCTATGGCATGTGAAATCGAGCCGTCATCGGCACTGTTTTCGGTGAATATCCGGGTATCGCAGGTCAGTGTTTTTAGCGATTCATCAATGCCTATGGCGTCCAATGCCATATCACTGAAATAATTGTTGCCTGTGATGCCGACGATCTGGATCAGGACGACCTGACCCGCAAATTGAGACAGATCGACACGGGCTTCCTGCCAGGCGTTGCCCTGGTTACCGGCCTGGGAAAAAAGTGTCGTCCAATGGCTCTGATCGATGCTGGCGCGAACCGCCAGGGTCCCCATGGTTTCACCATACATATGGTAATAAAAGGACAGCATCGGTGCTGCCGCATTCCGCAGATCAAAAGCGCTTTCCAGCCGAGCGGATTTACCAGGAGAGTTTGGGTGCGATGCTTCAGTGAAAATATAGAATGAACCATTCGGAGCATTCGTAGGGCCTGTCGAATTTGAAAGCGTCCCGCCACTATGCCGTAGCCAGTTAAAGTCATCACCTTCGGATTGCATCCAATCACCCAAATCGGCTTCAAACCCCTCACTGCAAGGGATATCTATAAACTGAGGCAGGGCGGCTATGGCAAAATCGGAAAGAGTCTCACCGTTTATTGACGGATTATCCACACTGGTGATGCGAATCCGGTAGTCCGTCCCTATCGCCTGGTTGTCGGGGATAAGCCACTGATAGAACCCATCGTTGACAGTGCTGGCTACGATTGTGCTGTCCGGCACGCCCCCTTTGTACAATTCAATTTTCACATCACCGGTTACCGCACCATTCGTCACCCAGGTGATATCGTGCCGGTTGCCCTGCCACAGGGTCTCAGCGCCTTCAGGACTTTGGACGATGAGGTCTCCCCCTCCGGTCACGTTCATTGTTACCGTGATTGTTTGGGATGGGATCCCGGCGTTTGCGCTGCTAACCGTAATATCGTCCCGATAGGCACCATCAACGAGGTTGGAGGCATCATAGGTTACCTGGATCTCATCGGTTTCGGCTGTCGCCGTGCCAGATGCCCTGCCCGGGGTAAACCAATGAGATGATTGAGAAAGAGTGTAGCGGAGTGTGCCTCCGCCATCGTTTGCGATGCTGAACGAGTCCGTCACCGACGTCCCTGCTGAAAGTGACTTGTCCAGGGACGGGGTACTTGTGGCAAGAATGACCGGGGCATTGACGATTAAGGCGACATGAATGGTCTGCGGACTATTGCTTGCGCCGGCATCCGTTACGGTAAGGGTGCCGGCATAATTTCCGGCAGCCAGAGAGTCCGTATCATAGGTCAGCGTGATAAAATCCGGCTCTGTGGTGGCCGTTCCGGAACCGACATCCAGGCTCAACCATGGCAGCGATTCTGAGATAGTATAATCAAGCGTACCGCCACCGCTGTTAAATACCGCAAACCGTTGGGGGGGTGCATCCGTTCCGTAATCACACGAGGCGGTCAGGGCTGTCGGAGTCAGCCCAATACCGGCGGCTCCCGTCACATCTCCTGAACCCACGACAAAGCTTATGGCCTCGCCCTGGGCACTGACGGTATTCACATCCATCTGTGAAGATGTGGTCCGACCGGTGGCTGTGTCCCAGAAATTAAGGGCCGGTGTTGTCGCGTCCGATGCATGACTCACATCGCCGCTATGATACGCATCGTTCGTGCCGGGATTGGGGTCATCGTACCAGGGTGTCGTGCCGGAACCTGGGTTTGCCTCGACAACCATCAGCTCATAGGGTTTCGAATAGTCGGCCGCCGGACTGGCTGCGCTAACGATGCTCGAGTAGGTATTTGACCCATTTTCCCGCGCATGCCAGATGACCAGCCCGTTGGCCGGATTCACCCTGGAGGAGGCACCCCCATAGGGGCCTTCGTAACCTGCATCTGTTCGCATTGAAAGAAGGAAATACTCCTGGTGAGCACTGGGGTTCCGAAAGCGGTAGAAGGTGTTGTTGTCCACCGAAACCACCCCGCGCACATGGGTGGATGCATCCAGATCCTGAACCGTGGCCCAACCGGCATGGATCTTCAAGTAGGCATCGATATTACGCGGATGTTTTGTCCCACTGACACCCATCAGGCTGTAATTACCAATGTCCGCAGCATTATCGTCATAGGCGTACAGATCCGGAAAACCGCAAATCAAATGCGCACTTTCAAAGCAGAAGGTCCCGATCGACAAATCGGTTCCAATCGGGCTGATCTGATATTGAAAACTCGGACTGACGCCCTCTCCGGACAACCCGGCCCAACTTGAGCTCGATTTATGGTGCCACAGGCCTTCGCCCCAGCGGTTGACGGAATTGCCTGCATACAAAAGGCTGACTCCGTCCAGAACGCCGTTGTTGTCCGCATCGCATTGAGAAAAATCAAAGCCCTTTGCTTTTAAGGCCGACAGGCCCTCGTGGATCAATTCTTTGGCGCGTGTACCAAACCGAATTGAAGTGTCGGTGTAATAACCACGATCCTGGGAGGCCGTAAAATAGGCCGTAACCACATTATTGTATCGCAAGAGCCCGTTGGACTGGATCCTGAAATACCCATAAACGGAGGTGGCATTACCGAAGCCGGTGTAGTCCGGATCATTACAAAAGGCATCGATCTCGGCCGGGGTGATGGATACATCGCCGGGGCAGTCGGGAAACTGGGCCATCAATACCAATCCCACCCTGGTTCCCGTTGTTGCAACAGAGGGAGGAGCCGCATGAACCGGACGAACAATCAGGAGACATCCGAGGAAAAGTACAAGGGCGGCACACCGGTGATGCATAAAATCCTCCAGGTTGAATAAAATAGAATCGATTTTACAGGGTGTTCACCAAAACATCCAGTCAATTGGGGGCAGACCAATAATCAATTTATTTTCAGTCGCCTTATTGCATTTTTGCGGACTTCATCTGGTACCGCGCCAGAAAACCGTCAGGCCCCGCATGGTAAAGAAATTAACGGTATTTTTGCAGTCGCTCTGCGCTCTCCACCCCAAACGCCATCAGACCGACGTCCAGGAAAAGAAGGCCGTCCCGGTTTCCCTCCTGTTCTAATGTGCATCACATAAGAAAGGATTGCCCATCGCACTAAAACCCAACCCATCCACGGGATAAACCATGGAAATCGACGAATCATACGACCCAGCTCGTTGGATTGCCATTCTCCTTTTCAGAGACTTTACGCGGGCGTTTTACCCCAAAATAGTGTGTGTGTGAAAAATGCATAATAGTTTGAAAGATTCAGAATGAAACCTGGCGACTCCGGTTGGCACAAACTCCGGAATTCTTCCAAGTCTTCGGATGAGAGCTCAAGCTCTCCCTCTGGCCAACGCATCGTAAAAAGATCAACCAGGGCATTGCGTATGTCTCGACGAAGCGGGGCATGGAAACTATTTGCAAATACTTTTGCATTGGGTTCCTTTAGCCCTGCCTCCCGAAACCAACTCAGTGCCCGTAAAAAATGCGTCTTTGGACTCTTCCCATGTATAAATGGAGCCATGCCACCCGATGTCGATCTTAGATGAGCTTCCAACCGAGGGTATCCAGGCAGCAAGTTCTCAGAAGACCAGCCAGAGATGGCTACCATTCCACCGGGTTTTACCACACGTGATAGCTCTTTCAATAAAGGCAGCGGTTCCCAGGGACCATATCCAATGCAATCGGCACTCCATGCCCAATCAAAGGTTTCATTATCAAAGGGAATATTGGTTACATCCCCGACCTGAAACGAAATCCTTTCTGACAGACCCGCCTCTTTCACAATCTCTTTGCCACGATTCAGGAGCTCCGGAGATATATCAAGCCCAGTCACATGCCCTGTGCTTCCCACGGCCTCGGCCAAAAGCATGCATTGAAGACCGATTCCACACCCCGCATCCAATCCGCTGCTCCCGAGAGGAAGCTGTAACGTCTCAATCACTGTACGAAGGGTTGACTCCCTCAAGGGATTAGCGACCAAAAGACTCTGCATATATAAATTCATGTCCATTACTTACCTCTTGATATGGTAAAAACCCTTGTAACGATTCAGCGCAAAAAAAAAGCCTCCGGCGGGAAGGTATGCCACCTTGTCGCGCCGTAGCCCATTAACGTTGGTCAAATGATGACGCACAGACACGGGCGTAGTTGGACTTGTCACACCCTCTCAGGGCCAGGGTAGTAGTCCGGTAAAGGCTGAAGCGGCAACTCACTTCTACGGAAAGAAGACACGCGTTTTGTGAGACATTCAAACGATTTCATTTAAGCCTCTTTGAAGGCTAATGATCCTGCACGCCCTGAGATAAGCGCGTTTTTCAAAACACGCTTGCTCCCTCCTGGTCAAAAAAAAATATCTCCTTATCCCAGACAGCGCTGTGAAAACCGGGCTTATTCAACAACCGGATAAGATCGTGATTCGTTAGAAGGGTTAGACTATTTACATCTTAACACACGGTAGTTAATTTAAGGATCAATGGGCTATGCATCTTTTGATAAAAAAATGCTGAAAAGATGCTACCCTTTTTTCTATTTTTTATTAAACCGCCTGCTATCTATGCAGAGTCCCGATAAAACATGGGATATCATCAGTATCATCAGGCACTGCATCGTCGTTAGGTATATCTGGTATCACAACGTCGCATGGCTTATACGGATATTCATAAGCACCTATATCGTAGTACAATTGCCCGCTATCAGATTTCTTTTGTGGCCTTGATATCCCTGCGAAATCCTCATCCGCAGCATCTGTAACCGTGCCTGGAATAACATCAATACAGGGAGATGTAATTTTCAGACTGAAATCACTCTCTAAATCAGGATCGGCTGTTACGGTGTTTGTTTCTGTTATACCGCCGGAAAAGTTGCCGCTGACGTTATTGTAAGCTGCCACATAATCTACAGCAATGGATGTTGATGCAATATCTTCAATACCAAATCCCGCAGCTCCGGATATAATACAATATTTAACCGAAGCTGTTAATGTACCTGACAGCTTGTTGAACTTAATACTGCTGCCGCTGCCTCCAACGATTGTATTGTGGGATAAAACCGCATTTACATTGCCACCGGTTGAAGAACCGCTTTCAAGGGAGATACCGTCGGCCATCACTGACGTGGTATCATATATCAGATTATTTTCGATCTCAGGATCGGAGGTAAAAGAGTTATCAGCCGTGACATAAATTCCTGTAGGATTATTATAGATGCGGTTGGCTTTAATAACAGGGGATAAATTTCCGCCGGTCGCAGAGCTATATACACCATAGCTACTGTTTGAGTATATGCGGTTATGTTTGATCTGCGGCTCTATGTCCCCGTCGGTCGCCATTAGCTCTATCCCGGTTGCATTGTTGTAGATCCGGTTATCGTCAATTAATGCCGAAGAGTTTCCGCTGAACTGCGTAATGATTTTAATACCCGATGATGTATGGTTATAAATAGAACATTCCGTCACGGTGGGTGAGACCGGTGATGAATAGGCATCAATATATATTCCGTAATCATTATCGCAAATCAGCAGTTCTTCAATATCCGGTGATGATTCCCTGGAAGTGGTTGTTACAAAAACTCCGTATCTGCATCCTTTAATAATGCAGTTCCAGATTTTGTAACCGGTACCCTGATCGACCTTTACTCCCGAACCATTGTAAGGATGAGGCGAAAAATTTTGTATGGTAAGATCTGCAATTAAAGCATTGTTATACCCTGGCATAATGACAATGCCGTCAACCCAATAAGCCGTGTCTGCACCCGTTCCTTCCAAGATGGTTGTTTCCCGATTTTCCCCTTTAATAGTAAAATTGTCTCTTTTAATTCTTAGACTTAGCATACCGGCCCCTGCTGCGGGATAGGTGCCCGCCGCGACATATAAAATAACCGTTTCCGAGGATAGTATCGAGTTGTCATTATTAATTTTATTCACAGCAAAGTGAAAATTTTTCCATGCAGATGATCCGGGTTCTATACCACTGTTGGTATCGGCTCCATTTGTTATATCAACATAACGTTCATGATCATAAGCATAGGCAGACATAACCGTAAAAAAAAATACCCATGAAACAAAACAGATCATGCTGAATAATGTTTTTAAGCGTTTAAGAGCCATGCCATTTCCTTTTTAGCGTATCTGGTGAAGCCTGCCACCAGCTTAAAATATGCCTGGCGGCGGCCCGGATTTTTAAACCCCGGACAAAGAGGTTCAATATGAACACGAGCTACCCATTAGGTAATATCAACCAATTTCAAAGGTTTTAGACCTTATCCTAATGTTTCGGATTTATCTCGGCACGATAATTTGCATTGTTAAGCACTTTTCAGTACTTCTTTTAATGCTTCATCCCATTCTTTAAATTCGTGATTTACTGTAAAAATATAATCCATAAAATCATTAAACGATTTGAAAACAGGCTCTTCCCAAGCACCACCACATATTTGATAAAATACCTCTAAATCTTCATTATTGGGCAATAAAGAGAGCCAATCAATTTTCTCTATTTGATCAAAGTCAAAGCAATCAATTTTTTCGGTCTATTCCATATTTCCCTGAAAATATTGAATAAACTGCAATGATTTATTTTTCCAGGTCATATTTTTATGTGCTTAACGAAGAATTCACAGACTGGCGGGTGATACCGACAGACGGGAATTCAAGAAAAATTTAATAAAAACACCCTACTTCAAAAAGCGGCACTGCCCAGCCAATCCAGTGAAATGACAGGTTAGGCACACCAACATTTTGCTATTCCTTTTCTCTTAGGAAAGGTGGACTGAGACGTCCCTTTCTCCATTCCCCAAGTGTCATTTCAGAATTGAATGCTTGAATGTCACCCTGAGCTGCGTCAACCTCAAGCACCTCAACGCCGGACGTATCTCCAAGTCCGAGTAATTGACCGGCCACCCAACATCTGACAAACCGAGAGTCGTCAGACAGGAGTTCCTTAAAAGCTTCTTGGCCCTCTTCACCGAGCGCAAAAAGCTCACGCCATGAACCTGCCATTAAATCGAACAGTTTATGATCTTTGGAGGCTGGCTCCGCGAACTCACCTTTTTCGATTGCTGCCTGGCGGAACTTCTGAACCAGATTTTGGATTTTCATATCTAAGTGCCTAACGTTTGAGCGAACCTGTTGCCAAAAGTCGCAGAGCGAAGCGGCGCGGCTTATGACAATCCGAGTTTAGCGATTCGTTAGCGGCTCCTCTTCGATTGATATTCAATGAAATGTTTAGCTTCATTACGAAGTTCTTCACTAATATTTCCATCCTCTATTACATTAAATAGAACAGATTCATATTCCTGTCGTTCTTCTTTGGATAAATTAGAGTTTGATATTCGATTTACCATAAGAATAGTATTATACGCAGGTTCTCGCTTAAGCGAATCTAAAAGCAGTTGTTTGTATTTCGGATAGTAATCCTCGATAAAGTGTACGAGAGTTCCAGGAGCCCCACAGTCATTTAACGGGAATTTTTCAAAAAAACAAAAAATTGTTGGTATTAGCTCTTCATGATGTTCTTGATGAATGGATTCAATTAAGTCATCAACCTGTAAAACAAACTCATCTTCTTCTGGATTAAGCTTCGTCAATTTTGTTTCGAATACTTTTAAGTAATCCATTCTCTATCCTTGGGGCAACGAACTATTATTAATATGCAAAAACGCTTCATAAAACCCAAATATCCGGTTTTATGAAGTAAAAACACGCGATAAAAAGTCTCTACTCATTTTATGATGCAAAAATGCTCAATAAATGGTTTACATGCGCCATAAAACTCCGAAATTCGGTTTTATCAGGTAAACAATCACGTATAAATGATAATACTTGTTTTATGAGACATTTTTGCACTACAAAACAGCACCTTACCCAAAAAGGCGAATTATATCCCCGCCATCACTGTCACTGTGTATACCTCACAAGAGTCATACGAAAATATTATCCCACAATCAAGGTGGAATATGAATCCCAGTCCAAAAAAACTTCTTGATCTGTGAGAGATAAAATCCGTACGAGGCATTATTCCATTCGAACCGAAGAGACGTATATTTCGTGGATCAAGCGATCCATCTATTTTCATGAAAAGCGGCATCCCAGGAAACGGAACCACCGCGATGTGGAGAGTTTTCTGACCCATCTCGCCGTTGAGCATCATGTCGCCTCTTCAACTCAGTAATTATAGGGGACAGGCACCCGCCGGATTCCGTCTTCATCGGCCCTGCCGTACCGGTGTATGGCGATTGGGTGGCATGAACTGAATGGTTACAAATAAAATCTCTTTGGGGCGGCTGAATGCTGTCCTGTTCGTGCTTTTCGTGTGATTCGTGGTTAAGCAGCCCTTTGCTTTCAAACCGATCCATCGCCACAGCCCAAGAAAGGCCCAAAGAAAAAAGCCGCGACGGAGCACGGCGCGCCCAGCCAACGCCCTCATAAACCATGGGTGGGTGATCAGAATTCCAGGAGACAGCCTCTATACACGTTTCCACACACATCACGCGAACGCCACAGCCCAAGAGAACGCCACCCAATTCGCATTTACAAACCCGCTTTCAAGGTGGCTCACCTTGCCGCCGGAGGTTTTTCGGTTAATAATTTCAGGAGACCCGGGGAAGTTCATCCCAGCGGGTGGTATAGGAGGGGGATTTGTGGTTGAAGCGGGTGCGCCAGGTTTTGGGGCCGGAGAGGCCGGAGGAGGCGTAGCCCAGGGTATGGTTGCCCATGGTTGCGTTGACGGCGTCCAGGGCTTTCATCAGGGACGTGGAGCGGGTTCGATCCACGGTATCGAATAAAAGGAGCTGTTCTTCGCTTTCGGGAACCAGCTCCCGCATCTGGATGCCCAGCTTTTTAAAGGGGAGGCCCTCTTTATAGATCTCATCAAAGGCCGAAAGGGCACCTTTGATGATCTCTGAGGCGGCGGAGGTGGGGGTGGGAAACCGCACGGAGGCGGTGTTGTAATAGAAATGCTTCCGATCGAATCGGTTGCTCATGGCAAAGACCGACATCACCCCTGCCCGGAGCCCGGCCTTCCGCAGTTTTTCAGCCGCCCGTTCGGCGTAGGAGGAGAGCGCCTCGTCAAGAGAGATCCGGTCGTCAATGCCTGAGGCAAAGGTGCGGGAGACACCGACCCCTTTCTGGGCCGGTGGGTTTGTCTCTAAAGGAAAGCAGCTGATCCCGGCGAGTTCGTCCAGAAGGCGGGTGCCGTTGACCCCCATGCGTTTTTGAATCATGGTTCGATCGGCACCGGCCAGGTCCAGGGCGGTGTTGATCCCCCGCACCTTGAGAAACTTTTCATAACGCCGGCCCACGCCCCATACCTTGCCCACGTCCGTGGCTGCCAGGGCCCTCTGGAGCCAGGTCTCATCGGTGAGATCACACACACCGGCCAGGCAGGGGTGTGTCTTGGCCAGCCCCGCGGCCACCTTGGCCAGGGTCTTGGTGGGCCCCACCCCTGCGGAGACGGGAAGCCCGGTGTTCCGTTTCACCGTTCTCACCATGCGCTGGCAGAGCTCCGCCACATCCACTGCGCGAAACGACGAGAGATCCAGAAAGGACTCATCAATGGAGTAGACCTCAAGGTCGGGCACCATCTCCCCCAAGGTGGTGACCACCCGCCGGGACATGTCCCCATACAGGGCATAGTTGGACGAAAAACACGCCACGTCATGGCGACGCAGGGTCTCAGCCAGCGTGAACACAGGGGCACCCATGCCTATGCCCAGGGCCTTGGCCTCGTTGGAACGGGCCACGGCGCAGCCGTCGTTATTGGAGAGCACCACCACAGGACGCCCCTCCAGAGACGGGTCAAACACCCGCTCACAGGAGACGTAAAAATTGTTGCAGTCCACAAGGGCAAAACGTGACATGGGGAAAATCCCAAAAAAAAAGCGTAAAAGAAAAAGCCTAAAAGAAAGAGCGTTCTTGGTTCTTCGTTCCTGGTTCTTGGTTCAAGGAGTCGCTGCGCTCCATCTGTTATGAAAAAAACAGGTGACGATTCAGCTTGTGCCTCCGGCGGCCCTGCCGGGGGCTAAACTTTCGAAAAGTTTAACAAACAGGTCTTAAATACATATTTCTGATTTACGTCGGTCCAAATGCGGATATGATTTGGCCCGAGGAATCCGTCTTCGCCTTCGGCTACGCCGTGACACGTCCGCCTACGACCATGTCTATGCGTCACCATTCGACCAACGTCGATGGACTACGGCGCGACAAGCGATGAACAAAGCAGGTAACTATTCAGCCCAATCTACTTCAGACGGCCAGATTAACGAAAACAACCCACCACGTGACACCACGTAGACATAATGATTGCCAAGTAAGAACCTGCACTCCATGAAAAACGTGGATTATGCATTATATTAATAAAATAACGCACAGAGCCAAAATCATGGAGGCAGGTATGGAAGCCATTTTATCGTATGTCGGTCTTGACGTACATAAAGAATCAATTGACGTCGCAATCGCGGATGCCGTCAGGGGTGTGCGTACGCACCATTTACCTGGAAAACCAACGCCTTTTGCCATTTCTATGCTGCTTGAGGGGTATCCGTTCATGAGTTTTCCTGGCCGTTGCGGTTGAGCCATGGTGCGCAAGCACACCCTACCTCTTATCCCCCCACATCGCCGGCAACCCATCACATAAGGGTGCCCTGGGGTCCAGGGGATCATCCCCTGGCCTCCTTAAAATCAACCTCTGAAAGCAAACCGGAAACCCCGGGTGCTGGCAATGATGCGTCACCCGAAGCGCATTCGCAAACCTGCTTTCAAGGTGGCACCACCTTGCCGCCGGAGGCATGCTTTTCAGCTTTTATCCCAAACCCTCTCCAGGGTCTGCCGGATGGCATGGAAATCGGTCCAGGCATAAAAGGGAAGGCTCTGGGCATCCATGTACTCGGCCAGCTGCCGTCGGGCAAAGACGCGGGTGGCCACGGTGGCCATGTTATAATCAGTGATGCCGTCTCCGATGGCCACCGCCTCCTTATACGTATACGCGGCCATCACATCGGCCTTGGCCAGGAGCTCTTTCTCACCCGGATAATCGGAAGTCACTTTCAAAAAAGGACCGTCGAGCGCCACGTCTGGGGCGTAGACCGCAGCCACCTTTTCGGCCAGCGGCCCCAGCTTCCGCAGCACCAGCCCTTTGAGCCCACCGGAGATCACCACAAAGGGCACCTCCCTTTCTGCCAGCCAGTCGATGAGCGCTTCCAGGCCGGGCCGGATGGGGACGGTTTCACAGTGATCCAGCATGGTCGGGTACTGATCGGTGGGGATGGTCTCCAGAATCTTCGTGAGCCCTTCCCGAAGCGAGAGGCTGCCGTCCATCACGCCGGGGAGATAGGTCTCCACGGCCTCTGGGGCAAAGGTACGGCACACGCTCACAAAGCCGTCCCGTTCCGTAATGGTGCCGTCAAAATCACAAAAAACAATACGCGGTATCAAAAAACTGCCTCCAGTTGTGTTTCTTTAAAAAAATAAACTGCAAAAAAACCTCGCCTCCGGCGGCAAGGTGAGCCACCTTGAAAGCGGGTATGCGAATGCGATTCGGGGGGCGTAACCTTGGGCGGAAACGCATCCGCATTCGCAGGGAGTGTGAGGACGTCATCCTGTCTCTGCCTGGTCTCATTTTGACAAAAGTTTCGCAAAAACATTTCAGCCCGTAGGGTGCGGCTCCCGCACCGTTCAACGTCACGCAAACCACCGGCCCCGTCTCAACACTTATCACAGAATGCGGCGTTAGATGCTTTTCGGACGTTAAACGGTGCGCAAGCACACCTATCATCCCCCACACCATTGACAACGCGCCACATAAGGATAGGCTTGCGATCCCATGTCTCACGCCTTTTCACCAGAGCCTCTTTTGATTTCACAGAAGCTGGAGAGTTACCAATATTTTTTATAAGATGAAACCACTCCTCGAACGAAGAACGAAGAACCAAGCACAAAGAACGTTTCCTATAACAAATGCACCACGCTGGTCACCACACCCCAGACCTGAAACCCCATTTCATCCGTCATCTCCATGGGGGCATACGCCTCGTTTTCCGCTTCCAGAAAGACCCGATCGCCCCGCCGCCGGAACCGCTTGACGGTGAGGTCGCCCCCCACCACGGCGATGACCACTTTGCGGTCCCTGGGCTCCAGGGAGCGATCCACAATAAGCAGATCATCCGGGTGAATGCCCGCTCCGATCATGGAATCCCCCGCCACCCGGACAAAGAACGTGGCCGCAGGGTGCTTGATGAGATAGGTGTTCAGATCCAGGGTCCCTTCCACGTAATCGTCGGCCGGCGATGGAAACCCCGCTGCCACCTTGCCCATAAAAAGAGGCCGCTCACACACCACGGCCGTCTCTGCCTTCATGATCTTTCTGATCTGCACCACCATCGGGCCTTCTATGAATTAAAACAATACCTTATCTCACAATGGTTCAGCCGTTGCCGAGCACGCTCAGTCTTTTGCCCCGCCCTCCTCCTGGCGAATCAGGGCGGCAAGGATCAGCCCGGAAAAAGAGCCGGTCTTGGACTCAAAGCGCCAGCCCATATGGGCGTCACAGCCTCGGCAGGCGGCGAGGCGCCAGCGGTACCCGGCGAACCAGGAGAACTCCGCCGAAGAGTCCTGGGAGACGACGCACCCGGGGGCGGAGGCAAAGCATCCGATCTCGAAGTAGAGGCCATGGGGGTTGGCAAAACCGTGGGTGTGGGACCCGCCCACCTCCATTCGATCGGTCTCCCGGGCGATGGGAAAGCCGCAGGTGGCGCACACGAGACGCGAACCGCTCCCGCTGTGATCCACGGCATCGGTGGCCGTTCCTTTCTGCATCTCTGGCGACCGCGCCTTTCCGGATCGATCGCCTCGCTTTTTGGGACAGTCTCTGGCCTCAACAGGAAAGGGGATGTCCACGGGTGGGGCCATGGGGAAAGATCTGACAGATGCAGGTGAGTGGGTGGACATCATGGGCCGTCGGCTCCTTTATGAAAATCAAAAAGTGAGGTGTCGGAGAGATGGGAAGGGACCACATGACCCATCCCGTGGAAAATCTTCTCCACGCGACCGGGATGGTTCTTTCGCCAGTCCGCCAGCATCTCCTTGACCTCCCGTCGTTTTTCATTCTCCCCGGCGCCGCAGAGGTCTTTCGGTGCCGTTTCGTATCCGGTCAGACGAAGATATCGCAAAACATCCCCTTCTGTCACAAAGGCCATGGGCCGAATCACCGTCAGGTCGCCTTTGCGGGTGGTCAGTTTCGGTGGCATCCCCTTCATCATCCCCCCATAAAAGAGATTGAGGAACAGGGTTTCCACCATATCGTCCATGTGATGGCCCAGGGCTATGTGAGAAAACCCATTCTCGGCCGCATGGGCATAAAGCGCTCCCCGCCGCAATCGCGCGCAGAGGGTACACATTTTCTTCCCATCCGGGCACTTCTCCTGAAGGGTGGCCCAGACATTCTGACGAATCACGGTAAAAGGAAGGTCCACCGTGGCCATGTGCCGGGCCAGAAGGTCCTCCGGGAATCCGGGGAAACCATGGTCAAGGAACACCACTTCCAACTCGAAGTTCTCTTTAGCCTGCCGCTGCCAGGCGATCATCAGATCGACCAGGGTCAGGGAATCCTTGCCCCCGGAGAAGCAGAGCATCACGCGGTCCCCCTCCCCCACCATGCGGTACGCCCGCACGGCTTTGCCCACACGCCAGGTGAGGTGACGCTTGAGTTTATCACGCTGCTTCCGCGTTTTCGACTCATCCATGAACCGCAGCCGCCTCCCTGGACGTCAAGAGGGCGGAGTCCACAGCAACGGGCTCTCGCTGATGGTTGACCGCCATGAGGCGCCCCCCTTTGCGAAAAAGTAACACCCCTTCAAGGTACGCCACCTTGCCCCAGGTTTCATGGGGTAATTTCAACGCAAGCTCTTTGATGGCAAAAAGATTCCAATCGTGGGTCACAGCAACGGTAAGTCCCGGGGAGTCACCGTCCAAATGCCCTTGAGCAAAACGCAGCATGACGGACGCGGCCTCAGAGGCAGGGGCGATCACCTCTTCTGGAAAGTCCCCGTCGAGCCACCGCCTGATAAAGCCCGACAACTCATATTTCAGAGCCAGTTCGAGGGTACGCTGAAAATCTTTGACATAAAACGGAGAGAGAGCCTCTTCCAGGGAATTGAGCCTCTCCTCAGAACATCCGCTGCCCCGCTGCAGAAGATAAGCGGTTTCAATGCACCGTCCGATATAACTGGAACAGGGCGTCACGGGTAAATCAGCCCCAAGACTCCGCCCGAAAGCGATGGAGGCCTGTTTCCCCGTATCCGTCAAGCCCATAAAAGGCTCCAGCCGGGGATCACCGCTGTAATGACGTGCCGAATGGCGCATCAGCAGCACCAGATTCGTGACCCCTTCCTCCTGAAGCCGCTGAACCACCTTAGCGGTTGCCTGTCCAAGAACCTCTTCACCCATAGTCTCTCCATGCCATTTTGTTATGTTTTATGAAGGGCTCCGCCGGACATCGGATCCGGATCCGCAGAGGCCTTGTCCGCGTAATACTTCAAACCCCAAAGCATATAAATTTTATAGTCGGAAATCAATTACCAAAGAATGGAATAAAACAATTAAGAACGCGGAACCGATGCCTTTACCGCCACACCTCCCCCCGTGTTGCCTCTCCTGCCCTTCGCTTCATCCCGTTTTTTTCTTCCAGACCACCCCAAAGCTCCTCTATGCAGGACAAACCCCTTGACAGATAAGCCTCAATCGATATAACCACTCGTGGGTATGAGGAAATTGGATCCACCTCATTTCAGGGTGGGGTCGTTTTCGCAGGCAATCATTTTCTGAACCGATTTTGTTTCTTTCCGGTGATAAAATGTTTCACAAGGGTTGCTCCGGTCAACCATTTACAATAAGGTTCACCGGCCGTATTCGATGCGGTCGCTCTTGCCTGCACAAAAGACGGCGCAAAGCAGCCACACCAGCACCTCGTAATATAACGAGATATCACCGCCTCCGCTCTCCAGATACCGGTCAATACGCCACCGGGCTCGGAAAACGGCCTGGCGTGGAGGCTTCTCTTTTTTTACGATAAGGCGATCTTTTGCACTCAAGGCTTGACAAGGGTAACGTATCCGTATATCTAAAAAAACTTTGTGTAAGGACATATCTTGTTTTTGTCCGAAACATTCACACAAGACAGGGACATTGCCAGCAAAGCCATGAATTGTATTGATGCCATTGAAGGGACAGCCAAAAAAGTGATCTCCGATTTCCATGCCATGCATGAGTCCGGAGAGATCGATGACACTGAATTTGCAAGGAATACTCGGATCCTTATCAATGGAACCAGAGAATTCGTTGGAAACAACTGTGAAATCACCCCCAACCCTGAGCTTTTGAAAACCGTACTTTTCGAATATGCCCGTGACTTGTGGAAGAACTCTATGGGTGCCAAGGCAAAGGATCGAGAGCTCGCATCCAGCGACGAGGGGTACGACGACTATTATTTTAACTATATTTTCAGGCACGGAACTTACCCTGATTAAGGGAAATCTATGCCTCAAATCACCATAATGTATTGCCAGTGCCCACCTCACCGGGCATTCAAAGTAGCACAAATTTCAGGAGTATGTTGGTATGACACTTACAAAGAACGACATTGTGATGCGCGTAAGCGAAATGGGATTTTCCAAGCAGCGGTCCGTAGATATCATTGAGAACCTGCTGGTTATTATGAAAGACACCCTGGCTGTGGGCGAGGATGTTTTGATTTCCCGTTTCGGTAAATTCTGCATCAAAACCAAGGGTGAGAGAAAAGGGCGCAATCCTGCCACCGGCGACGAAATGATCTTAAGGGACCGCAAAGTGGTAACCTTCAAGTGTTCCGGTAAACTCCGCGACAAAATCAACGGTGACGATTAGTCCTTACCGCTGATCCCCATACAAAAAAAGGCGACCCCGAAAAGGGTCGCCTTTTTTATTTGCCGTCACATGCCTGCGGCGTCATAAACCGAATCGTTACTTTTTTATCATTAATGGAACGCAACGACGCCTCAAACGAAGAACCAGGCACAAAAACGTTTCCTGCACCGACCCTTACATTTTTTCGCCTGTACGCCTTCGTGCAAACTGCATGGAATGAAGCCTCGCGTACTCCCCGTCCTTTGCAAGGAGGGCCTCGTGCCTGCCCTCCTCCACGATCTCCCCTTTAGACATCACCAGAATACGATCCGCATGCTGAATGGTGGAGAGACGGTGGGCGATCACAAAGGTGGTCCGCCCCTTCATCAGATTTTCCAGGGCATCCTGCACCACCTTTTCCGCTTCGGTATCCAAAGCGCTGGTGGCCTCATCAAGCAGCAGGATAGGCGCATCCTTCAAAAGAGCCCGGGCAATGCAGAGGCGCTGTTTCTCTCCACCGGAGAGCCGACTGCCCAATTCCCCGATGCGTGTGTCAAATCCTTCCGGGAGGCCCATGATAAACTTGTAGGCATAGGCAGCCTTAGACGCTGCCACGATGTCCTCCCAGGTGGCGTCACTGTTGCCATAGGCGATATTGTCCCGGATGGACTCGTTAAACAGGATGGCGTCCTGGGTGACCATGGCGATGCGAGAACGCAGAGACTCTGTGGTGGCCTTGCGGATATCGATCCCATCAATGGCGATCCGGCCTGAGGTCACTTCATAGAATCGGGGAATCAGGTTAATGAATGTGGACTTCCCGCCACCGCTCATCCCCACCAGGGCAATCACCTCGCCAGGTTCAGCGACGAGATCGATGCCTTTCAGGACGGGCTCTTCCCCGTAGGAAAAGGTCACATTCTCGAAGGCAACCCGATGAGAACCCGGAGTGAATGCCACAGCCCCGTCACAATCCTTTATTTCCGGCTCCATTTCGATGATCTCAAAGACACGATCCAACGCCGCCAGCCCTTCTTGAACGGTGTTGTTCAGTTTGCTGAGCTTTTTCAAGGGTTCATACAGGAGCATGACCGCTGTAAGAAAAGAGAGAAAGGTCCCCGTGGTGGAGGTCCCATTGATCACGCCATGACCGCCATACCAGACCACGGCGGCAATGCCGAGGCCACCACAGACGTCCGTCACCGGAGAGGAGAGGGCCTTGGCCTTGACCTTCTTCATTTCAAAACCGAACAGATCCCAGGATCTTTTATAAAATCGCTGTTTCTCGTACTCTTCCCGGCCAAAGGCCTTAATGATCTTGGCCCCGGCAAAGGTCTCATGGAGAAAGGTGTTGAGCTCCCCTACCGACTCCTGGGTGCCCGTGCTCACCTTGCGCACCCTGCGCCCCAGCTTCACGATGGGATAAAAGGCCACCGGGACCACCACCAGCGCCACCAGCGCCAGTTGCCAGTCGCGATAGATGAGCACCCCGGTGAGTCCGATAATGGTGAACATATGCTCGATGGCCGCCGTCACCGAGGTGGAGACCATGGACTGGATAAGGGTCACGTCGTTGGTAATGCGACTCATGAGAACCCCGGTCCGTTCCTTCTGAAAAAAGGAGAGAGAGAGATCCTGGATGCTTCCATAGAGTTCATTACGAAGGGTCGTGATAATTCCCTGCCCCACGTTGTTCATGAGGTACTCTTTGCCAAGGATAGCCACCCCACGGACGAGGGAAACCCCCAGCACGACAAAGGTGACCAGCTTGAGCATCTCACCATTTTGGGCAATAAAGATATCGTCCAGAATGTTCTTGATCAAAAAAGCCAGGGACGCAGTGGATCCCGAGATCAAGGTCATACAGACCATGGCAACCCCCAGCTTCATCCAGTTGTTCCGGATAAGCCCCAGGATCTTGCGATGCCTTTCGCCGGTTATCAGTTCCTGAAAAAATTTCATAATGGTATTGTATTAAACCTTTTGCCCACCCTGGCGGCAGGCGATATGCGACACAAAAAAGCATGGCATGGAAGAATCAAGAGAGTCACACCCCCCGAAACGATACCGGACTGTGCTCGTTAACGGAGTCTGTCTGTGAGACGATGTTGAAAAAATAAAATGCGGAAAGGATCAGCTTAAAACAGAGCAACGTGCTGGAGAGCCGTCCACCACAAGAATGGTCATGCCATTATCATTGGCATAGGCCACCATGGCATCACGGTCAAAGACGACGGCATGCCCCGCTTCCAGCACCAACCCGGTGACCCCGGCATCCTTCATGGTCTGAAGGGTCTGAAGACCCACGGCCGGGACATCAAATCGCATATCCTGGGTGGGTTTGCTCACCTTGATCAACACGGCGTCTCCGGTCCCGAGGCTTCCCCCCCGGCGAATGGTGGCGTCGGTCCCGTCAATGGCCTCCACCGCCAGCACGGACCCACCGCCCATGACGATGCACTGCCCCACGTCGAGGCGTCCGATCTCCTTGGCGATATCCCACCCGGTTCGTATGTCTTTAATCTGAGCCGTACTGGGCTTTTTCCGGGTCCAGAGGCCACCGTCAGCCAGAATTTCCGGCACAAGAAAGGTGGAGGAACGAACCTGCAGCCCCTCGGTCTCCAGAAGCCGGGAAAAGGCACTTAGAAGGGTATCGTCATGGGTATGACGCATGCGGGCGAGAAAGGCAACCGCCTTGGTATCCGGGCGAATGTCCTTGAATATATTGGTTTTTTTAATACCGCCAACAAGAACCACCTCGGTCACGCCATGGGATCTGAAAAAGCGAATCAGTTTTTTCACCTGACCCAGGTGAAACCATTCGATTTGTTCACAGAGTCCTTCAAGGTCGGGACTCGCTTCGTTTTTTATAGCTGCGGCATAAACCCCGTACCCCTTCTCTTTTGCTGCACGCGAAAACAAAAGGGGAAACTGGCCATTGCCCGCAATGACTCCCACCTTCATGGGGTGATTCCTTTCCGGGACCGCAGGCTGCCCCACCGGGGACGGCCTGCAAGGCCTCATCGTTATCGGGTGATTCCCCTGCTGGAGTTCTGAATAAAATCGACGAAGGCCACGACCTCTGGAATCTGGTTCACCTCGGCGCGAACCCTGTCAATGCCTTCATTCAAAGTCAACCCAATGCGAAAAAGAAGGCGGTATGTTCGTTTCAGCTCCGTGATGGTGCTCTCAGAAAAATTGCTGCGCCGCATGCCCACCTTGTTAAGGCCATGCAGGGTGGCGCGATCTCCCGCTGAAATCACGTAGGGGGGAATATCTTTCACCACCACGGATTTGCCTCCGATGTAGGCGAAATCACCCACACGAACAAACTGATGAATGGCAGTGAACCCTCCGATGTTGGAAAAGTCTCCGAGTTCACAGTGGCCGGCAAGGGTGGAGTTGTTGGCCAGAATCACCCGGCGTCCGGTCTTGCAGTCATGGGCCACATGACAATACGCCATGAGAAAGTTGTCCTCGCCCACCTCGGTGAGCCCTCCACCGACCCCGGTGCCCCGGTTGATGGTGACAAACTCACGGATCACGGTACCCCGCCCCACTTTGAGGTGAGTGATCTCTCCTTTATACTTCAGATCCTGGGGTGCGGCCCCCACAGAAGCGTACTGAAAAATCCGGCAATCCGGGCCGATACTGGTATACTCATCAATCACCACATGAGAGGCGATCACCGTCCCGGCACCAATGGAGGTATTCCCCTTGACAAGGGTATAGGGACCGATGACGGCATCGGGATCAATCTCCGCCGAAGGGTCAATAATGGCTGTCGGGTGTATGTTTGTCATGGTACGTCCTTATGTCCTGCGCACCGACACGGTGCGAATGCTGTCATTAGTCTGATCGGTGCCTTATCTGTTCTGACGAAGGCAAAAAAATAGAAATGCTACTCACCGGATTCCAGGCGATCAACCCGCTTTTCAAGTTGGGAAACGGTTCGCTTCAGTTCCGGCAATTTTGGCATCAGGCTCATAAGCCGCAGCCACAATTTATGAGGCATGGCCGGTGTGCCGGACACCACCTCCCCTTCACCGACTGATTTTACCACCCCTGCGGCAGGCCCCACAATGGTGTTGTCGCCGATGCTGAGATGACCCGAGATCCCTGCCTTACCGGCCAGGATCACATGGTTGCCCACGGTCGAGCTTCCGGCAATCCCCACCTGAGCCACAAGGAGGGTGTCTTCACCCACTTCCACGTTATGGGCCACATGGACGAGGTTATCGGTTTTCACCCCCCGTTTGATCCAGGTCCGGCCCGCGGTGGCACGGTCAATGGCATTGAGGGCACCGATCTCCACATCATCATCAATCTGAACGATGCCGGTGTGGGGAATTTTCCGGTAAGAGGTCCCTTCTGGAGCAAAGCCGTAGCCATCGCTGCCGATCACCGATCCGGCATTGATCATCACACGGTTTCCGATGACGCAATCATGGCCGATGGTCACATTGGCCTGCAGGGTCACCTCTTCTCCAAGACGGACACCATCGCCCACCACCACACCGGGGTACAGACGGCACCCCTTCCCAAGGGTCACACCGTCGCCCACCACCACACCGGGGCTGATCTCAACCGGTCCGCCGAAGGCAACGTTCGCTCCGATACAGGCATGGGGGCTCACCTTGTGAGCCACCTCCCTGACAGGAGAAAAAAGTTCCATAATCTGGATAAAGGCGACCCGGGGGTTGGCCACCACAATCAGGCTCTTCTCCGTGGTTCCCGGATCTTCGGGGACCAGCACCGTACCTGCCCCTGTGTCGGAGAGCCGCTTCAGGTAACTCGCGTCTCCGGCAAAAACAATCTGTTCTTCTCCTGCGTCTTCAAAGGGCGCCGGAGCCGTCACAATCCGGGAGCCATCTCCGATGACGGTCCCCCCCACAACGTCGGCAATTTCTTGAACGGTCCGTTTCATCTTACCTCTTTTCGTATCTTTCATCGTACAGGCCAATGAGCCTGTCCGTCATGTCCATGGATGCGGGGGCATAAAGCACCTCTTTTTTTTCAACGATCAAAAGGTACCCCCCTTTGCGACCCAGACTCTCAATAATCCCGCCCAGCTCTTTTCTAATCTTTTCTGTCTGTCTGCGATTGATCTCTTGAAAAAGGCGACTGTACTTCTGGTCAGAGGCTTTAAACACCCCCATAAGTTTTTCCAGCTCTTGACGTTTTTCGCTGATATCACGGGTGGTGGCAGAGAGCTCCAGGCTCTCCAGGGAGGCCTGCAAAGACCCGATACGTGTCTTCAAACGCCCAAGCTCTGAAGTGCGCTCCGACTGTTTCGTCCGAAGCACTTCAGCGGCCTCTCGACCCGCCCGGGACTCCTTGAGTACTCGCTGAAAATCCACCACACCGATTTTTGCCACATCGGCTCCCAGGGCAGTTCCCCCCCAGAGAAGCAAGGCGATGACCGCCACCAGACCTTTGATACCTAATCGCATAAAAACGCCCGCCTTTTTCAGGTAACCTGACTCTCACCTGCATGCAAACAAACATCATCGCCATGATCCTGTCGGCCTGGGCCGACAATCTCTTTAAAAAGCCGTGCCCATCGTAAATTCCCATCGGGCATTGTCTTCTCCATCCTGGGGATCCACGACGTAGCCTCGTTCAAACCGAATCGGACCGATGGGAGAATACCAGCGAAATCCAAAGCCGTAAGATTGACGCAAATCCGAGGGGTCGATGTTTGCGGTCTCTTCATACACGTTGCCTGCATCGGTAAAGGCCAGAACCACCAGCCCCTCCACCCCGAACAGGGGCACGATCAGCTCGGCGTTAAACTGGACGTATTTGTTGCCGCCAATCTCCAGGCCTTGATCGTCTTTCAAGTGGATATCCTGATACTCGAAGCCGCGCATGGAGTTGATGCCGCCCAGGTAAAATTTCTTGTAGTCCGGCAGGAATCCGTCGCTGTTTTCATGGACAATCCCCCCTTCACCGTGGAGCATCCCCACCACCTTCCAGAAAACGGGGAAAAACCAGCTCGACTCGGCCGTGTACTTGGAATAACTGATGTCGCCCCCCAACGGCCCGCCGGTGTGTTCCACACGCAGGGTGTGGTCAAAGCCCCGGGTGGTCTGAGCGTTGTAACGCCGATCGCGGGAGTCGTAATTCAGGCTGAATCCCATGCTGCTGAGGGTGTTCTCACCGGCCATTTCCTTGATGCTGTTTGAAGCGGTCAGGTCAATGTCGTCGATGGTATTGCGCTCGAAGGTATAGGAGACAAAGGCGCGGGTGTAATCAAACACGGGATACCCAAGGGTGAGACCGCCACCCACGGTTTCTTTGTCGTAGGAGGAGTATTCATCATCCCAGTTTTTCAGTTCATACTTGGAGTAGAGGGGAATGTCGAACAGCCAGGGCTCCACAAAAATCAACGAATACTTGTTGCCGGTGCCGCCAAACTGCGCCTTGAGGTCCAGGGACTGATCCCGGCCAAAAAGGTTGCGCTTGGAAATAGAGGTGGTCCCGAAGAGCTTGTCTTCGCTGCTGTAACCCATACCGAAGGTAAAGGTGCCGGTGGGCTTTTCCTTCACATCAATAGATAAATTTACCTTATCTGGATCGACCGTGTCCAGCGTATTGACCTTGATGTCCCCGAAATATTCCAGACGATAGAGGTTTCGGACACTCTCCTTGAGCTTTCCGCCCCGGTAGAGCTCCTGCTCATAGATCTTGAGCTGCCGCCGGATCACTTTGTCCCGGGTCACCGTGTTGCCGGTGATAATGATCTTATCAAAGTAGACCAGGTTCCCTTTGGAGACCCGGTAGATTACATCGGCCACGCCTTCGGCCCGATTCCGCCGGATATCCGGCACCACAGAGGCCCGTGCATAGCCTTCATTGCTGTAAATATCCGTCAGGGCCACCACATCGTTCTGGACTTTCTCCCGGTCAAGGTAAGTCCCAGCCCCATCTGTCCCCACCGTCAGCCGTTCCAGCAGGGCCTCTTTGGTGTCCAGGATGTCGCCATCCACGTCCACCTTGCCCAGAGAGTATCGAATACCTTCATCCATCTTCACCGTGATGTAGATCCACTTGCCCTTGTACTCCACCTCGGGATCCGCGATGCGGCAGTCGATGAAACCGTTCTTCTGATATTCGGCGTTAATCACCGCCATGTCGACGTTCAGATCCGCCATCTCCAGGGTACCGGAGGAGGTTAACCAGGAGAAAAAACCCTTCTGTTTGGTCTTGATCATCTTCCGAATTTTCTTATCGGACAGAAACTCGTTGCCTTCCACGACGATCTCTTTGATCCAGATCTTCTTCCCTTCTTCAAGGGTAAATTCCAGATCGGCCTGGTTGTTCTCCACATCGATCAGTCGGTAGTTGACCTTGGTTTTGTAATAGTGTTTTTCATTGTAGAGGCTTTCGATCTGCTTAATGGAGGTGTTCAGAGAACCTGTATTGAAAATAGCCCCTTTGGAGAGGGTGATGTTCTTCTTCACCTTTTCGTCATCAAAGATCTGGTTTCCCTTCACCAGGACGTTTCGAATGGTGGGCTTCTCCTTCACGCGGAAAATCACCGTTGCCGTTCCATCCTCATGATGCTCGGCCACCACTTTAATATCTTCAAAATAACCCATGCGATAGATGGATTTCATATCGCGCGTAAGGGCATCGTTCTTCAGCCGGTCGTCGGCTTTGGCCCGCACCACACGGAGAATCGCATCGGCTTCAATACGCCGATTCCCTTCCACCTTGACAGCAGAAATGGTTTCAAAGCTGAAAATTCTGGACCCGATCTTCACGGCCAGATCGCCCACGGTGGAGATCAGGGTTTCCACACCCTTCCCTTCACTGGAAAGGGGGATACTGCGGCCACTCTTGACATCAAACAGGGTGACATCAAGATGAAAGAGCTCTCCTGTTTGTGTCAGCCCTCCCCAGACGACATGATCGACCTTCGCCGACGCAGCCACATTAGAAAGAGCTGCCGTATCTACCTTACCCGCCTCGTCCACGGCGCCCATCAGGGAATCAGCCGCCACCATTTTCCCGCCGTCCCGCTCCAATTGACGCGAAAGGGTTTCAGGAATCTGGGTGGAAAGATACGAAAGATCTGTGTCGGTTCCCACATGAAAAGGGAGAACGGCAATTCGTTTTGCGGCCTCTTCAGCCCAGGCGGAATTGGCTCCGGCCATTACCACGATCGCGATCATCAGAGAAAAGAGAAGAGATCTGGTCAGTCGAGTCATTATGATGTTTCCCTTGTTATCATGTCCGTTCAACTATCTGCCCACCTTCCAGGGTTACCTGACGATCCATGTAACCGGCCAGCTCCAGGTTGTGGGTCACGATCACAACCGTCATTCCGGTTTCATGGTTCAACTCGTCAAGCAGCTCATGAATTTGACTGCTGTTTTTACCGTCCAGATTACCGGTCGGTTCATCAGCCAGAAGAATCGCGGGCCGTCCCACCACCGCTCGTGCAATGGCCACGCGCTGTTGCTCACCCCCGGACAATTCGCCCGCCCGATGGTGAAGTCTTCGGGAGAGACCGACCCGGTCAAGGATCGCTTCTGCATCCCTGGCGGACGATTCGCCCTTATCCCCTCTGATCAACCGGGGCAACATCACGTTTTCAAGTGCTGTAAACTCCGGCAGTAAATGATGAAATTGAAACACAAAGCCGATGGTCCGATTTCGAAACTCAGCCAGATGCCTGTCATCCGACGCAAACACGTCGATCCCGTCACAGATCAGCCGTCCCGCATCAGGACGATCCAGGGCCCCCACGATATGCAGCAGGGTGGATTTGCCGATACCGGAGGCTCCCGTCACCGCGATCCGTTCGCCACCGACCATGGAAAAATAGACATCCGCCAATACATCCAATTCCACCCCCCCGGCAGAATAGGACTTGGAAATACCCTCCAGAGAAAGGCTGGCACCTCTCTTTGCATCACCCATAACGAATCGCCTCCACCGTATTCTGTCTGGAAGCTTGCCACGCAGGGTAAAGAGTCGCCAGAAAGCAGATACCGAACGCCGAGGCGGAGATGACCAGAACATCCAAGGCCTCCAACCGCACCGGCAACGTTGAAAAGATATAGACCTTCGGCAGCTCAATGAATTTGAAATGCTTCAGGAGAAAACACAGCAACACGCCCAGGGCCACTCCGATGGAGGTTCCCACCATACCGATCAGGGTCCCCTGATAGACAAAGATTCGCATGATACTGCCGTCTGTTGCCCCCATGGCCTTTAAAATGGCAATATCCCGCGTTTTTTCCATGACCATCATAATCAGGCTGCTGGCGATATTAAAGGCCGCCACCAGCACAATCAAAATAAGAATCACAAACATCGCCGCCTTCTCAAGCTTTAAGGCAGAAAAGAGGCTCGCGTTCATCTGCAT
The DNA here is from genome assembly GCF_030145185.1 of Desulfoluna sp. GTDB lineage: Bacteria > Desulfobacterota > Desulfobacteria > Desulfobacterales > Desulfolunaceae > Desulfoluna. The sequence continues at coordinate 18,504 of NZ_JAQYWB010000044.1, read as the reverse complement.
CCAATCCCTGGCCCAATACACAGGCCCGATCCGATCCAGAATCGCCTCTCGGATCTGGTCCGCATCATAAGGAGAAAGGGTCCAGACGTCGATACCCGTCACCTTGTCACCCAGCCGAAAGACAGATCGGGCGTCGTCGATATGGATGTAAGCAAAGGAGCTGTCATACTCGAACATGCCGGATTCAAAAAGGCCGGCAACCCGGAACTGACGCATGGAGGGCACATGCCCCATGGGGGAGATCATGCCCTTGGGTGAAATAAGGTAGATCATGTCGCCTTCACCCACTCCGAGATTCAGGGCCAGTTCGTTCCCGAGAATCACGCCGGGTGCCGAAGGCCGCCCCCTGGAAGGCGCTTTGCGCTCCAGCCATGTTTCAAGACGCTCTGGCGGATACCCTTGAATCTGCGTGACAGCCGACGTGGGTTCTACCCCCCGAAGCACCGCACCGGATACCCCGTAGGCAGACCGAAGCATCACCTGACCATAAACAAAAGGGGCGGCCACCTTGACCCCATCCACCTCATCAATCACGCTGAGAAGGTGTTCAGGGTCTGCAATGCCGCCGCCACGCATCATGACTGAAATATGGGATTGAAAACCAAGAATACGAGCCTTAAAATCCTTTTCGGCACCCGTCATCACGGCAATCACCACCACAAGGGCCATCACCCCCACGGCGACTCCGGCAACGGATAGCATGGTAATCAAAGAAATAAAGGCTTGCCTGCGCTTGGCCTTGAGGTAGCGCAGCGCAATGAGAAGTTCATACGATATGGAAAGGGGCGATCCGATTCGGTTCATTCAACCATCGTTTCACAGGAGGTATTTAAAAAACCGTCGGCAGAGCGCTGCCCCACCGACGGTATCTTGTCAGTACGCTACTTTTCAATCCGTTTCATCAAGGGGAAAAGAATCACCTCTCGAATGGATGCGGCGTCGGTCAGCAACATGGCCAGCCGATCGATTCCGATGCCTTCCCCTGCGGTGGGAGGCATTCCGTACTCAAGCGCTTCAATATAATCACTGTCCATGCTGTGGGCTTCTTCGTTACCCGCCTCCTTGTCCTCCACCTGCTGAAGGAAACGACCCCGCTGGTCTTCCGGATCGTTCAATTCGGAAAAACCGTTGGCGATCTCCCGTCCGGCAATGAACAGCTCAAAGCGGTCGGTGAGTTCAGGGTTGACGTCGCTTCTGCGAGACAGGGGGGAGACCTCCACCGGGTACCCGGTGATGAAGGTGGGCTGAATGAGGTTGGGTTCCACCAGCTCATCAAAAAGCTTGGTGAGCACTTTCCCCATGCGTTCTGCCTTGGTGATGTGGATGCCCTTGGAGTCCGCAAAATCAAGGAGGGCCTTGTGGTCATTCAGGATATTCTTATCCACGCCACCGATCTCCACCAGGGAGTCCAGCAGGGGAATCCGTCGCCAGGCCTTGCCGAAATCGATGGTATCGCCCTGATATTCAATCACAGGAGATCCCGTGGTTTTCTCCGTCACAAAGGCAAACATCTCTTCGGTGAGGTCCATGAGGTCCTCATAGTTGGCATAGGCCTGGTAAAATTCAACCATGGTAAACTCCGGGTTGTGACGGGTGGAGACCCCCTCATTCCGGAAGTTACGGTTGATCTCGAACACACGCTCGAAGCCACCCACCACAAGACGTTTCAGATAAAGCTCGGGAGCGATACGCAGGTAAAGATCCATATCCAGGGCGCGGTGATGCGTCACAAAGGGGGTGGCTTCGGCGCCGCCGGCGATGGGCTGCATCATGGGTGTCTCCACCTCAAGGTAGTCCCTCTCCAGCAGGAACTCACGAACGGCCTGAACCATGCGGCTTCTGCGACGAAAGATCTCTTTGACGTCGTCGTTCATGATCAGATCCACATAACGCTGGCGATACCGTTTCTCGGGATCTTTCAGGCCGTGGAATTTTTCAGGCAGAGGGCGCACAGACTTGCACACAAGAGAGAGGCAGGTGGGCTGAAGGGTCCACTCCCCGGTCCGGGTCTTAAACAGGGTCCCTGTCAAACCAAGGAAGTCGCCAACAGCCATCTTTTTGAAAAGGTCATACGCCTCTTCCCCGACCTTGTCTTTGGCGACAAAGGCCTGCATCAGGCCACTGCGATCACGAAACCGGACAAAGGAGGACTTGCCCATGCGGTTAATAGCCATCATGCGCCCAGCCACGGTAAAGACCGCGCCCTCTTCCCCGGTGTTCTCCGGTTCGGCTTCGATGAAGGCCTTCAGATCGGCAACGGTATGGGTCACCCGCAAATCGTTGGGGTAAAGATTAATGCCCTTGCCCCTTAGCTCTTCATTCTTCGCCTTTCTCTGCTCGACGACGTCCTGTGCACTTTCTTTGCTCATTCTCTGCTGCTCACTTTATTGATGGCTCCGTAAAAAAACAGTCCTGCCCCGGCATATCCGATGCCGAGGTTGCCCTTCCCTATGAAGGGAGACCCTTCGCAACATATTTTTTTACGGTCGCATCGTCATTGATATGTTCAGAAGCTCTGCTTCAGATATTTCATGATTCTGGCACCGCCTGAGCCAAAGCGAACCCGGCTGTCCGGGCCGTACCCAACCCCGAAACCACGGGGTCTTTCAGATATCTTTGCCCTCGCTTTGACCAAAGGTCCCTAACCTAACCAATTTCGTTTGCCCCTGTCAACAGCGGTCAGGAAGTTGATGAAACCCGAAAGGCTCCGGGCTCCGACGGAAGGGAAAGAATAAACTCCGTCCCCTCCCCGGGATGGCTCTTCACACGAATCCCGCCACCGCACTCTTCCAGCAACCTGTGGACGATGGAAAGGCCCAGGCCCGTTCCATCCTTTTTTGTTGTAAAAAAGGGGTCAAAAATATGCTTCACGTCCTCCCCGGCAATCCCCTGTCCATTGTCTTTCACCGAGAGGATCACCTTTTTTGGGGGGTTAATGTACCCGGTCAAAACAACCGTTCCATCCTCTGAAACGGCCTCCGTGGCATTGATCAACAGATTCAGCAGCACCTGGCGCAGGTGCCCCACATCCATAAAAACCGTCAGGCGATTCATCATCCGGGTTTCCACCCGCACATGGTGCCCCCGCCTGGGGTCCTGTTCCAACAAGGCCACCGTCTCCTCCACAGCACGGGACAGCATGATGGGAACTGGATTTCCCGACCCGGGCCGGGCAAAAAGTAAAAACTCTGTCACCAGCCCCGAGAGCCGAGCGGCCTCCCGCACCGCAATCCCCATCAGTTTTTCATGATGCGGTTCCCACCCTCTCTCGCCTTTCAGCATCTGAATGGACCCGGAAAGGGAAGCCAGGGGGTTTTTAATCTCATGGGCCAGGCCGGCTGCCATCTCCCCGATCACGGCCATCTTTTCCACCCGTTTGACCTGCTCCTCCATCACGACCAGGTCCGCCCGAGCCCGCCTCTCCTGATCCGCAATATACCCGCTCACCAGGGACGTCGCCATACAGGCAACAAAAAGCACCGAGGTCCGATAAAAAACATTCTGCCAGGTCAACTCTTCGACAAAGGGAGTCACCTCAAACCCGGGAGGGCTCAAAATCCCGTAAAACTGCAAATCCACCAACAGACCAAAGGCAATACAGGCCATGGCGGCAGTAAAGTGCCCCCCGACCCGCCCCAGAATAATGGTCCCGCAGATAATGACAATGGGATAAAGAAAAAGAAAGGGACTGTACAAAAGCCCGGTAAAATAGGCGATCGCGGAGACCACGAGGAGATCCCCTAAGATCTGAACGCCCCCAAAGGCCGCATCATGCTTAAACCAGCGAAAAACCGCCAGATACAACAGATTCCCCAAAAAAACAAACCCCGCCACCACATAAAGAGAGGTGAGGGGTTCCACAAAAAACGATAAATTTTCTCCAATGCGATAAACAAGGGTCGCCCCCAGGGTCAGCAGGGCAAACAAAGTCCGAGAGAGCATCAACCATCTGAGTTTTCTCACATGCTCCATGCCCATTCGGGCTTGCTGTCCCGGGGTATCAGAGACGCTGTCCCCGGTCTCGGTCGAATAAACCGTCTTCTTCGACATCACCCCACGACACTGGCCAGTTTGAAGATGGGAAGGTACATGGCAATAACCAGTCCCCCAATGACCGTCCCCAAAAACACCAGCATAAAAGGCTCGATCAAGGCGGTCAGGTTCTCCACCGCCTGATCCACTTCGTCATCGTAGAAGTCCGCAATCTTTTCAAGCATGGTATCCAGCGCCCCGGTGGATTCCCCCACCGCGATCATGGAGCAGACCATGGAGGGAAAAATACCGCTTTCAATCAAGGGGTCGGCCATGGTGCGGCCCTCGGAAATCCCGGCTCGAACTTCATAGATAGACTCTTCAATCACCACGTTGCCAGAGGTTTTGGCCACAATATCCAAGGCATCGAGAATGGCCACGCCGGAGTTGAGCATGGTCCCCATGGTCCGGGTAAACTTGGAAACCGCCACTTTACGAATCAGCATGCCAAACACAGGCACCTTCAAGAAGGTCTGATCGATGAGTTTGCGTCCCTTGACCGTTCGACCGAGTTGCTTAAAGGAGATCACAGCAAGAACAATCCCCCCCAGAATATAAAGAATTTTACTCCGGACAAAGTCACTCATGCCAATGACGACCTGAGTCGGCATAGGCAGCGCTGCGTTAAAATTCGAAAACATCTCGGTGAAGGTGGGGATAACAAAGACCAGAATCACCCCCACCACCACAATGGAAATAAGGATGGTAACGATCGGGTAGGTCATGGCCCCTTTCACCTGACGCTTGAGTTTCATCATCTTTTCCATATAATTGGAAAGACGCCTCAAGATGATATCAAGAATACCTCCGGCCTCACCGGCGGCCACCATATTGACAAAAAGGGTGTCAAAGAGTTTGGGATGCTTCTTCAGGGCGGCTGCAAAGGTCTGCCCTCCTTCCACATCGCCTTTAATCATTTTTATCGCTTTTTTAAAGGTGGGGTTTTCCTGCTGATTCATCAATATTTCAAGACATTGAATAATCGGGAGGCCCGCATCGATCATGGTAGAGAACTGTCGCGCAAAAATAATCACATCATTTTCCGTCACTTTGGGCTGAAGGAAGGTGATGTTCTCAAGAATATCTTTCGGCTTCTGCTTAACCTTGGTCGGTGCTATCCGCATGCGTGTGAGGTTGGCACGGACCACCTCTTCACTGCGCGCTTCCATTTCCCCTTTGCGGGTTTCGTTCTTTCTGTTCTTCCCTTCCCAGAGATAAACAGGCATCATCAACCTCCTACGAAAACTGGAGAACGGGTTGGCATCCTAATGCCCTGAATACAGGCATTGCGTGACGTTGAAAAGGCCGTATGGTTAGAATGGCCAGGACAGGTACATCGCAGGGTGTGCCCCTATAACTGTTGGAGGGGCTTTAAGTTAAGGGCAGCTACGAAAACAACCCCCGTCATGCAAGCACGATTCCTGAAAAGACAATTCAGAAAAACGACTTATTATTATGACTTCATTAAATGTTTTCACCCATTTTATCAATGAATTTTTAATATATCATCGCTTTACAATGGCTTGTAAAAAACTCCACGCGCCTGAGATTCCTCTTGAATACGACCTGCCGCCATCAACGCCGTAAGTGAATCTTCAACCAAAACGCGGGCCATTCCAAGACTTTCCTCAAGATCCTCGATTGTACAGGGACGCCGCTTGACCATCCCGAGAATCTGCAGGGAAACATCCATTTCACTCTCTCCAGACGCCACACGGCCGCGATACGCCCCGATCACCTCTCCGAACCCAAGGGCTGCTGTCACGGACTGGAGGGTCTCTTCATCTGCAGGTGTCACCCAGGGCTCTGTCCCGGGGCGATCCAGGGTATTGACCTGGACCCGATCCGGCCCGATACGTTTCACAACCTCGGCAATACGCGCCACCTCGGCCTTGTCATCGTTCACCCCGGGGACAATAAATACCTCAAGCCACAACTCGCCATCAAACTCATCTCGAAAGGCCACGAGGCCCTCGGCCATCTTTTCAGGGTCCAGGGAAGGGTGGGGGCGATTCAGGGCCTTGAACACCGACTTGTCTGCTGCGTCATAATCGGCAATGACAAGATCCATCCGGGACGCATCACGCCTTACATCTTCACGGTCAAAGAGGGTCCCGTTGGTAAGGAGCACCAGGCGAACCCCGGGACAACGCGCTTTGATGTAAGCCGCAATCTCTCCGATATCCGCGTGCAGGGTGGGTTCCCCCGCCCCGGAAAAGGTCACGGCGTCCGGGGGCTCATGGGCGTCGAAATAACGATCAATTTCCGCCATCACCGCGTCTTTCGGCACCAGGGAAGACCGCTTCACCGTAAGCTTCGTGGTGGCACCGCTCTCACAGTATACGCAGTCCAGAGAACAGGTTTTCGAAGGCACCAGATCGACCCCCAGGGAGAGGCCAAGACGACGGGAGGGTACGGGTCCAAAAAGGTAGCTATACGATTCTTCAGTCATGAAACATCCTTGATTATAATCTATATAAGGTCATGGGCACTCAGCAGCAGCCTTGACCTGAAGGAGGCACTTGGTTATATCATGCTCAGCGGATCTCGACCCGCGAAGCTAAACAAATTTTTGGCGCTATTTCAAGGCAACTGATAAGGCGATCCCAAAAAAGTGCGGCCGTAATGCCTCAGTATACGCCAAAGCCCCGCGCCTTTAAAGGGACCTTTCATGTGCACACCGGACATGAACGCAAAAAAGCAAGGGCTCCTGGCCCAACAGCCTGCCGCTGTAAGCCCTCTGCTGTCGGGAAGAAAACAAAGGACTCCGGATCTTTTTCCAGCCATCACAGACATCCATAAGGGGAAACCGTGCCCGAGACCAACAAACCCAATCATGACGGCTTAACCGTCATCACCACCCACATCAACGCCGACTTTGACGGCATTTCATCGGTGCTGGCCGCCCATAAGCTCTACCCCGACTCCGTGGTGGTCCTTCCCAATGCTGGAGAAAAGAAAAACCTGAAAAATTTTTTCATCAGCTCTCTGCTCTATCTCTTCAATATGAAACGGATCGCGGATATTGCCGGTGAAAAAGTGGCTCGTGTGGTGCTTGTCGATACACGGGACCTCTCCCGTTTAGGCGAAGTGGCCGCCATTATTAAAGAGCACGCCCCTGAAATTCACATCTTTGACCACCACCCGGACCAGCCGGAGGACCTCAAGGGAGAATTTGAGATCATCCGCCCGGTGGGGGCCACCGCCACCATCCTGACGACCCGCCTTCAGGAGAAAGGCATCCCCCTCACCAAAGAAGAGGCCACTATTATCTGTCTGGGGATTTATGAGGACACGGGCTCTTTCAGCTATTCATCCACCACCCCGGAAGATTTTCAGGCCGCAGCCTGGCTCGTATCCAGCGGGGCCAACCTGGACATCGTCTCAAGCCTCATTGCCAAGGAGCTGGACCCGGCCCAGGTGGCCCTCATCAACGAGATGCTGCACAGAGCCGAACGCCGCATGGTCAACGGGGTAGAGATCACCCTGGTCTCCCTGGCCCTGGAAGAGTACCTTCCGGACCTCGCCCTGCTGGTGCAGAAAATGATGCGCATGGAGAGCCTGGGGGTTCTTTTCGTCCTGGCGGCGATGGGAAACCGCATCCATGTGATAGCCCGAAGCTGCCTGCCTGAAGTGGACTGCGGAACCATTATGGCCGAATTGGGCGGCGGTGGCCATGCCTTTGCCGCGTCAGCTTCCGTCCGGAACATGCCCCTGGCCCAGGTGGAAGAGAAACTGGGCGCCCTTCTCCCCGTTCTGGTCAAACCCATCAGGACGGCGCGTCAGCTCATGAGCTCTCCGGCGATCTCCACCGCCCCGCTCCTTCCTCTTTCCGAGGCATCACGTCTCCTGACGCGCTACAATATCAATGCCCTGGTGGTCACGACCTTTGATGACGAGAGTGAAACACTGCTGGGCTTCATCACCCGACAGGTAATCGAACGGGCCCTTTCCCATAACCTGGGAGCCTGCCCCGTTCAGGACTTCATGTCCTCCTCCGTGGCCACGGCCGCCCCGGACACCGACTTCAACACCCTGGTGGACCGGATCATCGGCAACAAGCAACGGCTTCTGCCCATCATTGAGAATGAACGCGTGGTCGGGGTGGTCACCCGTACCGACCTGCTCAACCTGCTGGTCTACAGCAAAGAACACGCCCGCCCTGAAAGCGACGCCATGGGCCTGGAGCCCCACTACCCGAAACAAAAGCCCCTGCTCTCTTTGATGAGGGAACGGCTCAGCCGGGAGGTCCTCGATCTTCTAAAAGAAATTGGAACCGTGGCCCACGCCATGGGATTCGGGGTCTATGTGGTGGGCGGGTTTGTCCGGGACCTGCTTTTACGTCGGAAAAATGATGACATAGACATTGTCATCGAAGGCGACGGCATCACCTTTGCCAAAGCCTTTGCCGAAAGAATGGGGGCCCGGATCAACACCTACACCAAATTCGGCACCTCGGTGATCATCTTCCCCAACGGGTTCAAGGTGGATGTGGCCACCTCCCGCATGGAATATTATCCCTCACCGGCGGCTCTGCCGGAGGTGGAGACCAGCTCCATCAAACTCGACCTGTATCGACGTGACTTTACCATCAACACCCTGGCCATCCGGCTGGACCCCGAAGGGTTCGGTACCCTCACCGATTTTTTCAACGGCCAGCGGGATATCAAGGAAAAGCGGATTCGCATCCTCCACAACTTAAGTTTTGTGGAGGACCCCACCCGGGTCTTTCGAGCCATCAAATTCGAGCAGCGATTTGGCTTCACCATCGGCAAGGTGACCCATGAGATGATCAAAAATGCCATCCATCTCGATGTATTCCGCGAGTTGGGCGGCCTGCGGGTTTTTAACGAATTCAAGCAGATCCTCGAGGAGGAGAACCCCATTCCGGCCATTCTTCGAATTTTCGATCTGGGCCTCATGGAAATCATCCACCCCGGCATCTCACGACACAACGACCTCATCGCCCAGCTGGATGAAGCCAAAAAAGTCCTGGCCTGGCATGATCTTATGTACACCGACGAACCCATTGAACGCTGGGTCATCTATTTCCTGACCCTTCTGGCCCCCTGTGACCGGAACGTCTCCGAGGTGGTCGCTAAACGTCTCATGCTGGCCCCCAAACACCGTAAGCTCCTCACCGAAGACCGATTCCATGCCCGAGGCGTCTACCTCTGGCTTACCCACAGCCTGCCGGCCTCAAACAGCGATCTGCACCGACAACTCGCGCCCTTGAAAACGGAGCTGCTCCTCTACGTCATGGCAATATCGGCCAATGAAGAGATCAAAAAAGCGATCTCCCATTACATGAGCCAGCTGCGCCATGTCTCCCTTTCCATCATGGGTAGAGACCTTAAGGAGTTGGGATTAAAACCCGGCCCCCTGTACAGCCAGATCCTGGAAAAAACACTGGCCGCAAAACTCGACGGAACACTTCACGACAGAGAAGACGAGCTCGCCTTTGCCTGTCGATATCGCAAAGGATAACGCCACCGGACCCGATTGCCATTTGATTTTTCGCCTTTTTTCCGGCATAGAAAGAGGGGCGTACGGGTGGTGAGCTCGCACGAAAATGGGTTTTTCAAAAAAACATGTGGTTCACGAAAGGCCACCTTATTGACTGGATTTATACAGGCCTTCCACATGTTGGGGGGCCGCCAAGGATGAACGCGATGAAAGAGACCGTACTCACAGGGATACAAACCTCAGGAACTCCCCACCTCGGCAACTACGTGGGAGCCATCCGGCCCGCCATTGAAGCAAGCCGCAGAACCGATGTCCGCTCCTTCTATTTTCTGGCGGATTACCACTCCATCATCAACTCCCATGACCCTGCCAAACTCCGGCAGTCCAGCATGGAAGTGGCCGCCAGCTGGCTTGCCATGGGACTGGATACCGACAACGCGATCTTTTACCGTCAGTCAGACATCCCGGAGGTCCCCGAGCTCACCTGGATCCTCAACTGCATGACCGCCAAGGGCCTGATGAACCGTGCCCACTCTTATAAGGCAAAGGTCCAGGCAAACGAAGAGAACCAGGCCGGCGATCCCGACAAAGGCATCACCATGGGGCTGTTCAGCTATCCCGTCCTCATGGCCGCCGATATTCTCATGTTCAAGGCCCATAAAATTCCCGTGGGAAAAGACCAGATTCAGCACATTGAAATGGCCCGGGACATTGCCTCCCGCTTCAACCACCACTACGGAGAACACTTTGTGCTCCCCGAAGCGATGCTTGACGATTCCGTGGCGGTTCTCTCCGGACTGGACGGCCGTAAAATGAGCAAGAGCTACAACAACACCGTGCCCCTGTTTCTCCCCGAGAAACAACTCCGCAAGCTCATCATGAAAATCAAAACCAACTCTCTGGAGCCGGGCGAGCCCAAAGATACCCAGGGATGCACCCTCTTTGAAATTTACAGAGCCTTTGCCACCGAGGCGGAGGTAGCTGACGTGAAAAAACGCTATGAGGCTGGCATTGCCTGGGGAGAGATGAAACAATTTCTCTTTGAATACTTGAATGAAACCCTCTCCCCCTTCCGGTCTTACTATGACGAACTGATCGCCAACCCGGCCATCATCGAAGCCGAGCTCATCAAGGGCAGAGACCGAGCCCGTGAATTCAGCGTCCCCTTCATGAAAGAGATTCGAGAAGCTGTGGGATTTACCCCCTTGGGATAACCTGTCAGGGGAACTGGCCGCCATGAACCGACTCTTCGGCACCCATTATGCCGTCAAACTCGATGTCTTTGAAGGCCCCATGGACCTTCTCGTCCACCTGGTCATCAAAAATGATATGGATATCCTTGATATCCCCATCGCACTCATTACAGAGCAGTATATGGCCTACCTGGAGCTGCTCCAGGGACTCGACATCGAATTTGCCGGCGACTTTCTCCTCATGGCGTCCACCCTCACCCACATCAAATCGCGCATGCTTCTTCCCCCGGCAGAGGGGGAAGATGAGGAAGACCCCCGCATGGAGATTGCCCGGCCTCTCCTGGAGTATCTCCGCATGAAACGGGCCTCAGAGTGGCTGGGAAAGCAAGAGGTGCTCGGCACGACGACCTTTATTCATCAGGAACCGCCGTCCCAGGGGGGCAGCACACCCCAGGAGACGCAGCCCAGGGATACCGACGCCATAGAAGCCGACCTCATGGACCTGGTCAACGCCTTCAAAGACCTCATGGCCAGTCGCTATCAGGAGCACACCGTGGACTTCTCCACAGAGGCGCTCAGCGTCAGCGAAAGGATCGAAGAGATTGCCGATCGGCTTGCTCGAAAAGGCTCCATTCTCTTCACCGATCTCTTTCACCCCCGAGAATCAAAGCCAGAGCTGGTGGTCACCTTTCTGGCGATCCTGGAAATGGCCAAACAGGGACGCCTTCGTATCATGCAGCATGTCCAAAGCGGGATCATCCGCATCTTTTCGCCCATGCCAGAATGGCCGGCACACGAGGAGGCGGTCTCCCATGCCCCAAGCCACTCTTAAACAAATCGTCGAGGGCCTGCTTTTCTCTGCCCCCCACCCTCTCTCCGTAGAAAAATTGCGCCGTCTCGTTCCAGAGCCAGAAAAAGAGAAGGTATCCGAGACAGTGCAAGCGCTCGTCTCAGAATACGCCTCCCGCGACGGCGGCATCCTCCTGACCCGCGTGGCCGGTGGCTACCAGTTTAGAACCCGGACGCACCTGGCCCCATGGACGACCAAGCTGCACCAGACCCCTTCCCTGAAACTCTCAAAAGCCGCCCTGGAGACCCTTGCCGTCATCGCCTACCGGCAACCGGTGATTCGAAGCGAGGTGGAGTACCTGAGGGGGGTCGATTCAGGTGGCATCATCCGCACCCTTCTGGACATGAAACTGATCCGTGTGGCCGGGCGCAAAGAGATACCGGGTCGTCCCCTTATTTATGCCACGACACGTCATTTCCTCGAGCTGTTCGGGCTCAACAGCGTGGACGATCTGCCGTCTCCCGAGGAGCTCGGCGCCCTCGACACCCCCACCCTTTCTCCGAGTGACCCCTTGAAGGTCCGGGAACCTTCCGGATAGCCTCCTCTCCACCTGCACGCCCCACCAGCGCAATCATTAAAACTTAAATAAGCCACAAATAGTAAGTGAAAATTTCCTAACATCCCACAGAAATCCTCTTTCCAAACTTTTCATTGACAGGACTTCCTCGGGCAACATAATCTTTTAGCTTCGCAGAACATACAATTATGAGGTCGCTTATGCTTAATACGCCACAGGTCCGGGCAAAAGCGCCCTGAAATTTTACGACGGGCCTCCTTGCGAATGCCTTGAATGTGCCGGGCAGAGAAACCAGGAATAAACACGTGGCACTTACTCTTTTAAGATTCGGGTAAAAAACATATGAGATTATCTAATAAAAGCCGATATGCCGTCCGAGTTCTTCTGGAACTCGCCCGCCATCGTGAGGGCGATCCCATCCAGGTGGGAGTTATATCCAGACTCCAGGATATCCCCGTCAAATTTCTGGAACAGATTATTCGTGATCTCAAAAAAGACGGGTATATTACCAGTTTTCGTGGCCCCAAGGGGGGATACAAACTGATGGCAGACCCAACCGCCATTACCTTTGGCGAAATCGTCCGAAAATTTGAAGGGGAGACCGATCTCGTGGAGTGTGTCACGAGCCCTGAAGGATGCAAACTCTCTGATGAATGTCGCGTCCGTAATATTTGGGTGGATGCCACGCGAAATCTCTACAAACTCCTCGACACCATCACCATCGCCAGCCTTCTGGAAACCTCCGGCGGCAATCTGAATGAGGCCTGCGACGCCTCCCATTTCAAACGCGAAGAGTTTTATTAAACCTTTGTTTTAGCGTAACAACAAAAAAACCGGCCAAGGCCGGTTTTTTTTGGTGTTATGGCAAGCAAAGGGTCTCATGAATAGGGCGACTCAGAAAAAGCGTAGAGAGACTGAATTCGCCTCAACTCATCGATCACCTCAAAGAAAATATCCACCAGCTCCGGGTCAAACTGCCCACCCCGCTCACCACGAATATACGCCAGCACATCTTCCTCATTCCACTTATCCTTGTAAACCCGTTTGGATGACAAGGCATCAAACACATCCGCCAGGGCAACAATTCTCCCGAAGACAGGAATCATATCCCCTTTTTTAGGGGCCACTCCGCCGGTTGAGTGCGGGGGCCCCTCAAGGGATGTTCCGCCCATAACACTCACACACCCCGGATACCCCTGGCCATCCCAACGCTCATGGTGACAAAGAGCGACGTCTGCGGCGGCCCGATCATAGGCCGATTCGAAGGGATGAAACAGACGCGCCCCGATAAAGGTGTGCTCTTTCATCTGTTCATACTCCGCCAGATCAAGTTTACCCGGTTTTTTGAGGATCCTGTCCGGGATGGCGATCTTCCCCACATCGTGAAGCATGGCCGCCATGCGAAACACGTCCCGATTGATATGGATCTCCTCTTCAGACAACCCATGACGTTGGGCCCACTGTTCGTAAATCGCAAGCGAATACCCCGCCACGCGATTCACATGAACGCCCGTTTCCCGGGGGTCCCGCATGGCAGACATCTCAACGAGCCGTAAAATGGCGGAACGGGTAATTTGAGCACGCTCCAGGGCCACCGCCGCGATGGCTGCGAAATGAAACATCACCTGCTCATCTTCCGAGCTGAACGGAACCGTGAGCCCCTGATCATCCCGGGCATTGATCACCTGCAGCACCCCGGTGGTTCCCCCCGTGGCTGTAATGAGAGGCAGAGTCAACATGGAAGCCGTCCGATAATCGGAGACCTTGTCCATCTCCTTGTTGAAGCGATACGGCAGGGAATCCGGCAGATCATACACATCGCCGATGTTCAAAAACTTGCCACTTTCAGCGACATAACCGGCAATACTGGTTTTATCCACAGGAACCGAGAAGGTGGTGTAAACCAGTTTGTGGCCCGGTGGCAAACGGCTCTCCAGGGTCCGATTCTGTGTGTAAGAAAATTTGAGGCAATGGCCCTCACGGATATAGATAGATCCTGCGTCAGCACGAGAAAACCGCCGCGCCCGTTCAAGGATTCGCTCCATCAAAATGTCCAGGTCATGAACCTGGTTAAGCTCAACACCCAGCTGCAACAGACTTTTCAGCATATCTGTTTCGTTTCTCACACCGCCCCCTTCAATGGCGTTGACAAAGGTTCAAATAACCTTGCACACAACATGCTGCGAAGCCCGAACCGACACCGTATTATTGCCTTCCATATTTTTAAATATATCTTAGAAGGATACCATATTTACGGTCGATACAAAATGATGTTGGCCTATCGAGGCATACCCCTCGATCAAAACGCAAATATCAAGGAAAGAGAGGGCCGAAAAATGGGATTTCGATGGGAAGTGGAAGGATGGTCCATGGAACCCCAGGTGCACTCTACGGAACCCGAGAGCACGATATTCTGGTCGATGCTGAGTTCATACCCCAGGGCCCCGATGAGGCCGAGCTCACTCTCGCCGTCATAGCGGCCGGTCACCAGACCACCCGCGGCAAAGGGGCCATCAAAATAGCTGTCGATATAGACCTTGTACAGGCCTTCGAAGACCGTGTACCCGGAACGTCGCGCCAGGGTGCCAACGAAGGCTGAATGGCTCTCCAGTGACACCTGATACGAGACCCCCACCATGCCGCCATATTGGTCTTCATCTATGGGCCGTACCAGATCGACCCCCAGGGAGTGCTGTCGCCCCTCCGCCCAGGCGGTGCTGCCAATCAGGATCAAAAAAAAAGAAAGGGCCGTTAACACTACTGCTCGCTTGATCACACGCACTCCTTTGGTTGCTGCTTAAAAAAATAAATCATGCATCGAGATGTCTCGCCCGCTTCGGATCGCCCTGCAAATAAAAATGTCGGCACCGAAGAGCCGACACTTTACCATAGACGAGGAAAATTCCCCCTGTTTTTTTCATCCATCAAACATCCACGCGACACCTAAAACTTATACTTCTTATTTTCCGGGTTAAAGTCTTCACCGCTGAGCCCCACGTTGAATTTGAGATCCCGATAATGATACACCTCATAGAGATGGTTATCCCAATCATAATTTTCAATTTTCAAGAGCAGCTCCGTCGCAACATCAAAATAACTCATAGAACGCCGGCAATAGTATTCAGGAATCAAGAGCGACTGGCCCGCCTTGATATCATTCGGCTTCTTCACCCCCTCGTTGGCGCTGAGGATCACGTACATATCCTGATGATAAAGGGCCGCAATATCCCAGAGGGTTTCGCCTTTTTTTACGGCATGGACCACACCGGATATTTTCTCGGGAAAAACCGCCTCCACCGTCATGACCTCACGACCGTCCAGAATCATCGTGCCACGATCAAAAACCTGAACCTCCTCATTTTTCAGCCCCTTCTCCAGGTCATGAAGCACGACCTCCGTGGTAAACTCAATTCCGGCATGAAAAATAGGATGATGCTGCCCCTCCATGGCCATCTTTCCTGTGGGATCAACGTTCACCGTCACCAACCCGAGAAATCCACCCTTGTGGGCCTTAAGCCGATCCTCATTCTGGCCTTTGACATAAAGGGCCTCCTGGCCCTTGTTAATTTTTCCAATCCAGCGCATGTACACCTTGTCCGGGTTGGCGTATTTAATAAGAATCCGCTCCTCAGGGGCCAATTTACCCTCAAACTGCTCCTGTTTGACAAGAACCGCCATATAATCCGAAAGCGATCGGCTCATTTCAAGGGAACGCCGTGCACGCGCCATGGGGTCTTCAAGCGTCACCTCGGCATAAAGGCCTGCCGTGAAAAAAAAGAGGGCCGCCAGAAAACTTGCCGCCCCAACCCACCCTGAACCGATCCCTGAGTCTCTCTTCATCCCGTTCTCCCTGCGTTTGTCGGTGCTCAACGACCACACCGTCGATAATTGTTGATGGCCTCGCAAAAAGTCAACCCAATGATAACAACACACACGAGGCCGTAGGTTCACCCCTTGGGGTACTTGATGAAGACGGACACGATTTACATCGAAGACGTTCCGCCAGATCACCGCCAAGCGTTCACATAAAATAACATTATTCACGTTTAATAAACAAGAGGGCTGCACACAAAGAAAAACAGGCAGGGGTCATCATTCGGACCACGGCCATGTAAATACAGATATCGGGAAACAAAACGGCGAGGAGCTATAGGCAATCGGTGAGGGAGACCGCCTTTTCAGCCAGATGCTTTCTGACCAAAGCGTTGACGCCAACGGGATTGAAAACAGGGGCCATATGGTCCCCTGCCACTGTCACCGACTGAACCTGCCGGAGGTTTCCGCAGAGGATGGACGAGATAGACGTGGTCAAGGCAGGGCTCTGTCGCCCGGTGACCAGGCACACCGAGCACTCAATCCGACGGTAATCCGAAAGAGTCAGGGTGGTTTCTACGGTGGTGCGATAGTCCAGCAACATCTTGCCAACCCCTTCTGACAAGGCATCCCGGGCACCGGGGGGGAGCCGATAA
Organism: Desulfoluna sp.; assembly: GCF_030145185.1. Taxonomy (GTDB): domain Bacteria; phylum Desulfobacterota; class Desulfobacteria; order Desulfobacterales; family Desulfolunaceae; genus Desulfoluna. The sequence goes on along the minus strand of NZ_JAQYWB010000044.1, from coordinate 1,977 downwards.
AACCCCTCTGTCCCGGTCAGACTATTAAAAAATTCACCGGCGGCCCCTTGATCATCCCCCTTCCCATGGAACGCAAAAATCCGGTCAATCAAGGCCTTGCCGTCATGGTAAAGGGGATGATTCACCTCTTCAAGAAGATGATTGCTCATGGGTTCAAAGAGGGTCAAACTTTTCACGGCGGCAGGATAAAGGATCGCATAACACAGGGCAACGGCCCCTCCGTAGGAGTGCCCGACCAGATGGATGGGCCCTTGCGTTTTTAAATGGCCGTACACAAGGGCATGGATCCTTTCGGCTTCGGCATCCATGGAATGAACGGCGGGATCATCAGGGAAAGGGGCCTCTCCATACCCCGTCAGATCCACGGCAACGGGGCGATGGGTCAGCGTCAGCTCATCAAAGAGTCGGCGCCACTGGCGCCGGGTGTTCATGGACCCGTGGAGAAGCACCACAGGCGTTCCATGGCCAGCAACATCGTGGGGAACATGACAGGACACCCTGACCTCCTGATTTCTGTTAAATTAAGCCCCCGAAAGGGACGCCGAAGGCATTTTTTTAATGTAGAAGGGGGGGGAATCGCTACATAATTTTTTCATCCGTGGCAAAAGCCTCTTCGGCGTCTGTCTCGCAATCCCGGGTCCGCCCTTCTCCCCTTGCAATGTCCTGTTCATTATACCACTCACCGGCGATGATAAGAGACATCACCTCATTGGTGCCCGTCCAGATGGAGGCAAGCCGCAGGTCACGGACAATTTTCTCCACGGGGTAGATGTTGGTATACCCGATCCCTCCCATCACCTGCATCGACTTCTCCGCCACGGTCTGGCAGGCCTCGGTGACGAATTTCTTGGACTCGGAGACCATGCGCCGGATCCGTGCCGGGTCCACCTGTGCATCCACCGCCCGGGAGGTGGTGTAGATCATGCTTCGGCAGGCGTCCAGGAGAGTGGCCGCTTCGGCCACCTGAAAACTCACCCCCTGATACTGGTTGATGGTCTTCCCGAAGGCCCTTCGCCTGGACGTATAGGCGGTGGCTATCTCCAGGGCGGGACGTGCCGCCCCGATGGTCATGGCTGCGGTCCCTAAGCGTTCGGGAATCATCATGGTATTAAAAACAGAAAATGCATCGTTGAGACGCCCCACCATGTTCTCCTTCGGGACCTTGACCTTGTCAAAGACAATGCGCGCCGCCCCACCGCCCCGGCATCCCATGAGTCCGTAAAGGTACTCGACCTTCACGCCCGGGCCTCGGTCCACCAGGAAACAGGTCAGGGCTTTATGGGGTTTGGCCTCTTCATCTGTGCGGGCGTAGACCAGAAAATAATCGGCCCCCTCGCCCCCGACGATAAACCGTTTCTGCCCGGTTATCAGAAAATGGTCGCCCTGATCGATGGCAACGGTATTGGTCCCGAAAAAATCAGAGCCGCCCCGGGGCTCAGTCAGGCACTCTGCCGCAAAAATTTCTCCGGCGAGCAGGGGTTTGACGTACCTCTCCTTCTGGGCATCTGTGCCGTGCAGGATGATGGCATCACAAACCAACTCCGCCCCCACCCCAAAGGTGCAGGCCATGATGTACCCCAATACCCCCACCTCTTCCATCACCATGGCCGTGCTCACCCAGTCCAGCCCCCGCCCGCCCCAGGCCTCAGGATACCGGCACCCCATCAAATGACGGCGCCCAGCCTCCTGGAGAAATTCCTTGGGAAACTGCACCTTGTCATGGTCCATGTCCAGAAGCAGCTGCCTCGGCACCGCCTTGACAAAATCACGCACCTCATCCCTTAACGCCAGCGCGTCGGGACTCAACAGGTAATCAAACATCGCCCTCTCCTTTGGTTGGTTTCTTTTGTGACCGATCTCAGGCGAACAAAAAAACAGCCTCCGGCGGCAAGGTGGAGCCACCTTGAAAGCGGGTTGGCGAATGCTCTACGGATAGAGGTACCCTGGGCAGCTCAAACGCCTCCCTTTTTTAATTCC
>NZ_JAQYWB010000123.1 GCF_030145185.1 Desulfoluna sp. | reverse complement strand
TATGTACGTCAAGACCGACATACGATAAAATTGGTTCCATACCTGCCTCCATGATTTTGGCTCTGTGCGTTATTTTCTTAATATAATGCATAATCCACGCTTTTCATGGAGCGCAGGTTCTACTTGGCAATCATTATGTCTACAAGGTGCCAACAGTACACCGTGTACAGAGTTTATACTGCACCAAAACGAGCTTTCAAGGTGGCACACCTTACCCCCGGAGGCTTTTTTTTAAGCTGAATCGTTACAAAATATGAAAGCCATCATCCGAAGATGCGTTCAAACCCATTCTTCTTATTAAAAAAAGCCATCGCCCGATGAAAAAGCTCAGGGCTGAGACGCTTCAGCCACCACATCACCCGGCCATCCCACTGAGGGATCACATAAAGCCTCTTCCTTCGAACGGCACGCTCAATTTTGCGGGCCACATCGTCGGCGGTAACGTTCGACTTGGCGAACAAGCCCATGGCAATTTTCCGCTGTCGTTCGTCCGTGGAATGAAACCGATCCATTAAATTCGTCTTGAAAAACGTCGGCGCGGCCACGGTAACGCCGATGCCTTTGGGAGCGAGTTCGGCGTGAAGTGTCTCGGAGAGGGCAATCACCGCTGCCTTGGTGACATTGTAGCTGCTCATTTCTGGAAAGGAGACAATGCCGGCACAGGAAGCGATATTGACGATGTGCCCTCCTCCCTGCTCTTTCATCAAGGGGATAAAGCAACGACAGCCCTGAATCACCGCCTTTAAATTCACATCCATAATCCACTCCCAGCGTTCCTCCGGAATAGAACACAGATCTCCAGCCGCCGCCACACCGGCATTGTTAACCAGCACATCCACGCCGCCCCAACGCGATTTCACAAAAAGAAGGAGGTCCTCAAAAGCCTCGGACGTGGTCACATCATGCACCTGCATCAGCCCATCGCCCCCTGCATCATCAATTAAACGTACCGTCTCCGCGGCTCGCTGGGCATCCATATCCACCACACAGATATGCCACCCCTGCCGAGCATAGATCAAGGCCAGAGCCCGCCCCAATCCGGAGCCGGCTCCGGTGATCATCATTCGTTTCTTTTCGAACATTGTCACTCCTTTGGTGTCGAATTCAAAACGGAAAATACGAAGGAAATATGACAGAAATCACTGGAAGGAAAACGAAACATGACTTCCCTTATAGACCATAGTTTACAGGTTGGGCGCAAAAATAGAGAGACACGGCTGAAGCTTGATATTTTATCGTTTATTAATGGCTATCTACAGAGCTATTTCATCAGCGCAACATCGCTTAAACGAGAACCAAAAAGCCGCCGGAGACCTTTTTCCCAAGGGAAAAAATTAAGCATACACCATACTTTCAAAGAATCAAGGAGTGAATAACAATTTTCAGGCCGAGGGCAAGGAAAGTGTGAACGTGGTGCCTTCCTCTGGAGAGGTAGTAAAAAGTATGGTTCCCCCCAGGTACCTTTCGGCAAAGAGTTTCATAGAATAGGTGCCAACCCCACGTCCGGCGCCCTTGGTGGAAAAGGTCCTCTGGAAAATACCCAACTGAACATGACGGGGAATAAACCCGGGATTGGTCACAGAAAAAATGATATCAGCGCCGTGGGGACGACATCGGGCGACGACCTCCCCCCCTTCAGAGGTTGCCTCGATGGCATTTTTAACCATATTGATCAAAATTCGCCGCAGGAGAACCGGATCCGTCACCACCCGACAATCGCTGGAGTCCGGTGAAAGAATAAGGCTGCAAGAATGCGTGGATTTATTTCGAGCATAAAGCTGAAGGCATTGCTTCAACGTCTCCAGGGAGGAGATAGCCGTTTTACTGACTTCAAGCTCGCCATTTTCGGCCTCCATCAGCTTTTTGTGTGATCGGATCTCGTCAAGAAGCCACTCCGATGCGTTAAAGATCGTCTCAATGCCCCCGGAATTCGGCGTTTCCTGGGACCCGTCTACCAGAAGCTCTGCAGCACCGGAAATGGCCGCCACCGTATTGGAGATATCATGAAAAAAAGTGCGTTCCAGGCTCAACCGCCGACTCTCTGCGGAAATATCCACGGCTGAAAAAAGGGTAAACAGCTCTCCGTCACGCCACACCGGTGAGGTCCAAACCTGCAGTTCGAAAACCCGTCGGCCCTCACAGGTAATCACACACGCCTCGATGGCCGCACGCTCTTTCTGTGTCATTAAAATGGATTTCGCAGCCCCGCACAGCCAGCAGGACTCTGTCGAGCCGCACCCCTCCGGTGAGGAAAGGGCATGGACGCACCCCATCGCTTCTCCCGGGCGCTGCCCAAGGAGCACGGCGGAATCCCGTGAACCCACCAACTCAACAAACCGCCGGTTCGAGAAGACGATCTGCCGGTGCCGATTAAGCACCAGAAACATCACAGGAAGCGCCGCCGACAAGTCGTTCATCTCCAGGCTGGTAAAAAGTCCGCTTTGCAACTGGATCTCATCGGGACCCAATCGCTCACCAGGGACAAAATCTGCTTGATTGTGATTCACTCTCCGGCCCTCCATAAATATCCGGGTGCTGGCGATCATCACCCTATCCCGGATATTTCACGAGTCGAGAGCCATGGTGGGGTCTCGGAGGCTCCCGTTCATTTCCCTTCTGAAAAGCCAGGCCAGAAGGAGATCATGGGGTGGCCCTGGGGCCACCCCGGGTCGCTACCTGGCCTTGCCGCCAAACACCACCTTGAACACATCCTTATACACTTTGGCGAAATGAAAGGTCATGCCCTCCCGGATGTAGTCCGGCAGTTCATCGACATCCCTTCGATTCTCATCGGGAAGCACCAGCTCACGAAGTCCGTTACGCCGTGCGGCAATCACCTTTTCACGAATCCCCCCCACCGGCAGGACCTTCCCCGTCAGGGTGATTTCCCCGGTCATGGCAAGGGGCCGATCGATCTTTTTCCCCAAGGCCAGAGAGATCAACACCGTGGCCATGGTGACCCCGGCACTGGGACCGTCCTTGGGGGTGGCCCCTTCCGGCACATGCAGATGGATAAAAGCCGAATCAAAATAAGTCGGGGCAACGCCAAAAGCCCCGGCATTGGAGGAGACATAGCTGTAGGCGATTTCCGCCGACTCCTTCATGACATCCCCCAACTGACCCGTCAGCTTAAATCCCTTTGAGAGCTCATGGATCTTCGTCGCCTCCACAGAAAGGGTGGCTCCCCCCATGGACGTCCAGGCGAGCCCGGTGACAATGCCCACCCCTTCCATGGGCCGCTCTTTTCGGAAAATAGGCGGTCCCAGATACTCCGGGATATCCTTAATGCCGACAGAGATCGGCTTGCCACCGTCCGACAAAAATCCGACCACGGCTTTTCGAACGATACGGTTCATCTGTTTTTCCAGATTTCGCACGCCGGCTTCCCGGGCGTACCCGTCGGCGATGGTACGAATGGCTGCAGGGGTGATGCTCAGCTGCTTGCGGGGAATTCCGCTGCGCTCTATCAAGCGGGGCCAGAGGTGTTTTCTGGCAATTTCCACCTTCTCGGCGGTAATGTACCCTGAAAGGCGGGTCATATCCATCCGGTCCAAAAGGGGTTGCGCAATGGTATCCAACTGGTTGGCCGTGCAGATAAAAAGCACCTTGGAAAGATCCAGCCTCAAATCAAAGTAGTGGTCCAGAAACTCGCTGTTCTGTTCGGGATCCAGTGCTTCGAGAAGCGCTGAGGCCGGATCCCCCTGATAGGAGGCCCCCACCTTATCGATCTCGTCTAACATAATCACGGGGTTGGATACCCCTGTCTCTTTAAGCGCCTGCACAAATTTGCCCGGAAGGGCGCCGATATACGTCCTGCGATGCCCCTTGATCTCCGCCTCATCACGCATACCGCCCACACTGAAACGGTAAAATTTACGACCCAGGGCCTCGGCAATGGACTTGCCAATGGAGGTCTTCCCCACCCCCGGAGGCCCCACCAGGAGCATAATGGACCCTGAAACCTCTTTCTTGTAAACGCCCACGGCCAGAAACTCAATAATTCGGTCTTTCACGTCCGTCAGCCCGGAATGGTCCCGATCGAGGACCTTTCGTGCCCTCTTGATGTCCAGTTTGTCCTCGGAGGTGACCCCCCAGGGCACGGAGGTGATCCAGTCCAGGTAATTGCGAGACACCGCATATTCAGGGGACCCCTTTTCGAGAATCTGCATCTTCTCAATTTCACTGGCCACCCGCTCCAGCACATGGTCCGGCGGATCCAATTTGGTGAGGCGCTCCTCAAACTGCTCAATGTCCGCCGTGCGATCATCTTTGGCGATGCCCAGCTCCTTTTGGATCACCCTCAACTGCTCCCGCAAAAAAAACTTCCGCTGATTCTCACTCAGGCTTTTATTGACCTCCTGACTGATCTCACTCTGAAGTTTTAAGGCCTCGTGCTCTTTTTTCAAGAGAACCAGCACCTTTTTCATGCGATCCATCAAAGAGGTGGTTTCAAGGATATCCTGAATATCCGCACCTGGGGCCGTGGTAATGGACGCCCCGAAATCAGACAGGGGAGAGGCATCGTTGGGGCTGAAACGGGTCACAAAATTTTTAACTTCCTCGCCGTACAAGGGGTTAAGCGGAATGATTTCGCGAATGGCTTTGATCACGGCAACCGAATACGCCCGAAGTTTTTCCGGGTCCCCCTTGGACTCCACCGGGTAGCTGACCCGAGCGTGAAAAGGCGCTTCCCCGGTCATAAAATCATCGATTTTAAATCGACGAATGCCCTGGGTCATCAGCTGCAGTTTTTCCCCGTCGGCCATGACATTATGAATCTGGGCGACACACCCTGTACCGTAAAAACTCTCAGGACCAAGCTTTTCACCTGCGTCCGGCCGTACCAGCACAAAGCCCACAAGGCCATTGTTGTCATTGATGGCTTTTTCAATGGTGGGTTGCCATTTATCCTGGCTGACAATCAGAGGCTGGGCCTGAAACGGCATAAAGGGACGTCCGGTAACCGGCATAATCACCAGGTTCTCAGGCATAATCTGATGGGGAATGACGAGACTTGAGGCTTGCTTTTCTTCCTCACCTTCGGAAACGAATTCAGGAGTGATGAGTTCATCATTTTCCATAATCAAGCTCCTTTCACAGATAAGTATCGGGTTCAGCTTAAGGAATCATGCCATGGGATCCGTCGGCATGATGCCGAACTCTTCAACAAAGGTTCAATGGAAACAGCAAGGCTGGAGACGGGTAAAAGAAGAATGAAATTCCGAGTTTTTTCCATGACTCTTACGGAAACAGAAGCCTCAAACCCGTATGAGCGGTTGCTGTTGGGCATAAGGTAAGGCTCCTTCACATCATTTCAACCCGATGAGTTATTATTACACAAAGCCCACCGCCTGTGAACACAACAATCGATCCCTGGCCGACCCGTGTGATGCGGATCATCCATGAAATCCCGACAAGGTTTCTCCCAAGCCACGGTTCCGCAGGCAAAAAAAAAGCCCTTACCGCAGAAAGCACGCAGTAAGGGCCGTTAAAAAGTCACCGTCATCAAAGAACGAAATCAGAGAATAGAGTCCACAAAACTGGCCACACGGGTATTGGTCATGCAGGAACCAAAAAATTCAACAGGGGGGGCCTCGGTGATAAAGCGCCCTTTTTCCATAAAAATCACCCGATCGGCAATCTCCCTGGCAAACCCCATCTGGTGGGTCACGATAATCATCGTCATCCCCTCATCGGCCAAGCTCTTGATGGTGTTGAACACCTCCCCCACAAGCTCGGGGTCCAGGGCACTGGTGGGTTCATCAAAGAGCATGATCTTGGGTTTCATGGCAAGGGCTCGGGCGATGGCCACCCGTTGTTTCTGTCCGCCGGAAAGGGTCGCGGGAAAGACATCCCGCTTCTCTGAAAGCCCGACCTTTTCCAGCATGTCCTCGGCGATGATATGGGCCTCTTCACGACTTTTCCCCTGGACCGTCACAGGGCCTTCCATGATGTTTTCCAAGACCGTCATGTGAGGAAAGAGATAAAAATGCTGGAAGACCATACCAATCTCAGCGCGCAGGGCGCAGATATTCTTCTGGGAATCCAGGACCCGCTTGCCCTTCTTCTCGACGTACCCCACGGACTTGCCCTCAAAAACAATCGTCCCTTCGTCGATCTCCTCCAGGATGTTCACCGCTCTCAGCAGCGTCGATTTACCGGAGCCGGACGGCCCGATGATCACCACCTTTTCCTGGGGCATCACGGACAGGTCCACCGCATCCACGGCCGTGGTTTTACCAAACCGCTTCGTGATATTCGACAGACAGATAATGGGCGCATTGTTGGAGGTCGGGTTTTTCTCGTTATCTGTTTTCATAGGCTCCGACTCGTTTTTCAATTGTCTCGAAGGTCACCGTAAAGACCGTGGTAAACAGGAGATAGATCATCGCGGCAATGATCAGAACGTTCACGTTGAAATAGGTGTTGAACATCTGATTGGCAGAGCGCATCAGCTCCACCATGGCAATGGTGGAAACCAGGGCCGTGTCCTTGATGAGCGCGATAAATTCATTGCCGACAGGGGGCATGAGCCGCTTGTAGGTTTGAGGAACAATCACCCTGCGCATGGCTTGCGTGTAGGTCATGCCGATGGCCTTGGCCGCCTCCATCTGTCCGGAGTCGATGCTCTCAATGCCCGCACGGATGATCTCTGCCAGATACGCTGAATAGTTGATCCCGAGCCCGATAATGGCAGAGGTGGTGGGAGAAAGCGTTACCCCGAGGGAGGGCAATCCATAATAAATAAAGAACAACTGAAGAAGAAGCGGGGTGCCCCGGAAAAACCAGATAATAAACCAGGAAAGCCATCGAAGGGGCGGTACACCACTGATACGACCCAACGCGATAAGGAGTCCGCCGATGGGCGAAATCACCATGGTGATAACCACCAGAAACAAGGTGATCCCGGCGCCTTGAATCAGTGACGGCAAAAAGAGCTTCATGTCATCGATAAAAAGAAGCCACTTGGGTTTTTTTGCCTTGGCCAGGGAGTCCAAGAGGTTTGTGGCCTCTATATTATCGGGAAAGAGGGCCAGCACCTCGTGACAGGAAGCGTCCGCTTCATCGAACATGGCCAGCGCATGGTACAACTGTGCTTTCTGGACGCGACTTTTTATAAAGTCTGCGGCGGAGTCGGTCCCCCCCGGCGCCGGGATCCGATCCAGCACCTCCAGAGCGGTCTCGTAATCTCCGGCAGAGATGAGATTGCTCGCATCCCTGAATAGTTGATCTGGTTGGGTAGGGCCTTCGGCCAGAGCCGCTGACGGCAGGGCCAGCAGAACCAGCCATATAAAAAGCAGAAAACCTCTGCGTATCTTGGATCTCATGAATTGTCTCGCCTTCGTTTGACGGCTGTATAACATGGAGGACCGACCTCGGCGGAACAGAAGAAGCCAAGGGGTGCAGCCACAAAACAGGAGAGGACGGCATTGCCGCCCTCTCCATTTTATTTCTCTACCATCGGATATCGTTTACCATTTTGCAGGGTCGGTGATGTCCTCTCCGAACCATTTTTCAGAGATCTTGGCCAGGGTGCCGTCGGCAACCATCTCGTCAAGAGCTTTCTGAACCGCAGCCCGAAGGGCGTCGTCTTCCTTACGGAAGGCCACGCCAAAGGGTTCTTTGCTGATAAAACCCGGCAGGGTTTTGAAAGAACCGACCTGCTTGGCGATGGCGTCACGACCGGTGACGTTATCAATCACCACCGCGTCAAGTCGACCGGCTTTCAGGTCGAGAAGCGCCTTGGGGTTGTCTTCATACTCATTGATCGCCTTGGGTGCGTTGGGAAGCTTCTTCGCGGCAGTCACCGCAGGAGATCCTTCCTGACAGCCTACAATCATCCCACCCAGATCTTTGTAGTCGGTAAAACGCTTTTCAGCGAAACGAACCACCACAACCTGGCCATCCAGGATATAAGGTTTCGAAAAGCTGACGCGTGCGGCACGCTCTGGGGTAATGGTCATGCCATTCCAGATACAGTCAAATTTCTTGGCATACAAGGAGTTAATCACCCCTTTCCATGCCGTAGGCTGAAGGGCCAGTTCGATGCCCAGGCGCTTGCTGACTTCTCGGGCTGCATCGATATCAAAACCCACAGTGGTCCCGTCGGCAATTTTGAAGCCCATGGGAGGAAAAGAGTCATCCAGGCCAAGCACAAGCTTGCCCTCTTTTTTGACACGATCAAACGAGCCATCACCTGCGAAGGCCATGGACGTCATGGCGAACACACAGATGAGGATAAGAACCGCTCTCTTCATAACAATCTCCTTAGGTGTAGTGGTTTAAGCTGAAACGTATGGGAAATATACGATCAGGCCCTATTTTGCAAGATATTTCCGAGCCGGGGCTCGATCGAATCCCTTAATTTTCAAAACAAAAAAGTCATTTTACGCCCGGAATTAATTAAAACTTCCGCCTCTTTTCCCCTTGCCGGCGTCAACCGGCTCGACCCTTCCGGCATCCCAAATTAAAAAGAGACCGTTCCCCGCGTCCAATGGGTCAGGACCTCGGCACAACTCCAAGGGTATAAAAAAAGGGGGGCTGTCGTTACGCCCCCCTTACGTTCTAACCCGGATATTTCATGAGAAAACAATCAGGACTAAGGAATAATCATTAATTACAGTTTTTTACGGTAATATTTTCAGTCGTTTCAAAAATGCAAAATGTAATCCACGGTATTCTGTCTGATTTTCTCACCCTTCGGGCGAGCCGGGTGCACTCATCTGCCGCGTTATCAGAGCTTTGAGGTAAACCACTACATCTTCAGCTC
>NZ_JAQYWB010000043.1 GCF_030145185.1 Desulfoluna sp. | reverse complement strand
TTTGACTGCATCGAAACCACAAAGGTGCAGACTGTCATGGGCAACTATCGATGGTCCACCGAATCTGTGGCCAGAGATAGGCTGTTCTTAAAGTACTTGGGAGTGGCAACCGAATAGTGTGCGCTTTATATGACTTTCAGGATATGAACGAGGCCTCTGCAGCCATGAACCAGTCCTCGTCCGGTGCCGGGATGATCGCCTCCGCGGTAGAAGAGATGACCTCCACCATCTCGGAGATTGCTGACAACTCCGGCCGTGCCCGGGAGATCTCCACCCAGGCGGCCGCCAAGGCCAGCGGTGTCGCCAAGGGCGTGGAGGAGCTGGCCGCCGCTGCCCGGGACATCGGGGTGGTCACCGAAACCATCTCTGACATTTCAGACCAGACGAATCTTTTGGCTTTAAACGCCACCATTGAGGCGGCACGGGCTGGCGAAGCCGGAAAAGGCTTTGCCGTGGTGGCTGGGGAGATCAAGGACCTGGCACGTCAAACCGCCGAGGCCACAGGAGAAATTACCGAGCGGATTCGGGGTATCCAGACATCCACAGACCATGCAAGCAACGACATCGGAGAGATCGATACCATCATCTCTCATGTCAGCGAGATTGTCGCGGGAATCGCTGCGGCGGTGGAGGAGCAGTCCGTGACCACCCGGGAGATTGCCGACAACGTGGCACAGACCTCCATGGGCATCGAGGACGTCACCCGAACCATCACCCAAAGCAGCGAGGAGACCCACACCATCTCCCTTGAGATAGAGGAGGTCAATCAGAACGCTTCCTTCCTCTCGAAAAACAGCGCACGGGTTCTCACGGATGCCGAAAACCTCGCTCTCCTCTCGGAAGAGATGGCCGCTCTGGTGCGTCGATTTAAAGTCTGAGATAAAAAAAGAACTCTTTTTTTACAAATGGGGGACGTTGTCCCCCATTTTTTTTGTCTCACGCGATAATTTATGGTATGGATGCTTCAAACCCATCATCTTGAAGTGAAAGCATTTCTCTTCGGTAGGGTGGACAAAGGTCTCACCCATGATACCGCCAAATGATTTCCTTCTGTGAGGCTTTCCTTATATAAAAAGCCGCCACATCAAACGCACCACAAGTTATGACAGGAAGTGAGACCGTTGAAGAAGGATGTAAAGATCAGGGTACTATTCAAACCCGGCAAATCAAACAGAGCGTGCGAGCCCCTCTCCCTCCTGGGAGACCTCATTCAATCCGAGCGCATGGAACTGGCCGTCCAGTCCATCATGGCCGAAAATCTCTACCACATTCATGAAAAAAGTCAGAACCGCAGTGTGGCTCTGATGTCAGGCCTCATAAACAACCGATGCGACAAAGGATGGGTCTGGATTAAAGGGCTGATTGGCAAAGGCCCCCTTAAGGGCCACACCCATTACTGGTTGGAAATGGACGGGTGGGCCGTGGAAAGCTCTGACCTGCCCGGATCGGTCTTGACCGACCCCCATGCTGTTCTCGTCATGGATGCCACAAGCTACCGTAAGGAGATGAAACTCAAAGCCGTCACCACACGAAAGTCCAAGCAGGTGACCCAGTGGCTTCTCAAGCAAAAGAAAAAACGCGACACAGCCATACAGGGCAAACCGGCTCCCGTCCTCCCGGCCCCTCGAAAACCGGAGGTTCAAAAGGCAGCGCCGGCAAAGGAAAAGCCTGCCCCTGTGGCCGCCCAGGAGGACAAAGTTCCGGAAAAAATCGGAATAGAGACCTTCGCCATGGAGCTTTCTTCTATGGATTCCGGTGATCAAGCGGCCTACAAAAACCGCCTGATAGAGGTCCTGACCGCCCTTAAAAAAGAGGGGATCACCCAGACACGTATCGCCACCGTTTTCTTAAAAGAGAAGGTCCCCACACGCTCTGGACGCGGACTCTGGAACCCGCGAATGGTTGGCGAGATATTCAAACAAATCGACGCTTAAAACCTGGCCGGGGGAAGTCCTTTTCCAAGGGCTTCCTCAGCTGCCTTCCCCCTTTTTTTCCGCAATGATACAGCGCATACGCAACCCACCTGAACGCTGGGGGCACTCCTCACCGCCGAAAACATGATTTTATCTGGTTTTATACTGAAGGGCTTTGGAGACAAACGAAGGGGCCCAGGACGGAGTTCCCAGGGCATGGATGTGGGTGTAGGTGGCCAGTGCGTTGTATTGGGTGATGCCATCGGCCTTATCGGCCATGCCGGTTCCCCGGGCCATGGTAAAGGCCGCATCCTTTTCTTTTCGATCCCACCGGGTGATTTTGGAGTAACGGAATTCGTGGCCTTTGAGTTGGGTGCCCCGCTCAAAAAAGGGGTTGTCACCGGTCACATCAGCCACCACGTACCCGTGGCCCTGGGGCCGTTTTGAGACGGAAAAAGCCAGGGGAAACAAACCCGTCATGGGATAGACGAGGCCGTCCACTTCCAGCTCTTCTCCCATATAAATCAGACCACCACACTCGGCGTAGAGGGGCATGCCCTCTTTGACTTTGGCTAAAATGCTCTCCCTGAAGGTCACATTTTCTGCCAACTCCCGGGCATGGGTCTCGGGGAACCCACCGCCTATATAGAGCCCGTCCAGCACCTCGGGAAGCCTGCGATCCCTTAAAGGGCTGATCTCCACCACCTGAGCCCCTGCAGCTTCCAGGGCCTCTAAATTTTCAGGGTAATAAAATTGAAATGAGGCATCGCGGATCACGCCGATAACCGGACTCTCCGGGTTGATGGCCCCTAAATCGGTGGGTACCCTGCAGTCACGTTCAAAGGGAACGGCGGTTTCGGAAAGGGCGATGATCCGGGGCAGATCCACATGCTCCCGAATAATCCTCTCGGCATTGCGTACGGAATCAAAAGCCCAGTCATGCTCGGGGGTGGGTACCAGGCCCATGTGCCGCTCTGGAAAATCATGGCTCCGCAGTTTCGGCACCGCTCCCATCACCTGAACGCCGGTGTGGTACTCGATATTGTTGATGAGGTTGTTTTTGTGCCGGGGGCCTGCGATGCGATTTAAGATGACCCCACCGATCTGGAGGTCCGGATCAAAATGGAGGCACCCCAAAACAGCGGCCGCCATGGTGCGGGTGCTCTTGGTACAATCCAGGACAAGGATCACGGGCGCCTGAAGGAGCTTGGCGGTTTCGGCCGTGCTGGTTTTGCCATCAATATCGATGCCGTCAAACAGACCGCGATTGCCTTCTACGATGGCAATATCCGCACCCAATTTTGCTGAATTGGTCAGGTAGGAAGAGACCACGGTGTCGTGGTCAATCAGATAGGTATCAAGATTGTAACAGGGATTCCCTGCCGCCAGCGAGAGCCAGCCGGCATCAATGTAATCAGGACCCTTCTTAAACGGGGCCACGCGTTTGCCAAGACTCCTCAGTGCAGCGGTGATGCCTATTGTCAGAATGGTTTTCCCTGATCCACCACGGAGGGCGGAGATAAAAAGCCCGGGGATACTGCTGATTCTTTCAGATTTCATCAATCACTGCACTTGGGAGTCTTAAACAAATAACGCTTAAAAAAGCGTCCAGACACAAAAGCGATTATTCTTCGCCTTCGCCTTCTGCATTAGCCTGCTTGCCCATACCCTTGAGGCCAATCATGGTGGTAGAACCACTTGACCAGTACTCAAGAACCTCGTCTTTAACGAGAGCGTTCACGATATTCTTTACTGCGCGGGGCTTTTCGCCAGGAAAAAACGCATAGAAGTCTTTCAAATAGAACTTGGACTTGGTCTTCAATTTCTTGGTCAGGTTATCAACGATGACCACTTTGGCTTCTTCTTTTTCTAATGCCATTGGGACCTCCAGCTTATAGGGGCAGGGGACCTTTACAGGCCCCCTGCTGGTTACCCATCTCTCTGACGAAATGGATGCGTTCTCAGCTTAACCTAAATCTTATCTTAGAACTTGAACTGAGAAGTCTGACGCCAGGACTGATACGCAGCGTCACGGAAGTCGTCGATGAGGTGGTGGGTAAAATCGAGTTCACACACATCAAAGAAACGCTCCCAACCAATACGATCAGTCCAGTCACCGAAACGCTCATACTTGCGGGCGCCTTTGGCGTACTCTTCGATCATCTTCTTGATGGCGTGGGTCATGGTAGGCCATCTCGGCATTTCGTTGGGCAGGAACGCCACAACAACCTTGGAGAACTTGGGCGCGCTGATACGGTTGGACACCTTGCCACCTGCCATGAGAACAATCCCGTCGCCTTCGGCGTCGGAAAGGGGCATGGAGGGACACATGGTGTAGCAGTTACCGCAGTACATGCAACGCTCGTTCTTGACAGCCACAGACTTCACAGTCTCGCCGTTGGCAAGCTCTACCTTGGAGGGCTTGATAGCCGCGGTGGGGCAGGCAGCAACAGCCAAGGGAACCTCACAGACCTTGTCCAGGTACTCATGGTCAAGGATGGGAGGCTTTCTGTGATAACCGAGGATGGCGATGTCGGAGCAGTGAACCGCGCCGCACATGTTGAGGCAGCAAGCCATGGAGATACGGAGCTTGGCAGGCAGTCTCATGTCCTGGAAATCAGAGAACACTTCGTCCATGGTCGCCTTGACGGTGCCGGAGGCATCGGTGGCGGGGGTGTGGCAGTGAACCCAACCCTGGGTATGAACGATGTTAGTGATCCCTGCACCGGTACCACCGATGGGGAACTTGTAAGAGCCGCCATCGAATTTACGCTGGGCAAGATCGGCCTTAAGGGCCAGCATCTTGTCCTTGGAATCGGTCATGAATTCGATGTTGTTACGGGTGGTGAAACGCAGCTTGCCGTCGCAGTGCTTATCGGCAATGTCGCAAATCTCCTGGATGTGCGAGGCACTCATGAGACGGGCACCACCGCAACGAACGGTGAACACTTCGTCGCCGTTTTCAGCTACATGGACCAGAATACCAGGCTCGAGGATCTCGTGGTGGCTCCACTTGCCTTTGTTCTTCTTAATGATTTCGGGATAGAACTGGTCATAGTGTTTCGGACCAATATCCGTAATTCGACCTTCCATCGGTTTTTCGGGATTGTATCCTGAAGAAATAAAAGCCATGAGAACCCCTCCTAGCGTGCGTGATGCTTTCTGTATTCGTTGATGTCACGGTCCCAGCCACCTGGTACTTCGTCTTCTTTCCAGAAGATGTAGGGGTTGGTACGGGGATGATCGACGTGTACGGCCTGGGGCTCCATGCCGATTTTTTCGAGCAGCTTCTGAAGGCCCTGACGGATCATCAACTCACCGAGACGCTCACGGTTCTTACCTTCTTCCATCCAGTAATCCCAGATGGATTCAATCACTTCGACGACTCCGGCATACTTCTCTTCAAGGTATTCCATCCATTCTTCTTCAGACTCGAAATCTGCCAGCTGCTTGTTCATGGTCTGGTCAATTTCAAGGAAGGGAACGATGAGGGAACCCATCTGAGCGCCGTCCACGATGGGAGCCTTGGCTCCGGCGAGGAGAGAGACACCGCGCTGCTTACCAATTTTCAACGCCTTGGGCATGACGTTGATGCAATGCATGCAACGGGTACACTCTTTGTCGTTGATGGTGAGCTTTCCGTCTTCGTACTTCATGCACTCGGTGGGGCAAAGGTTCAGCACTTCGGCGTCGAGATCGAAGGCACCCCAGTCGCGACCTTTGTGTGCACCGGCGTTGGCAGGGTTGGTGCCGTCGATGTACTTGGCAACTTCCGCCTGATCAATACCAATCTGGTCTCTCCAGGTACCGATGAAGGACAGGTCAGAACGAGCGATGGAGGCCACGCAGCAGTTCGGGCAACCGTCAAACTTGAACTTGAACTTGTAGGGGAATGCGGGGCGGTGGAGTTCATCCTGATACATCATGGTCAGGAAGTAGCAGATCTCCTGAGTGTCGTAGCAAGCGTATTCACAGCGGGACTGACCGATACAGTCAGCGGGGGTTCGCAGGTTGGACCCGGAACCGCCGAGGTCCTGATCCATATCATGGGTCAGGGTGTAGAAAATCTCTTCGAGCTGAGGGGTCGTGGTGCCCAGCAGAACGATGTCACCGGTGGAGCCGTGCATGTTGGTGAGTCCGGAGCCACGAAGCTGCCAGAGGTCCATCAACTGACGCAGGAACTCGGTGGTGTAATACTTTGCACCCGGCTGAGAAACACGAATCGTGTGAAAAGCAGCCACTGCAGGAAACTCTTTGGGCTTGTCACTGTAACGCCCGATGATGCCACCGCCGTAACCGAAAACACCTACGATACCGCCATGTTTCCAGTGAGTGGTTCCATCTTTGTAAGAGAGCTCAAGAAGTCCAAGCAGATCGTCGCAAGCTTCGGAAGGAATCTGAAAATCGATTCCTTTTTCGTTCTTTGCCCTGACGTCAGCTTCCTGCTTGATGTCGGACACAAAGCTTGGCCACGGCCCGGATTCCAGCTCGTCCAACAAAGGGGTGTTATGCTTTGCCATTGCCTTACCTCCATTGAATAAATAATTTTAACTCAACAAAACAAAACCAAATGAGCTCCATTTGATTCTACCCGCCAAGTCACTCAAACCTTAAACCTTAAACTACATAAAATAACAGCCAAAACGAAAGTTCCAGCTGCTATTGTCTATGCAATTTCCATTGAAAAATTACAATGACCCTATTATCAAATCCATGGTATAAAGTTATTGACTTTTATTGTCAATAAAAAAGCTTTTTTCCGTGGTTATTAAGGCTTTACATTCCATCCGCTCCCCAAGACATCCCATATCAATACGCTCTTATTAATCAAAAATAATCATGAGGATAACCTACTGAGAATTCCTGATATCTTGCATGGACTTTTAAAAATGGAAAAAAGTGACGGAATGCCAAAAATTAAATGGTTTCACGCAGCCCCCCCTGATTGGAGGAGGGGTGACCCTGCCGCCGCCATCAACAACCCACGAGTATCACAGTGATTCTTCTGATTTTATTCGATTTGTATTCACGAGAGAAAAATATTTTTCAAAAATTTTTCTCTCGTGAATACCTCTCTTTGTTCAATTTCAATGAAGATGTAAATCAAAATTATTTTTACTCTTGATGAATATTTAAGGCCTGTATGATGCGATAAAATTCCGCCACATGGTCTGCAATATGTTCCCTTATGACACCCATTTCAGAAGCTTGTGGATTAAAGGACGAGACCACCGCATCGGCCGTTTCACGAAACTCTTCTTCGGTATAAGTGACCAGGTAATCTTTAACCCACGGGCCAAACGCCCCCTCAAGGGGACCGATATTTTGATGATACGCCGCCCCTGTAAAAAAACCATCGAGGGTGGATTTCACGCTGTGGGTCCCCACCCAGGCGACCTCACCGATGCCATCGTATCGGTCCAGGCGATTTCGAATCGAGAGCATCATCAAAAAAAAGAGGGCTCCCTCCAGAATCTCCTCGGCCCCGATGTCATCCACCTCGGCCATGGGGATATATTGCCGCAGGGTGATCAATCGCACCCTCGGCAGAGTCGCCTCCATGTTGACGACAAAATCCCCGGCGGCATGATGCCAGGGTTGGACCAACGCAAAGGAGAGCGGATTGTAGAGCCGGGTGAGAATATCAGCCGACTGGCAGTAGATCGAGCATTCCGTCTCTCGGGTCACCAGGCCATGGGATTCGCCTGCCCAGACCACCACCCGATCCCCTTCGGGACGCCGTGTCTGATGAAACTCATGAAAGCCGTCAAACCACTCCCCGAAAAAAAGGACCACCCGATGCCCATCCACATCGACGGCCTTGAGGAGATAGACCCGAGGGAGTGCCTCGCTTCTTTCAGCCAGCTGCCCAAGCAGGGCAAATTCACGTTCGGCGCAGGCGCCCCCTTCGGAGGTCACCGCCAGATTAATCACCAGAGAGAACGCACCGGCATCGGTTTCAAGGGTCATACGCGCCGGGTGATAAAACGGTCCATGCTTTAAAATCTCCACATGGACACCGTGAACTTCGGGCGCTGTCCCGGGAAAGAGGGCTTCCATCAACCCGTCCCTGCGAGTCTCTTCCTGCTTAAGAACCGTCTCCACGGCGCGGACATAGTGTGCGTAACAAAGACCCGATTCTTCATAGACCCGATTCGCAGGAAGGGGGGTTGCCAGCACCTTCTCATCAATCTTGCCACTGCTGCTGTGACCCGGCAGACTCCAGGTAATCTTCATGTCTCTTCTCTTTTTAAAGGATACGTCCCGCCAAAGCCGAACGGATGGGGTCCTGCAAAAAAAAAGCCCCCTGCACACACCGCAGGGGGCTTTACTTATCAGAATTTAAACGCGGTGGGGTTCCACCTCTTTCAAAAGGGCTTCGGGCACCTCATACCCCATGGACTGTGCCTTATCAAAGTGCACAATCGCCTGTGCGTAATCCTCTTTTTCAAGATAGGCGATTCCCAGGTTGTGGTGTGAGATGGGAAAATCCGGCTCGGCCTCAAGGGCCTTCAGGCTCATTTCGATGCTCTCATCCACCAGGCCTTTCATCAGGTACGCGTTGGCCAGGGTGGTATAGGCCTGCACAAACTTGGAGTTATGCACAATGGCTTTCTTGAGGTTTTTAATGGCCTCTTCCACATTGCCGCGTTGCAGCTCCAGAAAACCAATATTGCCATACCCCACGGCAAACCCGGCCCGGGACTTGGTGGCCAATGTGTTGTAGTAGAGACAGCCCTCGACATCATCACGCTGCAGGGCAATACTTCCGAGCATCACGTACCCCTCGGCCAGAGTAGGGCTGCATCCCACGGCGTCGTTGAGGCAGGCTTCTGCCTCATCATAATTTTTAACGCCCATAAGGGCCACGGCCAAATTGTAGTGGCTGTTTCCGCAGTCAGGACTCCCGGCAACATCCGCCCTGAGCTGTGCAATACCTTCTTGTGCGTTCTTCGGCTTTTGCATGATCCCTCTTTGTCTGGTAACCCGCACAAAAAAAAGAAGAAACCCGGCATGGGGCTTTCTGCTCTTTCACGTCAGGTGTTTTTATGTCACATCCTTTAAAAAAAGGGCTGCAACCTTGAATATAAATTCCGGTCGCGCTTCCCTTCTGTACTTTCCATTTTTTTAAATAAATGCATAAATTATACTGCCATCCAAGGGTTGTCAAATCAAATCGAAGCCCCTTTTGGCTTTCCCGCCGACAGGGGGCCAGGGCCACCGGAAATACCCCCAACCCATTCGCTCATCCCGGGGTCAATCGCCTTTGGTATTGACATGCGGCTCTTTTTTTTTATAGTTTTCCAATGTTTGTAATCAAAAGTCACCTTACAGTCACATTTGCGAAGCCAGAGGTAAGACAATGAAAAAAGGCTGCTACACAGCATTGGTCACCCCCTTTAAAAATGATCTCGTGGACTACGAGGGCCTGGAAAACCTGTGCCGTTTTCAGATTGAAAACAACATCACAGGCATCCTGGCCGTCGGCACCACCGGCGAAAGCCCCACCCTCGCCTGGGACGAACACAACAGCCTTATTGAGATTATTTCCAAACAGACCAAGAATAAATGCTTCTGCATCGCGGGTACCGGGAGCAACAACACCAACGAAGCACTCTCCGCAACACGGCATGCCGTTGAAGCTGGGGTAGATGCCGTCCTTCTTGTGGATCCTTATTACAACGGCCCCAGCTCCCTTGAAATTCGAAAAGAGTATGTCACCCCTGTGGCCCGGACCTTTCCGGAAATTATGGTGATTCCTTATATCATCCCCGGACGCACCGGTGCCCAGATGCTTCCCGAAGACATCGCCCTGTTAAACCGTGAATGCCCCAACGTCTCTGCCGTCAAAGAGGCCACGGGAAACCTTGAGAACATGAAGCGAACCCGTGAGGTCTGCGGTCCGGATTTCACCATCTTCTCTGGAGACGATGCCCTGGTGGTCACCATGATGACCGATCCAGCCATCGCCGCCTCCGGGGTGATCTCGGTGGCCTCGAACATCGTTCCCGGCCCGGCCTCCCGGCTCATAGAGCTTGTGGCCGAGGGAAAATTGGATGAGGCAGACGCCCTGCATACAGCGCTGATGCCGCTCTTCAAGCTGACCAGCGTGGTCACCATGGAAGAGACGCCCTTTGGCGAGGTCAAATGCGTGGCGAGGAACCCCCTGGCCATCAAGACCGCCATGCAGATCCTGGGCATGCCCTCGGGCGGCTGCCGAAGGCCCTTGGGAAAGATGACCCGCAAGGGACTTTCCGTGGTGGTGGGATATCTCCGTGACGTGATGAAAACCAACCCCGAGCTGCTGGCTCCGGTGGAGTCCTTCTTCGAGGTAGACATCAACGCCCGTCTCAATGACGAGGCCCTCTTCGAAAGCCTCATCTACACCGAGACGTATTAGATTTTCGCTTCAACCGCTGAAAACAAAAAAGCCGGTCCCTTTGGGGAACCGGCTTTTTTTTACCTGCAAAAGAAAAAATTTGAGGGATTTTTTCTCAAACTTATGAACAATCAGCCCTGTTTACACATAAACATCCAAAACATATAGGCTCACCACCCATGCTATCTCTATTTTTTGACTTTGAACTGCTTGTTTTCATCTTTCTTTAAGAAAAAAACATCTTTCAACCAGAGAAGACCGAACTCTAACAAAGCGATGTCATCGGTTTTAATCTTTTCCAGCATCGCCTCATCCACCTCAAATTTGGTGAGAAAGGGGCTCTCAAAGACAAAGCGCTTGAAGGCGTCAATGTTGTAGCAGGCCATAAAGAACATCTCTTTGGCCTTGGGAGTCCACTTAATATTGGGGGGAAAACTGCGCTTTCGAACAATCAGATCCGTCCAGCCGGCGTTGATCTCATCGTGAATATCCACGCCCTGATCCTTTCGCCAGGAATCGACCGTCCACTCTTTCTTCTCGTCAAAGCCTTTGCAGTGGGGTTCATTGACAAAAAAGAAGAAATCTTTGTCGTCATCCCCCCCTTCTTCTCCATGGCTCAAGTTACCGACCCCCAGAGGGTAGTAACGACAGGTGGTGGGACGATCGTCATACACCAGGCAGCCTTCATCCCGTACAAAGGGGCAGGACCGAATGTCGTCATCCAGAAGCTTTAAGGTGACCACCGGAAGATCTGTTTTTTCATAGAGCTGGGGCACGGTGTAAATAGCCAGAAACTCCTCTGACGGGAGTTCCAGTTTGTTTTTCAGGCGAATGATGTCGTAGGGCGTCAAGATAATATCGATCCCCCGGCAGCATTTGGTGAAACAGCTGACACCCTTGTGGCATTCAAATTGAAAACCGGTATTGCGTCCCATGCGCACCGGTACGATGTCTGCCTTGTTTTCAGATTCACTCATAATGATCACTCCTCACTTCTTCTATGGTTAAACACATTTCATGTGTGTTTATATTCCCTGAAAAAGGAGTAACATAATAATTTCACTCCGGTTTTACAATAAAAATATATCAGTGACCCTTGATTTCAGGCGTCATTCACCGTATATCACAACAAAAAAAGCCTGTGGCCCCTCATTTCGGTCCACCTTCACCAGACCGCTGTCTGCCGACTCAAACCAGGATCTGAACCCATGAAAATACGCAAGGCGGTATTTCCCGTTGCCGGCCTCGGCACCCGCTTCCTTCCGGCCACCAAAGCCCTTCCCAAAGAGATGCTTCCCATTGTGGATAAACCCTTGATTCAATACGCAGTGGAAGAGGCTCTGTCTGCAGGCATTGAGCAGATTATCTTCGTCACCGGCCGGGGAAAAGAGGCCCTTGAAGACCATTTTGACCACTCCCATGAACTTGAATCAATCTTAAAGGACAGGGGGAAAGAAGAGACCCTCGAGAGTATCAAGGCCCTGGTCCCCGAAACCGGCACCATTATCTACACCCGCCAAAACCAACCCCTGGGGTTGGGACATGCCATCTGGTGCGCTCGCGACGTGGTGGGTGATGAACCCTTTGCCGTCCTCTTAGCCGACGACCTGGTCAAGGCCAAAACCCCGGTTCTCTCCCAGATGATCAAAGCCTTCGAGACCACCCAGTCCTCCATGGTGGCGGTGATGGACGTGGATCCCAGTCAAACGGACAAATACGGGATTGTCGATGGTGAACAGCTCCACGACCATCTGATCCAGATTAAGGGACTGGTGGAAAAGCCCAAGCCCGACGTGGCTCCGTCCAACCAGGCCATCATCGGACGCTACATTCTCACTCCGGAAATTTTTGGTCTGCTTGAAAAGAAAGAGTGCGGTGCGGGGGGGGAAATTCAAATCACGGATGCCATGGCTCAACTTCTGAACACCCAGAGCATTTATGGGTATCTTTTTGAGGGCACCCGATTTGACTGCGGGGACAAGGCCGGTTTTCAAATGGCCAATATTGCGTATGCCCTGGAAAATCCCGAGATCAAAGACCGACTCCATGCCTACCTTCAGAGCCTTTTGATCGACGTCGGCGTTAATTAAGGCTGTAATACCGGTTAAACCGTTCCACCTTCGCCACATACGCCCGGGTCTCTGCAATGGGGGGCACCCCCTGGCACTCTTTGACTTTGGTGGGGCCCGCGTTGTAAGCCGCCAGCGCAAGCTTCCGGTTGCCCTTAAAATCGGTCAAGAGAAGCTTCAGATACGCCGCCCCCCCCATGATGTTTTCATCGGGGTCAAAGGGATTTTTGATCTTATAAAAGGCGATATTCTGCGGCATCAACTGCATCAGCCCCTTGGCTCCTTTGGGCGAAAGGGCCTTCGGGTTGAAGGCCGATTCCGCATGAATCACCGCCTTGATCAGGGCAAAGGGGAGATTGTGCTTTGCGGCTGCCTTGACGATCAACGGATCAAAGGCCGAGGAACTCCATAGTTTAGGGGAGCCCCCTTTTTTATGCCGGTCCAGACGACGCGCACCCATAATGTCAATCTCATGGGCACCGGGCGAGTCTGTAAAATAGATCTGTCCCGATGCGTCTTTGTAGGTATAAATTTCTGCCCCTGCAGGCGCCCACACCACCAACGCCAAACACAGGATCCATCCCTTTGGCCTCATCGCCCCCCCTTTTTTTTCATCCCTCTTAGATCAATACCGACCCCGTTTTTCAGCGAGACATCTTCGAATCACCCCTTTTTTAAAGCCAGGATGGGAAAGGTAACTCAGATTGGTATGAAGGTAGGAGTCCGTCATCTCCTTGAAAACCTCATCTTTTTGGGCTTCCTTGACGAAGTTTTTTTCTCTCTCTTTTTCAAACCGCCCCCCGGCAGAGCCCAGCATCTTCGTCAGCTCTGGAAGCGAAAGATCCAGAGCCCCCGCCTCCTCTTCGGATATCTGAAAAGAGATGGTAAAACGAACCTTGACGACAAAGGCATCCTCACTGATCCTTCGCGAGGTATCTTCGACCTTCAGGATAAGACCATTTTCAAGTTCTATCGATTTTACACAGTTTTCCATTATCTTCAAACTCCATTCTTCCATCAAAAAACCGGGGTCAAACCCTGCCCCCATCCACATAATCCGCTCTAAACAACCCAGCCATCCCGGAAGAGTCCACCCCATCCATGTCAGGGCGGCCTCCTTGAAATTCAATATAAAATTGGCTTGTTTGCCTCCTTTATTCACGGTATAAAATGACAGCCGTCCGATCGAAAAATGATCTCCGGTCGCTCTCCTGTCTTAACCCGCGGTGTTGTTATCTCCTTATTTACAGGAAAAACCACCTCCTATTAAGGATTTTTCTCACCGGGTTTATTTAAAAATCAACCGAATCAAGAAGGATTACCATATGGGATTGTTATCATCCACCCAGACCATCGCCCGCTACCGAGTGGAGGGCCAATTTTCGGAGAACCCCACCGAACAGGTCAGGAAAGGACTTAAAAAACAGATTATCACCGATATCGACAACGAAGCCCAGGATCTGGCCGTGGGATGGACCTCCTTTGAGACCCCCTTCACACCCGATTTTGAGGATGCCACGTTTCAGATCGGCACCCACTATGTTTTTGGTATGCGCATCGATAAAAAATCAATCCCCACCAAGGTGGTGAAGCAACAGGTGGCCATTGCCTCGGCCAAACGACTCGCTGAAAGCGATCGGGAATTTCTCTCCAAAAACGAGAAAAGTGAGATCAAAGATCATATTATGAACGTGCTGACCATAAGGATCCCACCCACCCCAAACGTCTTCGATGTGGTCTGGCAATACGAGCAGCAGGAAGTCTGGCTCTACTCCACCCAAAAGGTTGCCAATGAAGAGTTTGAAACACTTTTCAACAAAAGTTTTGCGGGGATCAAACTCATCCGTCTCTTCCCTTACACCCAGGCCGATCTGACCCTCTCCCTCTCCGATATGGACCGAGACCGTCTTTCCTCCATCACCCCTGAAGATTTTACGGAGTAACCCATGCTTGATATTTCTGTTTTATATAATAAATACAGATTCCTCGGCCACGAATTTCTGACCTGGCTCTGGTTCACCCTTGAAAATGAGCCCAAAAGCCTGATGGACGCCGAGGAGATGCCCCTGCTCCTGGCGGTGGGCAACCGCATCGTTCTGGAAGTGATCCGCGATGAAAACACCGTGGAGAGCGTCACCATCAAAGGAGACGATGCCGATCTGAGCGAAGGGATTGTCGCCATCCGCAAAGGGGCCCTGGTCACAGAAATATCCCTCCTCTTTAAAAAAGGGGACCTGGGGTGGAGTTTCACTCTGAAGGGGGAAAATTTCAACATCACCGGTCTCAAAACCCCGGAAACACCCCCTGTGGAATCGGGGGATGAAACCGAAGGAGCCGTCATCGATAAGCTCTTTCTTTCGGCTGAAGTGGTGACCCTGGTGGGGGACCTCTTCCAATCCTTTGTGCGTCTGCGTATTTCTGAAACATGGAAAAATGAAACGGTACCCGCCATCAAGCGCTGGCTAACCGCTTAATTTAAAGAGAGAATTTTCTTATTGTTCATAACTTATTCATAGCGAGAATCTCATTTATTTCAAGGGGTTCTTACGGATTTTCATGGGGGTGCGGGGGTTCGCACCCCTTTTTTATTGTCTACAACACGTTCACGCGTTGTTCAAAACTACCCCGGTTATCAACAACAACTCAAACCCTGTCTACAACCGATGAGTTTTGAACATTCTTATTAACCGTAATTACAGTTTTTTTGACATATTTATTCCTCTAAAAAACAACCAGTTAATGGACTTGTTGCACTTATGAACAACCCTTATTATGATGATTAACTAAAATATATATATTAAAAAGAGAACCCCCTCTCTTCTTCTTCCCCTTGAAAAAGAACAGCCCACCCAAACAAAAAACAGCCACAGCACAGATGTTCCCTCTGGGCTTCATCGGGAAACGAAAAGAATTTTTAAGAAGTTAAACCACTTTTAACAAGCTGATGAAAAAACAATCAAACGATCGATAAAAAAGCGGTAAATTACTTTTTTTTATATTGATAATTTCGGTGTAACTTACTATTACATAGGGGGTGATCAGGTCCATGACCCCTTCATTCACAAACCGTATCGTCTGAATCCAACGCTTGATTGAATGGCCTGATCCAAAGCCACCCTCATCACGGGCTGTAATCGGTGCGGCAGCACTCTTTACACCAACCATCGAACCACGGATTCAGCATTGAACTTGGAAAACCTCATGAAATTCAAAATATCTAAAAAAGATATCTCCACCATTCTTGGGCGGGTGCAGGGGATTACGGGACGGAAGAGCAACCTGGCCATCACGGCCAATGTTCTGATTAAAGGGGAAGGCCAAGGCATCTCTTTTGTGGCGACGGACCTGGAAACAGGTTTTGAAGGGCACTATGCCGCAGATGTCGAACGGGAAGGTGCCATCACCATCAATGCCAAAAAACTCTTTGAGATTGTCCAGAATTTTCCCGGCGAAGAGGTCTTGATCGAAGAGATCGAGCGGCAGTGGATTGAAATCAAAAACAACAACATTGTCTACCACATCGTTGGGATGAGTCCCGATGATTTTCCCGATGTTCCCCGTGTGGATGAGGTGACGTTCACCCGTGTCGCGACGGGCAATGTTCGGGAGATGATCGAAAAGACCGTCATGATCCAGGCTCCTTCAGATGAGAAGCGAGCTCACATCACCGGTGTCTGTTTCGAACGTATCCAGCAGGCCGACAGCCAGCTGATGCGCATGGTCTCCACCGACGGTCGACGGCTTTGTAAAGTGGATGTGGAGATCGGCCAGGAGGACAACTTCGTTCCTGGCGAAAGTGTGATTGTTCCGAAGAAGGGACTGATGGAAGCGGCCAAAATTCTCGACAAGGAAGAGTTTGTTGAGGTGGGTGTCAAGGACAATTACCTGATCTTCAAGATGGAAAAAGAGACCGTCATTATCGGCCTGCTGGAGGGAGATTTTCCGGAGTACGAGCAGGTGATTGAAAAAGATGATGCCTTTGATATTGAGGTCGACCGCAAACTCTTTTCCATGATGCTCAAGCGCATGTCCATCCTCTCCTCGGACAGTTACAACAGTGTTATTTTTAATTTTGCTGCCAATCGCCTGGAGGTGACCGCCACCAACCCTGACCTTGGGGAATCCAAGGAGGACATGGCCATTGCATTCGAACGGGATGAGGTCGAGGTGGCCTTTAACCCGAAATATTTGATCGATACATTGAATGTGATAAACGATGAGCGTATTCTGGTAAACCTTCGGGACAACCATCACCCCTGCCTTGTGGAAGGGGTGGATGAAAAGCGCTTTTTAAGTATTATCATGCCCATGAAGATTTGAGCCCCTTCCCTCCGGCGGCAAACGAACGAGGTGAACGAAGGCATCAACGCAGATTGGGTTAAGGGCTATAGAGACGCATGACAGAAGAACAGAGCAACAGCTACAACCAAGACAGTATCACGGTATTGAAAGGACTCGAAGCGGTCCGGAAAAGACCGTCGATGTATATCGGTAACGTGGATGTCCAGGGTCTTCATCACCTGGTTTACGAGGTGGTGGACAACAGTATCGATGAAGCCATGGCTGGCCATTGCGATACCATTACTCTTGTCATTCACCCGGACAACTCCATCAGCGTCGAAGACAACGGGCGCGGCATTCCGACGGGCATGCATGAAACCGAAAACATGACTGCCGCGGAGGTGGTCCTGACCAAACTTCATGCGGGGGGCAAGTTTGACGACAAGTCCTACAAGGTCTCAGGAGGACTCCACGGCGTGGGGATCTCGGTGGTCAACGCCCTGTCTATTTTTCTTAATCTGGAAATCTACCAGAATGGCAAGATTTATCAGATGAGCTTCTCCAAGGGAGACAAGACCAGTGAACTGGTCGTGGTGGGAGAGACAGAGAAAAACGGGACGAAAGTTCACTTCAAGGCCGATACCTCGGTGATGAATGATGATAATTTTAATTTAGATATTCTCACCAAGCGTCTCCGTGAGCTCGCTTTTCTCAACAGCGGTCTTCGCATCTCCATCGAAGACGAGCGCACCGATGAGAAGAAGGAATTTCATTATGAAGGGGGACTTCGCAGTTTTGTGGAGTACCTCAATCGCTCTCAAACCGCTCTGCACGAGCCCATTTATATCCAAGGGGATCGAGACGGCATTCAGGTGGAGGTGGCGGTTCAGTACAACGACACCTTTAACGAGAAGATTTATTCCTTTGCCAACAACATCCACACCCATGAGGGGGGATTTCACCTCTCCGGTTTTAAAGGCGCCCTGACGCGGACGATCAACACCTACGCCACCAGTGACAACGTGCCGAAAAACATGCAGGGCAAAATTTCCGGTGACGACACCCGGGAAGGCCTCACCGCCATTGTCAGCGTCAAGGTTCCCGAACCGCAGTTTGAAGGGCAGACCAAAACGAAATTGGGCAACAGCGAAGTCAAAGGGATTGTGGAATCCCTGGTGAATGAAAAGCTGACCGACTTTCTTCAAGAAAATCCTGGGGTGGCCAAAAAATTGATCACCAAGGCGGTGGAAGCGGCGCGAGCCCGGGATGCAGCCAAACGTGCCCGAGACCTGGCACGAAGCAAAGGGGCTCTCATCGATTCGACCCTGCCGGGTAAATTGGCCGAGTGCCAGTATTCGGATCCCCAGTTCCGTGAAATCTTTCTGGTGGAGGGCGATTCTGCCGGTGGTTCCGCTAAAATGGGCAGAGACCGACGCTCCCAAGCCATTCTTCCTCTGAAGGGTAAGATCTTAAACGTTGAAAAGGCGCGTTTTGATAAGATTCTTCGAAGCGATGAGATCAAGAACATCATCACCGTTCTGGGGACCGGCGTCGGAAGCGAAGAGTACAATATCGAGAAGATCAAGTACCACAAGGTGGTCATCATGACCGATGCCGACGTGGACGGATCGCATATCCGAACCTTGCTTCTCACCTTTTTTTATAGGCAAATGCCGGCGCTGATCGAGCGCGGTTATCTCTATATTGCCCAGCCTCCCCTGTATCGTGTGGGCAAAGGCAAGAGCAGTGTCTACCTCAAAGACGAGTTGGGGTATCGCGATTTTATCTTTAAACGAATTTTTGAGAATCGCATCCTGAAGATCAACGGCACCGAGATTGCCGGAGACGACCTGTTCAAAAAATTGATCGATCTCTCCACCTTTATCCAGGCCATCGCCACCATGGAGCGACGGGGGTATGATCGCCATCTCCTTCTGGAGATTTTGAAAGAGGGCATGATCGACAAGGCGTATCTCACCGATCAAGAGAAAATGGAAGGCTTCCGGCAGCGCATCATCGCGACAGGATATGAGGTGGGGGATCTTGCCTACAATACAGAGCGGGAACGGTATCGCTTCTATGTCGAGAAAAAGGGAAATGCAGAGGATGACGAAGTGACCCTGCACCTTGGGGGCACCATGGAAGTGGGGCGGGTTCTTTTTTATTCATCAGAATACATTGCCGCCATGACAAGCCTTGAAAAAATTCAAGAGCTCTCGATGGGGGAGGTGATCGTTGCCAACAGGGAAAGCGGTGAAACGGTTCATACGACTGAAGGCCTTTTCGACCTCTTTGATGTGGTGATGAAAGACGGCAAAAGAGGGATGAATATCCAGCGCTACAAAGGTCTCGGTGAGATGAACCCGGACCAGCTTTGGGAGACCACCATGGATCCCGAGCAGCGGACCCTGCTTCAGGTGACCATTGATGATGCGGAAAATGCCGATGATATTTTTGCCTTGCTGATGGGGGAAGAGGTGGAGCCAAGGCGTGCGTTTATCCAGAAAAATGCCTTGGAGGTCTCCTCTCTGGACATTTAATTAGGATGTAAACGGCGACAGGTAGTCAGGATATAGGGCCACAGAGACAAAGGCACCGGCGGAGAATCACTTATAAAAAATAAAAAAAACGTCGGTGTTTTTGATCTTTATGATAACCTTAAATAAGATTTAAGGAAAGCAGCCCTTCCCTGATATGGGAACAGCGTGACATTGACTTTTGGCAAAGAGATCAAGCATGGCTGAGACCCCTACATACCAAGATTTGGAAATAAAGATCGCCTCTTTGGAAGCCGAGCTTGACGCTCTGCGTGCCAAAGAGGTAACGCAGGAGCGCACCCGGATTTTTGGTCGGGTGGCCCATGAGTTCAACAACCTCATGATGGTGATCCAGGGCAACATCTCCATCATGCTTCACGACACACATCGTGACGACCCCTCCTATGAACGCCTCAAGAACATGGAGCGTTACCTCAAAAGTGGCACCCGCCTGACCGAAAAATTACTCACCCATGTGGGACAAAATGTGGGATCTGACGAAGCCGCCCTGTCTCTCACCCCGGCAATAGAAGACCGAGAGCCTTCGCTTCCCCAGGGCCGTATACGTCGGGGAATTGATATCTACCGTCAGGCTTCCCAGGAAAAATACCGCATTCTCCTTGTGGATGATGAAGAGCTGATTCTGGATGTGGGGGCTCAGATGCTCACCAAAATCGGCCTGGACGTCATCACCGCAGAAAACGGGGTCCATGCGCTGGCCTTGTACAAACAGGAAAAAGAGACCATCGATCTCGTCATTTTGGATTTGATCATGCCGGGAATTGACGGCATCGACACCTTTCATCTTCTGAAAGAGGTCGATGCCGGGGTCAAGGTCCTGATCTCAAGCGGCTTCCGTAAAGACCAGCGGGTCGAACAGTTTCTCAAGGAACCCCACACCGGGTTTATCAAAAAACCCTTCAGCCTCTCCCACCTTTCCGATGAGGTACGAAAACTCTTACGTCTCCCCACCGTCTCTTTGCCCCTTGATGAGGTTTAATTCAGGCCAGGGTGTCTATTGGCCTGCGTTGCTTTCCTGGGTCAGGGGTGCGCCTTGTGGGCCTTTCTTTCAGGGCCTTCGGTTGATGTGCTGGGTGTAATCCGGCAGCGCTGGGTTGTAGGGTGTATTGAACAGATGGCTGGTGATAAAAAAATCCGCCGAGGCTTCATTGCAGGCAATGGGGATGTTATGGACGGCAGAGATTCTCAACAGGGCTTTCACGTCGACATCATGGGGCTGAGCGGTCATGGGGTCCCAGAAAAAAATCATGATATCGAGTCCGTCGTTGACGATGAGATTTCCCATTTCAAGATCCCCACCCAAAGGCCCGCTTTTAAAACGGATGACATCCAGTCCCACTTCGGAGATCAACAGTCCTCCGGTGGTGCCGGTGCCATAAAGCTCATGTTTTTTTAAGGTCTCTTGATGGGTGCTGGCCCAGGCGATCAACTTGGGTTTCATTTCATCATGGGCCACAAGGGCGATGCGTTTCCTGGCTTCCATACCTCTCCTTTTAGAAATCAATACTGCCTGGGGTGCGGGGGAAGGCGATGACGTCCCGGATATTGGAAATTCCGGTCAGGAGCATGAGCAGCCGTTCAAAGCCTAAGCCGAAGCCGCTGTGGGGCACCGAGCCAAAACGTCGGGAGTCCATATACCACCAGTAGTCCGCTTCCGGAAGATTAAGCGCCTGCATGCGTTCCTGCAGTTTATCCTCTCGCTCTTCCCTCTGGCTTCCACCGATCAGTTCCCCGATCCGGGGGACCAGCAGGTCCATGGCAGCCACCGTTTCCCCATCATCATTCATCCGCATATAAAAAGGTTTAATTCCCTTGGGATAGTTGTAGAGAAAGACGGGCTTTTTAAAGTGCTCTTCGGCCAGATAGCGTTCGTGCTCGGATTGGAGGTCGATGCCAAAGGAGACGGGGTAGTCAAAGGGTTTTTTTGCCTTAAGAAGAATTTCAACGGCGTCTGCGTAAGAGAGGCGAATGTAGGCGTCGTCTCGCAGGGAGGTGAGGGTCTTCATCAGGGTTTTATCCACAAAATTGGCAAAGAGCGCGATGTCTTCGGCGCAGGATTCAAGCACCCCTTGGACTACATATTTGATCAGGGCTTCGGCTATATCCATGTTGCCGGTTAGATCGCAAAAGGCCATTTCAGGCTCCAGCATCCAGAACTCGGCGGCATGGCGACTGGTGTTTGAATTTTCTGCCCGAAAGGTGGGACCAAAGGTATAGACATCTCCCAGGGCCAGGGCCATCATCTCGGCGGAGAGTTGGCCCGAGACGGTGAGGTTGGTCTCCTGGCCGAAAAAGTCGTCGGAGGCCGGTGTGGAGCCAGACACGGTGGTGATGCGGAACATCTCTCCGGCCCCTTCACAGTCTGACCCGGTGATGATGGGGGTGTGGATCAGGAAAAAGCCCTCTTCTTCGAAAAACCTATGGATCAGGTGGCTTGTTTTAGACCGGATTCGCATGATCGCCCCGTACTTATTGGTCCGGGGGCGCAGGTGAGCGATGGTGCGCAAAAACTCATCGCTGTGTCTTTTTTTCTGTAAGGGGTAAGCCTCCTGGGAGGTTCCCACGAGCTCAAGTCCTCTGGATCTTATTTCGAAGGCCTGGCCTTTGCCGGGGGAGGGGACCATTTCACCTGTGACAGCGACGGCTGCGCCGGTGGATATTCTGGGGAGAAACTCGGCCCCGGGGGTTCCAGCATCCACGATGACTTGGATGGAGGCAAGGCAGGAGCCGTCGTTAACCTCAATAAACGAGAACTCTTTCGTGTCTCGCCGGGTTCGGACCCAGCCTTTAATAAGGACGTTTTCAAGGGGGGCAGTTCTTGCCAGAAGTGCCTTAATTTTCGTTCGTTTCATGACACACCTGTGGTTGTTGGGTTGATGTATAACGATCCCTGATCGGGGGAAACCGAAGGGGAAAAGGATAATGTAGTCCCCTGGCTCCGCCTGGACAACAGCAAAGATCAGGTTGCGGATTTTTTCATCTCGATGTGAGGCAGGCAATGACGACCGGTGGCCCTGCCAAGAGGTTCACTGCGGGTGGGCGTTTCGTTTCATGGTTCCCTCTGTGGACAGATCGGTCTTCTGACCGGAAAAAGAAAGGAGAGACAGGAAGGAAAAAGAGGGCTCAGGTGGGCTGGAAAACAAGGTATTTAACTTTGGTGTTTTTGAAAAATATGTACTATTATGAAATGTTTACAATGTGGTGCAAATAAAATTCCTTACGATTTCAAAGGTTTATAAAATATAGTATCATGGACAATACAACAATTCAAGGCATCCTCACCGAGGTCAACCAACCGAGTCGGTATCTGGGAACCGAGGTGAACCGCGTGGTGAAAAACCCGTCAGCCATGGACCTTCATATGGTGCTGGCCTACCCGGATCTCTACGATATCGGGACCTCTCACTTCGGCATACAGATTCTCTATGCCCTTCTTAATAAACGTGAAAACATCTATGCCGAACGTGTCTTTGCCCCGGCTCCAGATATGGAGGTGCTTTTAAAAGAGAGGGAGCAACCTCTCTTCTCCCTGGAGACCCGAACCCCCCTTTCCGAATTTCATGTGGTGGGATTCAGCCTTCTGTATGAACTCAATTACACCAGCATTCTGACCATGCTGGACCTGGCGGATATCCCCTTCCTGGCCCAAGACAGGGATGCCTCTCACCCCCTGGTGATCGGTGGGGGGCCTTGTGCCTTCAACCCCGAACCGGTGGCGGATTTCTTTGATTTTTTGATCATTGGGGACGGGGAAGAGGCCTTGCCGGAGGTGGCGGATGTCATCATCGCCTGGCGGAAAAGTGGGGCCGATAAAGAGGCGCTTCTCACGGAGGTTGCTCGGATCGACGGGGTGTATGTGCCCTCCCATTTTGAGGTGAGTTACGAAGAACTCCCCGGCACAGAGACCACTCTGGCGGTGGTGAAGGCGAAAAACCCGGAGAAGCCGCGCGTCAAGCGGGCCATTGTCTCAGATCTCACCCGGGACGCTTTTCCCGAGAAGCCGGTGATTCCGTTTGGAAAGCCCGTGCACGATCGACTGCGGCTGGAGATCTCCCGGGGGTGTACCCGAGGCTGTCGATTCTGTCAGGCGAGCATGATCTATCGCCCGGTTCGGGAGCGCAGCGTGGAGGATCTTCTGGCTATCAGCACCGAATCCCTGGTGACCACGGGGTACAGTGACATCTCTTTGCTCTCTTTAAGTACCGGGGATTATGAACAGCTGCCCGAATTGATCCAGGGGATCACCTCGGGATGCTGTGCCGACGGGGAGAAGGTGGCGGTGTCTCTGCCCTCGATTCGAGCCGGACGTCTGACAGCCGAGCTGATGGAGACCATTAAAAATGTCCGCAAGACCGGGTTTACCATTGCCCCCGAAGCCGGTACCCAGCGTCTCCGAGATGTGATCAATAAAGGGATCAGCGAAGACGATATTCTGAAAACCGTTAAAAATGCTTTTTCCCTGGGCTGGACCACCATCAAACTCTACTTCATGATTGGCCTGCCCACAGAGACTCAGGATGATCTTCAGGGCATCGTCGATCTTGTCAGGACCCTCCGCGGGTTTTCCCGTAAGAAGCGAGATATCATCAATGTGAGCATCTCCACCTTTATTCCCAAGCCGCACTCCGTCTTTCAGTGGGAGGGGCAGATCACCCGGGCTGAGGCGTGGGAGAAGATCAGCTGGCTGAAAGAGAACCTGCGACTGCCTGGGGTGAACCTCAAGTGGGGGAGCACGGAAATCAGCTGGTTGGAGGGGATCTGGTCTCGAGGAGACCGCCGCTTAGGGACGCTGCTAGTCCGCGCCTGGGAGAAGGGGTGCCGTCTGGATGGCTGGAGTGAGTATATGAACCTTGGCCTCTGGAAAGAGGCCGTGGACGAAGAGGGGCTGGATTGGGGAGGGCTGTGTCAGCGTGAGCGCGGCCTGGATGAGCCCCTGGCCTGGGATCATATCGACTCGGGCATTTCGAAGGCCTATCTTAAAAAAGAGAGAGCGCGGGCCCTGACCGCCGTCTTGACCCCGGATTGTCGGTATGGAGATTGTTCCGGTTGTGGCATCTGTGATTTTGAAACCATTCGGCCCGTGATCCGGCTTTCCCGATCCGAAGACGAAGGGCCCGTGGCCGCGCTCCCCCAGTCAGAGGCCTCTTTTGTGAAATACAGCATCTCGTTCTCCAAAACAGACAATGCCCGTTTTTTTGGACACTTGGAGCTGGTAAATATTGTCACCAAGGCCTTTCGTCGCGCCGGGTTGACCATTGAAAAGTCCCATGGATTCAACCCCCGTCCCAAGATTACCTTTTCCGATCCGATGCCTTTGGGGATGGAGAGTCTCGATGAGCAGTTTGTGGTCTCCGTGCCATCAAACGCTTCACCTGATGAGATAAAAGATAAACTGAATCGACATCTCGTAGAAGGAATTAACATCTGCGATGTTAAGCCTTATTTTAAGTGTAAAGATCTGAAAGACAATGCATTTAGATATAAGGTATCTGGATCATCTGATCTTTTTGATGCCGATAGATTAAGTAAATTTATGGAATTAAATAATTTTATAATTGAAAAAAAAGGAAAAAAAGGAAATATAAAGGAGTACGATCTGAAGCTGTTTGTTCGAGGGGTGGAGCTTCACTCCCCCTCTCAATTGACCATCGATCTGAAAGGGATTGATGGGGTGGTCATCCGTCCTGATCTTGCCGTGAAGCATATCTTTTCTCTGACCGAAGATGCCTCTGCTCACCTGGGTCTGTTAAAACTCTGCCGGATTGACGACGTCTGCTAACCCGATAACCGAATCGTGGTCACTATATATGTACAAGGAACTGGTTGTTAATGTAACGGAACAGGAGACCCGTGTGGCCCTCCTGGAAGATGGGAATATCGTTGAGCTCTTTGTGGAACGAGGCGACGATTCCAATATCAATGGCAATATATACAAAGGGCGTGTGCAGCGTGTGCTTCCTGGCATGCAGGCTGCTTTTGTCGATATTGGTCTCAACCAGGCGGCTTTTATCTATGTAGACGACGTTCAGAAAAAGCAGAATATCGGGGAAAATGAACCCCCCATCAGTGAAAACAGCAATAAGGACTTTGCTCCGGACAACACCGGTCGTCAGATTCCCATTGAGGAACTCTTGCGTGAAGGTCAGGAAATTATGGTGCAGGTGGTGAAATCCCCCATTGGAACCAAAGGGGCTCGGATTACCACCTATATTTCACTTCCTGGCCGATATCTCGTCTTGATGCCCAATGTGGATCATATCGGTATTTCCAAGCGGATCGCCACGGAAGAGGAGAGAGATCGTCTGCGGGAACTCATCAGCGGAGAGCGTGATATTCCCTATGGCTATATTTTTCGAACGGCAGGTGAGGGGATTGCCGAAGTGCAGCTGAAGCGGGAAATGGATCTTTTGGTGAACTCCTGGGAGAACATCAAAAAAAGGTACCGCAGTTTTTCAGCGCCTTACCGGTTGCATCGAGATTTGACCGTGACCTTTCGCGCGATTCGAGATTTATTGACCCATGAGGCAGACCGCCTGACCATCGACAACAAATTCGGGTATGATTCGGTGAATAATTTTATTCGCAAGATCATGCCTGAGCTCAATGTGAAGGTGGAGTATTACGATCGCTCCGAGCCCATTTTTGAAGCCTTTAACCTCGAAGGGGACATTACCCGTGCCCTGAAAAAGAAGGTGTGGCTTAAAAGCGGCGGGTACATTGTCATCGAACAGACCGAGGCCCTCACCTCTATTGATGTGAACACCGGACGATATGTGGGGAAACATAATTTTGAGGAGACCATCTCCAAGACCAACCTGGAGGCGATTCGAGAAATTTCCGCCCAGGTGCGTCTCCGGAATTTAGGCGGTATCATCATTCTCGATTTTATTGACATGGAGGACCTGGAGAATCGGGACCGTGTCTTTGAGGTGTTGAAAGAATCGTTTAAGAAAGATAAATGCCGCACAAATATTCTGCCCATGAGTGAGATTGGTTTGGTGCAGATGACCCGGAAACGGGTCAGGCGGTCCTTGACGCGGATGCTCTGCGAAGACTGTCCCATCTGTCATGGGGATGGCTATACCATTTCACGTACCACCATCTCCCAGAAAATTTACAGGGAGATTTATCGTCACGCCCGGGATATGATGGGGGATATTTTTACCCTCAAGGTGAGTGAAGGGATGGCCGATTATCTCCATCGAGAGGAGACCAATACGATCAGCGCCATTGAATTTAGGGTGGGGAAGAAAATCGAAATTTACCCGATCCGTCGATTTCATCGGGAAGAGTTTGAACTCACCGAAAAATTCAAGTAAAATATGGCTGTTGACACGTGTTGGATTTTATGATTAAGTTACCGGGTTTATTTTAACGTCACAAAAGTGTGAAATCAAACGTAAAATAGGGGTATTCACATAATGAAAAGAACTTTTCAGCCAAGCAACCTTAAGCGATCCAGAAAGCATGGATTCATGAATCGTATGTCCACCCCCGGGGGACGTCGTATTGTTAAGCGCCGTCGTGCGAAGGGCAGAAAACGCCTCTCCGCTTGATACGTGCTCAATTTTTATGATGCCTTCATTAAAGGGTAGCTCCGGAGGCCTCGTTTGGGCGGGCGGCGAGCCGTTACAGGTCGCGCCATGATCCACCGGAACGAGGCACCACGGAGAGGATGAGGATACAGGGATACTGTCGTATTGCGAGCGAACGCCTTTACAAAAGAGATGAGAATTCTCAAAAGATATCAGTTTCAGGATCTCTATCGGAAAGGGGCAACCGTCCACAACCGTCATTTCGTTGCCAATATCCTGGAAAATGACTTACAGACGTCCCGCATTGGTATCACTGTATCAAAAAAGGTTGGGGGTGCTGTCACGCGTAACCGCATCAAACGGATCGTACGTGAATATTTTCGGAAAAACGGTCGGCAGTTTTTTGAGAATCGGGATATCCAGCTTATTGCCAAGCGTACTGTGGCTCAACTCAGCAATAAAGAGACCTTTTTATCCCTTGAGCATATTTTTCAAAAAATTAAAGCAAGTACTGCGTCCTAAACAGGTTTTTATCGGTCTGATAAAGGCCTATCAGTATTTGATCTCTCCTTTGACGGGTCCCCGATGCCGTTTTTATCCCACATGTTCGGCATACGCCATTGAAGCCTATGAACGGTATGGAATTCTGAAAGGGTCCTGGTTGGCGGTGAAACGCATTCTTAAGTGTCACCCGTTTCATCCCGGAGGATTTGACCCGGTTCCCTAGCGACAGCGCCTTTCATCAGAGTTTCAGCACCCACCTCCTGACCCGTAGACCCCCGTAATCACAGATGCGCACGACAGAATTTTTGCGTGTCTACCTTAGGGTCTGTGCAGCCGTCCCTTTTTTTTGCGGGACAAGAACAACGATTAAAAGTGATGATGTGTTTGTCAAAAGTGACAGGCCATGGTGTCCCCAACAACCTTTGACGGATCCGTCCCATTGGACGTCAGCGTGTTGTCTCACGACCCAAGCGTGTCTTTTTTTCGAGGCCATCAACCCATCCGTCCAGAAGATTCCAGAGCCCGGCAATCGACCCGGTGTCGTTGCACCTTATAAGGGGTAGGGACGGACCATCGGCCATGAACAAGGCACTATCTTTAAGTAGATGAACAACGGAGAACGTATGGAACAGGTCAGACTTTTTGCAGCAATTATTCTTTCCATCATTGTGTTTGCAGGGTGGAATTTTCTTTTTCCTCCCCAGAAAGCCACAAAGGCCCCTTTAGAGCCTCAACTGGAACAGTCCGTGGTCCAACCCAGCGTGGTGGCGACGCCGGTTGTCGATATCAAGCCCGTAGAGGTCGTGGCTGAGAACATCACCGTGGTCGACTCCCCTCTTTACCGCATCGAATTCACCAACCGCGGGGCTTCGGTGAAACGATTCGAACTGAAAAAATTCAAAGAGACCTTAGACGGTGAGGCCTTTAAAAATGTGATTCCTGACCTCGTGGACCGGACCTTCACACTGTCCCTGGCGAAAAACAGCGTGGTGGGAGTGGAAAATGCCCTCTTCGAGGCGGACAGGCAGCATGTGGTTGTGGGGGAGAGCGGAGCCTCTCTGACCTATCGCTGGGTGAGCGCCTCCGGCGTTGAGGTGATTCGTACCTTCCTCTTTTCCGTTGATACGTATGCCATCTCCTCGCGAGTGACATTGCGCAACGGGAGCACCCTGGCTCTGGACGATGCCCTGGCCTTTGGCCTGTATTCTACTGTGGCCGGGGGTCGAGCCTACGGGTTCGAGGGGCCCAGTGGTTATGTGGATGGTCATCTGGAAAACGTGAAGGTTAAAAAGATCAAAGACAAAAACCTTTACTCCGGTGCCGTGGAGTGGGTGGCCCAGCAGAGTCGTTATTTTCTGACGGCGGTTATTCCTGAAGGGGTCACCGGGGCATCCATGTTTCTGGCGGACAACAATGGTGTGATCACAGCGGCTTTGAATCTGCCCACCGGCGTGATTCAGCCGGGCATGGAGAAGAGTTATGCCGTGAATATTCTGGCGGCTCCCAAGAGCTACTCCATGCTGAAAAAACTCGATTCATCCATTCACAAGGCGGTGAACTTCGGCTGGTTCGATATCATTGCCAAACCCTGTCTCGGCCTGATGAATTTTATTCATGACCATGTGGTGGCCAACTATGGGATCGCCATCATCTTGCTCACTGTTCTCATCAAGCTGATTTTCTGGCCCCTGGGCAATAAGAGCTATACCTCGATGCATGAGATGAAAAAGCTTCAGCCTATCATGACCCAGCTTCGTGAAAAATATGCGGGTGACAAGGCGCGGATGAACCAGGAAGTGATGGCGCTTTACAAGACCTACAAGGTCAACCCCATGAGCGGTTGTTTGCCCCTGGTGGTTCAGATGCCCATCTTTTTTGCGCTCTACCGCATGCTTTACTCAGCCGTCGAATTGCGCCACGCCCCATTTTTCGGCTGGATTACGGACCTGTCGGCTCCGGACCGGCTCTTTGATTTTGGGTTTTCCATTCCCATGATGGTGGCTCCGACCGGGATTCCTGTGATGACCCTTTTGATGGGGGCCACCATGTTTCTTCAGCAGAAGATGTCTCCCTCGACCGGAGACCCCACCCAGGCCAAGATGATGATGATGATGCCTCTTGTGATGACAGTCATTTTCGTCAACTTTTCATCTGGATTGGTATTATACTGGCTTGTGAACAACGTTCTATCGATTTCTCAGCAGTATTATATTACCAAGAAACTCTCGTAAACTCTGGAGGAGTGTATGAATTCGCTTAGAGAATTTGAAGGCAGAACCGTAGAGAAAGCTATTGAGGCTGCCTTAAAGGAACTCGATATCCCGAGAGAGGATCTGGATTATACCGTTGTTTCCAAGGGAAGCACCGGGCTCTTCGGTCTCTTTGGGTCCAAAAAAGCCAAGATCTCAGTGGGTCCCGTTAAAAAAAGTGGGGCCAAACAGCGACCCGTGGCCAAGAGCCTCGTGGATGAGGCCTTTGGTACTCCGGCTCCCCAGGAGAGGGATGCGTCTGCGTCTGACGTCGAAGGTTTTCAAGGGGAAGATCGAACCTTTGAGTACACCGAACGGATTTTTGAAGAGGGGTTCTTTAAAGGCCTGACCGCCGCAGATGCCGGCGTGGAAATCCTTAAGGAGATCGCCTCCTTTATCTCAGAAGAGTCTGAAATTTCCTATCAGGTTCAAGGGGACATCCTCACCTACAATGTCACAGGCGGAAACGCGGCTGTGATGATCGGTAAAAAGGGGCAAACCCTTGAAGCGATCCAGTACCTTCTGGATAAAATTATCAACAAGCACAGCATGGAGCGTGTGCGGGTTCAGGTGGATATCGAAGGCTACCTGGAGATGCGTAAGGACAAATTGCGCCAGCATGCCCAGCGGATGGCGGAGAAGGTCAAGAAAACGGGGAAACCTCATACCATTGGCCATATGTCCTCCCATGATCGCCGTATTATCCACCTGACCCTGAAAGATGACCGCGGGGTACGGACCCAATCCATGGGAGAGGGGTATTATCGCCGATTGGTTATTTTTCCGAAGAGAAGTAAGAATATAAGAAATAAAAACAGATAGATAAACTGATCTGTATTTTTTTGAAGCCTGTTCGAGCGTTCCCGTATCGAACAGGCTTTTTTTATGGTCCCTGTTCGGGTGACGTGGTAGTTTAAGACAGACTTCAGGGGCATTGGATTCGGGGGCAGGTCCTCTTTTTCGTTCCAGCCATTATAGAAAAAATGACGTAACCATTCAGCTCTTAAAAAAATCAGACCCCAAAAAAGCCTCCGGCGGCAAGGGTGGCGAAGCCACTTAGGTTCACTCACCTTGAAAGCAGATTGCGAATGCATTTTGCCCCCGGCAGAGCCCCCGGGGCATACGCTGAATCGTTACAAAATGATAAGAAAAGAGCTATGAGCTATTTGGATTTTGATACCATCGCAGCCATTGCCACGCCTGTAGGGCGTGGGGGGATTGGCATCATCCGGGTGTCCGGGGAGAAAGCCGTTGAGGTCGCTATGACCTTTTTTCGCTCGGTTTCCGGGATCAAGCGCCCGAAGAGTCATCGGGTGTATTATGGAACCTTTGTCGATGCAAAGGTGGAGGTCCTCGATGAGGTGATTCTCTTTTACATGAAGGGGCCCAAATCTTACACGGCGGAAGACTGTGTTGAAATTCAATCCCATGCCAGCCCTGTGGTGATGCGTCAGATCCTTGACTGTCTTCTTGATGAGGGGGTACGTCTTGCCGAGCCTGGAGAGTTTACGAAGCGGGCTTATCTCAATGGGCGCATCAACCTGTCCCAGGCCGAGGCGGTGATCGATTTGATCAACGCCCGCACGACCACCTCCCATGAGATGGCCATCTCTATGGTGAAAGGGGAGTTGGGACAAAAAATCGGGGCCCTTCGAGAGACCCTCAAGGGGATCACCGTGACCCTCGAAGCGATCCTTGATTTTCCCGACGATGTGGATGAGGCGATTCAGGCCGAGGCCATTCGAGAGACTTTAGGGGGCGTGGTGATTCAGACCCTTGAGTCCCTGATTGGCAATTTCGACGACTCCGATATTTTCCGAAATGGCATCCGTGTGGTCATTGCCGGACCCCCGAACTCTGGAAAGTCGAGCCTCCTGAACCGACTCTCGGGTCAGGATCGGGCCATTGTCACCAACGTGCCCGGAACCACCCGTGATTTGATTGATGAGTTTATCCACATTGATGGCATCGCCTTTCAAGTGACCGATACGGCAGGGCTTCGCGTGACAGAGGATCCTGTGGAAAAAATTGGGATCGAGCGTACCTTGAGCCGCATTGAGGCCTCGGATTTGATTCTTTATCTGGTGGATGGCTCCTTGGGGCTGGAGGCGCCGGTGCTCAATCAGATCCGTATGTATGTCGCCACACGGCAATGCATGGTTCTGGTGAATAAGGCCGATTTGACCCCTGGGGGAGCGGTTGACCTTCTTTCAGAGGAGGGACTTGCGCACCTGACAGTCTCGGTGAAGACCGGTGAGGGAATGGAGGCTGTCAAGGCGGCTGTCGTGTCCCGGATTCTTGAGCGTCTTCCCGAGGACCGCAGCGCCCTTGTGCCCAACAGACGGCAGGTTGCCCTGGTAAGAAAGGCTTTAAATAATGTAGAAAATGCTGTAGAGGGTATAGATTCTCAGCTCTCTTTTGATGCCATCAGTATCGATATCCGTTCGGCCATGGATCTGATGGGAGAGATCTTGGGAGAAGAAGTTCCCGTGGATATCCTGGATGAGATATTCAGCAATTTTTGCATTGGAAAATAATCCGGTCTTCCTGTGAGGGGGCCCGGGTGTTTCACGTGAAACAAGCCTTCCCATGCCGATGGTTTGTGGTCTTTTGTCGGAGCCATTGACGTCCCGACTGACCAACCGGTGTGGGTGAATGAAATAGATGGAGACGGTATGGATTTTACACACTCATTTTCTCGTTATGAAGCGTTGGTCGGCCAGGTGGGGCAGATTTTTACCCAGGTCAGTTCAGAATTCAAGGATGAGGTGGCCTGCAAGCCGGGGTGCGATGATTGCTGCCACGCCTTGTTTGACCTCACCTTTGTGGAGGCACTCTACCTCAAGAGCAAGTTCGATGAACTCTTTACCGGTAAAGTGCGTTATGAGATCACCGAACGCGCCAGCAAGGCGGACCGAACCCTGGCCAAGTTAAAAAAAGAGGCCTACAAACGGCATGAGGCCGGTGAGGACGACAGTGCCATCATCGACAGCATCTCGAAGCTTCGGGTCCGCTGCCCGCTCTTAGGTGAGGAGGGACGCTGCCTGATGTACGAATATCGCCCCATTGCCTGCCGGGTTTACGGCATTCCTACCTCGGCCGCCGGGAAAGGCCACACCTGCGGGCTTTCCGGTTTTAATGAGGGCAAGGCCTATCCCACCTTGAATATGGATCTGGTCTACAACCGTCTTTATGCTATTTCCAAGGAATTGGTTCGTCATATCGATTCGCGGTTTACTAAAATGGAGACCCTGCTGATGCCTCTCTCCATGGTTCTGATCACCGATTTTAACAACGAGTTTTTAGGGGTAGAGGTGACGGAATGAGCACCGTCGGCATGACCCACAATGAGTTTAGTGACGATGAGATCGCGGCCAAGAAGAAGGCCATTTTCGATGCCATGGGGAAACGCGGGCAGAGGATGATCCAGAAACAGGGGTATGATCTCTGGAATCCATTCGGGGATCCCAAAGATCCCCTGGATATCCGTGTGGACGGGTCCGAGCGGACGGTGGATCAACTGATCCGTGAATTTCTCGCTCAGGCAGGTCCCGAGGATCCCTCCAACCAGTACAGTCAAACGGCGATGGAGCTGGCCATGGGGGTGATGAACAACACCGACAGTGTGCGCGCTTCCTTTGAGTTTGTTCACTGGTACGATGCGTTGCTGGAAAAAGAGGGCAGAACCCTCACCTTCGATTAAAGCCGCCCACGCATCC
Organism: Desulfoluna sp.; assembly: GCF_030145185.1. Classification (GTDB taxonomy): domain Bacteria; phylum Desulfobacterota; class Desulfobacteria; order Desulfobacterales; family Desulfolunaceae; genus Desulfoluna. The sequence continues at coordinate 19,952 of NZ_JAQYWB010000043.1, read as the reverse complement.
TGCACCCAAGAAGGACCTTTATCTCAGGCCTGAACCCAGGGGTCTTATAGGGAGACATACCCGTTATGGCGACGTCACGTGTTGATGCGCTCATGGTTGACCATGTGCATCAGAGAACGCAGTCTCTGACCCCCACCGACCTTCTCTCTGTGATGATGGCATCCCAGGGGGTGAATCGGCGTTCGGCCAAGGCAAGCCTCACCCGATGCGTGGAAAACAATCTTCTCACTTACCGCCAGCAACTCGGGCGTACGGTGGTGGTCCCTTCGTTAAATTGCTACTACCCCCTGGTCTCCGGGGTGGTCCTGGCCCCTCCCCATCTTCCCGGCTTAAGGGATGGAACCCATTGTATCTCCATGAAGGAGGGGATTAGTTTTGGTAATGGGACCCACCCCACCACCCGGCTCTGTGCTGGGCTGATGGTTGCGGCCAGCCAGAACGGAATCCGCTGGCAACAGGCCCTGGACCTTGGCACCGGAACCGGGGTTCTCTCTTTGCTGGCACTCAAGCTTGGGTGCGACCATGTGGATGCCACGGAGATCGATCCCATTGCCATGCACGATGCTCGCGAGAACGCTCTTTTCAATGATTTTTCTCATCGCCTGACGGTTTACCATGCCGATGGGTTTTGTTCCGTCACACTCTATCAGATGGTGACGGCCAACCTTCGGTACCCCACCCTGGTCTCTTTAAAGGGAACGATAACCTCGTGGGTGGATACGGGAGGGGACCTGATTCTTTCCGGGATTAAAGAGGGGGAAGAGGAGAGAGTGAAAGCCGTTTACTCAAGTTCTTTCGTCTTGAAGGACGAAAAATCAAGCAAAGGGTGGGTGGGTTTGCACCTGAAAAAATCCAACTGACCATAAAGCTATAAAACGTTTAAAATTTACATAAACTCGCAAACGCGAGTCATAATATTAAAACCGCCAAGATCGTTCGATTTTGGCGGTTTTCTTTTTAAGTAACTTATTTATTGAGGTAAATAGATTGTTTGAGGGCGTTTTTTAAAGCGATGAGCCGTTGGGGGACGGATGGGGGGGGTGTTTCACGTGAAACATTCACCGCAGGGACCAACACGTCATAATTCGGATCAAAGACCTGCGCATGAAAGGTGATGAAGTAAATTACCTTGGTCACTCTTCAGCTTATGCCTCCGGCGGAGTTATTCCGGTTAAACTCAACAGATGCGTTGAATTGTACCCATCTACAGCACACGAATTTGCGACGCATAGTGCGTCCCCTTGCACTCCACGCGAATGCGGACGCATTTCAGCCCGGAGCTACGACACCCGATGCGCATTCGCAAACCTGCTTTCAAGGTGTTTTTGCCTAAGTGACTTTGACTCCTTGAAAGCTGCTTGCGGATGTGCTTTACCCCTCGCTTGTCGCGCCGTAGCCCATTGACGTTGGTCGAATGGTGACGCATAGACATGGGCGTAGGTGGATTCCTCGGGTCAAATCATATCTGCCTTTAAAACAAAATTCATTCAAGAAGAATTTTTTAAGACCTGTTTGTTAAACTTTTCGAAAGTTTAGCCCGGCAGGGCCGCCGGAGGCATAAGCTGAATAGTTACCATAAAATTTACCCCATGCCCGTCAGCTTTCCAGAGAGGCGGCGCAGGCCACGCAGAGGGTGGCTTCGGGGATGAGCCGGAGGCGGGCGAGGGGGATGGGTTCTTCACAGGCGACGCAGAGGCCGTAGTCTTCATCATCCACATCTTTAAGGGCCTGTTCAAGCCGGACGATGCGTTCTTTCCGTGCACGGGCGGAGGCATCGCCAATATGGCGCGCCTGCATGGCTTCAACGCGGGAGATGCGTCCGATGGCATTGTCTGGAGTCACCGTTGGGCTGGACGTCTCTTCCGTGGCGTGGAGTTCTTCGGATAAGTGACGCAGTTCGGTATGGATATGCTGTTTCAGTTCCTGGCGTTGTTGAGGGGTCACAGGATGTCGAGCTCCTTGAGGGTCTGTTGCAGGTGATCCACACCGCAGACTTGGTGGGCGTGTATTCCCAGGGAGCGTGCGGCGGTGATGTTGACGGGGGTGTCATCGAAAAAGAGGGTTTCATCGGCAGACACTCCCAGCGTATCGAGTACATGGGAAAAAGAGGCGGTGTCGGGTTTCATGAGCCCAAGCTTATGGGAGGGAAAGTTGTGGTGAAAGAGGCGGTCTATTTTGACCTGGGAACAGAGATGGTGCCAGTGGAGCTCATTGGTGTTGGAGAGCGAGGCGGTTAGATAGGTCCCGTTGATCGCCGTCATGACCTCGTGAAATCCCGGGTAGGGGAGGGTGGTCCAGGAGGCAAAGGCGGTGAGGAAGGTCGGGGTATCCACGGGCAGAGAAAATTCCTGGATAAAGGTCCGGGCAAAATCATGGGGTGCGATGCGGCCGGTCTCAAACGCCTTGACGGCGTGGGAGTGAAGCCAGAGATTCCAGAGTTCCTCTTCGGAATGAAGCCCCTGGGTCCAGGCGAGCATCTGTTCGACACCGGACAGCTGGATAAACACACCACCGATATCGAAGAGAAGAAGTTTGACGTGTTTGATCATGGAGGCACCTCGAATAATAAGGGGGAGCGGGAAAAAAGATCCTGAGGGATAAGGAGAAGGCCATGTGTTCTTCACTCAGTATACGCCAAGCCGACGCCTTGCCGGAAAAAAAATATAAAAAAAGCGCCGCTTTTGAGGGCGGCGCTTAGGTGAAGGGGGGCATCCCTTATTTATCGGTGCGTGGCTTTTGAGTGTATCGGTTTCCCGGACGTTTCCGATATTTTGGTGCGTTAGGTCGGCGCGTGTTCCGCGATGGCCTGGCGCTTTTTGGCTTTTGCGGGGTGGCAGAAGGCTCGCTTGTGGCGTCGCTCAGAGGTGCCATGGGTTCCATCTCAGCTTGGGGACTCTCCACAGGCTCAGGGGTTACCACAGGCTCAGGAGCTGCCACAGGTTCGGGCATCATCGCAAGCTCGGGCATCGGCACAGATTCGGGCATCGGCACAGTCTCAGGCATCGGCACAGTCTCAGGCATCGGCACAGTCTCAGGCATCGGCACAGTCTCAGGCATCGGCACAGTCTCAGGCATCGACACAGACTCGGGCATCGGCACAGTCTCAGGCATCGGCACAGACTCGGGCATCGGCACAGACTCGGGCATCGGCACAAACTCAGGGGTGGTTTCCAGGGTCGAGCCCTCGTCGTCCATCTCTTTCAGGATCTCAGGATCGTTCCAGGGAGAGGTGGGCTTTTGCGTCCGGTTCGTGTTTCGGGGAGCACGAGGTGAACGATGGCGTCGTTTGGGTGCCGAAGTGATATCGGGAAGCCCGGAATCCGGGGTTTCTGATATCGCGGTCTTGGTGGGCTCATCCGGGGACAGATCTTCCTCGGTGTCCGACTCGGGTGCATCCTGCCAGGACGACTGAGATTTGCGCGGTCGCTGAGGCTTTTGCTGAACGTTGGATCGTTCCGGCGCTTTCACCTTGGCGAGAAGTTCATCTGCGGGATACTCGCAGATGAGCTTGTGGCCCAGGAGCTCTTCGATGGCCGGGATGTAATAGGAATCGTCTTCGCAGGCGAAGCTGACGGAGGTGCCGGTGGCACCGGCCCGACCGGTTCGTCCGATGCGGTGGACGTAGTGTTCAGGATCCTGGGGGAGGGTGTAGTTGATGACATGACTGATATCATCAATGTGAAGCCCACGGGCTGCCACATCGGTGGCCACCAGGACCTCAACCTTGCCGGATCGGAAATCCTCCAGGGCACGGATTCGTTTGTTCTGGGCGACTTCTCCGGAAAGAAGATCCGCTTTCACCTTCAGCTTGTTGAGTTTTTCGGCCAGTCGTCGGGCCTGATCTCTACGGTTGGTGAACACGAGAACTTTGGTGAGATTTTTCCCTTTAATCAGGTTGTAGAGAAGGGGAAATTTCTCATCGGTGGTGACCAGAAAGATCTTCTGATCGACGGACGAAGCCTCCACGGTTTCAGGTTCAATTTCCATGTGATGGGGATTTTTGGTCCACTGGTCGGCGAGCCGCATCACATCACTGGAGTAAGTCGCGCTGAAAAAGAGGGTTTGCCGCTGCTCTTTAGGGGGCGTCGCGTACACAATTTTTCTGATATCGGGGATAAACCCCATATCCAGCATTCGGTCCGCTTCGTCGATGACGAGAATTTCAACCCGCGAGAGATCCACCAGTCTCTGGTTTTTAAAGTCAATGAGGCGACCTGGGGTTGCCACAATGATATCCACGGAACTGGCCATCCCTTTTTTCTGCTTTTCGTAGCCGGTGCCCCCGAAAAGGGAGACGATGGAGTAAGGCGTGAACTTGCAGAGGTCTCGGGCATCTTTTTCAATTTGAAGGGCCAACTCTCGGGTGGGGGCGAGAATGAGAGCACGGGGAAAGGTTCTTTCGGGCCCCCCGCGCATGGGGTTTTTTCCGATATGGTTGATGATGGTGATGAGAAACGCAGCGCTTTTTCCGGTGCCGGTCTGGGCTTTGCCGATGCTATCGCGCCCTTTGAGGGTCTCCGGAAGGCAACCCGCCTGAATGGGGGTGGCGTACTGGAAACCCAGTTCGGCGATGCCATGCATCAACTTGATCGGAAGATCGAAGTCATGGAAACGAACCTCGCCCTCTTTTTCAGGAGCATCAAACTCATCAAGGCTCCAGGCGGGTTTCCGAGGCTGTCGAGGACTCTCACTCTTTTTCGGGTCCTCCTTTTTAATGGGAACCTCGCGCTCAGTGCGATTGCGATCCGATGGGGTGCGCTTGCTGGTGCGTTCCGAGCGATTGCGCTGATTTTGAGCGGGACGGCCGTTACGAGGGGAGACTTTTTCCTGACGGGATTTCGGCTCCTCGGAGGCGCCTTGAGACGGCGCTTGCTTTTCAGGCTTGCCCTTGGGCTGCTGCCGACTGTCCGTACGCCGGGTTTTTGATTGCTCTGCGCGAGGTTCGGTGGCTTTTTTATCCCGAGGGCGTCGTTTTCGCTCAGCCCGTTCTTTTCTGGACTGTTCTTCCGCTTTTTTGCGTGAGAGTTCCGCGAACGGTATGGCTGACGATTCGTCGTCCTTGCTCGATCCTGTGACAAATTCCGCTATGCGTTTAAATAGGTTTCGTATCAATCGTATTTCTTCCCAAATCGTTTCAGTTATGTTGCATGTGATGGGTGCTTGAGACCATGGCCACGGTGCGTGAAGTCAGCGTGCGCGTGGCTCGGGGAGTCGTGCCCTGATCATTTTGGATGGCTCTGATTCTCATGAGACACAAAGCTCAACCCTTGGTCGGGGGTGCGAGGCGGGTGCGGCCTGCCAGCATCACAAACCTTCGACGGGGCAATCGGAGCGGTCATCCTGTGAAAAAAAGACGGTTTGACGCCCCGATGCTTTGTGTTACAAACAGGGCATCCCGCTTTAGGATGTCCCTTATATACAGGTAAGAGGCCCATTTAGGCAATATTTTTGATAAATCCTTTTAAATATAATAGATAACGGGAAACAATTCCAGTGGTAAGAGCTCAAGGTAAAGAAAGGTTGGTGACCGCCCTGGTGGCAAACGAGAAAGGAGAAATTTTCGATCTCGAGGGCTATGGCGCGGTGGGACGATGTGGTGAGGTGCTGATGCCCCTGACCGTGGGGGAGACCTTATTGATGCCGGACGGAGGGGAGCTGATGAGGCTCCCGGATCGCTACGCCCTGGTTTGGAATATGGAGGAGGGGGTGGTAGAGACCCTCTCTCACAACCCGTACAATCCCGAAGAGCGTATTTATCCGGTGGCGGCCTTCAACTCCCCGGGGTATGTGAACACCGCCCAGGTCGCGGCCGAGGAAGAGGCGGGTGCCGAGTTGTTGCCCCTTTTTTCGTATTGTGCTGTGGGGTGGCACGATGAGGGATTTCGAACCGCCTCCTTTAGGGTGGATGCGGAAGAGAGGCAAGACCTTTCGCTTATGCCCATTCCCAAGGTCGAAGAGGGGGTGGCGGTGATGCGCGAACGATTCCCAGAGAACCGCCTCTTCCGACACCTGGAACACTGCTCCCTGACCTACGGGTGCCCGGCGGCCAAGAACTTTTACATCGGTCGATGCGAAGCCCCGCTGCCGACCTCACGTCAGTGCAACGCCCGATGCCTGGGGTGTATCTCCTTTCAGAGTGGGCCTTCCCTCTCGTCCTGCCAGGATCGCATCGATTTTACCCCCACCCCCGAAGAGATCAGCGAGGTGGCGTTAACCCACTTTGACAGGGTGCCGGGTGGGGTGGCGAGTTTTGGCCAGGGGTGCGAGGGTGACCCCTTGATGGCCGCAGAGGTCATTGAACCGGCCCTTGTGTTGATCCGTTCCAAGACCGCCGCAGGTACCCTTAATATGAACACCAATGGCAGCCTGCCTCTGGTGTTGGATCGCCTTTTTACCGCAGGGCTTGATTCCATCCGGGTGAGCATGAACAGCGTGAGAAAAGAGATCTACAGCGCCTATTTCCGGCCCAACGGGTACCGCTATGAAGATGTGGTGGAGAGTTTTCAGGTGGCCCGAAAACACGGGGCGTATAAAGCCATTAATTACCTGAACGTCCCCGGCGTTACCGACTGCATCGAGGAGGTAGAGGCCTTAAGTGAGTTCATCGACGCCAACGCTGTGGACCTGATTCAGTGGCGGAACTTGAACTTTGACCCCTTGCGTTATTATCAAATGATGCGAGCCGCCGGTCCCATCGGGTTGCCCGTGGGGATGAGGCGCATGATCATGAAGCTTGAGAAACGGTTTCCCAAGTTGAAACATGGCTACTTCAATCCCTCCTTGGAGATGTACGCAGAAAGACCCGGTGGGCGCAATATTCCAAAGAAGCCTTCGAAACAGAGTAAGAAATGTTCCAAACAGAGCAACCGCCCGCATAAAAGGAGATAGCAGCCATGCCATGGCTTGAGATACGTGTAACCTATAGTCCCCAAGGGGATCTTCCGGCCGATGAATTGATCGCCAACGAATTTTCAGCGGTGGGCATCGGCTCGGTTTCCGTGACCCTTCCCGACATGGAACCCGTCGAAGGATGGGATCCGGGAGGACACACAGAGGACACCGAGTACGCCGTGACCGGTTATCTCTCTATGGATGGAGAGGAAGGGGGCGTGCTTCGTGCTCTGGAAGAGCGCCTGTCCGCCCTTTTCGAGCGGTCGGGGATCCCCTGTGAGATCACCACCGAAACGATTCCCGACACGGATTGGAACGAATCCTGGAAAGAAAACTTTAAACCGGTTCATCTCACGGAGCGGTTTGTGGTGTGCCCCACCTGGGAAACCTACGACCCCACCGAGGGTGAGAAGGTGCTTTTGATTGACCCGGGCATGGCCTTTGGCACCGGCACCCACCCCACCACCCGTCTCTGCGTGGAGATGATTGAGCACCACACGAAAGAGGGGATGACGGTCCTCGATGTGGGGACTGGCTCCGGGATTCTGCTTGTGGCGGCCTCCCTTTCCGGCGCCAGGGAGGGGCTCGGGGTGGATAACGATCCCGTGGCGGTGGAGACAGCAGCCCAGAACCTCGCCCTGAACCAGATTCCGGAGAGCTTTTCCGTGGTCTGTGCAGATCTCATCTCCCAGGCGGGAAAAGCCTATGATCTGGTGGTGGCCAATATTCTGGCCGAGGTGGTGGTCGAGTTGCTGGGGGATATCCATCAGGTGGTCCATGCAGACTCGATCGTGATTCTTTCGGGGATCCTGGATGAAAAAGGGCCCATGGTGGAAGCCAGACTTCTTGAGACGGGTTTTTCCCTGGTGGAGACCCACGCTGAAGAGTCCTGGCTGGTGATGGTCGCCCAAAAAAAAGCGGAGTAACCCAGGGGCGCCTGGCTCGCCTCGGGGTGATTCAGGATCCCGTGTGAGGTGTGGGAAAAGGTGAGCCTTGCTTTTCCTCCCCTCGGACCGCCTGAAGGGGGGCTTTTTTTCTGACTTCCCAGGGGCAATAATGACTTGCCGTTGTCGTGGGTTTTGTGCTTATCTATGGGTTCTTGATGGTTTTTTAACACGCCGCCCGGAAAATTCCCCATGATTTTCGACATCCTCATACGATAGCCGCGAAAAACGTCGATTCTGCGATCCTGAGAATGGATTCGATATCGATCTTCTTCTGCACCCCATGACGTTGTCCTGAAAAGCCGGTTGGGGGGGCGATTTTTGTCCATGCACCATCTTTACAGATCGGGAGACTGCCCATGAGTTTATCGGGTTTTTGCAGAGGGGGCCGCATCGCGCTGGCAATGTTCATTGCCAGCGCCTGGACCTTACCCCTCCATGCCGGACCTCTCTTTGACGAGGGAAAGGCGCTGTATGGGGAGAAAGCCTACAAGCACGCCGCGAAGGTGTTGAACAAGTCACTGGCGAAGGAAGAGGAGGCCGATACGTCGACGGTCCTGCTCCTCAGTGACTGCTATATAAAGATCAATAAAAAATCCAAGGCGGTTGATGTGTTGACGGAGGCGGCGGAACGCCACCCCGACAGTTGGGAGGTTCACTATCGGTTGGGGAACCTGCAGGAAGAAAAGGGCGATCGCTTCGGAGCTCTTTCGGCTTTTTATCAGGCGGCACAGTTGAAGCCCGAGGATAACACCACCCTTTTTCGATTGGGGGTCGCCTATGACAGCACGGCTCAGATTGAGAAGGCCCTTGAGATGTACAGAAAATTGTATCGGGCGGGGTCTCCCCTGGCCCCGAAACTTCTCAGGACCATTCAGGGAATGGATTGACAGAGCGACGTTTTTACATAAAGAGGAGCACGAGAACCATGGTGAAGGTAGGTATTGTCGGTTGGAGAGGGATGGTTGGATCGGTTCTCATGGAGAGAATGCGGGCAGAAAACGATTTTAAAAACATTGATCCGATCTTTTTTACCACCAGTCAGGCTGGTCAGAAGGGGCCGGAGATTGGAAAAGAGATCCCGCTTCTTCAAGATGGTTTTGACGTGGATCTTCTCAAAGGGATGGAGATTATCCTCTCCTGCCAGGGCAGCGATTACACCAAAAAGGTGCACCCCCAGCTTCGTGAGTCCGGTTGGACAGGTGTCTGGATCGATGCGGCGTCCGCTCTGCGCATGTCCGAGAAGAGCTTGATTGTGTTGGATCCCGTGAACCGTCACGTCATCGATAAGGGATTTGACGCGGGTATCCGAGATTTTATCGGCGGCAACTGCACGGTCAGCCTGATGCTGATGGCCCTTGGGGGTCTCTTTGAGGCGGGACAGGTGGAGTGGCTCACTTCCATGACCTATCAGGCCGCCTCCGGTGCCGGTGCCAAGAACATGAAAGAGCTGGTCTCCCAGATGGGAGCCATCAACGACGCGGCTCAGCCCATTTTAGATGGCCCTGTGGCTGCCGTGGACACCGCAGTGACACAGGCCATGCGGTCGGAGGCCTTTCCCACGGACAATTTCGGTGCTCCCCTGGCCGGAAGTCTGATCCCCTGGATCGACAGCCCCATGGAAAATGGACAGACCCGGGAAGAGTGGAAGGGCGTCGCGGAAACCAACAAGATCCTTGAGAGCGATTCTCCCATTCCCATAGACGGGATCTGTGTGCGTATCGGCACCATGCGCTGTCACAGCCAGGCGATTACGATGAAGCTTAAAGATGATCTGGATATTGCGGAGGTGGAGCGCCTGCTCGCGTCGGCCAATGACTGGGTCAAGGTGGTGCCCAACACCAAGGAAGAGACCTTAAGTGCCTTGACCCCCACGGCCGTCTCCGGCACCCTGACCGTTCCCGTGGGGCGCATCCGGAAGCTGAACCTCGGCCCCGGTTATATCAGCCTGTTTACCGTGGGGGATCAGCTCCTCTGGGGGGCTGCAGAGCCCGTGCGTCGCATGCTGAATATTGCCGTAGAAAAACTCTCCGCTTAAATTCAGAGGCCTTCCTTTTGCCTTGCATGAAGGCGGGATAGATACCAGATAGTCTATAAAAAAACCGGGATGCGGATGCATCCTGGTTTTTTTTGTGGTGCCTCCGTCGGCCCTGCCGGGGGATAAACGTTTGAAACGTTTAACCAACAGGTCTTAAAAAACAATCTTGGGTAAATCTAAAGCCCAAAGCGCATTTGCAACCTGCTTTCAAGGTGGCACACCTTTCCGCCGGAGGCACGTTTTTGCCCCGAACTTTAACCATAGAAGGCTTTTTGGGGAACGGAGCCGTGACATGTCTTTTCGGACCCCAAGACTGCCTCCGGGTCACCCGTTTTCCCGGCCCCCCAGGCCTGGACCAGGGGCCTTTTCTTTCAGGGTGACTGTTTTTTTGACGCGTCGGGTTCGATTTTTTCGGCGAGAGCCCCTCCGGGGAGGACCCTGGCATGGACTTCCCCGGGGAGATTACAGGGCCTTGTTGATGTGTGATATTTCTGACATCAGGCTAAAATCGTCACTTTAACTGTTATGAATGCGCTTTTTTTAGATTCTCTATTAAAAAAGAGGAATATCCTTTCGTTTCAGCGTTCGCAGGCTTCGCAACGCGGGATTCTCCCAACGCGCAGAAACGGTGTATTTTGTATCTGGTATCTGATATATTTCTGTAATAAACTAAAATCATTGATTTTCTTGTCTCACTTCGGTAATAATTACGATTTACCACCCACGATGGATAGATTTGGAAGAGCTCTCGCAGAGGGCTTTTGCGACATCTGCACCTGGTTTACTTCATGCATCTCACCCGACGGTTTTCCCGGAAGGCTGGCGAAAGCCATCTCTGCAGGGATAGCTATCTTTTTTGAGGCCCTGCCTGTTTTAAAAAAGGCTGCGACCGATTCACGGGTTGGGCTCACCCTGGCCGACTGGCTTGTATGAGGAAGGGGAATGGTTCGGTAAACACTCAGATCGTTTTACGCTGTTTTTTTGATTGAGCGTGAAAGGGTTTGTTCTCATGTGGGATATGGATTCGCACCCGTGTAAGGAGAAACAAAGATGTGTCGTTTGTTTGCAATCACCAGCGAAGATCCCGTGTCACCCATGGTGGCCCTTGAGGCTCTGGATGTGATGCGGGAAGGCCATGACGGCTCCGGGGTCGGTCTCTTTTTGAGGGACCTTGGGGGACCGTTTGAAACCATGAAGGATGCGCCCATCCTCTCGGGTATTTTTACCGAGGCGGGGCTTCGTCGTCTGGACGTCAAGATGATGGAGAAGGGGTTTATTACCAAATACAAGATTTCGTTTAAATTAGACAAAACCCCGCCTGAAGGCATTCCCAAACGGGGTATCTACTTGATTCGTGCCTACGAATATCCCGATGAGTGGGAGGAGTGGACCTGGGAGCGGAAGCAGACGGAACTCACCCGCATTCGACTGGAGCTCCGCGGCATGGGGGAAGAGGAGAAAGACATGATCGTCTTTTCCTTCTGGCCCGATGTCATCATGATCAAGGAGATCGGCGATCCCCTCACCGTGGGGCGTTACCTGAAACTCGACGCCAACGATATCCAGGCGCGCATTGTCATGGCCCAGGGGCGACAGAACACCAACTACGCCATCAACCTGTATGCCTGCCATCCCTTTTTCGTCCAGGGATTCTCCACCATGACCAACGGTGAGAACACGGCCTTTATTCCCATCCGGGAGTTTTTGCAGAAGCGCGGATTTGAGGGGTACATGGGGTTTAACTCCGACTCGGAGGTGTTTACCCACATTTTGCATTACATGCAAAAGGAGCTGGGCCTGGGGCTGGAATTTTACAAACACATCATCACCCCCCTGGCTGGGGATGCCCTGGCCTCCCACCCCAACGCGGATCTGCTCACTCAGTTGAAGCAGACCTGCAGGCGCCTGATCATTGACGGGCCCAATTGTGTGATCGGCAGCCTGCCGGATCACAGCCTGTTCATGGTCCAGGATCGAAAGAAACTGCGCCCTGGAGTGATTGGCGGGCGGCCGGGAACCTACGCGTATTCTTCGGAGATTTGCGGATTGGACTCCGCCATTCCCGACCGTGACAAGTCCAAAGATTTTCAACCCATGTATCTCGACACGGCCATTGTGGGTCCCGATCGTCAGGAGGTTCAGATATGTCGACAAACGGAACGATTACACCTTCCTCATTAAGCCTCAAAGATCTCCACTGGCAGATCGACTGGAACAAAGAGGCCTGCACCCTCTGCGGGCAGTGCACGGCGGTTTGTCCGGTAAAAGCCATTGAACTCGGGGTCTTTCGTAAGCGGCAGGTCGAGGTCCCTTTGGGACTCACCGGCAAGGTGGAGAACCGTTACTCTCTTTTTTACGGGGTTCGTCAGAAGACCGAGCCCAAGCATGCCTGCATCGGATGCGGCATGTGTTCCCAGGTCTGCCCCAACGATGCGATTCTTCCACGCAGAAACGACGAATCGGATAAGCAGCGTTACCATACGGACCAGGGCGGCCAGCCCCTCACGCGGGGCGGGCGGCGGAAATCGGAAGGGGCGGGGATTCTTGACCGCATCAAGTTTACCCGGATCTCCATGCTGACCGATCCGGCCCTGGATGCCGGGCGCCACGAATTTGAAATCAAGACCCTGCTGGGTCGGGTGCTGCCCCCCAAAGAGCAGCTTCAGCGTCACCTGAAGGGCGAGTGGGTCCCCCCGGTTCGGGAGATCTATCCCCTGGTCATCGGCGGCATGAGCTTCGGGGCTCTCTCCCCCACCATGTGGGAGGGACTTCAGATGGGGGTGGCCTATCTGAACGAAGAGCTCGGGATGCCCGTGCGTATCTGCACCGGTGAGGGTGGATGCCCTCCGCGCCTGCTGCGGTCTGAATTTTTAAAGTATGTGATTTTGCAGGTCGCCTCCGGCTATTTCGGATGGGATGAGATTATTCACGCCATTCCGGAGATGAAGGTGGACCCCTGCGCCATCGAGATCAAATATGGGCAAGGGGCCAAGCCCGGGGACGGCGGCCTCTTGATGTGGCATAAAGTCAATAAACTGATCGCGGCCATTCGGGGGGTCCCCACCGGGGTGAGCCTTCCCAGCCCGCCCACCCATCAGACCCAGTACTCCATCGAGGAGTCTGTGGCCAAGATGATCCAGTCCATGTCCATGGCCTGGGGATTCCGGGTGCCGGTGTATCCGAAGATTTCCGCCTCTTCCACCTCCCTGGCGGTGCTGAACAACCTCACCCGAAACCCCTATGCGGCAGGGCTTGCCATCGATGGCGAGGACGGTGGCACCGGGGCGGCCTACAACGTGTCCATGAACCACATGGGGCATCCCATCGCCTCCAGCCTTCGGGATTGCTACAAGACCCTGGTGGAGATCGGCATGGAGAACGAATTGCCCCTGTCGGCCGGAGGCGGCATCGGGAAGAACGGGAACTTAGCGGCCAATGCGGCCTCTCTGATTATGCTGGGGGCCAGCATGGTGCAGACCGGTAAATATGTCATGCAGGCGGCGGCCGGCTGTCTCGGCTCCGAGTCCGATCGGTGCAACGTCTGCAACCTGGGGATCTGCCCCAAGGGCATCACCTCCCAGGATCCGAGGCTTTACCGTCGCCTCGACCCTGAGCATGTGGCCCAGCGCGTGGTGGATATGTATCTCTCCTTTGATACCGAACTCAAAAAGATCATAGCTCCCCTTGGCCGATCCACCTCCCTGCCCATCGGTATGTCCGATGCTCTGGGGATTGACGACCGCGACGCGGCAGAACGTCTCGATATCAAATACATGGTGTAACCAACATGAAGAGCAAGACAAAATTGACCATCCATGGAAAGGAAGAGGGAACCCGCATCGCCTCGCGTGACCTGGAAGAGAAGATCCAGAAGGCGATTGCCAAAGGGTACCGTCAGATAGAGGTGGATGCCCTGGGCCAGCACGGCATCGGAGGGCGCCTTCATGGCGCCGGCGATGAGAAGGTGACGGTCAGGATCACTGGCACCTGTGGCCAGCGGACCGGTTCCATGGGGTTTCCCAATACAACGATTGAAATCATGGGGGCCGCCTCCGACGACATCGGCTGGCTCAACGCCGGTGCCGAAATCATCGTCCACGGCAACGCCTCCAACGGCGCGGCCAACGCCATGGCCCAGGGACGCATCTCCGTGGGAGGCAACCTAGGCGCCCGCGGCATGACCATGACCAAGGAGAACCCCCGGTTTGAACCGCCGGAGCTGTGGGTCCTGGGCTCCACCGGAGACTATTTCGGCGAGTTTATGGCCGGTGGCACCGCCGTGGTCTGCGGTTGTCAGCCCCAGAATGAGGAGAACGTCCTGGGGTACCGTCCCCTGGTGGGTATGGTGGGGGGGCGGGTCTTTTTCCGTGGCCCCATCAAAGGCTACAGCCAGGGCGATGCCCGCATGGCACCCATCACCGATGAGGACTGGGAGTGGCTCTCGGCCAACTTAAAATCTTTTCTCACGCGCATCGGCCGGGACGAGGTCACCACCAAGCTGGCCCGTCGTGAGGACTGGCAGTTACTTGTGGCCCGCAGCCCCCAGGATAAGATGGGACGCTCCATTCGCTCCATGGACTCTTTCCGGCGGGAGGTGTGGGACCGTGAGCTGGGAGAGGGCGGTCTTATTGGGGATCTCACCGATCTCGACATGAGCCATATCCCGGTGATCACCACCGGCGACTTGCGGCGTTTTGTGCCGGTCTGGGAGAACCAGAAGTACGTGGCACCCTGCCAGGGGGCCTGTCCTTCCGGCATTCCCGTCCAGGAGCGCTGGGGCCTGGTGCGTAACGGTCTGGTGGATGAGGCGGTGGAGTTGGCCCTTCATTACACCCCTTTTCCTGCCACGGTGTGCGGCTACCTCTGTCCCAACCCCTGCATGGCGGCCTGTACCAAGCAGTCGGCCTTTATGCCCTCCATCGACATCAAGCAGCTGGGCAAGGCGAGTATTCTGGCGAAGGTGCCCCAGGTGCCCGAGGTCTCGGGGCGAAAGGTCGCCGTGATCGGCGGGGGTCCCGCAGGGATCTCTGTGGCCTGGCAGCTTCGGATGGGCGGCCATGACCCCGTGGTCTTCGACACCGCCCCCACCCTTGGGGGAAAGATCGCTGCGGTGATTCCCGAAAGCCGGATTCCCAAGGAGGTGTTGGATGCAGAGCTGTCACGTATCAGCGAGATTTTGCCCCAGGTTCATCTCCAGCAGCCTTTGACGGCGGTTGAGCTGGACCGGATGAAGGGGGACCACGATTTTATCGTGATCGCTGCCGGAGCCCAGAAGCCCCGGATGCTCGATATCCCTGGAAAAGAGCGACTCATCACCGGCAATGTTTTTCTGGCCGACGCCAAGTCCGGCGTGGCCAAGCCCGGCAAGAGGGTGGTGATCATCGGGGCCGGTAACTCGGCCTGTGATGCTGCCACCGAGGCGGTGCGCTGCGGGGCCGAAGAGGTGACCCTCATCGACATTCAGGCACCCGCCGCCTTTGGCGAAGAGAAGGACGCCGCCGAAAAGGCGGGGGCTCAGTTCAAGTGGCCCTGTTTTACCCGGGAGATCACCGGAAATGGGGTGCTCCTGGACGACGGAGAGCTCCTGGGTGCCGATACCGTGATCCTCTCCATCGGGGACATGGCCGATCCGGATTTTCTGCCCCGAAGCGTGGCCATCGCCCCGAACGGGTATGTGTCCGTGGATGAGAACGGACAGACCACGGACCCCTCGATTTTTGCCATTGGCGATATCACGGGGTTGGGCCTCATCACCGACGCCATCGGTGGCGGGCGACGGACGGCAGAGACCATCGACGCCATCAGCAAGGGCAAGCGTCCGGCAGGGCGGGACCCCCGAAAGGTGATCGCCAAAGAGCGCATGAATCTGGCCTATTTCGACCCCAGACTCTCGGTTTATGAAGATATTCAGAAGTGTGGCAGCGAATGTTCGTCATGTGGGAGTTGCAGAGACTGTGGAATCTGTGCTACCTTGTGCCCCAAAGAGGCGATTGAAAGGCGCGAGACGGGGAACCCGACCTCGCCTTTTGAGTATGTGGTGAAGACAGATCGCTGTATTGGCTGCGGCTTTTGCGCCGACGCCTGTCCTTGCGGGGTCTGGACCCTCATCACCAATACCCCGATGG
Organism: Desulfoluna sp.; assembly: GCF_030145185.1. Classification (GTDB taxonomy): domain Bacteria; phylum Desulfobacterota; class Desulfobacteria; order Desulfobacterales; family Desulfolunaceae; genus Desulfoluna. The sequence goes on along the minus strand of NZ_JAQYWB010000043.1, from coordinate 3,954 downwards.
GATAAAGAGAGGGGCCTGGGAACATGGGCCGGTTCCAAACGGAGTGCATGATTCCATCTAAGCCTTTCTCTCTTCACACGACACAACAGCCGACCGTTTCCATTGGTTTATTGCTATCCCGCTTTTTACCTTCAGCGTAAGAAGCGGGATAGTTGCGCGCGGACTTTGGGAAAGGAATACCCTTCTTCAAAGATCCGTAATGACGATGGATCCATTGATCCATCTCACCATGATTCAAGCATTATGGACGGGCTTTGCAGGGCCGCCCTTCGGCATTCTCGCATCACCTGTCAAATAAGGAATCACCTTTCATGAAAGCACTGCTTGCCCTCGAAGACGGCCGAATTTTTTCGTGCCGAAGTTTTACCGGTCCCGGCGAGGTGGGTGGAGAGGTCGTCTTCAACACCAGCATGACGGGGTACCAGGAAATTATCACCGACCCCTCCTACCGAGGCCAGATGGTCACCATGACCTACCCCCTCATCGGAAATTACGGCGTGAGCCGCGAAGATGTGGAGTCCTCTCGTATTCAGGCCTCTGCCCTGATCGTCCGGGAGTACCAGGACGACTACAGCAACTGGCGGGCGGATATGAGCCTGGCCGACTACCTGAAGGCGTCCAGCGTCATGGGCATCGACGAGCTCGATACCCGGGCCTTGACCCTGCACCTTAGAAACAAAGGCGCCATGCGGGGCATCATCTCCACAGAGGTTGAGAACCCGGAGAGCCTGGTGGAGAAGGCGAAAACCCTCCCCTCTATGGTCGGGTGTGATCTGGCGAGTGAGGTCTCTACGGACAAACCCTACCGCCTGGTCAATGACATCCCCGTCTTTATTCAGGAAACCTTGAGCGCCGATCTTTTTTCCGCGCGGGGTGAGAAAAAAGCGGTGGTGGCCTTTGACTTCGGCATCAAGTTTAACATCATTCGCCTGTTGGAAGCGTCCGGCTGTGAAGTGATTGTGGTGCCCGCCACAACCTCCGCTGAGGTGATAAAGGCGATGAATCCCGACGGGATCTTTCTCTCCAATGGCCCCGGCGACCCCGAACCTGTGATCTATGCCGTGGAGACCGTGAAGGCCCTGATTGGGTTCCGGCCCATTTTTGGCATCTGCCTGGGTCATCAGATCATGAGCATCGCCCTGGGCGGCAAGACCTACAAGCTGAAGTTCGGTCACCGGGGGGGAAACCAGCCTGTGCAGAATATTGCCAGCGGCAAGGTGGAGATCACCAGCCAGAATCATGGCTTTGCAGCGGATATGGAGAGCCTTTCCGGGGCCGATGTGGATGTCTCCCATATCAACCTGAACGACCGAACCGTGGAAGGCTTGCGGCACCGCGTTCATCCCGTTCTCAGCGTCCAGTACCATCCGGAGGCGTCTCCGGGGCCCAACGATGCCCAGTATCTTTTTGATGAATTTGTCTCCATGATGGAGAATTTCACTGCTTAAGAACAGGGCCTTTGGTGCCCTGTTTTTTTTTGCCTGAAATTCGCATTCAATCGAGGGGCAAGGGCGACCCACAGGCCCTTTGTCCCATGGAGCATGAAGAGAACTGCCGTTTAAATGAGCGCAAAAAAGTAAAGAAGAGGCAAGGGATCATGCCAAAACGTACCGATATAAAGAAAATATTGATTGTCGGCGCCGGGCCCATCATCATCAGCCAGGCGTGCGAATTTGATTACTCTGGAACCCAGGCGTGCAAAGCTCTTCGGGAAGAGGGGTATGAAGTGGTGTTGGTGAACTCCAACCCCGCCACCATCATGACCGACCCGGAGACGGCCGATCGGACGTACATCGAGCCGGTGACCCCGGAGACGGTGGCCAAGATCATCGAGAAAGAGCGGCCTGATGCCATCCTCCCCACCCTGGGGGGACAGACCGGCCTCAACACCGCCATTCGTGTGGCTGAGATGGGGGTTCTTGAAAAATTCGGCGTGGAGATGATCGGTGCGGACGTCGCCACCATCAAGAAGGCGGAAGACCGAGAGCTTTTCAGAAACGCCATGAATAAGATCGGCCTGAATATTCCCCGAAGCGGGTTTGCCACCAACCTGGATGAGGTGAGGCAGGTCTCCGAAGAGATCGGGTTTCCCATCATCGTGCGCCCGAGTTTCACCCTGGGCGGCACCGGGGGCGGTGTGGCTTACAACCCGGAAGAGCTGGAGTCTTTCTGCAAGGCAGGGCTCGAGGCGAGCCTCAACACCCAGGTGATGCTGGAGCAGTCGGTGCTCGGCTGGAAAGAGTACGAGCTGGAGGTGGTGCGGGACAAGGCGGACAACGTCGTGATCATCTGCTCCATCGAGAATCTGGATGCCATGGGGGTCCACACCGGGGATTCCATTACGGTGGCCCCGGCCCAGACCCTCTCGGACAAGGAATATCAGAAGCTGCGTGATGCCTCCATCGCCATCCTGCGTGAGATTGGGGTGGATACCGGGGGTTCCAACGTGCAGTTTGCCATCAACCCCGCAGACGGTGAGATCATCGTCGTGGAGATGAACCCCCGAGTCTCCCGCAGCTCGGCCCTGGCCTCCAAGGCCACCGGCTACCCCATCGCCAAGATCGCGGCCAAGCTGGCCGTGGGCTATACCCTGGATGAGCTCACCAACGACATCACCGGCGAAACCCTCGCCGCCTTTGAGCCCACCTTAGATTATTGCGTGGTGAAGATTCCCCGCTGGACCTTCGAGAAGTTTCCCGAGACCGAAGATTACCTCACCACGGCCATGAAGTCCGTGGGCGAGACCATGAGCATCGGGCGAACCTTTACCGAAGCCCTGCAGAAGGCGATCCGTTCCCTTGAGATCGGGCGGTTCGGCCTGGGCAGCGACGCACGTGAGGTGGAGGAGCTCTCCAAGACCGATATTGAGCACCATCTTGTCACCCCCAACTCCAAGCGGCTCTTTTACCTGCGTCAGGCCATGAAGGCGGGAATCTCCCTGGAGGCGATTTTTGCCATGACCAAGGTGGACCCCTGGTTCCTGCACCAGATCAAACGCATCTGTGACATGGAAGAGACCGTGAAAGCGGCGGGACAGGGGATCGACGCCGACCTCCTCAAGCGAGCCAAGGCCAACGGATTTTCCGATGTGCAGATTGGCGTGCTCACCGGCACCGACGAGGAGTGGGCGAGAAAAAGGCGCTATGAGCTGGGCATCAAGCCGGTTTACAAATTGGTGGACACCTGCGCCGCCGAGTTCGAAGCGTCCACCCCGTACTACTACTCCACCTATGAAGAGGAGTGTGAGGCGCGGGTCTCCGACCGGAAGAAGGTGATGATTCTGGGGGGCGGTCCCAACCGGATCGGCCAGGGCATCGAATTTGATTACTGCTGTGTCCACGCCTCCTTTGCCCTGCGTGAAGAGGACGTGGAGTCCATCATGGTCAACTCCAACCCCGAGACGGTGAGCACCGACTACGACACCTCGGACAAGCTCTACTTTGAGCCCCTCACCAAAGAGGACGTGCTCCATATTGTGGAGAAAGAGAAACCGTTCGGTGTGATCGTGCAGTTTGGGGGCCAGACCCCCCTGAACCTGGCCTTGGGGTTGAAAGAGGCCGGGGTGCCCATCATCGGCACCCAGCCCGAGAGCATCCATCGCGCCGAAGACCGCGATGAGTTTCAGGCCATGCTTAAAAAACTGAAGCTCACCCAGCCGGAGAGCGGCATCGCCATGAATTACGACGAGGCGCTCATCGAGGCCCGCCGTATCGGGTACCCTGTCATGGTGCGTCCCTCCTACGTGCTGGGTGGACGGGCCATGCGTGTGGTCTACTCCGAAGGCGACCTCGAAGGGTTTATCCGAGAGGCCATGGCGGTCTCGCCGGGTCACCCCGTGCTCATCGACAAGTTCCTGGAAGATGCCGTGGAACTCGATGTGGATGCCATCTCCGATGGAAAAACGACTATCATCGCAGGCGTGATGCAGCATATCGAAGAGGCGGGGATACACTC
>NZ_JAQYWB010000122.1 GCF_030145185.1 Desulfoluna sp. | reverse complement strand
GTGGCCACCGGCAACCTGGGCTGGTCCCTGGTGGCCGCAAGACCCGTGGCCCAAGCCTTCTGGGGCTATTTTGCGGTCACCCTTGAGCTGAATCTGTTCGCCTCCCCGCTGGTGATCATGATCGGCATCTGGCTGGGGACCCTGTCGGGGGTGAACCGAGACACCTGGATCGACCACAGCACGCGCATCGTCGCCATCATCGGCTGGTCCCTGCCCACCTTCCTCTTTGCCCTGATCCTGCTCATGATCTTTTATGGCTACCTGGACCTGTTTCAACCCGGCATCATCTCAAACGACTCCGCCCTGTGGGTGGCCAACAACCCTGAGTTTATCCGCTACACCGGAATGTACTCCTTTGACGGGATCTTAAACGGAAAACCCGGCATCACCTTAGACGCCCTGGCCCACCTCGTCCTGCCCGTCATCACCCAGATCATCGTCATCGTGGCCCTGCTCATGCGGGTCATGCGCTCGGGCATGATCGAGGAGATGGGCCGCGACTACATCATCACCGCCTGGGCCAAAGGAGCCGACAAAAAAACCGTCACCCGGGTCCACGCCAAACGAAACGCCCTGATCCCCGTGATCACCGTGGCGGGCCAGCTCGTGGCCCTGGCCATGGAGGGCTCCATCGCCGTGGAGGTGGTCTTCAGCCGCCAGGGCATGGGCTGGTGGCTGGCCGAGTCCGCCACCCAGCTCGACATGCCCGTGCTCATGAGCGTCTGCATGTTCATGGGCGTCGTCTTTGTCGTCTCCAACCTCATCATCGATATCATGTACGCCTGGATCGACCCGAGGATCCGGCTATCGTAAAAAAACAAAAAAACGGTAACCATTCAGCTTGCCTTCGCCAGATCGGTTCGAGGCAAATGACAGAAAGATTCAAATGCCAACACGTCACGTCTTTTCATCACCGCGTAGGGTGCGGCTCCCGCAACTTCTACCGTAGAGAGACCATCGGCCTCGCAAGTTAACGATGACCACGCGTCTTATTTCATAATGCGGTGTTTCCGGTTTACGATACGCCTGACGGTGCGCACGGCGCACCCTACGCATCCCCCCGGTACGTCATTGTAAAAATGAGGAAGATACGGATTTTCATACATGGATTCCCGCCTGCGCGGGGAAGACGAAAAGCGTAGGGTGCTGTCAGACCGGGGTCATAAAGAAAAAAATGGATCGCTGAATAGTTACAAAAAACGTAACTATTCAGAGCATGAAAAGCAGCCTCCGGCGGCAAGGTGTGCCACCTTGAAAGCAGGTTACGAAGTGGCTCCCCTCGCCGCCGGCATGCTTTTGACTTTTTCTCTGAGTCCTCTGTGATTCACCCAGCTCTGACCATAGAAGGCAGGTTTTGTTTGCCTCGACGTTAACCATAGAAGACATAAAATGATGAACACTGTGATTGTAAACGCGGGACATCCCAGGTGGCGTGAGTTCAAGTTCATGGTTTATCGGATTTTCCGAAACCCATCGGCTGTCATCGGATTCGGGCTGCTTTTTTTCTTTGTGGGGGTGGCGTTGGCGGCGCCTTACCTTGCACCGCCAAAGTACGCCCATGCGCCCTACCAGATGCCTCACCAGGGATTTTCCCCCACGCCCAAAGCACCCAGCGCTCAGAACCTTTTCGGCACCACCTCCGGGCAGTACGATATCTACTACGGGGTGGTATGGGGCACGCGGACTGCCTTTAAAATCGGCCTTTTCGTGGTGGGAATTGCCGGGTTTATCGGGGTCTCTCTGGGCGTCATCTCGGGATATTACGGGGGCTGGTTTGACGAGATCCTTATGCGGTTTGTGGACATTGTCTGGTCGGTGCCACTTTTGGTCTTGGCCATGACCATCGTGGTGGCGTTCGGCAGGGGCCTGGAGAACATCATGATCGCTCTGGCCCTGGTGGAATGGCGCTGGTACGTGCGGGTGATTCGCTCGGAGGTCCTGAAGCTGAGAGATCAGGATTTTGTGCAGGCGGCTCGGCTGATGGGGCTGTCGGATATAAAAATTATTCGCCGGCACATCCTCCCCAATGCCATCTACCCGGTGCTGATCATGGCCTCCATGGACATGGGATCCATGGTCATCACCGCCTCTTTCATGAGCTTTGTGGGGTTGGGGGCACCCAAAGGGTATGCGGACTGGGGGCAGATGGTGGCCCTAGCCCGGAACTATATCGTGGGGCCTCCGGACGACCCCATGCGCTTCTGGTACACGGTGGTCATCCCAGGCACCTGCATCATTCTTTTTGTGCTGGCATGGAACCTCATCGGCGATGCCCTGCGCGATGCCTTCGACCCGAAGCTCAGGAGGCGGTAACCATGACCCGTATCATCGAAGCGGTGGACCTCACCACCCATTTCTACACTTACGAAGGGGTGGTGAAAGCCCTGGACAAGGTCTGCCTCCGGGTGGATCACGGGATCACCTTCGGCCTCGTGGGGGAATCCGGTTGCGGCAAAAGTGTGACCGTCCGGTCCATGATGCGAATCATCCAGGAACCGGGGAGAATCGAAGGGGGCAAGGTCTTTTTTACCCCCAAAAAAGGAGAGAGCGTCCAGGCGGTGGATCTGCTCTCAAAATCAGAGGCCTGGATGCAGGGCCTTCGGGGAAACCGCATCTCCATGATCTTTCAGGAGCCTAACGCTGCGCTGAACCCCATCATGAGGGTAGGCGATCAGGTGGCCGAAAGCTTCCTCTTCCACCGCAAAAAATCCATGAGCCAAAAAATCTTGACGGACCTGGGCCGTGCGGACACGGTTGTCTTTCCGGGAACCCGAAGGATTCAAAAGGCCCTCTATGCCCTTTCCGCCCAAACACCAAAGGCCCGCATCCTGACCCTTTCCCGACGGATTCCCCTTCTGCGTCGATGGGAAACACGAATGAAAAAAGAGGCCTTCCGGCGTGCCACGGAAATCATCGGACGTCTCGGCATCGCAGATCCCGACGCGGTGGCAAAAAATTACCCCCACAACCTCTCAGGGGGAATGAAACAACGCATCGTTATTGCCATCGCCCTGGCCTGCAAGCCGGACCTTCTCATTGCCGACGAGGCCACCTCCAACCTGGATGTCACCGTTCAGGCCCAGATCCTGACCCTTTTAAAAGATCTGAAAAAAACCGAAATTTCCTCCATCCTCATGATCACCCATGACCTGGGCGTGGTGGCGGAGACCTGCGACCGGGTCGGCGTCATGTACGCCGGCACCCTTTGCGAAGAGGCCGATGTCAAAGAGCTCTTTACCGATCCGAAACACCCTTACACGATCGCCCTCCTCGCTTCCGTTCCCCAGCGTCACCAGGAAGGCGAGCTGAAAACCATTGACGGAACCGTCCCAAACCTTGTGCATCCCCCTTCAGGCTGCCGGTTTCATCCGCGATGCCCCCACGTGATGCCAAAATGCAGAGATGAGGTTCCAGCCTTCATCCCCGTGGGAGAAAATCACAAGGTGGCCTGCCATTTGTACGATGTGTTTGAACACCAAGGAAAAAGCGATGTCTGAGGAGATCATTCTCGAGCTGGTGGACCTGAAAAAACATTACCCAGTGCTGGGCGGCGTCCTCCGACGTGAGGTCAACACCGTCAAAGCACTGGATGGCATCTCCCTGGCCATCCAAAAGGGCGAATGCCTGGGCCTCGTGGGGGAATCCGGCTGCGGTAAAACCACCACAGGCAAAGCGATTGTCCGCCTTCACCCCCCCTCATCCGGCCACATTTTCTTTCACCCGAAGGGACAGGAGAACCCCGTGGACATCGCCGCCCTCTCCCCGAGGCAGCTCAAGGGGAAAAACCTTCGCCACAAACTTCAGATGGTCTTCCAGGACCCCACCACCTCCATGAACCCGCGCATGCTCGTAAAAAATATCGTCGCCGAGCCCATTCAAGAGCAGGAAAAACTCAGCCCCAAAGAGCTGGAGGCACGCGTGGTCGAACTCCTCACCCTCGTCGGCCTGAACCGGGACCACCTCTTCCGCTACCCCCACGAATTCTCCGGGGGCCAGCGGCAACGCATCGCCGTGGCCCGAGCCATCGCCACCCACCCGGAAGTCCTCGTCCTGGACGAACCCACAAGCGCCCTGGATGTGTCGGTCCAGGCCCAGATCTTAAACCTGCTTCACCGCTTGAGAAAAAAACTGAACCTCACCTACCTCTTCGTCACCCACCACCTCCTGGTGGTCAAGTACATCTCCGATCGCATCGCCGTGATGTACTTAGGCAAGGTGGTGGAGCTGGCCGATACCGAGACCCTCTTTGAACAGACCCTGCATCCCTATACATGGGCGCTCCTGTCAGGAATCCCAAGCACCGAGATCGACGCACCCAAAGCGCGCATCCTCCTGGAAGGCGACGTCCCCAGCCCCCTCGACCCGCCCGCGGGATGCCGGTTCCACACCCGCTGTCCTTTTGCCCTCGACCTCTGCAGCGAGGCCGAGCCCCCGCTCCTCGCCACCGGCGAGAATCACCAGGTCGCCTGCCACCGAAGCCATGAAACCCGATCTCTGTTCCACAGCTATACAAAAGAGATGCCTCCGGCGGCAAGGTGACGCCACCTTGAAAGCGGGTTTGCGAATGCTCCCCGGCTATCGGTACTTGCGGCACCCCGCGTTCGCATTCGCGTGAAGGGTGAGGGGGTGCCTCATGTGTCGCAAACGCATAAGTTACAGGTGCTTCCGTATCAATTCATGGGTTGACATTAACCGGAATTACTCCGGCGGCGAGGATGGCGAAGCCACGATAGCGAAAAACCACTTCGAAAACGGGTTTGCGAATGCGCATGGGGATGGACTCATCTTCATTTCCAAACATAGACCCTTGCCCATCCTTCTGTTATAACACCAGCTCTTTTGATATTCTGACACTCAGGCGCGTGGTATGTCTTCCAAAAACCACGCCAAAGCGCCCCCATGGGGTTTATATATGCGAGGCAACAGATGGATCCGATTCTTGAGGATAAGTACCGGCGTCAAGGTGAGATGCTGGCCAATAAGGCAAAAAAAACACACAAACACCTGAAAAAGCGATTTGCCCAGCAGGGAATCGAGGTGTTTCGGATTTACGACTGGGATATTCCCGAAATCCGAGCCGTCGTGGACTGGTATGCCGGGCATCTTGTGGTGGGCGAGTACACCCGGGCTCAATCCACCCCGGACTGGCTCCCCATGATGGGAAAAGCCGTGGCTGAAGCCTTAAACGTCCCCATGGAAAAGGTGCACCTGAAAGAACGCAAAGCGGGCAGGCAGGATGGCAAGCGATACGAGCGTATTGACCACACCGACGCCCAAATCGTCATGGGCGAACGGGACCTGAAATTTTACGTCAACCCCTTTGATTACGTGGACACCGGCCTCTTCTCCGATCACCGCAACACGCGTGCCATGGTGCGAGACATGGCCCAGGGAAAAGATTTCCTGAACCTCTACTGTTACACAGGGGCCTTCACCTGCTACGCCGCCAAAGGGGGCGCCGCGTCCACCACCAGCGTGGACCGGTCCGAGACCGCTGTTAGATGGGTCCGAAAGAATCTGGAGCTCAACGAGCTGACCTCTGATCGTCACATCGTTAAACAAATGCACACCCCGGAGTTTCTTCAAAAGGCAAAAAAAGAGGGTCACACCTATGATCTCGCCGTGGTGGACCCACCCTCCTTCTCCACGACCGTGACCACCGGTGAATCCTTTGATATCGTCAAAGACCACACCTGGCTGTTAAACAATGTCGTCTCCCTGATGCGACCGAAAAGCACGATCTTCTTCTCCACGAACCACCAGGACTTCACATCAAAACTGGACATCCTGCCCGTCTCCAGCTTCGAGGAGATCACCGACAAAACCATCCCCGAAGACTACATCAGCAAACGAAAAACCATCCACCGCTGCTGGAAAATCATCGTGTAAGGGCCAGCGCAAAAAACAGGCCTCCGGCGGCGAGGTGTGCCACCTCGAAAGCGGGTTTGCGAATGCGCATTGGGAGTCGTAACTCCGGGCTGCAATGCGTCCGCATTCGCGTGACGTGCCCATCGGACGCGGATATAACCGCCCACGCCGGGGGCCGATGTCGGGCTTCCGATATTTTGGTTATTTTCATCGTTACGGGTTCCCCGATGAAAGATGGGCACGCTTCGCGCTTTGCCCATCCTGCGGGCCGTCGTCATGCGGATGATGAGGGGGGCTGAGAAAGGATGGCAATCAAATTATTGAAAAACCTGTTTATCAAACTTTCTTGTCACGCCGTAGCCCTTGGGCGAAGGTGGATCAAAAGTTTGGCCCCCGGCAGGGCCGCCAGAGGCGCTTTTTAGGCATACGCTCCTTACAGTGACCAGCTGCCGCCCCGGCGTTTTATTTTCAAGGCCCCCTCGGGCATCGCCATCTCAGGTACCCGATCCAGCTTCCGCCACCATATGCACCGCAAGGCTTGCTTCCAGACAGAATGCTCAAAGGCCTCCTCCCGCCACTTCGCCCCTTCCGCCACCTGTTTTTCCATCACCTCCCAGGCCGCGGCATAATCGAAACGCGGCCAGCGGGTGCCTGCTTTGTAAAGATGCTCGGAAGACTTGAGCGCCAGAAGAATGCCCATCCCCATGTCATAATCAAAACCTCGCCAGTGATACCCGGCATAGCAGACCTGTTCCGCATCCCTGCCCTTTGCAAGGGCCTCAAGCCCTTTTCGGGTATCAAAGGTGGCCCAGTTGAGTCCGGCAAGATAGATATGACGCGGATCCCCCCAGGAAAACAGGGCGTCCATGCCCCGCTCATAGTCGAACCCCTTCCACATCCAGCCACAACGATAAAGAATCTCAGCATCCCTCAGGCCAATAACCGCTGAAAGGCCCTCGGCCTTGTCAAACACCGGCCAGCGTAACCCTGCCTTGTAAAGGGCGGTGCCGTCTCCCAATACCACGAGGCGGCGAAGTCCTTCGACCCCATCAAAGGAGTCATCTTCCACACCCGCTTCCACAATTTTTCCCGGATCTGTCTCCTGGGTTATATTCATCAATCGCTGCCTTCATCCACGAAAACCTGCTTGCTGTTTTCGATGTGTTTTCCCCGATGTGGGGTGCCCACGTTGCCGCGGGTCGCACCCCAGTTAAAGAGGCCTCCGGCGGCCCTGCCGGGGGCCAAACTTTTAAATAGTTTGATAAACAGGTCTTAAACATGACGCTCTCGCGTTCTCTCGTTCCCACGCTCCGCCTGGGAATGCTTCACGGAGGCTCTGCCTCCAACCTTGAAACCCTGCACCCTGTGAATGTCACCCCTTGCGCTACGGCTTTTCGGCATCGATCATCGTTTCGGCCATCGGCGTGTCGACATCACCACCTGAGCACCCTTGCCCCTGAAGCGCCGCACTCCGGTGCGGCATGGGTAACGACGAACTAAAAAGCCGCACCGGAGTGCGGCGCTCCGTTTCGGTTCGTCTTTCTCGGTTTTTTAAAGGTCGCGGCCCAAACAATGACCAAGGCCCCGCCGGAGTCATCCCGTTTCATATCAACCTCAAGATTAGAACCGGAGTCCCCGAAGCGCCTGCCCTTGTAACGCACACAGCATGTCCCCACACGTCACGCGAATGCGGACGCGAGGTGACCAGAGTAGCGACATCCGTAGAGCATTCATAAAACCGTTTTCAACGGTGGTTTTGCTACAGTGGCTCCGCCACCCTTCTCTCGTTCCCAGGCTCCGCCTGGGAATGCTTTCCGGAGGCTCTGCCTCCAAGCTTAAAGCCCCGTAGCCTCTGAATTTAACCCCTACGCTGCGGCTTTTCATACCGGCAAGGCGGAGCCTTGCACCCGACACTCCCAGGCAGAGCCTGAGAGCGAAAACAGTGATGAGATCTTGAAAGTTACCGGAATTATTCCGGTTAATATCAGCCCGTGAATTGGCACTAAAGCACAGGCAGCTCATGCCCTTGCGACAGCCGTTGCCAACCCTCAGCCGTCACGCGAATGCGGACGCGAGGTACCCGGAGCACCAGCCGCCGTAGAGCATTCGCAAACCCGCTTTCAAGGTGGCGCCACCTTGCCGCCGGAGGCATTTTTTTGTCCTTAATATTTATTTGGCCCCTACCCGCTGCGCTCACGTTCCAGTCGCACCACCTCGCCGAAAGGGGGATGAAATACCTGGGCATTGGAGGGCAGAAGCCAGAGGGTTCGGTGGTAGGGTGCGAGGCGTTCCATGTCATAAATCTCGCCGTCGGTAATCACCACCACCATCTCCTGATGATTTTTCAGGTACCCGTTAAAAAGGGGGGAAAAAAAGGTGGTGCCGCTGTTTCCGGATCGAATCAACCGCCAGTCCCCCCGTTGGTAGGTGCAGAGGTGGACATCATGGCCCCCTTTGACAAACCGTTCGCCCTGTTTTTCGGGAACAAAAAGGGTTTCATCAATACAGAGGAGATTGATCCGATAGCCGTCCAGCAGGGACTCCACGGCCCCAAAGGCCTCTTCAATGTGTTCGGGGCGTGTCACCATGGAAGCGGAGAGATCCACCACCACGGTCAGGAGCTTTTTGTCCACGTAATGCCGCCCCGGGGTGTAAATTCCTTCGGTGAAATAGCGCCGGTTGAAACGGGCGGCGCTATACTCCCACTCCCGTGAGGGGGTGCCCCGGGCAATGATGGTGCGAATTTTCCGCTTCAGGGGCGCGGTGTCTACCTTTGCCACCTGCTGTATCAGGGCGCTGATCTCCTGGACGAGCCGTTCATCCCGGGCTTTAAAATCTTGCCCGGAAAGTTTCAGGGCCTCCCGAACGTTTTTACGGATGCGCACGGAGGCCGAGGCATCTTCCATGCGATGCACACCTGTGGGGAGTGGCTGCCCGTCCCCGCCGGTGAGGGACATCTCGCCTTCGATCTCCGCCCCCTCGTCTGTTGGTTGGAACGGCGTCCGAGCGGGTTCAGGCTTTTCTTTTTGCTCCTGGCTCCCCCCTGATCTGAAATTCTCTTTCAGGCCTTCGGCAAAATCGCCCAAAACAGTGGGTTCATCCGTCTTTAAAAATCGATAAACATGCTCCCAGGAGGGGTCGGTCTCTCCGGTTTTCTCATAAAAATCGAGGGGAATGCGGGGCAGGCCCGGAGGCAGGAGAAGCGGATGATCGTCCGTGGAATAAAAGGTGCCGCGGCAGGCATCCATCCAGGAGTTAATGACCATGTCCTGGGCCATGTTCTGCAGGT
>NZ_JAQYWB010000042.1 GCF_030145185.1 Desulfoluna sp. | reverse complement strand
GAATATAACCCCCTTTAAAGTGTACGTATTATACAATGCATACACCTCAAAAAGCAAGGGAAAAAAGCTTGATTTTTCAATTGAATAACGCAAATGAGAGTGGTTTTTTGGCTTAAGGTGTGCGCTTTATCCCATTTTCAGGTTTAAAGACACTTTTTAAGACCTGTTTATTAAACTTTTTAAAAGTTTAGCCCCCGGCAGGGCCACCGGAGGCATGAGCTGACTAATTACTCAAAACTCTTCAATGCCAAAAAATCCGAGTTCATCCAAAGCCTTTAAGGATTTGTGCAAATAGGTTTCACTGGTCATGGGCCAGCTATGATTGATCCGATACAGCACTTCAGTGGTGAATCTATTGTCGGGACCAATGGGATAAACCGTATTGATCGCATCATTTGAAAGGTAGACAATCAATCCGGAAATGGCCTGGGATATTTCCGGATTTTCCATCCCCGCTTTCATGTCCATGGCAAATTCTTCATCTCTGACGATTTTGATATCAAATCCATAGGCCTTCATTTGCAAAATCACATCTGCCATAAATATGGCGTGATTGTTATAAGGATGAAAAACCGTAAACTCCCGATTGGTTTCAGACAGTTTTAAAATGGCATCGGCTGTGACATCAATGGGTGAAAACTCAACCGAACTATTCATGGCACTTACCGGGAATTTGCCGAGATATTTATATCCTTTCAGGCTGCGCATAAACCCGTTTGTCAGGAAATTGATCTGGAATTCTCCGTCACTGTGTCGGCTCATCAGGTTGCCAACCCGCATGATTTTTGCGTTGAGTCCGTCTTGGGCAATGGCTGACACCACGGCCCGCTCTGCCAAAAACTTGGAGTGGATATAGGCATTTTCCAAGTCTTGTCCGAAAAAAAGCTCATTCTCCATGATCCGCTTCTCAACAGGAGGGGTATTGTTTTTCCCATCCCCCCCTACACTCACCGTAGAAATCTGGATCAATTGTTTATCGGTTTTTTTGCAAAGGGTAATGAGATTTTTAACCCCGGTTACATTAATTTTTTCAAGTGAATCGTCGGCTACAAAATGTTTGACGCAGGCAGCACAATTGATCAGTGTCTTTGCCGAAATAGATTTTAGAGCCATCACGCTTTGAACGTCGGTGATATCGCCTTCGACACAGAAAATTCGTTTGCCGAAAAGTGGACCAAAATCCTGATCGAAATAGTAAAACAGCATGGTTTTCATGCGTTCTTCAACAGAGTCCAACCGTCCTTTCCGGATAAAACAGGTCACTCTTCCTTCATAATGATCGAGAAATTCTTTGAGAATATGGATTCCCAGAAATCCGTTGGCACCGGTAATAATAATATCTTCCAGGGCATTGCACTGGAGTTCTGGAAGATGCGTCACCGTATTTTTTGCAAGCATGGGCGTGATACGTTCGTAGTTAAAGTTTTTGATCACGTCGTTTGTGGTCATGGCTTCCGCCATATCGGACTCTACAAATTCTGCCAGTTTTCTGACCGTTTTGTGTTCGAAGATATCGGAATAGGTGATGGAAATTTTCTGGGTGATGCATTTCATGGCCACTTTGGCCGCAGAAATGGAGGTGCCGCCAACGGCAAAAAAGTCATCATTGATTCCGACCGTTTCCATCCCCAGCACCATTCCAAATATGCTGCATAGGGTTTGCTGCAATGTTGTTTCCGGTGGCGCATAATCAGGGGTGTTTAAATTGATTTCGGGTTTGGGCAATGCTTTTTTATCGATTTTGCCCCCGGGGGTGATTCGCATGTTATCCAGATGCACATAAACGCTTGGCATCATATATTCCGGCAGCAGGGGCTGTAACACCCTGTTCCAGATTTTAGGATCGATTTCACCGGCATCGCAGGTGTAGTAACCGACAATATATTTGTTCCCACTGTTTTCTTCGACGGTTACCGTTGTTTGCCCAACAGGGGGATACGCACTCATGGCCCCTTCAATCTCACCCAGTTCAATGCGGTATCCCCTGATTTTTACCTGGGAATCGATTCTGCCGGAATATTCGAGGTTTCCGTCACCGTGCCGGAGAACCATGTCACCGGTGCGGTAGAGAATTCTGTCATCCTTGCAGACGGAGAAGGGGTTGGGTACAAATACCGATTCGGTTTTTTCTTTCAGATTGTGATACCCCCGGGCAATCTGTCGTCCTGCATGGCAAAGTTCTCCTGGAGAGCCCACAGGCACCGGATTCAGGTGCTCGTCCACCACGTAGGAGCGTACATTGATCAATGATTTCCCAATGGGGATATTTTTGTATTCGTGATCCACATTAAACGTCGTGGTCTCAACAGTGCTTTCGGTGGGGCCGTATCCATTGATTAGGGTATAAGGCCGGTCGTAATAGCGTTTAAGTTTTTCTCCGCCCAGCATAATATAGGTCAGATCGCAGTCCTCCCTTAGATTCTCAACAATAATCTCCCCCATCTGGGTCGGGAAGACGACAACATTGATGGCTTCTTCTTTGAGAATGTCACACACCCTTGCCGCATCTTTCCGGTCCTCTTCAGCAAATAAATAAAGGGAACACCCATTGGCAAGAGCGGGGAAAATTCCAATGACCGATGCGTCAAAACAAAAGCTGGAATACTCGGCACATTGTGTGGTTGCATCCAGTTTATTATGGAGGGTTTCGTTAAAAATCAGGTTTGAGAGATTACCGTGGCTGATCATAACCCCTTTGGGCTTTCCGGTGGAACCGGAGGTATAAATCATATAGGCCAGATTTTCCGGTAAGGGCCTGGCGGTCATCCAGGATTTATCCGGTAAACAAGTTTTCGCTGCTGGAAGCAGGTCCAGCAGAATGGTTTTTTGCTTATAAAAACGGGTAAGATCTTTATGATCGCTTACGGAAAGAAGAATCTTTGCGCCGGAATCTTCAAGCATGTATCGAAGGCGGTCCTGGGGGTATTCCGGATCAAGGGGAACATAGGCCCCTCCGGCCTTCATCACAGCCGTCACCCCGATGATAAATTCCCGTGATCTTCCGGAAAGCACCCCGACAAAATCTTGTGCCTGCAGGCCCTGGGAAAGGAGGCTGAGGGCCAGCGCATCGGAAGCCGAATCCAGCTCCTGATATGTGATGACGCCATTTATATCCTTGACGGCAATATGATCCGGATATTGTTGGGCCGATTTGGCGAAAAGATCCACAAAGGTTTGTCCGTAGAAACGGGGATCATCGACCATTTTATTTTCTTCATCAAAAAGAAGCCGAATTTGGGACAGATCATCACAAAAGAGCATTTGTCTGGCCGCCAGGACGTAGTTTTTCAGAAGGGCATCCATGGTTCTGTCGTCATACATGTCGCGTCGAAAAGATGCCATCAAATGAAATTTTCCACCCTGGATAGACATGATCACAGAGATCGGCGCAATGGCACCGTCGGTCATCACCTGGATGTTTTCCGCAGGAAGATTGCCAATGCTCTCAAATTCAAAATTATCGCCCTGATAAGCAAAGATGATATCGGGAGTGATGCCAAAGGCACGGCTGATTTCTGCAAATGAATAGATATCATGATCCATCCCGTTCATAAGCTGTTCCTTGGTGGTGGCCAGCAGTCCGGGAACGGTGGTCGTAAGATGACAATAAATCGGCAGGGTTTTTACATACATTCCGGCGGATCGGGCGATTCTCGAATCATTTCTTCCGTTATAGATGGTGGTGAATACACTATGATCCTTATGGTTGTATCGCCCAAGGACATACCCGAATACACCCACAAAAAAAGCATTCAATGTAATTTTCTTTTGATGGCAAAACGCGTTCACCGATTCAAGGTCAAGATCCAATGGAATATGCGCTATTTCTCCCAGGCTGGGGGCTGGGTCATCTTTTTTATCCGGTGCCAGGAGAAAATGGGTGTCACAGCCTTTAAAAATCGAGGCGTAATAGGCTTTGGCCTGGGTGTAAACCTCCGAGGCCCGGGTTTTTTTTTCGTCAAGGGCTGCTTCAAACCCCGTATAGATTTCAGGTTCAGGTTTTTCACCGGCATAAGCCCGGTTGATATCCTCAATAAGAATGGCAATGGAGGTTCCGTCACAGATCATATGATGAAGATCCATAAAAAAGAAGCTGCCTTCTTTGGTATCGTAAAGAGAGAGGTCGAACAGCTGCCCTTCAATAAGTTTAAAAGGGGTGACAAGTGTCTCTATGTCCAGGGTGTTCAGGATTTTCACGACAAAAGGGTCATCATCTTGTCGTCGCTGCATGATTTCATCATGCCCGTCCATGAAAAATCGGGTTTTAATGTAAGGGTGGGCCTCGAGGGTTGCTTCAATGGCGGTTTTCAATTTATCCAGGTCCACATCCGGATGGAGCTTAAACAGCATCGGCAAATTATATCGCAGCGATTCGGGCTTGGCCATGGACTCGACAAACAGTCCCATCTGGGTTTCAGAAACCGGATAAGCCTCCTGTTTTTCCATGGCCTCCATGGTGGACAATGGATCTGCAGTGGCGAGAAAGGCTTCCAGCCGGACAATGGTATTGCATACTGTCAAATCCCGGGTTTTGACAGCAACGCCGAATGTATTTGACAAAAGCACATTCAAGGAGACGATTCCGATGGAGGTCAGACCGGCATCCTGAAAATCGGTATGAATGCCGAATTCATCATGGCCCAGCGCTTTGGCAACACAATCAAATATTTTCTGCTGGATTTTGTTTTCAGGCTTAACGATGTTTTCAGTTTTCCTTACAGGAACCGGCAGTTCTTTTTTATTGACCTTCATGTTCTGATTCAGCGGGATCTTGTCAATTTGCAAGGTGACCGCAGGAATCATATAGGAGGGCTTTCGGGACTCTATAAACCCATTGAGCGCATCCATGTCGATGGGGGCATCGGCCACAATATAAGCGGCAATATACTTGCCGCCGCCGGCATTGTCATAGGCGACAACTGTGGCATCCTGAATGCCTTCAAAGTGGCGGATCACCTCCTCCACTTCCGTAAGTTCAATGCGGAAACCTCTGATTTTCACCTGGGCATCCCGGCGGCCTATAAATTCAATATTGCCGTCGGTCAGATACCGAACAATATCCCCGGTATGATACATTCGGTCATAAGGTTTTTCCAGGGCATAGGGGTTGGGGGTGAAGACCGCCTTGGTTTTTTCCGGTTGGTTGAGATAGCCACACGAGACCTGTATCCCTGCAATACAAAGCTCTCCTGGGACACCGATGGGAACCTGACGTTCAAATTCAT
Organism: Desulfoluna sp.; assembly: GCF_030145185.1. Classification (GTDB taxonomy): domain Bacteria; phylum Desulfobacterota; class Desulfobacteria; order Desulfobacterales; family Desulfolunaceae; genus Desulfoluna. Next base: position 50,359 of record NZ_JAQYWB010000042.1, on the reverse strand, counting down.
CCAGCACATAAAGCTTCACATTGTCAATGGCCTTACCCAGAGGAATGTTTGGGTATTCGGCATCCACGGGAAAGGCAGTAACCAGGACGGTGGTTTCGGTGGGGCCGTAAATGTTATGGAGTGGATACCTCGGCGGGGTAAGGGTAGGAAGCTTTTCACCCCCGGTTAACAAATGTTTCAGGGAATGATTTTCGATATTTACCACAAATTGTCGGGCCACCTGGGTGGTCATAAAGGCATGGGTAATCTGATTGCCTTTAAAATAGTCGTTCAGTTTGATCAGATCAAGACGGATCTCGTCTTCGATGATATAAGCACAGGCCCCAACGGTTAAGGCCGGATAGATGTCCATCAGACTGGCATCAAAACCGAAACTGGCGTAGGCAGATACTCTGGCTGTTTCATCAAGATTATAATAGCGGGGGAACCACCGGCACATGGCAACAATATTTTGATGCGACAGCATCACCCCTTTGGGGACCCCGGTGGAGCCGGAGGTGTAGAGCACGACGAGTAAGATCTTCCGGTTTTGGATCATCAAGTATCCGGTCTGAATCTTTTATGCCATCAATATCTTTGGTTAAAACAATGGGTCCATGATAGTCCGGCAACAAAGGAATCATGGATTCGTCGGCAATCAAAAGCGTTGCGTCGGCATCCTGAACCATAAATTTAAGACGATCCATGGGGTAGCTGGGGTCCAGTGGCTGATAGGCCGCTCCCGCTTTTAAAACAGCAATGGCGGCAATGGTCATATACTGGGATTTCGGGAGAAGGATGGCCACGACATTCTTTCGGCCGATGCCAAAACTTTTAATGTGTTTGGCCAGCCGTTCGGTGACCTCATCCAGTTCTTTGTAACTAATCCGGACATCCTTATAAACCAAAGCAATATTGTCCGGGGTTTTCTTCATCTGGTTGCCCAGGAGATCAACCAGGGTCAAAGAGGTGTCATAGGGAACCTCTGTCTGATTGAACCCTTGACAAAGACGCCGGTCCTCATCGGAAATCAGTGTCAGCTCGGATAACTTGGCAGTGTTTAAAAAGCTTGAAACCGTTTTTTCAAAAAGAGCAGAAAAACGCTGGATCGTCTCTTTTCTATATAAATCACCCCGGTAGTGGAGTGTGATTTGGTAGCCGTCTGGTTCTGAAAAAATAAAAACGGAGAGGATTGGATCTGAGCTTGGAATCAAAGCGTTCGAATCCGACCCGTAATTGAACTGGATATCCGATTTGATACCGAGTTTTTCTGCCAGTGTTTCAAAAGGACAGGCAGTGTGGTGAATGGTCTCTAAATAATTTTTATGAACGGTATCAAGGTATTCTGAAATCAGCTGGGTTTCATCGATTTTAATATAAATCGGCAAGATTCGGTGCGTCGTATTTTTGGTATGTATGCAGAAAACACTTTCGTTCTGGCCGGTAAATTTGGCAAGAACATATGAAAAAACACCCAGAAAGAAGGTGCTCTCAGTTAAGCTTTTTTCCATCAGAAAATTTTTAATGGATGGAGGAGTCCGCGTCCCTGGCAAAGCAATAAGGTGAGATTCGACGGAGGGGGTACTTTTTATGATATTTTCCGGGGTATCATAAATCGGGTTTGAGTCGGTTTCAAGTCCATGAAAAATTGATGTGAAATAATCAAGACTCGTTCTGGCTTCCTTTGTTTCAACAAATGTATTCATATCAAGGTATCTTTCATTTTGAAGTTAAATTTTTTGTAACTATTCAGCTCTCCAAAAAGCCTCCGGCGGCAAGGTGGGCCACCTTGAAAGTAGGTTGCGGATGTCATTGTCAAACCCGTCTTTATGAAATCAGGCAAAAATTTAGCCCCCAGCAAGACCGCCGGAGGCATAAGTAGAGGGTTCAAATCCGGAGTCATCGGTTTCCTTATTGGCTTCTATTCCGTGTTGTGCCTTTGAGTGTTCTGAAGCATACCATCAAATCATTGTCCTATAACACCCTTATAGGAAACCCAATCATTAGGAAACTACCATCTGATGAACAAGTATTTTTGCCCAACAATATTAGCTAACCATAGAACCATACCATCCCTTTGGCAAGTTGGATTCTTCAACGAATTAAGATGTTCTTTTTAAAGTTTCAGGGGTAGTTGATTTTAATCAAGATGAATATCTAATAAATGAGAAGCGGGGGTCACGTCTTGATATCGGGCAAGGTAGAAATGCGAGAAAAAAGGGGTGCGTCTTGACATCGGAGAAAACCACAAATGATTGATTTAAATCAAAACGATTGTCCTGGTTTTTTAACAGACCCTGAAAACAGCCTTCTCATCTCTCATCAAAAGGCAAAGCATCATGGCACGACCCCTACGGATTAAGTTTCCCGGGGCGTTTTACCCTGTGGCATATCGGGGTAATGAGCGAACGAACATCTACAAAGCAAGCGGGACCGAGAGAGATTCCTTGAGTATCTCGGTGAGGCCCATGAACGGTATGGGGCCATCATCCATGCTTCCTGCCTCATAACCAACCATGACCATATCCTCATCGAAACCCCCAACGCGAATCTTCAGCAGATCATGAAGCACCTCAACGGCTCGTACATTGTTGAAAGCACCAGCAAGAAATACCTCGTGTAAACGACAACCCAAAATTGTCCCCCTTCGACAATCCAATTTTGACCCACCCCAGTTAAATAAAAACACATCGATTCGTTTAACGATAACGTGATATACACCCGCCGCCCTGGAGGGAACGAAGGGAGCTTGCGACCGGAGTTCCCTCCAGGGCGGCGGGGCGGCTATGGTGTAGGGGCTCTACTCCGTGATTGTGGCCAATAACGCCTCGGCCTTTTTATGATTAAATTCAATATCTTTTCTGGATATATCGTCTATCCATGCAGGGTAGTTATAGTTGTTCGGTGAGATAAGAAGGCCGCCGTTAAAATCGGTGATTCGCCAGACGGCGTCATCAATTGTCGCCGCATAAAAGGTCGTCGTATTCTCTACGGTAAACTCCACTTCGAAGGTCTCCAAGCGATGCTTATTTGTATTATAAACTGTTAGTTCCATGTGTCACCCTTGCTTGTCCTTTCAGAGTCTCTTTGAGTCGATAGCTGTCCCAATTGCAATGGATCACATGGGCTTTGTGTGTGAGACGATCCAACAGCGCAGCTGTAAGATTCGGGTCTCCGAAGACCTGTGTCCAGTCACCAAACCCAAGGTTTGTGGTAATAATGACAGACCTTTTCTCATGGCGTTCTGCAAGCACCTGGAAGAGCAACTCACCGCCCTCTTTTGAGAACGGCACGTAACCCAGCTCATCTACAACCAGAAGCCCGTACCCCGCATACCGCTTCAACATGCGGGTAAGCCCCTTTTTATCGCCGGCTTCAATCAGCTCATTGGCAAGGCCACAACCCGTTACAAAACGCGTGCGATGGCCTTCTGTACATGCTTCTATGCCCAGGGCCGTAGCCAGGTGCGTCTTGCCTGTGCCGCTCTTTCCCATGAAGATAATATTCCGCTTCTCTTTCAGATATTCACCGGTAGCGAGCTCTCTGACAAGCCGTCGGTCAAGTTGCGGAGAAGCCGTAAAATCAAATGTCTCAAGGGGCTTGAAGAGGGGGAACATGGCTTCCTTGACCCGCCTTTTTCGGCCATTTTCTCTTCGGTGATGGATTTCAAGCTCGCTCAGGTTCAGTAAAAATTCTTCATAAGAGATGCCGTTTTCCCGGGCTTGTCTCAGTTCACTTTCGATGTTTTTCGTCATGGAAGAGAGTTTGAGCTGCTTCAAATTCTCAATCAATATGGCATGCATGGCTGCTGTATTCACTGGACACCTCCCAGCTGCTGGTAAATGGCTATATCCGCAGGAGGAAGGGTGGGCCAACCCGCAACAGAATCGGCCTGTTTTTCCGGGGGCCTTGTGGCAGCAAGCAATGCATACTCGACCGTGGCAAGCGACTCAGCACCCGAGGAGAGTGCCAACGCCACTGCGGCTTCAACCTCGGCAGTGGGGTATGTCTTGTAAAGCATCAAAACAGAGATAAAATCTCGGGTGCCTCGCGTATGCCCATACTTATGACGAAGGCGCTCCAACAGCTCTTCAAAGCAATCGGGCCAAGCTTCTCGCCATTGCCGTATAGGGCGCGCGGTATCGAACGCCTGGGGCCTTTGACGGATAAGTTCCAGGTAATGACCGGGTTCAAGGCTCCATTGATTGTTGTTGTACAACCGTTTGTGGGATGCAATGCGCGTCTGGCCGTAAAATATCTCCACCCGGTCCACATAAAGCAGAGCCCTGGCCTTCACATGGGCATAACGGGTGGGGACGGAATATCGGTTTTTATCGACGATGGCGGTGGCATACTTGTCGATCTTCGGGGCAGACATCCCGACATTACTGAACGGGACACCGGGGGATGATAACAGGCTGCTTTTTTCAGCCTCATAGAAGGCGTCAACGCTCTCTTCCTTGCCAGCCTGCCGGTGGTCGCCGTAGGCCATGCACGCTTCAAGAAGTCTGTCGTTCAGCTCGTCAAGGGAGTCAACATCTGGCAAGGGGACCATGTAGTTACGCCGAGAATATCCAACCAGCCCTTCAACACCGCCTTTTTCATGGCCTGAGGCGGGATTGCAAAAACGGGGCATGAAGTTGTAATACCCCACAAACCGGGCATAACTCTCTTGAAGATCCCGCTTTTTACCCCGATAGACTTTTTGAACAGCTGTCGTGAGATTGTCGTAAATCAGAACGGGGAACACCCCACCAAAAAATGAAAACGCATGCATATGCCCGTCAAAAAAGGCTTGTTGACGCTCGCAAGGATAGCAGCGAACAAAATGCTTGCCGGAGCGCATGGTGCCTGTCCCCTGGTTAATTGAAAATCGACGAATCACACGAACCAGCTCGTCTTTTTCAGAATCCTTGAAGGGGAGGCCGTCAAGTGCCGTTCGGCTGATTACATGATAAACGGTTTTCTGGCCGGGATCTGTCCTGACCATCCGGGGAATACGAGGCATACGCGTCATCTCCTTGGTGTGTCATGTCAGAAATATGAGAGTATTGATGTAATTTCAGGCTGAATTTCTTTTAAAAAAGGCAGGTTAGTTTTTAAAAATGAGCGTCTCACGGATTGGCGTAGAGGTCGAACGCATGGCGCCTGTCCCTCGTCTTCCTCGTCTTCTATTCTTCTTTTAAAAAAAGCAGGTTAGTTTTCGAAAATGAGTGTCTTACAGAGTGGCGTAGAGGTCGAGTGCATGGTGCCTGTCCCCTAGTTCACTAGTTCATAGTTCGTCCGTTCGCTAGTTCGTCCTGGTTCTCTGGTTCCTGGTTCCCTTATGACTCTTTGCCCCGGTGGATTAGAATTGGTGCACCAAACGCTCCAGATAGACTTTTAAGCGATCGATCTCGTCACCCTTGAAGGGGGCGGTGAGTTTGGTCGTTAAAAGGTTGTGCATGTGATCGTGTTCATGGAAATGCTCACGCCCTAAATCGGTAAGGACGATGATATAGGAGCGGCGATCTGTCGGGTGCGGCTCTCTATTGACCAATCCTTTTTTTTCCAACCGGTCGACCATCACGGTCAGGGTCCCGGTGGTTATTCCCATTTTATTCGCCAGCTCTTTCATTCGCAATTTTTCATGGTGGCCAACGATTTCTACCGCATGCATCTGCGCGGGTGACAGGCCGCTTTCCTTGACCACCGCATGTTCCCAAGCGGAAGTTTTCTCATACAGTTCGATAAGAAGTTGCGAAATTTCGTTCTCTTTTTGATTCGTCATTCAAAAACGCCTCCCGCCTGAAAAGTTTAGAAATCAAACTGTTCAATCATCGTATAGATTGACCGTCAAGCTTTTTTTTAGGTGGACAATCAAATAGCTTGATCTTCAAACTAATCGTCTGTATAAAAGTTGAAACCGATGGGGGAGTGGATACTGTTGTTCGTCGTGCTCAGTAGCCTCTAAAATAGTCTTGTCGTGTAGTGATTGTCTATTTGGTAATAACATTCGGTATGTTGAAGATAGAGTTAAGGGAGTTGCTATGATCGGCAGGTATGCAAAATTGAATGTGTATCAGGAAATTTTTAAGTCGTCGGATTTTTATCGTGTGGCAAGCGGGGCCTTCCTGATCCCTGTGGCTCTTCTTATGGAAGGGGTGAACAATACCGGGCTGGTTGCGTCCCTTAGTCTGAAAGAGCTGGTTCTCATTATCTCGGTGATGGTGAACGGATTTCCCATCATCATAAACGCGATAAAAGGGATGATGGCCAGGGAGGTGAATGTGGATGAGCTGGTGAGTATCGCCATCATCGCCTGCATGTTCACCGGCAACTACCTGGAGGCCGCCGTGGTAAGCGCCATCATGGTGGCGGGTGCGCTTATCGAAGAGGTAGTGAGCGACAGCGCCCGTCAGGCCATCAAAGAGCTGGTGGGGATGACCCCGGATACGGCCACGCTTCTTGGTAACGGCTGTGAAATGACGGTTAAGGTGGAAACGATTCGTAAAGGAGACACGCTGGTGGTACGAAGCGGTGAGATCATAGCCGTGGACGGCGTAATCCGCAAAGGTGCCACCTCGGTGGATGAGTCATCCATCACCGGGGAGTCCATTCCGGTAAATCGCCGGGAAGGGGACGACGTATACGCCGGGACCACCTGTGTGGACGGATTCATTAAGATGGACGCGGTGCGTGTGGGAAAAGACTCTACCTTCGGAAAAATCGTTCAAATGATTCAGACGGCCGAAGTGTCCAAGACGCAAAGTGCCCGCATTGTCGATGACTACGCCAAGTGGTTTACCCCCGTCATTCTGGCCAGTGCGGTTCTTGCCCTCCTCTTCACCGGTGACGTCAGCCGTGCCATCACGGTTCTGATTGTGGGGTGTCCCTGCTCGTTTCTTCTGGCAGGACCCGTTACCACAGTGGCCGCCATCAGCCGTGCGGCCAAAGAGGGCGTGTTGGTGAAAGGGGGCGGTTATCTGGAAAACATGGCAAAAGCTAATTCTCTCTATTTCGACAAGACGGGCACCCTCACCAGGGGAGAGCCCGGTGTTGTGGAGATTCTGCCTGAAGGCGATAAAAGCGTTGAGGAGCTTCTCGTCATGGCCGCTGCCGTGGAGACGGGAAGTGCCCACCCCCTTGCAAAAGCGATCCTGAGAAAAGTAAACGAGAGGGGGTACTCCCTCCCTGAAGCCCGGGAGATCCTCTCAGAGACGGGCCGCGGAGTTTCCGGCATGGTGGGCGAAAAGCGTGTGGAGGTGGTCTCCAGCGAAGCCTATGGCCAGAAAGGCCTCACTACCGTGGAGGTGCGCGTGGATGGCGATGTATGGGGCTGCATCTGCATGGAAGATACGGCACGCCCCATGGCCGAAAAGACGATCCGCGCGGTGGGAGCCAAAGGCATCAAAGATATCCGCATCCTCTCGGGCGACCGGGAACCCGCCGTCAAACGCCTCGCTGATGAGGTGGGGATCTCCCGATGGCATGCCGGATGCAAACCAGATGAGAAGCTGGACCTGATTAAAAATCACCAGGGCTCCGGCCTGATTTTTGTGGGCGACGGGGTCAATGACGCGCCTGCCCTGAAAGCGGCCGATACAGGCATCGCCATGGGCCTTCGCGGTTCGGATGTGGCCCTTGAGACGGCCGATATCGTGCTGATGAACGATCGGCTGGAGAAACTTCCTTTTCTCGTGGACCTCAGCCGAAAGATGAGCCTCACCATTAAGATCAATATCGCCTTAAGCTTTACCATCAATCTTATTGCTGTAATCCTTGGCTTTTTAGGGGTGTTGACTCCTATCCTGGGGGCCATCACCCACAACATCGGTTCCATCCTTGTGGTGGCCCTTGCCGCTTCCCTGAGATATTCGAGAGAGTTATAGCACAACGTGTTGGCCTGGTTCAAAACAGAATTACACCTTTTGAAGGGGGAGTGAACGGGCGCTTTCTGGGCGCGCCGTGCTCCGCCGCGGCTTTTTTTGCCGGGGGCTTGCCCCGGCCCGAGTGACCCTGAAAAGCTTATTATTGAACCAGGCCAAATTCCAGGGGACCAAATTCCAGGGGACAGGCACCATGCGTTTGTAGAATTTCGGGCTGGTAGGGTAGGGTTCGGGGTGGAGGAGGTTCATGTCCCGAACCCGGTATTTTACCGACTCGGGCATTATCGGTTCCAAGTCCTTTGTTATCGGAGCCTACGAAATCTTTAAGGATCGACTTTATGGAAGCCGGGAACGGGTTCCCAAGCAGGTGAAAGGGCTTGATGGGATGTATTCCATGAAGCGATTGAGAGAGGCCTGACGATTTTCTGTCATTGCACCAGATAAAGTCCATTGCAAAGGAAAGAACCTGCAAACGATCAGACCGAAATCAGCATCCATACCTGTTGTCGTGAGGGCATGCGATTCATGTTTTGCCTTCCGTCATGTCAGCTGGAAGGGCTGTTTCTGCATCTGCCTGTTCGGGCATCGACTCACAATGACACATGAGGTCCAGATCGAACCACCGGGGTTACAACGCTTTTTTTTGGTCAGGCATGACGCAAAAAGAAAATATTATGGCATGAAATTCAACATCAACAGTCTATCCCCTGTTCCCGCTGGTCTCCCTGGCCCCTGTCCTTTCCACCAACTCGGAAAAGTAATTTTCCAGCTGTTCCGGTTTTAATTTGTCTTGAGAGCAACCAAAATAGTTTCTGACCCGGCGTCTGGCCTTTGATCAAGCATCGATAGATGGCGGGCGATTGTTTTATCGTTGTCAGATCGTTGAATACTTCTTTAGCAGGCTGTTGATATAGAGATATTTTTATGATTTAATGAAAGTTATTTGTGAGTGCATTCGATCGTCTTGATCCTCAATAATGTTGGAAAATTAGCCTCTAAAAAAATGCGCGAATAAATAGGCTCATGTCTAAAACTACCCGATGACCCTGTTAATCGACTTCGCAGGGACTGTTGACAAACCTGGTAACGCCCAAGGAGAGTCCAGTGGATAGTATATCGGCTTTTATTCTTTACCTGACTGTCTTCCGCCTTTCTATCATTTTTACAGGGATTGTATCGATTATCCTGGGCTATCGGTTGTTTTGTAATGGGACCGCGCCTGGCTTCGGAACAGGCGCAGGAACGACCGTGGACGCTAATTTTGGGGAACATAGGTTCAAACTCCAGAATGCCGCCCCTGGAACCTGTTTTGCCTTGTTTGGCGTCGTTATTATCAGTGTGATGATTTTTGCCGGAAGCCCTGAATTGACGCTGAACCTTATCAATGGATATTCTCAGGAAAAATCTTCCAGCGGGGGGGGAGAAGACAAGCATCAGATGACCCTTAGTCTAAGAGGGGGGGAGGGAGAAGAAGCCTGTGGGTTGACTGCCGCCATCAAAAAAGGGCGTTATTATGAAGAACGTGGAGAGCTTGATAATGCGATCCTGGCTTACCAGGAAGGCTTGGCGCTGGTAGGTTTGCCCCTGAACTACCTGGCCTGGTTGTACCACACAAGGGGGGACGATACCAAAGCTCTGCCACTTGCAAGAATGGCTACCCAGCTTTTACCGGAGGAGGCCAATTGCCTGGACACGCTTGCTGAAATCGAGTTCGATGCAGGGGCCTATGCCGAGGCCCTGTCGTTGATGGAGAAGGCTGCCGGGATTAATCCGATATTCCGAGAAAAACTCGGCCGGTTCAGAGCGGCAAATCAGGATAGACGCTCCATGCCCGACTGATTAGTGATTCATAGTTTTGCTAACCCGGATATTTCACGAAAAGCGAGTAGAAAACGGTGAATTATATTTCGCATTTTTGAAATGTCTATATTTTTCCATGCAACCGACTATCGTTAATCTTATTAACCTGGCCCGACAGTTTTCTCATGAAATATCCGGGCTAAGCGCTGCGCCCGCCTGCTTTCAAGGCTGTTCACCTTGCCGCCGGAGGCACGTTTTTGCCCCGACTTTAACCATAGAAGGCCGTGCTTTTTGTCTGTTTTATTTTGGCGCCATCCCTGTCGTGCGCCAAGCCCTTCATGTATTTGGTAAATCTATTTTACATTTCCTTTCTTGAAATTGATTCTTGTATTCTGCTGTTATGGTGTTGGTGTGGCTTCGCATAGGTTGCGGTTTGTCGCCGGTGTCGGAGTTTTGCCAAAGGGGGATTTCTATCGAACGAAGGATACGCAAATCATCTATTCTGATTATTCTCGGGCTACTTGTCATCCTGATCTTTACAGCGTGTCGGATCGCACGCAAGCGCGAGCCCGTCGTAAAGGATGGAAAGCGGTACGGTGTGACAAGCGGTGCGTTTCGGCACAGGTACTGGAACTATTATGAGCGGGGGCTCTCCTACTCAGAAGGGGGGTTCTGGGCAGAAGCGGAAGAAGACTTCCGGGAGGCCCTCTTGAAACGGGAGGTGGACGGACTTCGTTCTCGGACTTACGGGCTTCACTTTATCGAGTATTTCTCCCATCGAGAGCTTGGAATCGCCCTTTTTCACCAAGGGAGGTTTTTAGAGTCCATAAAAGAATTGGAAACGTCCCTTGGGCACGTTACATCCTCAAAGGCCCAGTTTTTTTTGGATAAGGCCAGGAAATCATGGCTTGAAGACCACCGAATGGACATGGAACTTCCGGAGATCATATGCAGAACTCCTGCTGACCGGGATGTTGTAAATCGAAATAAAATCCTTGTCTCAGGCGTGGCAACCGATGACACCTTTGTCAAAGAGATACTGATTAACGGAAAGCCTGTTCAGGTCGATCTCTCGGCGCAGGAGGTTTCCTTTAGCACAGAAGTGTCGTTGGCTCAGGGAGAAAACATCATCACGATAGCCGTAAGGGATTTGACCGGCAAAACAGCGAGGCTTGAAAGAACCATACGGTGTGACCGTTTGGGGCCGATTCTGAGTATATACGAGCCGGTTGCTTCGGATCTTATGGAGAATACTTATCATATCAATGCATATGTGGGGGATGACTCTGGCATTAGGGACGTTCTTTTGAACGGTCAGAGCCTCGCCTGTGTCCCTGTTTCGGAAGTTGTTCTTGACTGTCCGGTAACCCTGGCGCCCGGGGAGGTCAAAGTTGTCATATCCGCCGAAGATCAGGCCGGGAATATTACCACGGCCCAAATCCTTCTGCCGGACTTCCTGCCCGGTGGCAAGGCAGGCAGCTTCCCTGGACTGCTTCTCGCATCTCTGGATACGCCTCTCTGCCTGCTTGCAAACGCCGACTCCCATAGACATGAGGGCGGAGTCGGGGACGCCGCGAAGGTGAGTGGGGCACGGCACCTTTCGCGGGTGACTCGGGGCGGTGCCGTCACACCCCAGGACAGCCGCTTGGATGTGAGGCCGGGGACCAATTATGCGCTGATCATCGGGATCGATGCCTATGAGCACTGGAACCCTTTAAAAACAGCCGTAAACGATGCCCTGGCATTGAAAAAGATTCTGGTGGAACGATACGCCTTTGAGGATGAAAACGTACGGCTCCTAACCGATAAGAGCGCCACCCGTCCTGCCCTGATCGATGCGTTGATGCAGATGACCTCCGGTCTCGGTGATTCGGACAACCTTCTCGTTTACTTTGCCGGTCACGGGCAATTGAGCGAGCACAGCAATGACGGCTACTGGATACCGGTGGAAGGGAAGAGGGGGAGTGCTGTCTGGTCGTGGATAGCGCATTCAGCTGTAAAAAATATGATCGTCTCTGAAGAGGTCCGGGCAAATAATATCGTGGTGATCGCCGACTCCTGTTACGGAGGAAAACTTGCCCGCGGGGGAGGGGGATCGGCCGAGGTCTCTTCGGAGCAGGCTCTTCAGTCGAGGCGACTCCGGTTATCTTCCAGGAAATCAAGGCAGATCATTACTTCTGGCAGTCTTGAGCCGGTGGCCGACTGGGGGAGGGACAAACACAGCCTGTTTGCCTACTATCTTCTCAAAGGGCTTGAAGAGAACATGGAGCCGGTAATCGATCTTAAGAGCATTATCAATTCTTATGTCTGGGAGCCTGTTTTCAGGATCGGTGGCCAGCGGCCTGTTTTGGGGCGGTTTACGACTCCCATGGATGAGGATGGGGAGTATGTCTTGTGCCTTAAAAAAGAGAGTGGGGCTGCGCAAGCCGTGGTAAAGCCTATCGTTTCGCCCGACAGGGAACTCCGGGAAAGGGGCGCCGATACCCTGTCTCCTCTTATTTCCATAAAAAACTGGAAGGACAATCATACGGTTTTCCTGGATCATATTTTTATGGAAGGTCGGGTCACAGACGACAGTTGCGTTGAGGATATTCGGATCAATGGTCGGAGTGTTATAAAGGTGCCGGGCAAGACCATCTATTTCAATCACCTGGCGGAACTCAAAGAGGGAGACAATCCCTTTATCATTGAGTGCGTTGATGTTGCCGGCAATCGGGTTCGGAAAGAGGTGCACATTTATCGCAAAGTCAGGACTGTACATGATGACAATTCCAGGATGTCCGCTGCTCTGTTTCCTCTCGAGATCAGCGGGAACCTTGATATGGATCTTGACAGTACGCTTTTCGATCACCTGTTCGATTGCGATCGGTTCAATATGAAGCAGTGGCAGGGGAGTCTTTCTGAGGAAGCCCAATATGACCCGGTTGACATTTCCCGCCTTGCAAAGGCTCAGGGGATTGATTTTTTCATTACTGGCAAAGCAAAGGCCGTAGGGAACTCACTGGAGATCCGTGCCCGTCTGATTGAAACGGAAACCCTCGATATTGTATCCGCCGCAGATGTCTATGATGAAGGCATCAACCGGGAGATCCTCGACAGGATGTGCCGGGGGCTGATTTTCAAACTTCGATATGATCTGCCTCTCGTTGAAGGAAAAGTTGTTATGGTCAAGGGCGAGAGGGTTACCATCAACCTGGGGGATAATCATAAGGTGAAGAAGGGAATGCATCTTATCTTTTTTGAAGAAGATGAGCCTGTTATGGACCCGGAAACAGGGGAGTACCTGGGGGTAGATACCTTCCCATTGGGAACCGCTCGCATCAATAAGGTTCTTGCCAAAATGTCTCATGCAGAGGTCATGGGTGATGAAGAGGTGACGGGCGGCCTCAGGGCAGGGCAATTGGTTATCACCAAATAGGGGTTGCTTGATGTTGTTATGGGAAGAGTGCTCAGATGTCAGGTTTTTTCTCAAGGGCCTTTGGGCTTTAAGGGGAAGAAAGGAGAAAAAAAACCGTTTCCTTCACCCATTTTCCCTGTCCGTGCTGGTCATGGGGGTTGTCATCTGCAGCCATATAGTGACACCTGCCCTCGCCGAAGACCGCCTCATTCGAATAGATATTCCCTGCTCCTTCAATCCGGTTGGCTCCGGTGCAAGGGCGTTGGGCATGGGCGGTGCGTTCATTGCTGTCGCTGATGACGCTACTGCCGCCTCATGGAATCCGGCCGGGTTGATTCAGATTGAACGACCCGAAGTGTCAATGGTGGTTTCCGGTTCCCGTCGCGCAGAAGAGAACCTGTTCAGCGAAAACTCCGAAGCAAATGGCGTGGAGACGATAAGTAACGCCAGTATCAATTACTTTAGTGTATCCACTCCCGTGCAACTTTGGGGGTACAGCCTGACCTTGTCTCTGAATTATCAGCGGCTCTACGACTTTGCCCGGGCGTGGGATTTCCCCATGACCATAGAGGGGACTGAGGGGCTGAATGAAATACACCAGGAACAGCAGGTAAGCTACTCCCAGGACGGCGGGCTCTCAGCTCTGGGCCTGGCTTGCGGTATCCTTATTACTCCCGATTTTTCCATAGGTTTTGCGCTTAACATTTGGGATGATGACCTGACGGAAAATCACTGGGAAAAATCAATTGTTGAGACAGGACAGGGTAATTTTGGCAGGTACACGGCGGATTTTGAATCGGTCAGGCATCGCAGGTATTCGTTTAAGGGGCTAAACGCAAACCTTGGCTTCCTGTGGTCTGTGAGCCGCAAACTAACCCTTGGTGCGGTATTAAAAACGCCTTTCAGGGCAGACTTGAATCACAGGGAGTGGTCCTATACAAAACTAAATTACACCCAGCCGAATTTTCCTGCAGATTTTGAGGATGAGGCATCCAGCGAAGAAGAATGCACCCTGCACATGCCGATGTCCTACGGCATGGGCTTGGCTTACCGGGCATCGGATGCGTTGACCGTTTCCATGGATTTATACAGGACCCGGTGGGATGATTACAAGGTTGAGAATTCCCAAGGCAGAACAACATGCCCCCTCACGGGAAAACCCTATGACGAATCGGACATTGCCCCCACACTTCAGGTGCGGACAGGGGCAGAGTACCTGCTTATTAAGCCACGATACCTGATCCCCCTTCGTTGTGGCTTTTTTTATGACCCGGCCCCGGCGGAAGGAAAACCCGATGATTTTTTTGGCGCAACGTTAGGAACGGGAGTGACGTTTAAACGATTTTCCCTTGATGTCGCGTATCAATATCGATTTGCTGATGATGTGGGGGAATCCATACTACAGGAGTATGGGTTTTCACAGGATGTTCGTGAGCATACCCTTTATGCCTCGGTGATTTGTTATTTTTAAGAAATTAATTCGTAACTGTTCAGCACTTGAAAGGTAATGCCTCCGGCAACCCGCTTTCAAGGTGGCGCATCTTGCCGCCGGCGGTATTGTTTGTCGGTCTTTATTTCAGAATCGAGGATGGACATGAAAAAAGCATTCTTTATATTGCTCAACACCGTCTTCCTGTTGCTGGCTTTTAAGATATGGGCTGAATCCGGAATCGTTGTTTATGTTAATGATGACGCAGCAGGAGATGGGAATGGCAGCAGTTGGTTGAATGCTTACACAGACTTGCAGTCCGCGATTGACTCGGCGAAACCCAATGATGAGGTATGGGTGGCAGCCGGGATCTATAAACCTGGTGTCGAAGACCGGTCTGAATATTTCCAGATGGCAAAAGGCGTGTCAATTTACGGCGGTTTTTCGGGTGATGAAGATCCCGCAACGTTTAATATCATCAATCGTGATTTTATTTCTAATGCGACTGTCCTCAGTGGGGATATTGGCGCTGAGGGAGATGATACGGACAACTGCTACCACGTGTTCTATCATTCCGGTGATCTAAGTTTAGATGAAACGGCCGTTCTCGATGGGTTTACAGTCACTGGAGGGAAGGCAGATGGAGACAATGTGCGTAGTGAAGGTGGAGGGATGTACAATGTTTTATCCTCGCCAATTATAAGAAACTGCACATTCGTGGATAACTATGCAGTTGAAGGAGGTGGGATGCATAATGTGTCATCATCACCTGTTTTGACCAACTGCATTTTTGTGGGTAATTCTGCACTGGAAGGAGGCGGTGGAATGTGTGGATTATCATCATCGTCAGTTCTGACTAACTGCTTATTTTCAGATAATACTGTGAGTTACGGATACGGTGGGGGAATGTATAACGGTCTATACTGCTCGCCCAAGCTGATGAATTGTACGTTTTCAGGAAATCGTGGCTTGGGTGGTCATGATGGCATGAGTGGCAGGGCGGTTACTTCTTTAAGCTCGACAGTCTTGACCAACTGTATTTTCTGGGGAGATACCTCCGGTGAGGATCATATTTACAATGATAACGCCACGCCTTCCGTTACCTTCAGCTGCGTGCAAGGCGGAACTGGTCAGGCGTGGTTTGGAACAGGATGTCTTGATATAAATCCGGAGTTTGTTGATGCCACCAATGGTGATTTCAACCTGTTGCCTTCGTCACCATGTATTAATACCGGAAATCCAGATACAACAACGAGTGATGCAGGCTTTGAGGACCTTGCCGGAAATCCCAGAATTGGTGATGCCAGGATTGATATGGGCGCATACGAATTTAATAAAATCCCTCCACCTCCACCTCCATTTATTCCTATTCCTATTCCTGTACTGCACGAATCGTCTATCACAGATTCAATATTGAAGCTTGAAATAGACCCTTTCCCCGAAAGTCGGGACGGGGTTGTGCATTTAAGAACCCAATGGAGACTTTACGATTCAGGATGTGATGAGAATAATTGTGATAAACCCATTATTCTTAATAATTATACGGATAAGGGCCATGCAATACTTAAAATCCCAATGATCATTTTTGACGATTATAATTCCAATGAATGGCAAACCAGATTTGAAGTGGGCTTTTCTTCAAATACATTCTTAAAAAAATGGTCGCAATGGGCATGGCCCGGATCCATGCCATATTTTCAGGCCATAGGATTTGACGAGGTGGAGTATGACACGGATTTAGACAGTAATGGTGTGTCTGATAAGAAGCAGGACGAATTTAAAGTGATTAAAACATATGATGGCAATGCCGAAATAGGTTTTAAAATAAAGTCTGGATATAGTTTTGCTTTTAAGGCTATCCAGGCCATTAAGCCAGAATCCTTTGATGATGATAGTGAGTCCAGATTTTTGCCCTTCGGTCTTGTTTCTTTTAAGATTGATGGCATTTCTGAAGATAGCAATGGCGAGGTCGAGGTTGAGATCTATTTCTCCATCCCCATGCCTGATGGCAGTAAATTGTATTGCTATTCTACTGAAAAAGGGGTGTTAGAGGCTATGGAAGATATCGTTTTTAATGAAAAAGGGACATGTGTCACACTCAAGGTTGAAGATGGAGGGCGTGGTGATTTCGACGGGATAGCAAATAAGACTATTGTCCATACATCCGGCATCGGTCTGAAAAATAGTGACGAAAGCCAGGTAATACCTGACGGTGGTAGCATGGATGTTGGTGGCATTGGATGTTTTATAGGTGTTGCAGGGACTTTTTTGCCTAAAGAGTAACGAGGCTGTAGAATAAGTCTCGATGAAATTTTTTGCCAATTCCTATGACTGAAATTAGATTAAAAATGGCCAGCTGTGTAAAACCTGGCAGAGTTATCGGCCTCAATTCTGTCAAAAATTATTGTCCTCGTGATAATCGTGGATCATGTTTCGGCAAATGAGATCAGGAAGGACGGGGACTGGAGGGGGGACGGGGACCGGGGACAGGCACCATGCGCTGGGACCGGAGGACCGGGGACAGGCACCATGCGCTTGACCTCTTCATCAATCTGTGAGACACTCCTTTTTGAAAAGTAACCCGCCTTAATTTAATAGAAAAATCATTCCAGAGCCTAATTAATAGATCCGTATTTCTGACATGACACCTTAAGGAGATGATGCGCTATGCCTCGTATTCCCCGGATGGTCAGGACAGATCCCGGCCAGAAGACCGTTTATCATGTAATCAGTCGAACCGCGCTGGATGGCCTCCCCTTCAAGGATTCTGAAAAAGATGAGCTGGTCCGTGTGATCCGTCGATTCTCAATGGTGTATGCCGTTGAGGTGTTGGGTTTCAGTGTGATGGGCAGTCATTTCCACATTCTCGCAGAAGTGAGCCCGGGTGCGATGCTTTCGGATGAGGAGGTGCGGCAGCGTTTTATGCTTCTTCAGACAAAAGGGTCGGAGTTTCCTGAAGGACAGCTTGAGGCCTTCAGGGAACGGTTTTCCAGCTTGTCGTGGTATGTCAAGGACATCAAGCAGACCTTCTCCCGGCACTACAATCGGAAGAAAAAACGGCGGGGGACCCTTTGGGGCGAGCGGTTTAAAAGCGTGATCGTAGAAAAAGGGGAGACCGTTATCAATTGCCTTGCCTATATTGATTTGAATGCCGTAAGGGCGGGCATTGTGACGCGGCCTGAGGACTACCGCTGGTGCTCCATCGGGCACCATATGCAGACGGGAAACCGAGATGATTTTCTCTCCCTGGACTTCGGGTTGGTGGAGTTCGGGGTGGAGAGCGCTGAGCGACTGCAAAAATACCGTGAATTTCTCTACCATGCGGGGTCGGTGAAAAAACGGGGCAAGGCCGCGATCCCGTCGCGAGTGTTCCAGTCTGAAAAAGAGAAAAATTTCGAGATGGATCGCAGCCGGAGGTTCCTGTCCCGAACCCGATATTTTACCGACGCGGGCATCATCGGCTCCAAGGCTTTTGTTATGGGAACCTATGAAGTTTTTAAGGATCGACTTTATGGAAGCCGGGAACGGGTTCCCAAGCATGTGAAAGGGCTTGATGGCATGTATTCCATGAAGCGATTGAGAGAGGCCTGACGATTTTCTGCCATTGCATCAGATAAAGTCCACGGCAAAGGCAAGAACCTGCGTACGATCAGAATGAAATCAGCATCCATACCTGTTGTCGTGAGGGCATACAATTCATGTTTTGCCTTCCGTCATGTCAGCTGGAAGGGCTGTTCCTGCATCTGCCTGTTCGGGCATCGACTCACAAGAACACATTAAGTCCAGATCGGACCACCGGGGTTGCAACGTTTTTTTTGGTCAGGAATGACGCAAAAAGAAAATATTAGGGCATGAGATTCAACATCAAACGCATGTCGCCTGTCCCTGAAACGCTGAAACGATATTGAACGCATGTCGCCTGTCCCCTGACAGTTCCGCAGATCATGAAGCACCTCAACAGCTCGTATATTATCGAAGGCATCAGCAAGAAACACCTCGAGAGCGCATGGTGCCTGTCCCCTTACATACTGACATATTCCGCCAAGATGCCGCACCCGAGCTCGTAATTTGATAAATCGTATGGTGTCTGTCCCCTGGTCACTCGTTGTGCCACAACCCTCGTTTACGCTACGGAACTTACTTCCGGGCGGGCCCTGTAATCCAACCTTATCTCTGCAAGTCTCTTAAATGTTCGAGATGCACTTTTCCGCTGCTTCCCATTGTCCAACATACCCTTGGGACCCATATAATGAGCCTCGTCCTTGGCAAAGCGCATGGTGCCTGTCCCCTGAAAATATCCTCGTCGAAACCCCCAACGTGAATCTTCAGCAGATCATGAAGCACCTCAACGGCTCGTACATTGTTGAAAGCACCAGCAAGAAACACCTCGAGATCGCATGGTGCCTGTCCCCTGAAAAAGAAAAAGGCTTTTAGCCCGGATATTTCATGAGAAAACAATCAGGACTAATGAATAATCTGTAATTACAGTTCTTTGCAGTAATATTTTGAGATATTTCAAAAATGCAAAATGTAATCCACGGTATTCTGTCTGATTTTCCCACCCTTCGGGCGAGCCGGGTGCACTCATCTGCCGCGTTATCAGAGCTTTGAGGTAAACCACTACATCTTCAGCTCTGATGCCTTGCATATGAGCACACCCAACTCGTGAAATATCCGGGTTAGCGGCGCAGCCGCCTCTTGAGACGGCGTAGCCGCTTCATGATCTTCATGCATTTGCTTTGAGCCCCAGAGATGTGGGTTGGGTCAATTCGCCAAAACCCTTGTCGCGATGGCAGACATTACCCGAAGAGGGGAGGGTGTGATGGCTCACTTAATTTCTTTTAATTACTGAAATAATGGTTGAAATTTTTTTTACTTGTTATGTATACAACAAGTAACGATCGGTTCTGACCATTGGTCGGGGTGTCTTTTTCTCAGCCGGGGAGAGGACCGAGGGATGAGGTGTGGATACACCTTGTATTCTCGAGCTTTTTATCGCTTTTGAAAATTCAGCATCATCTCCTTTAAAGATACGAAAGCCGCAAGTGGCTTGGCTTTATTCTTGACATTTATGGGGTCTCTTTGTAGGTTTCATCCTGCTAATTTTCGCTAAACATTAAAAATACAATGGCCGGTTTCTTTCCCCGTGAGTTCGCATGGCCTGGTCTCGTCGCGGGTGGGAGGCTTGGGGTTTGATGCGTCCTTAAAAAAGGGGGCTTGATTCGGTTTTTGGCTCTTCGCTTTAAATTGTGTGGTTTTTTGAATTTAACGTGGGGCCTGATTGGGGCCATCCGTGCAGATAAAAGACAGGAGCACACCTTCCGTGAAATCCATTGATTTGAATTGCGACATGGGCGAGAGCTTTGGGTCGTACAGTATTGGCGCCGACGATGCGGTGATGCCCCATATCACCTCTGCAAATATTGCCTGCGGATGGCATGCCGGAGACCCGTCTGTGATGGAACGGACCGTCAGAATGGCGGTTGAACATGGGGTCAAGAGCGGAGCCCACCCGGGATATCTCGATCCCATGGGGTTCGGGCGGCGTTTTATGGAGCTCTCCTGTGAGGAGCTTCGCAACGCCATCGTCTACCAGGTGGGAGCGCTCAGGGGCTTTTGCTCCGCAGCCGGCACCTCTATCAGCCACGTGAAACCCCATGGCGCTCTTTACAATAATGCCATGGTCGATGAGACCGTCGCCCGTGGGATTGCCGAAGGTGTGGCCCGTATCGATGCCAGCCTTCCTGTCTTTGTTCTGGCCGGAGTCAAGGGACAGAACATGGCCCGAATCTGTCGGGAAAATGGTCTGCGCGTGGTTCGGGAAGCCTTTCCTGACAGGGCGTACACCCCGGAGGGGAATCTGGCCCCGCGCACCATGGCGGGGGCGGTGAAGACCGACCCGTCTGAGATCGCTGACCGGGCCCTCAGGATGGCAGAAGAGCATCGGGTGCTGGACATCAACGGTGACCTCATTGAGATTGAGGCGGAGACCCTCTGCCTCCACGGGGATACGCCGGAAGCCGCAACCCTGGTGCGCTCGATTCGCTGCACCCTTGAAACATCAGGAATTATCGTAAAATCCGTATGAGCACCTGTGATGATATGCAGCCCGAAGGGCTATGGGATGAACCGGTGTTCCGGCTCGTGGGAGACCGGGGACTGCTCATGGAGCTCTCCACCACCATCAACCGGCAGACCCGCCAGAAGCTCCGGGCCCTGTGCGCTTCACTTGAAATCTGTGCACCGGTGGGCGTGGTGGAGGTGATTCCGACCTATTGCTCGCTGATTGTTGCTTACGATCCTCTGAAAACAGGCCCTGAGCCTGTTGAACGGTATTTAAGGGCTCTTTCAGAGAGGCTGGAGAAATCCGAGGCGCCGGAACCCCGTGTGGTGGAGGTGCCGGTCTGTTATGGCGGGGACTTTGGGGAGGATTTGGACTATGTGGCTTCCCACAACGGGCTCTCCCCCGAAGAGGTGATCCGTATTCACTCGGGGACACTTTATCCTGTTTATATGCTGGGATTTACCCCGGGTTTCCCCTATCTGGGGGGGCTCTCCGAGAAGATTCACGCACCGCGCCTGGCCACACCCCGTACGAGGGTCCCGGCGGGGTCGGTGGGCATCGCCAACAACCAGACCGGGATTTACCCCATTGAGAGCCCTGGGGGGTGGCAGCTGATCGGCCGATGCCCCCTTCGTCTCTTTGACTTGAATCGGAGAAATCCCTTTTATATTAAGGCAGGAGATCTGTTGCGGTTTATCCCCATCTCCCTTGAGGCATTTGCGTCGTTTGATGCCGGGGAGGTGAGGGCATGACCCCCTCCGTCGCCGTGTTTAACGTTCGAGAGCCCGGCCCTCTGACCACCGTTCAGGACCTGGGACGTTACGGTTATCAGCGTTTCGGTGTGCCCCCCTCTGGCGCACTGGACACCCGGGCCGCGGTCCTGGCCAATCTCCTGGTGGGCAACCCGGACGGCGCCGCCGTTCTTGAGATGACTTATTATGGTGCCACCCTGGAGATCCTCTCTTCCTGTACCCTGGCCCTGGCCGGGGCCACAATGGATGTGACGGTCAATGGCGCACCCATTTCATGCTGGCGCTCTTTTTCCGTCTCCGCCGGTGATGTGGTGGCCATTGGCATGGCGACCTCGGGCTGTCGGGGATACCTGGCTCTTGGCGGGGGCATTGATGTGCCTGAGGTCATGGGCAGTCGCAGTTGTTATGTGGGGGGGAAGTTTGGAGGGCATAAAGGAAGGGCGCTGGCTCACGGAGATGTGATTTATGGCGTTTCCCCAGGGGCCGGGAGCCCCCCAAAAAGCATTCCGGAATCTTTCAGGCCGGTGTATGCCTCGTCCATTGAGCTTCGAGCGGTGGCCGGTCCCCAGGACGATTTTTTTGATGAAGGGTTGGCGCTCTTTTTCAGTCGAGAGTTCACCATCACCCAGCAGGCAAACCGGATGGGCTATCGCCTGGAAGGCCCCAAGGTCCTTCGAAAAGAGGGAATGCCGAAAAGCATCATCTCCGAGCCCAGCCTTCCCGGAGGCGTTCAGGTGCCCGAAGGAGGAGATCCCATTATTCTGCTTCGAGAACAGACCGTGGGGGGATACGCCAAGATCGCCTCGGTGATCTCAGACGATATTTCCCGGGTGGCCCAGGCGCTGCCCGGACAGACGATACGATTTCAGAGAGTGTCGGTGGCTGCGGCCCACCAAATCACCGTGGAGCACCACCAGAGACTCTTGACCCTCAAGGACATGGATTTGGCCCTGGCCTGAGGCAGGCTCTGTTTAGAGATGAGATAACAGGGCAGACCCATGTCCCACCGCAGCCGATGCGTAAACGCTGTCGCATCGAGAAGAATGAACCCAGTAAACTGAGCATGAAGGAGTGTGTGATTCATGAAGCCTTTAAAGACACTGTTTGTTTTAACGATTCTCGTCTTTTTTTCACGTAGCGCCGCCATGGCCGAACCCATCAAGCTGGATTTGAACGCCGTCTATGGTGCCACCAGCTTTCATACCCAGGGGGCCATGGCCTTTGCCAAGCGCGTTGAAGCGCACTCCGGAGGCTCTGTCCTCATCACGGTTCATCCCGGTGGCAGTCTTGGATTCAAAGGCCCAGAGCTTTTAAAAGTGGTGAAAGACGGCCAGATCCCCATGTCTGACATCCTGATGGGGGTGGTCGCCGGAAGTGCCCACGTCTTTGGCATCAGTTCGCTGCCCCGTCTGGTCTCTACCTATGATGACGCCAGGGCCCTTTACGCCGACGCCAAGCCCCTTTATGAGAAAACCGCCCGCAGATGGAATCAGAAATTTCTCTACGCCGCGCCCTGGCCTCCCAGCGGACTGGTCACTAAAAAAGCGATCGTCACCCGCGCAGATATCAAGGGCATCAAAACCCGAACTTATGACAAGAATGGTGCCGAGTTCCTTCGCGCCATGGGCGGGATGCCCCTGTCCATGCCCTGGGGCGAGGTGTATGCCTCCCTTCGGACCGGTATGATCGACTCGGTCCTGACCTCCTCCGAATCCGCCAAGAATGGAAAATTCTGGGAAGTGCTCAGTCATTTTGAACCGATCAATTACGCCTACCCCCTGAACATGGTCACCATCAACCTCGATTACTGGAATGCCCTCTCCGGGGCGCAGCAGGACGCCATGATGAAGGCCGCCGCTGAAACCGAGCTGGCCCAGTGGCAGGCATCCCAGGCCCGTAGCGAGGAGGCCCTGAAGGTGATTGCCGCCGAGGGCATCGTGATCACCCCTGAGAGCGCCGCGCTCACCGCCGAGTTGGACGCCGCAGCCAGTGAAATTCAGAAAAAATTTCTCAAGAAAGCCAAAAAAGCTGAGAAGGCCCTTTTAAACAAATACGTAAAGTAGATTATGAAAAAAATTATCTTATTTATCGATGCCTGCTCCAAAGCCGGAGGCTATGTCTCCGGTTTGTTCATGCTATTGATCGTGGCGCTGATCACCCTTGAGATCTGTGCGAGGACGCTCTTTAATACCTCCACTCTCATTGGTGACGAATACTGCGCCTACTTTTTTGTCGTGGTGGTCATGATGGGGCTCTCTTTTTCCATGAAAGAGGGGACCCACATCCGGATCTCCCTGTTGCGGAGCAAATTGCCGGAACCGGTCCTTAGGGTCCTGGACCTTCTGGTGCTGGCCGGGGCCATTGCCCTTGCCGGCTTTGCTTTCTATCATGCGGTTCTGATGACCTATGATGTTTGGGACCTGGGCATGACGGCGGATTCGATCTCCGAAACCCCCCTTTATATTCCCCAGCTGGTCATCCCGGTGGGCCTGCTGCTGTTGATTTTACAGCTTATCGGTGATTTTTTGAGGAGGTTGTTATCGTTTCAGATCCGCTCATTCTAACCTTTTTGCTCTTTGGGGTGATGTTCCTGCTGCTGCTGTCCGGTCTCTGGATCGGCTTCTCCCTGATGGGGGCAGGGGTGATGGGCATGTTGATGTTCAAGCTCAACCTGCCGCCCACCCTGTCGGTCTGGGACAAGATCGGCGGTCTGTTGGCCAACTCCATCTGGAACAGCACCAACTCCTGGTCCCTGACGGCTTTGCCGCTCTTTATCCTCATGGGGGAGATTCTTTACCGGACCCAGATCTCCACACGGCTGTTAAATGGACTTCAACCGTGGCTGGCCGGTGTTCCCGGGCGATTGCTTCACATCAACGTTGTGGCCTGTTCGCTCTTTGCCGCCGTCTCGGGCTCGAGTGCCGCCACCACAGCCACCGTGGGGAAAATCACCCTGGATGAGCTCTCAAAACGGGGCTATGACCGCAGCATCGCCATCGGCTCTCTGGCCGGGGCAGGGACCCTCGGGTTTCTTATTCCGCCCAGTCTGATCATGATTATCTACGGAATTCTATCCGACACCTCCATCGGCAAGCTCTTTATTGCCGGGGTGATCCCCGGCCTGGCTCTGGCATCGGCCTACGCTGTCTACATCATGGTTCGCGCCACCCTCGACCCCGGGATTATGCCCGTGGAAGAAGAACGCTACACCTTTAAAGAGAAGCTCGCAGCCTCCCGGGAGCTGTTTCCCGTGCTCCTGCTCATTGTCGTGGTTTTAGGGGGCATCTACATGGGGATTACCACCCCCACGGAAGCCGCAGCCATCGGGGTGGTGGGTGCGCTGGCCCTTGCGGTGTGGTTTAAGAACCTGACGGTGGAAAACTTCCGGGAAGCGGTGCTCTCTGCCGTGCAGACCACCTCCATGATCTCCTTTATCATTGTGGGTGCGGCCTTTCTCTCCCAGGTGGTGGGGTTCGTGGGCATCGCCCGTGCCTTGAGTCTCTATATCTCAGGCCTGGGGCTCTCGCCCTATGTACTGATTTTTGTCATCGCCATCATGTACCTCTTTCTGGGCATGATTTTAGACGGGATCTCCATCGTGGTCATGACCCTGCCCATCGTGCTGCCCATCGTGGTGGCTGCAGGCTTTCATCCCCTGTGGTTCGGGATCTTTCTCGTCTTCATGGTGGAGCTTTCCCAGATCACCCCCCCGGTGGGATTCAGCATCTTTGTCATCGAAGGGATCTCCGGCGAGAAGGTGGGGGACATCCTCAAGGCCACCTTCCCCTTTTTCATCATCATGATCCTCATGGTGATCGCCATCACGGCTTTTCCGGACATTGTCTTCTATCTGCCCAACCAGATGGTGGATTAAAGCGGAGCGCCCGTAAGTATCGAATATTAAAAAAGGCCCCCGGCAGGATTGCCGGGGGCCTTTTTTTTTGTAACTATTCAGCTTGCCTTCGCCAAGTCGTTCGAGGCAAATGACAGAAAGATTCAAATGCCAATACGTCACGTCTTTTCATACATGGATCCCCGCCTGCGCGGGGAAGACGAAAAGCGTAGGGTGCTGTCAGACCGGGGCCATAAAGCAAAAATGGATAGCTGAATAGTGACCTTTTTTTTATCCGGTGACCACGTCTCCCCCCACGATTGTTTTTACCACAGTCGCTTTGAGTATGGCCTTTTCAGGATCGGAAAAATCATCGTCAAAAACAGTGAAATCCGCCCATTTTCCGGGCTCGATGGTGCCTGCTTTTTCTTCAATGCCAGCGGTCCAGGCGGCGGTTTTGGTGTAGCCATCGACGGCTTCCCAGAAGGAGAGGGCCTGGTCGGGGAACCAGCCTCCGGCGGGATTGTTTTCGGCGTCGGTGCGGAACATGGCGGCGCGGATGCCAATCATGGGATTGTTGGATTCCACGGGGACGTCGGAGCCGAACTGCATGCGGATGCCGGTCTCCTGAATGCGTTTCCAGGTGTAGGCGTCGCGGCAGCGGGGAAGGCCCCATTTGGCTTCGGCAGTTTTCCAGTCCGTGGGGAGAAAGCCGGGTTGTACAGAGGCGGTGACGTCCATCTCTTTGAATCGGAGGAGATCTTTCGGCCTGACCCGCTGGAGGTGTTCGATGCGGTCGCGTTTTTTCCCCGGGTAGAGGGCGCGCATGGCCGCAAACCCATCGAGGGCGGTGGAAACGGCCTGGTCGCCGATGGCGTGGATGGCAACGCTGCGGCCCGTTTTATAGGCCATCTCGATCTGGGCGTGAAGCTCTTCCTGTGTCAGACAGGCGAGGCCGCAGCAATCCGTTGAACCCTCGTAGGGCTCGAACATCCAGGCCGTTTCTGCACCCAGGGAGCCGTCCATAAAGAGTTTGACGTGGGTGTGCCAGAGGTGATCGCTTCCGGCGCCGGGGCGGATGCCCATGGCGTCTGCTTTGTCGAGTACTTCCGGGGGCAGGAGATGGCAGACCCGGAGTTTGAGCTTGCCTTCCTTTTCCAGCTCAGCGTAGGCGAGGTAATCTTCGAACTCTTCGCAGACATGGACGCCGGTAAGGCCAAAGGCCAGGGTGCGCACCTGGGCTTCCAGGATGGCGGTTTTTCTCTCTTCATGGGTAACGGCGGGGATGTGCTCTCGGATCACGTCCAGGCACTCCCGAATGATGCCGGTGGGGAGGCCGTTTTTGTCCCGGTCGATCTGGCCCCCCTCGGGGGTGACCGTCTTTTTCGTGATACCGGCGACCTCCAGGGCTTTTGCGTTGACCCAAATGAGATGACCGCAGGCGCGGGTCATGGCCACGGGATGATTCGGGGAGATATCATCGAGGTCGGCCCGGGTGGGTTCCCGCTGCTCTTCCCAGAAATGATGGTTCCAGCCGCGACCGATAATCCAGGCCCCGGGTTCGGCGATGGCCACAGCCTCTTGAATGGCCTTTCTACAGGCTTCTATGGAGGGCAGGCCTACCAGATTGACCCGAGTCAGGGTGAGGCCATAGCTGGCAAGGTGGGAATGGGCGTCCACCAGGCCGGGGGTGACGAGGTGGCCGGGCAGGGAGGTAACGGTTGTATCCGGGGTGACCTGGGCCATGATTTCGTCGGTGGTCCCCACGGCCGTGATGAGGCCGTCCTCCACCAGCAGGGCTTCCGCAAAGGGGGACTCTTTGACCCCGGTGTAAATTCGGCTTGAGACAATCGCGCGTTTCATTTTTTATTTGCCTCCGGCGGCCCAGGGGATCTCCCCTGGGCCCATAGGGCGAATGCGTATCGCATCCGTATGAAGTAAGAGGGCATAGACCGTTCCTCACGAGTGCGTGAGAGGACGGCATGTCGATGCCAGTTTAGACCTATAGTTTATGCGGATCCAGAAGGTCCCGCAGCCCGTCGCCGAGGAGGTTGAAACCGAGCACGGTGGCGAAGATGGCCAGTCCCGGAAAGATCGAGATCCAGGGGGCCGTGAAGAACTCTTCCCGGGCGTTGGAGAGCATGCCGCCCCAACTCGGGGTGGGGGGCTGGGTGCCGAGGCCCAGGAAGGAGAGTGAGGCCTCCGTTAAAATCGCGTAGGCGATGCCCAGGGTTGCCATAACAAGGATCGGTCCCACCACGTTGGGAAGAATCTGGCCGAACATAATGCGCCATTTGCCGTAACCCAGGGCTTCGGCGGCCCGGATGTATTCAATACGCTTGGCTGAGAGCACCTGGGATCGCGTGATCCGGCAGGTAAAGGACCAGTTCGTAAGCCCCAGGGCGATGTAGATGTTGACGAGCCCCGGTCCAAGAAGGGCCATAATGGCCAGGGCAAAGATCATGGAAGGGATGGAGAGCATGATGTTGGTCAGTCCCATGATGAGATCGTCCCACCAGGAACCGAAATAGCCAGCGGTGACCCCTAAAATCACGCCAATAAGGGTGTTGATAAGCTGGCTCACCAGCCCGACGGAGAGAGAGATCCGCGAGCCGTAGATCACCCGGGAGAGGACGTCACGCCCCTGGGTGTCCGTGCCGCAGAGGTAATCGCTGGACGGGGGCTCTTCCGCAACCATGAGGTCTGCGTCATCAACGGGATGGTAGGGGGCAAGAACCGGCGCGAACACCGCCATGCCGATGACCAGAACGGTGAGCACCGCGCCGATGATGAGGTTACTGTTTCCTTTGAGTGCTGCTTTTGAAAATGCCATCAGTATTCGATCCTTGGATCCACCACCGAATAGAGAAGATCCACCACAAGGTTGACGATGAGAAAGACGAGAATCATAACCAGGATACACCCCTGGGTGACGGGGATGTCCCTTTGGAAAATGGAGTCCACGAGAAGGGAACCGAGGCCAGGCCATGAGAAGAGTTTTTCCACAATGACGGTCTGGCCGATGAGGGCGCCGAATTGCAGGCCCGCGGTCGTCAGGACCAGCACCATGGTGTTTCGCATGACGTGGCGCCAGTTGACCATAATCTCGGAGAGCCCCTTGGCTCTTGCGGTACGGATGTAATCTTTATGTAAAACTTCAAGAACGGCAGCCCGGGTGGCGCGGGCTAAAAGAGCGGTGTACCCGATGCCCAGGGTGAAGGCAGGCATGATCAGGTTCACGAAATTTCCATTGCCGTACCCCGAGGAAGGGAGCCAGCCCAGGACCACGGAGAAGAGATACATCATCAACAGGCCCAGCCAGAATTGGGGCAACGAGACCCCGGAGACCGCAGCGACCATGGAGGCGGTGTCGATGAGGGAGCCCCGTTTAAGGGCCGAGATAAAGCCTAAGGGGATACCGATGGCAACGGAGATGAAAAGGGCGGCAAAAGAGAGGCGCAAGGTGGGCCAGATGCGTTCTCCCACGAGCTTGTTCACGGGTTCCCGCCTCAAGAACGAGGTGCCCAGGTCTCCCTGAACGAGGCCTTTGAGATAGATGAAATAACGGGTATGAATCGGTTTGTCGATTCCCCACTCCTTTTTCAACTGCTCCACGACCCGGGGGTCCGGAGCCTTGCGCTGGTCACCGGCCATCAGGGCGGCGTTTCCCGGCAAAAGATTAAGCAGCACGAACATAATGACCGAAATGATCAGGATCGTGGGGATGAATTGTAGAATACGGCGAAAAGCGTAAGCTCTCATACGTTGAACAACCTGGGATAAAAAAATGAATGGCGAGCAAATGCGATCAGAGGCCCCCGGTGGGCCAGCCTGTCGGACCATGGGTGGTTTGCCGGGCGGTTTGTTTTGCAGGCAAAGGCACGTCCGGGGAACGGTTTGTCTTCCGATGCATTCGAAACGTTCAATAATAAAACCACAGAGCGAGCAAAGAGCCCGAAAAAAGGGTGGTGGCTCCCACCGATGGTTCCTCTCGGGGTCTCTTTCAAGCTCTGTGGCTGGCGTTTACTTCTTTAAAAGGGTGCGTAAGCTTTCCCGGGATCTACTTTCGGGGAGAGCTGTCATCGATTGTGACGTTGGTGAAATCCTGGAGCATCATTTCAATCGCAACGGGCTTGATCCCCTTGACCCAAGGCTGATAAGCGATGATGGCCTTGTTGTAGTTGAAGAACCAGAAAGGGGCATCTTCAAAGAGGATCCGGTTGGCTTTTTTCACCCATTCAAGCTTTTCTGCAGGGGTCTTTGCGGTGGCAGCCATGTCCAGAGCCTTGTCGTACTTGGGGTTGGCATAGGCGGTGTAGTTGCCCGCAGATCTCGGGGTGGTGGAGCGATATCGATTGAGAGTCTCCAGGGGATCGGGACCGGATTCATTGGACCAGATAAAGGCATCAAACTTGCCGGTGCGGCAACGCTCGCCCAGGGCCGCGCCTTCGAGCTGCTGGGGTTTGATGGTAATATTGATTCGCTTCAGAAAGGGGATCAGGGCCTCGACGATGCCCACGCCCCAGCTTTTGTTGGCGGTGGCAATGCACTCAAAGGTAAAGCCGTCCGCGTAACCCGCCTCTTTCATCAGCGCTTTGGCCTTGGTCAGGTTGTATTCGTACCCTTTCATCGCCGTGTCATACGCAGGGGAGCTGGTGGGCAGAAAACCGGTGGCGAGAACGGCCTTGTTCTTGAGCAATTTTCGAATGATCAGTTCGGCATTGATGGCGTGGTTGATGGCCTTGCGCACGCGCAGATCGGCAAAGGGCTTGAACTCGGAGTTGAAGCCGATGAGGCGGGTGTACATCTCCGCCACTTCGATCATGTTGTCTTTGATCTGGGGGTCACGCAGATAGATGGGATACTGGGAAGCCCCCACGATGTTGGCGTCGAGCTCGCCGGAACGGAAGGCGATGTCACGGGCCGCTCCTTCGGGCATGATCTTGTAAACCAGTTTGTCGATGTAGGGCTTGCCGGCTTCGAAGTAGCCATCAAATTTTTCCAGGATCACTTCGCTGCCGCGTACCCACTTGACGAACTTGAAGGGTCCACATCCCACAGGGTTGATGGAAAATTCGGCTTCCCGGCCTTCAATGGCTTCGCGGGGGACGATGGCGGCCTCAACTTTGCAGAGGGCGTAGCCGATGTCCACGGGGTGCTTGAGGGTCATCTCCAGGGTGAAGTCATCGATTTTTTTAAGGCCGCTGATGGTTTTGGTTTTTCCTGTCATCACGGCATCGGCGCCTTCGATGTTGGCGATGTAGCTGGCGGCTGATGAGGAGGTTTCGGGCTGGGCGATCCTGTTGTAGCTCCAGATCACGTCATCGGCGGTCATGGTCCGTCCGTTGTGAAATTTCACATTGTTACGAAGGGAGAAGGTGTAGACCTTTCTGTCGGCAGAGATCTTGACATCGGTGGCGAGGGCAAGAACGGGCTTGCTCTGATCCGCGTCCCATTTGTACAGGCTGCGGTTAATGTTGAGTCCGACGATGTAATCCTGGGTGCGTGATGTTTTATGCATGTCCAGGGAAAAAAGGTCCCCCCCGTAAGGCGCGCAGAAAACAAAGGTTCCGCCGGAAGAAGCTGATGCCCCTCCCGCCGTTACCAGAAGAGCCGTTACGGCAGCGAGCAGCAATGTTCCAATATTCTTCATTAAAACGATCCTCCTGAATAACTGTGACTGAAAAAACAATAAAATATTTTGCGAGAACTAAAAATAGAACCACACCCTTAAATGGCTGTCAATAAGTTATCATAAAACTAAATTTATGTTCCCTGCGGGGGAATGTAAGGGAATCATGGTTCCCTGAAAGGAAAGGTTTTCAGAGGATTTGGTTTTTTTAAGAGTTGAATGGGTCCTAAATAGCTGGTATTAATTTTTCCTCAATTTCCATTCAATCAGGGGTACCATGCAAAACGACTATTTATTGAACGTAAAGCACCTCACCACGCGGTTTCATACCCCTCGGGGCGTGGCTCATGCCGTCAACGGGGTCTCTTTCGGGATGTATCCCGGCGAGATTCTGGGAGTGGTGGGGGAATCCGGTTGCGGGAAGAGCGTGACAGCCCAGTCCGTCATGCGGCTCATTCCGGAACCTCCGGGGCGCATCGAAAAGGGCGAGATCCTTTTTGGCGGTATGGACCTTGCCGCGCTGACTCTCCGACAGATGCGTAAAATTCGAGGTGACCGGATTTCCATGATTTTTCAGGAGCCCATGACGTCCCTGAATCCTTTAAAGACCGTGGGAAAACAGATCGGGGAGGTCTACGCCCTTCACCGCGGTGTGTCTAAAAAGGAGAGCCTGGATAAGGCCATGGAGATGCTGGAGAAGGTTCAGGTCCCCGAGGCGCGCCGACGGGTGACGGAGTATCCCCACCAGCTCTCCGGCGGCATGAGACAGCGGGTGATGATTGCCATGGCCCTGGCCTGTGATCCGGAAATCCTCATCGCCGATGAGCCCACCACAGCCCTGGATGTTACCGTTCAGGCCCAGATCATGGACCTCATGCTGAAACTTCAGGATCAGCACAAGACCGCCATCATGATGATTACCCATGACTTGGGGATTATCGCCGAGATGGCCAACCGGGTGGTGGTCATGTATGCCGGGCGCATTGTGGAGTCCGCCTCCACGCGTGTCCTTTTTCATGAAACCGGTCATCCCTACACGAAGGGCTTGATGAACTCGGTCCCGGTCATCGGCGCCAAAGATGCCGCCGGGAACAGCCGCCTGACAGAGATCCCCGGGATGGTGCCCAGCCTTTACGAACTCCCCGAGGGGTGCAGTTTCGCCCCGCGATGTCCCCACCAGAATAAGCGATGCCGAACCGAGCTGCCACCCCTTTTCACCGTGTCACCGGGCCACGATGTACGGTGCTGGCTGTGTGAATCGGCATGTGAAAAAGGAGCCGTTGCGTGACAAACCTTCTGACCGTAGAAAACTTGAAAGTCCATTTTCCCGTCAAAGGTGGGTTTTGCGGCTACTCGGATGTGGTCCATGCCGTGGATGGGGTTAACCTCACCCTTAAAAAAGGGGAAACCCTGGGGATCGTCGGTGAATCTGGATGCGGCAAGACCACCACGGGTCTGGGCATCATGAAGCTGGTCGAAAAGACCCAGGGAACCCTGAACTTTGACGGCGCCGATTTGGATAGCCTGTCCCCTGCTGAGTTGCGAAAAACCCGCCAGAAAATGCAGATGATTTTTCAAGACCCCTTCTCTTCTCTAAATCCACGCATGACGGTCAACCGCGCCATCGGCGAGCCCATGAAGGTCCATGGCATGGGCAACAAGACCGAACGTGCCGATCGGGTCGCCTGGCTTCTGAAGAAGGTGGGGCTCTCTCCCGAGCAGGGCAACCTCTATCCCCATGAATTTTCCGGCGGTCAGCGCCAGCGTATCGGCATTGCCCGGGCGCTGGCCCTGAATCCTCTGATGATCATAGGTGATGAGCCGGTCTCAGCACTGGACGTCTCCATTCAGGCCCAGATCATCAACCTCCTTATTGATATCCAGAAAGAGTTTAACCTCTCCTATGTGATTATCTCCCATGACCTGGCCGTGGTGGAACACATCTGCGATCGCATCGCCGTCATGTACCTGGGAAAAGTGGTGGAAGAGGGGACGTGTGAGGAGGTCTACGCCAACCCCCGGCATCCCTACACCAAGGCCCTGCTGTCCGCCATTCCCTATCCGGACCCGGACAGGCCCCGGGACCGCATTATCCTGACGGGTGATGTTCCCAGCCCCATCCATCCCCCCAAAGGGTGCAATTTTCACCCCCGATGCCCCAACAGGCAGGAGGGCTGTGATCTGGTGGAGCCGGATCTTGAGATGAAAAGCCCGGGCCGCAAAGTGGCCTGTCATTATTTTTAAGTGGGAAAAAACAGGGAAGTGTTCAGTTTCCCAAAAAGCCTCCGGCAACGTAAATTTGAAGTATCCATTTTTTCTTTATGACCCCGGTCTGACAGCACCCTACGCTTTTCGTCTTCCCCGCGCAGGCGGGGATCCATGTATGAAAATCCCTATGGTCCTCATTTTTACAATGAAGTGCCGGGTGGATGCGTAGGGTGCGCCGTGCGCATCCACCCGGCGTATCGTTTGCCGGAAACACCGCATGTTGAAATAAGACTCGTGGTCATCGTTAACTTGTGAGGCTGAGGGCCCTCTCTACGGTAAAAGGTGCGGGAGCCGCACCCTACGCGGTGATGAAAAGACGTGACGTCTTGGCATTTGAATCTTTCTGTGATTTGTCTCGAACGACCTGGCGAAGGCAAGCTGAATAGTTACAAATCAGGCAACAATAATGCTCCCAAGCTCTGTCCGGTACTTACCTTGTGATCATACTGTACACGTTTTGTTGTCCCACCACTTAATGGGTCAG
The DNA here is from genome assembly GCF_030145185.1 of Desulfoluna sp. GTDB lineage: Bacteria > Desulfobacterota > Desulfobacteria > Desulfobacterales > Desulfolunaceae > Desulfoluna. The sequence goes on along the minus strand of NZ_JAQYWB010000042.1, from coordinate 16,854 downwards.
TGCCGGGGTTGGATGCAAGGCTCTGCCTTGCCGGTACGATAAACCGTAACGCTCGAAGAGAGAACCACACTCGAGATCGGCTTTATGAATGTGGCCGAAACGATAACTAAGGCCATTTTATCTCGATGAGGTGCGGTGGACACATCCGTTTTTTACGGCGGCGAATGCCTCCACCGGTATCCCTGCGCCATCGCCGGAGACATGGAAAAACGGGATGCCGTATTCAATCTCCATCATGAGGGCCAGTTGCAGCAGGTTCCCTTCTGAAATCACCACATTGAGTGCGGCGCCGTGGCTGCGTCGGATGTCCGCAACCTCGCAGTCGGCCGGGAGCACGGAGACCACCTCCACCCCCAGGGCGTGGCAGTATCGTACCCACTCGCCGATGGCCCCTTTGTTGTGCTCCCCACCGAGGATGTTGACGCTCGCCGGAGAAATGCCTTCGGTGTTTCCTGTCCCCATAAGTCGAAACAGAGCCTCGCAGGAGACCCGGCACGGGCTCTTTTTTACCCCGTTAGGTCCTTCTGAATGGACGGCAATCACGGGGATTCCTTTCTCTTTTTCCACTTTGGAACACACCGCATCCACCTCCTCGCCCAAACCGTCTCCCCGGCCTGTGGGGTAGACGAAGGCCGCCGCCGGGTGGTGTCCTTCGATGAGGTCCAAGAGGCCCCGGTAGAGCGTCTTCTTTCCTTGGGTGATCCCCGCGGTGCTGCCCAGATGTGCCGAAAGGGCAGGGCGATGATTCGTCGGGTTTTCCCATGGGCAGGTGCCGCCGGTATCCCCGTAGACGAGGTGAAGGGCATCGATTGCGGGATAAAGGGCCGGTCCGGGGGCGTGGCTTATGCAGAGGTGTCGAGCGTCCATGGTTTTTCCTTTTAATAGGGCCTCCGACGGAAAATCCGTCGGAGGCTTTGTGGGTATCAGACGGCCGGTTCCGGCGGTCTTTTCAGGCGCATGGAAGCGCTTCTTTCTCCGGTTGCGTCAGGTGACTTTCCGCCTCCGTCGTAGTTGTACACTTCAAAGTTTGGGTAGGCGTTGCCACCGTGCTCGCAGAGGTCGAGCCCCATCATCTCCTCTTCGGCCGTCACTCGAAGTCCCATGGTTTTTTCAAGGAGTTTGAAAAGACCGTAGGCCGTGGGAAAGGTCCATGCGAAGCAGGCGGCGATGCCGATGAGCTGTACAGAGACCACCGAGATGGAGAATCCGCCCGTGTCAAAGAGTCCGGCGGCCAGGGTTCCCCAGGCACCGCAGACCCCGTGGACGGAGATGGCGCCGACCGGGTCATCGATACGGCACTTGTCAAAGAAGACAACCGAAAAGACCACCAGAATGCCTGCCAGAAGACCGATGATGATGGCGCTTGACGGGGAGACGTTGGCGCATCCTGCGGTGATGCCCACCAAACCGGCCAGGGCACCGTTTAAACTCATGCCTACGTCCGGTTTGCCAAAGGTGATCCAGGAGACGATCATGGCGGCCACGGAGCCGGTGGCTGCAGAGAGGTTGGTGTTGACAAAGATCAGGGCGATGCTTTTATCCGCGGTGGTGGTGGACCCGGGGTTGAAGCCGAACCAGCCCAGCCAGAGGATAAAAACGCCCAGGGCGGCCAACCCGATGTTGTGCCCCAGGATGGGTTTGATTTTACCGTCTTTGGTGTATTTGCCGAGTCTGGGACCCAAAACGATGGCCCCGGCCAGGGCGGCCCACCCGCCCACGGAGTGAACCACGGTGGATCCGGCGAAATCGATGAATCCCAATTTTTCAAGCCATCCGCCCCCGTTGAGAAGACCGCCCCAGGCCCAGCTTCCGAAGATGGGATAGATCAGGGCACTGATGATGACGCTGTAGACCAGGTAAGCGGAGAACTTGGTGCGTTCGGCCATGGCCCCCGAGACGATGGTGGCAGCTGTGGCCGCAAACACCACCTGAAACATCCAGAAGGCCAGGATCCACGGATCGCCCCCTTCGGTGTAATCGCTTAAGAAGAACCCTGAGGTGCCGAAGAAGCCCGTTTTGCTGGCGCCAAACATTAAACCGAAGCCCACGGCCCAGTAGGCCAGAGAGCCCATGGAGAAATCCATGAGGTTCTTCATCATGATGTTGATGACGTTTTTTGCCCGGGTAAAACCCGCTTCCACCAGGGCGAATCCTGCCTGCATGAAAAAGACGAGGCAGGCGGCCACGAGGGTCCAGACAAAGTTGGCATGTTCCTGAACCAGCACGATGGCGTCCCGGTTGCTCAAGGCCGTGGGGGTGTCGTCCCCGGCCCAGGCAGAGGAGGCAATGGCCAGGAGTGGGATGAGTGTCATGAGTCGTTTTTTCATTAGAGCGTCTTCCTTGGATTTATGGGTGAATGGGTTGGGCAATGCTTCCTTACAGGGCCTCTCTGCCGCATTCTCCGGTGCGGATCCGGACCGCCTGGTCCACGGGCAGGACAAAGATTTTTCCATCCCCGATGCTTCCGGTTGCGGCTTTTTCAGCGATGGCGGCGATGACTTTTTCTACCAGGAGAAACTCGACAACCAGTTCGATTTTCATCTTCGGGATAAAATCCACCTGATATTCTGCCCCGCGAAAGATCTCGGTGTGGCCTTTCTGCCTGCCGAACCCCCGGACTTCGCTGATGGTCATGCCGGTGATGCCGATTTCATTCAGTGCATCTTTGACTTCATCCAGCTTGGATGGTTTAATAATGGCTTCCACTTTTCGCATGAAAATCTCCTTTTTTGTCGTGGGATTCTGCCTCTGTGATGCTGAGCAAGGATAATGCAACCCCCATGCCACAACAGGGGAAATTAGAGCTTGGTACAGGTAAAGTGTTGAAATACATGCTTTATATGTCTTTGTTTTTTCAATTATTTTTTCTCAGAGATTCTGCTTGCCTCACAAATACGACGTTTTTGTATTTTAAAAGATATAAAATGACACATTTGTCATATATCGCCATCTCCGTGATATTCGCCGCTTCGTCAGCCCATATCGCCCCCTTGTGTGACCCTCTCCCTTGCCAGCAAAGTAATTTTCCCGCCGGGCCCTATCCCTCCTTGACATAAGCAAAAAAACTGCTAAGTGTAAGTGAATAGCGGCAAGAAGCCGTTGGTATTCGATTGACGTTCTGTTATTCACATACCCGGTTGTCCGAAACGTACGCGACAGACCCTGCTCTCTGGGGTTGACGCTCCCGGAGCCGTTATCCGCAAACCAAAGGCCACGAAGGCTCAAACACTCTCGAAAGAGGTGGGTGAGCCTTCGTGGCCTTTTTTATTTTCTGGGCACGTTTATTTTCTTGGCACGTCCATAGACACAGTCACGCTGCCGGAGGGCATGTATGGAATACATCGACACAAGGCAAGGGGGCCGCTGTGAAGACCCGGGGCCTGTTGCCCGGTTGTACGGGGCGAGCATAGCGAGACGGTCCCTGATGTTTTCGGGGTTGTGCCTTCTGCTTATCGTTCTTGCCGTTTGGGCCGTCACCGTGGGCTCTTATCACCTGTCGATTCTTGATGTTGTCCGCAGTCTCTTGGGCGTTGAGACAGGCACAGCCCACATCGTGGTGTGGAGCATCCGACTGCCGAGAATTGTGGCGGCCATGGTCGCCGGATGCGGCCTGGGACTCTCGGGGCTGGTCACCCAAAGCCTTCTAAAGAACCCTTTGGCCTCACCCTTTACTCTGGGCATAAACCAGGGGGCGGCCTGTGGCGCGGCATTTGCCATCGTGGTCCTGGGTGTCGGGGGGCTGGAACAGGGCGCCGTGGCAGCCAGCGCCACCCAGGCCTGGCCCCTTCACGGCATGTGCGCCGTGACGCTCTGTGCTTTTTTGGGGGCCATGGCCGCCACGGTGGTGATTCTGATTCTGGCACGCTTGCGCGGCATGTCCCCGGAATCCGTTATTCTGGCCGGCATTGCCCTGTCGGCCCTTTTCACCTCCGGCACCATTTTAATCCAGTATTTTGCCTCCGAGATAGAGCTTGCAGCGGTTGTCTTTTGGGCCTTCGGGGACGTGGCCCGCTCCAGCTGGCAGGAGCTGTGGATCCTGGGGTGTGTGACCCTTGCCGTGCTTGTCTATTTTCTATTGAACCGGTGGAATTTGAATGCCCTGGCTGCCGGGGAGGACGAAGCGCAAGCGCTGGGGGTCAATGTCACCGGGCTTCGGCTTACCGGGATGATCCTTGCCACCCTGGTGGCCGCCCTGGTGACGGCGTTTCACGGCGTCATCGCGTTTCTGGGGTTGCTTGCGCCCCACATCGCCCGTCGACTTGTGGGGGGTGACCACAGGTTGCTGCTGCCCTTCTCCTGCCTCATCGGGGCCTTGCTGCTCCTGGGGGCAGACACGGCAGGTCGCCTTCTCGTTGGATCCGGGGCCCTGCCCGTAGGGGTACTGACCTCCTTTATGGGGGCTCCTCTTTTTCTTTTCCTTCTTGTACGGGGGATAAACAGATGACATTTTACGTCAACAATCTTTGCTTTGACTACGGCAGCGCGCCGGTTTTTAACGAGGTCGGGTTTGAGCTCCCGCCAGGGTCTGTCTGCGGGGTACTGGGCGTTAACGGGGCCGGAAAATCGACCCTGCTCAAGTGCCTGATACGGATTCTTGATCCCTCCCGCGGCGAGGTGCGCCTCAACGGCTTGGATCTCCGCTCCATGCCGAGGCGAAAACTCTCCCGATACGCGGCCTATGTACCCCAGAGCACCGGGGCCCAGCTTCTTTCCGTCTTTGACACCGTGCTTCTGGGGCGCAAACCCTATATCACCTGGGCACCGTCCCGCCGTGACCTGGCCATGGTGGAAAAAATTCTGACCACCATGCACCTGGACCATTTGGCCTTGCGGCCCGCGGGCAGCTTAAGCGGCGGCGAGTTGCAGAAGGTCACCATTGCCCGGGCTCTGGCCCAGGAGCCCGAGCTGCTTCTCATGGATGAACCCACCAGCAGCCTGGACCTTAAAAACCAAATAGCCGTGATGGACCGTATTTCAGACGTCGTGGTCAGCCAGGGGCTTACGGCGGTGGTCTCCATGCACGATCTGAACCTGGCCTTTCGCCACGCCGATTTTTTTCTCCTGCTAAACAACGGAGCCATGCATGCCTTCTGCCCCCGTGAAGAGGTCACCCCGGAGATGATCCGTGAGGTCTACGGTATTCCCGTTGCCCTGGAACGCGTTCGGGGACACACCGTGGTGGTCCCCCTGGACAGCCATCAGCCACGCGAGGCCATGCGGCCCTCACTGGTCAAAACTGGATAAAAGCCGGGGACACCGGCCTTCGTTGATCCTTTGCTCACGTCACCACCAACTCAAGAAAGGGACCTGCTGTGTTTGCGACAGACGAATCAACCACCGACGACATGAAGGGAAAGGGGGCCGAGCCCCAAGCCGATGCTCTCCATGGCCTGTTTTATCAGGCATCACGCCATTACAAAGAGTTTTGTGCCATGACGGCTGCGGTTCGCCTGGGGATTTTTGATGCCCTGGAAGAGCCCCTCACCCTCGAAGGACTTTGTGACGCCTGCAGGCTGTTGCCCCCTGCCACGAAACACCTTCTGGAACTCCTCTGCGAGCTGGGGCTCCTCAATCGGCAGGACGACAGATATCGGAATACCCCGCTGAGCGCCCTCTACCTCGTCACCTCCTCTCCTTTGTTTCAAGGGGCCGTGATGCGCGATATCCAAAACGGGTTTGCCCTTTGGGATCGGCTGGACCGGGTGCTTCAGGAGGGGCCCATCGCCGTGGAGGAAGAAACCTTTTTCGAAAACGGCCTGGTGGATTCCTTAGCCGCTGAAATTCTCTGCGGCGAACTCCAGAAGACCGTTGAGGCCGTGGCATCCGTCCCGGCCTTTAAGCAAGCCCGGAGTCTCCTGGACTTAGGGGGCGGTCACGGGCTCTACGCCATTGCCCTGAGCCGGATCAATCCCGAGCTTCACGCCACGGTCTTTGATTTTCCGGACATCGCACGAAAGGCCGAAGAGGTGCTGGCGGCCAACGGTGCCGACAGGGTCCGGTTCGTGCCGGGCAATCTCTTTACCGACGACCTGGGAAGCGATCACGACGTCATCTTTCTTTCCTACAATCCCGGGGGAAAAAATCCGGCTCTTTTAAAACGGATCCATGACGCCTTGAAGCCCGGGGGCCTTTTTGTCACCAAACACGTCTTTTACAAAAAAGAGGAAGGGTCCAAAGACCGCTTACTCGACCTCGAATGGAGCCTCTCTGCTTTTAACGGGGTGAAAAAAGGCGATAACGTCTACCGGTTTTCAGGCGATCTCTCCTGGGAGGCTCACCAAGACCTGTTGACACAATATTTTACCATCGAAGAGACCCTGGAAGCCGACGCCTTCTCCGGGCTCCCCCTGGCCAAATTCGGGGACAGGGTGGATTCCAGGATGATTATTGCCGTTAAGAAAGGGATGGTCCCCTGATGAAGCGCTCTCTCCTGATTTTTTGTATTTTGTCCTTTTGGGTTGTACCGGGGGCTATGGCCGATTCCATCACGGTCCGCGACATGGCGGGACGGGACGTGACGATTGCAACCCCCCCAAAGCGTATCGTTTGCCTGGCCCCCGGCACCCTGCGCCTTATCATTTACTTGGGGGCCAAAGAGATGGTGGCGGGGGTGGAGGCCATCGAAAAGCGGTTTCCCACCACGCGGCCCTACTGGGTCGCCAACAGCGACCTGAACGTGCTCCCCTCCGTGGGCCCGGGCGGCCCGGGGTCCATCAACAGCGATCCGGACCTGGAGGCATTGCTCTCTGCGGCTCCGGACCTCATCTTCATCACCTACCTGGAGAAACGCAAAGCCGACGAACTCCAGGCCAAGCTCGGGATTCCCGTGGTGGTCCTCTCCTATGGTCCCTTCGGACGATTTGACGAGACCATGTACCGTTCCCTGCGCCTGGCTGGAAAAATCCTGGAAAAAGAGACCCGGGCGGAGGAGGTCGTCGCCTTTATTGGAAATGCCAGAAAAGATCTCTCAAGACGGGTGAAAGGGGAGGGTGCCGAGACAAAACCCAGGGTGTACGTCGGCGGCATTGGGTTTAAAGCGACCCAGGGCATCGGAAGCACGGAAACCACCTATGCTCCCTTTGATTGGGTGGGGGCCAGAAACGTGGTGGCAGACCAGGGGACTAAGGGTCACCTCTTTGTGGGCAAGGAGACCCTCCTTGCCCTGGACCCGGACATCATCTTCATCGATGGCGGTGGAAAAGGAAATGTGGCCCGGGACATGCAAATCAAACCGGCCTTTTACAAAGGCCTCTCCGCCTTTCGGGAAGACAGGGTCTACACCCTTCACTCCTACAACTGGTACATGACCAACATCGGCACCGCCATGGGGGATGCCTACGCCGTCGGAAAGATCCTCTACCCGGAGCGTTTCGCCGATATCGACCTGGCCGTTAAGGCAAATGAGATCTACACCTTCCTCGTGGGAAAACCGGTGTACGATCAGCTCAAAACAACCTACGGCCCCATCGGGGTCAAACTGACCATAAAATAGAAAAGATCTGCCTCCGGCAGCCCTGCCGGGGGCCAACCTTTTAAAAAGGTTGGCAAACAGGTCTGAAACACTCTTTTTGAATGAATCTTGATTTCAAGGTGGCATAGCTTGCCGCCGGAGGCGTTTTTAAAAGAAAGGATACCCCCAAATGTATGCACGGAAGGCGGATTTTTTTGACTCACAGAGTGACGCCTCCTGGGCGGCCGACGACTACGGTCCGGAGGAGCTCGCAAAGCTGGTCCGGGTGTTTGCCGCAGCCGGTCCCCTTGAAGGCAAAACCGTTCTGGAGCCGGGTTGCGGCACGGGTCGTCTTACCAAGATTCTGGCACGTACGGTGGGCATCAGGGGCCGAGTTCTTGCCATGGACATCAGCGCAGGGATGGTGGCAGCGGCGAAAAAAAGACTCACGGGCCAAGCCCATGTGGAGCTGAGGCAGGGACGGCTCGAAATTTTTCCCCTGCCCGTGGACGGCGTGGACCTGGCTCTCTGTCACCAAGTCTTTCCCCACCTCGAAGACCCAAAAGGGGCCCTTGCCATTCTATCACGCAGCCTGAAGGACCGGGGCCTTCTCATCATCTGCCATTTTAAGCCCATGTCTGCCATCAACGACGTACACCGCAAGGCAGGCACGGCCGTGGCGAAAGACATGATCCCCGAACGCGAAGAGATGGAGCGGCTGTGTTCCGGGGCCAACTTGACGATCACGGAGTTTACCGACGATGAAAGGGGGTATTTTCTGTGTGCGAAAAAAGCGTAATTCCCTCTGTAGAGAGGAGCACATCCTGCGACATCACCATGACACGGCCCCGTGTCATATGGGTCCTTCTGGTGCTGTGCGTCCTTGTGACGCCGCTTTTTCTGCCCGGCAACGCAGGGGCCACGCAAGACGCCGCCCTTTTGCTGGACGATGTGAAGGTCACCGCGTCTCCGGTCATTGACGGAAACATCACCGATGCCTATGGGGCACGGAAAACCCGGGTCACCGAAGATCAGGTGAGCGACCTCAACGCCCAGGATCTGGAGACTGCCCTGCGTCGGACCCCAGGAGTCAACATCTCCCGGTACAACCCCATCGGCTCCTTCGGTGGGGCCGAAGGGGGCGGGGTGTTTATCCGGGGCATGGGGTCCAGCCGCCCGGGATCGGAGATCAAGACCCTTTTTGACGGCATCCCCATGTACCTGAGCGTTTGGAACCATCCGTTTTTAGACACCATTCCCGTGGATTCCGCGCGAACCATTGAGGTGTACAAAAGCCCCCCAACCTCAGCATTTCGGCAACGCCTTCGGCGTGGTGAACGTAGTGCCCAAGCGCAAGCTTACCGAGGGGGTTGAGACCAAGGGACAGGTTGCAACAGGCCGCTGGTCCACCCTGGTGGGAACGGTGGAGCACGGCGGAAAAAAAGACCGGCTCGATTATTATATCGGGTGCGGGTACCGAAGCTCCGACGGGCACAGGACGGCCGCCGACGGCGAGTTGAAAAATATCTACGGCAGCCTGGGGTATGCCTTGAGCCCCAACTGGGACCTCAACATCGTGACCCTCTGGAATGACAACGAGGCCAGCGATCCCGGGGAAGAGGGGGCCGATCCCGCCTTGCGGGAAGGCACCTTCGAGACGCGGACCTGGCTGGCCGAAGCCACCCTCTCCAACAGCTACGATACCGCAGACGGCAGCCTTAAGGTGTATTGGAACGGCGGAGAGGGAGACTGGCTGGACTATCCTGCACCAACCCCGGGTGTCCGGGAGTCCCTCTGCAACGATTCGCTGTTTAAGGGATGTGTTTATTCGATCAAAGGCGGGGGCTCCCGACAGGTATGTCGGGGGCCCCTGCTGTTTTCGTCTGCCAGCGGATGAGATACCTCCGGTAGAGATGCTTAAACCAGGTGCCTTCCGGGAAGACGCGAAGGGAGGTTAAGCTGGTAGAGGAAAAATAGGTGCGCACAAAAGGCGTGTAATCGGGGGCCGCGGTAAAAAGAAGGGCCGTGAGGGCATAGACGGCCACCGTGGATTTAAGGTCTTTGGCGTTTGCAAATTTAAAGGCCGTGCCAGACGAATTTTTGGGTTTTTTTCCGGATAAGTTGAGGCTGACCAGCTCATCAAGCAACAGGTGAAGGATAAATCCGCCAAACATGAAAAAGCCTGCCATCCAAACGGTTTTTTTAGAAAAATTGAAAAAATGGTAGAGGATAATGGTGGTAACAAGCCAGAAGAAGAGACTGGCGGGGACCGAGTGAATGATCCCCCGGTGTACGGTGATGCGGGTGAACATGGAAAAAATGAGGCACTTGATCACCAGGAAGCTGCCAAGCCAGAGGGTGAAGAGTTCCACGGCGGAGTTGTCGGCCCGTTGATGGAACATAATGAGAAAGGAAATCACCGTGGCAATAAAGGTGAAGAGAAGGCGGACGGGCAGGGAGCTGTCGGAGTCGATATCGGGGAGCAGGCCGCCCACAACGCCCATGATAAAAAAGAGAAGCACCTCTTCGGGGGTGGCAAGGGCTGCCGCAAGGAGAAAGGTGGCCGCTGCGCTGCTGCAGAGGCTGGACACGGTCAGATGTGTTTTAAATTCCGCCACGTTTTTTTCCGATCACCTTTTTTCCCAATCACCTTTGAAATGGCCTTTCCAAAAAATCAAATCACTTCCATGGCTCACTGCCTGTTGTGGCATTTTATAAAGAGTCGCTGGTCTGTTGCCGGGTTTTTAAAGACCTTATTTTTAACCGAGGCTTTATTTTTGTGCCAGAATAACTTTAACAAATTCTCTTATAGCACATTTATTACAACGAATCTCATACAAATTGTGCGAGGGGATGGGGCATGGAAAAGAGGCGGGATGAACACGCTGTGACATGCGATCGCGGGGCACTTAGCCCGGATATTTCATGAGAAAACGACCATGCCAAAAGAATAAGATGTCAATACAGCTGGTTACTGTGAAATATCCGGGATCGGCTTGGGATGCCCCGTGATCGAGGCAAGGTATCAGGCTTTTTGTTCCGTACTGTGTGTGTTTGCATGGCCGTGATGTATTAAGGAGCTGATGAGCTCGCAAGCCACCGCGCATAAAACAGACGGGAGAATCCAGGCAAACCCGGAATCAGAGAAGGGGAGCCTGGCAATCATCTCTCCTGCGACGCCCGTGCTGATTTTTAAGAAAGCGAGGGCATCAAACACGCTGACGACAAAGGTCCCGGCCACGGCCCCTCGATAAAAAGCAGAGCTGAGATTTCTGCCGAGGAGTGTCAAGGCGATCAGCACAATGACGATGGGGTAAGCGATAATCAGCAGAGGGACGGAAAGGGTGACAATTTTTTCGACGCCGGACACTGAAATGATGGCGCTGAACACCGAGGTGGCGATGACGATGGGGATGTAGCCAATCTTGCCGTGGGTCATCTTTTCAAAATAAGTTCCCACCACCGCAGTCAGGCCGATGGAGGTGGTCAGACAGGCGGCGGACACAGCCAGGCACAGCGCGCTTTGCCCTGCGGCACCGAAGATGGTGTTGGTGATGGAGACGATAAGCTCTGCCTTGGTGATCCCCTGGCCGAACAGCGTGCACGAGGTCGCGCCGAGATAAAGCAGGCCACCGTAGACAAACATCAGACCAACTCCTGCGATCAGCCCTGCTTTACAGGTCAGTTTGATCTGCTCTTCCGTGGTTTGATACCCTTTGGCGGCTATGGCCGAAAGAACCAGGCCGGCAAAGAGGATAGAGGCCAGAGCGTCCATGGTCTGGTAGCCTTCGATGAACCCTCGGGACAAGGGCTGGACCAGTCCGGTATCGATGGGCTGACCAATAGGATTTACCACGCCTTTGATGATGATCATGCCAATGATCAAAAGAAGAATGGGGGTGAGAAACTTTCCGATTTTGTCCACGATGCTCGAGGGCTTCAGGGCAAAAAAGAGGGTGAGAGCAAAAAAAATACCGGCGGCGGTCAAGGGAGAAACACCGGGGAGGAGTGGTTTGATACCAATCTCGTATACGGTGGCCCCGGTGCGCGGGATGGCAAGGAAAGGCCCGATGGCCAGGACAATGCTGGTGCCCATCACCTTGGCAAAGAGAGGGCTTACTTTTCCGGCAAAACGATCCAGAGACCCTTCAGATTTGGCAAGGGCCGCGACCCCGAGAATGGGCAACCCCACGCCGGTAATAAAGAATCCCAACATACAGAGAAACCACGATTGCCCAGAGAGAAATCCCAGCGCGGGGGGGAAGATCAGGTTTCCGGCACCAAAAAACATGGCAAACAGGGCCGCCCCTGCAACGATGATATCTTTGCTTTCTTTATTCACAGGTGTTACCTCCACCAACTCAGTCATTACAATACGTCTGTCCGGGGGTACTTCAGGACCCTCACGTGACAGAAAGCAGCGAAGTTAACACATTTCCTGCTGGAATCACAGGCAGGCGCTGCATAGCCTTGTTTGGCCTTATTTTCAGTGGGTAATGGTTGTTCGCATAAAGAGACAGTGGATAAATGACTATTATCGGCGGGTCTTTTTTTACATGAATAAAGTCGAGTCCGAGAATACTTTCCGTATTTCAATCGGAATGACTTCTCTTTTTGATCATTTCGAAAAAAATGACCTGTTTTAATGCTGAACGCCCTAATTCTCCGGCTTGGTGGCCCTTGATAGACGGTTTGAATCCTCACATTTCAGGCAAACGACATGTTTGGCGGCCTCTTTTTTTTCATTCGTAAACCCTGAGCGGCTCACGTTTCGCTATTTTATTCTTTGAACAAAAATACGGAAAGGCGCTTGCAACGGTTTTTCGTCATGGCAGAATAAAAAAAGCCCCCCGGCATGGCCGGGGGGCTTTTCGTTGTTTTAAGCGAACGGTTTGTTCAAAAAACGGTCTGCCGGAGGCAAACGGAAACGTTTCGGAAAGGATGGGGCATCATCCTCCGAATTTTTCGATATACCCCCCGATAAAAACCACCAGGATAATGAGCGGCAGGATATATTTGACATAAAACTTTGTCTTTTCAGGGTAGCGAAGCCCGTGGCCTTCGTTGGCTTCATTGACAAAGTTGTCCCAACCCCACCCCATTTTATAGCTGCAGAAAAAGGCAAAAACGAGGGAGCCGATGGGCAGGAGGTTGTTGCCGACGATAAAATCTTCCAGATCGATGATCCCGGTGCCTTTGCCCAGGGGCTGGATCTCGCTCCAGAGGTTGAAGCCCAGGGCGCAGGGCAGGGAGAGGGCAAAGAGCAGCAGACAGTTGATGACGGCGGCCTTTTTCCGGCTCCAGCCCAACTCTTCCATGGTGAACGCCATGATGTTTTCAAAGACGGCGATGACCGTGGACATGGCTGCAAAGCTTAAAAAGAGGAAGAAAAGGGAACCCCAGATACGCCCCCCGTTCATGGAGTTGAAGATGTTGGGCAGGGTGACAAAAATCAGGCCGGGGCCAGCCCCGGGGTCCTTACCGAAGGCAAAGCAGGCGGGGAAGATGATCAGGCCGGAGAGGATGGCCACAAAGGTATCCAGGGCGATGATGTTGAGGGACTCTCCTGTGAGAGACCGTTCTTTGCCGATGTAGCTCCCGAAGATGGCCATGCTGCCGATGCCAAGGCTCAAGGTGAAGAACGCCTGCCCCATGGCCGCGTAGACGGTCTCCCAGACCCCAATCTCCATCAGCCGATCCAGGTCCGGCATCAGGTAGAAGGAGAGGCCGGCCGATGCGCCAGGCAGGGTGACAGATTTGATGACCAGGGCGATGAGAATGATAAAAAGGGAGGACATCATCCACTTGGTGATTGTTTCGACTCCCTTTTGCAGGCCAATGGAACAAGTCGTAAACCCAAGAACAACGGTCAGGCCCATCCAGAAGATCAGGGTACCGGGGCTGGCCAGAAGGCCGCCGAAGAAGCCCCCCACCTCATCCGGTGAAAGGCCTGCCAGGCTGCCGGTGAGGGTGTGATAAAAATACGCGAGCATCCACCCGGCCACGGTAGTGTAGAACATCATGAGCAACAGGTTGCCCAGAATGGCAAAGTAGCCGTACAGATGCCATTTGCTCCCTTCAGGCTGGAGTTTTTTCAGGGCTCCGGCAATGTTTTGCCGTCCACCGCGTCCGATGGAAAATTCCATGACCATGATGGGAAGGCCCAGAATGAAGAGAAAGAGTAGGTAGATGAGAACAAACGCTGCCCCCCCGTATTTTCCTGTAATGAAAGGAAAACGCCAGACGTTGCCGAGGCCGATGGCGCACCCGGCTGAAATGAAAAGGAAGCCGATGCGGCTTCCGAGCTGTTCTCTTGGATTGACTGAACTCACAAAACACTCCTTTTCTGGTTTGGCATGACGCGATATTGGAATCCCTTGGTTGATTTTGGTCCGTCATTTTTACTCGGTTAAAAGGGGCTGTTTCATGAAAATTTAACCGCTTTTCTTACGGGTAACGCAAAATGTATCGGATTCTGTTGATAGTAACGCAGATGCCATATTTTTTCCAGCTTTTCAGTCAATTTCAATGAGTTGTTTCTTCTCCCCTGTCATTTTGAGCAATGATCGGTGTTTTCAGCCCGGATATTTCACGAAGGGAGAGAAAATCGGACAGAAACCCGAAAATGACAGGTTGTATTTTTTGAATGCCTGATTTTTTCCACAACGCCCTGTAATAAACTATATATTCTTTTACGTTTCGGTTCCTCATGAAATGTCCGGGTTCGTCAGTCATTGACACGAAGGAGGCCCTGACGCCTGGCAGATCGATACATGGCCCCTGCACAGAGATTCTGGTGATGCCAGAAAAGGTGAAATCGTTTTTCGAGCCGGGGGATCCAAAACCGTTCCGGGGTTTCAAGGGTGGGGCTGGCAGGGGTGGGATCGAGCTCCGCCGTCACAAAGCCTGCCCCTTCCTCCCGTTTCATGCGGGCCAGAACCGCCCCTTTGTTGTCGATGATCTGGGTTTCACCTAATAAATAGCTGGGAAAGATGCCGGTGATTTTGTCGGTGGGCATCAGAAGAATGCGGCCGTCAAGGTCGCCCGCATGGGCTGCGTGGAGATTTGGGACGCCTAAGATGCGTGCGAGTTCGGCCGGGGCGGCGGCCATGTGCTCCTGATTGGAGCGGGCCATGGAATCGAAGAAGCCGTTCATGACATACCACCGGGTGGGGGGCGCCCACCAATGGCTTCCGGTCATCAAAAAATCAATGCGATCCTTCAGGCGTGTCACGGTTTGGGTGCGGATGGTTTCCCAGCAGAGGGCGGTTCCCACACGGCCCAGGGAGGTCTCATGCACGCCGTCGTCGGCTCCTTTTTTATAGAAGGCACCTTCCACCATGGTGGGCAGGTCCTTGTCATGTTTGGAGACGGTGCCGTCGGGCTGTACCAGCGCATAGGTGTTGAACACATCCTCCCCCCGTTTTTCCAGATAGGATCCGCCGATCATCACCCCATGGTTTTGCGCCAACGCCTGGAGCATCTCAAGGGCGGGGTTTTCCGGGGGCAGCGAGCACCCCCAGAGCCGACGATCCCAGACAATGCTCGTGGTAAAAAATTCCGGGAGAGCAATCACTTTGGCCCCCTCTGCGATCACGGCCTCGGCCAGCTCCCGAATGTGTGCGAGGTTATAGGCAATGTCTGCCGTCCTGGCCACCATTTGCACTGCACCGACCTTGATCATGGCTGTCTCCTTTTGAATTGTCGCGTTTTTTGAGGGGTTCGGGGTCACGGGGGTTTGTCTTGTCGCTGCGGAGTGTATATAGTCTATATATACATGGATATCATGACATTATCTACGGCTGTCTGCAGGCAGCCCCGGCTTTTTCATTTAAGCGGGTCTTTGGTTGCGCTAGCCGAGGGAGGCGGGGCCGTCAGGGTGATCTTTTTACCGGTTTTTAGTCATCCCATCACCTTACTCCTCGATTCCATGGCGTATTGCTGATATAGAAGGACCCGACCGACGGTGAAGCCGGTCTGACATCAACAGGAAATAATGCCAGACGCCCTGATTTATGGGTGTTACTGTCTTTGAAGGATAAGAAATATGCTCAAGATTGGTCAGATGAACTCTCTTATTGCCGAGCGTTATATGGAGTTCGGCTTTTACCTCAACCCTGCGGACGAGCAGGTGCTTCTTCCGAACAAATATGTACCCGAGGGATTCAAGCTGGGGGACCGCATCCATGTCTTTGTCTACACGGACTCCGAGGATCGTCCCGTGGCCACGACCCTGACCCCCAAAGCCATGGTGGGCGATTTCGCACTGTTGACGGTGGTCGACGTGAATCCTTTTGGCACTTTTTTTGACTGGGGGCTTGAAAAAGACCTCCTCGTGCCCAGAAGCGAGCAGCAAAATCCCATGGCTGTGGGCGAGCAGCATGTGGTGTATCTCAGCCTCGACGATGAGACCGGAAGGGTGTTCGGGTCCACGCGGCTCGGACGGCACTGCCCGAAATTTTCCACGGGACAGGAGGAGGGGCAGGAGGTCTCCCTGCTTATTTACGGGATCACCAAGTTGAGCATCCAGGCCGTGATCGACGAGGAGTGCCTGGGCATCCTCTACCGAAACGAGGTGTTTTCCAAAGTCGCCGTTGGGGACCGCATGACCGGGTATGTCTCCCGTGTCCGCGAGGATGGGAAAATCGACTTGACCTTAAAAAAACCGGGCTACCGTTCCGTCTCGGCCTCCACAGATCACGTGGTGGAGATCCTGAAAAAAGCCGGTGGCTTTATCGCCTGCCATGACAAGAGCTCCCCCGATGAAATCAAGGCGATATTTTCCATGAGTAAAAAAGAGTTTAAACGCACCGTGGGCGGGCTTTACAAGAAGGGACACATCGAGCTGAGCGACAAAGGGATTCGTCTCAAGGAAGCGCAGGGAGAAGGTCCTGCAGAGGATTAAAAAAAGGTAACTATTCAGCTCCTGCCACCCAATCGCCACACACCGATACGGCAGGTTCGATGAAGAAGGAAACCGTATAAAGGGTCTGTCCTTTGGTAACCGTGTCGATGTGAAAAATGTAGGGTGCGGCTCCCGCACCGCTTAACGTCCGATAAACCTGCAACGCCGCATTTTGTGATACGTGTTGAGACGGGGCCGGCGGTTTGCGTGACGTTGAACGGTGCGGGAGCCGCACCCTACGGGCTGAAACGTTTTTGCGAAACTTTTTTCAAAAAGAGACCCGCCAGAGACAGGATGAAGCTGAATAGTTAGGGCTGGTACAAAAATAAAACATACAAAAAGCGATGCCTCCGGCGGCAAGGTGAGCCACCTTGAAAGCGAGTTGCCGCTGTGATTTAACCCTCGTGCCTCGGGTCAAATCACAGCGGCATTTTTATAAAAATTGTGCATTTATTATTTGCGTGAGCCCTTACCGCTTTTTCTCATTCATAGGCTCCGC
>NZ_JAQYWB010000041.1 GCF_030145185.1 Desulfoluna sp. | reverse complement strand
AAGGCATCAGAGCTGAAGATGTAGTGGTTTACCTCAAAGCTCTGATAACGCGGCAGATGAGTGCACCCGGCGCGCCCGAAGGGTGAGAAAATCAGACAGAATACCGTGGATTACATTTTGCATTTTTGAAACGACTGAAAATATTACTGCAAAGATCTGTAATTACGAATTATTCCTTAGTCCTGATTGTTTTCACATGAAATATCCGGGCTAAGGCTGGCGTGGTGCCTGATCATGCCGCCGCATGGTAAACGCGATTTCGCCCTTTTTCTTTGGCCTGATACAATTGCAGATCCGCATCGCGGACCAGGCAGGATAATTCCTGATGGTGGTCATTTAACTCTGCGGCACCGATACTGATAGTGACCTGCATCTTTTCATTCTCTGTTTGAAAGGGGGTGTCGCAAATGGTCTTTCGGAGACGTTCGGCAGCGATCAATGCCTGGGAGAGATTGCATTGGGGAAGAAAGATGAGAAATTCTTCTCCGCCCACCCTTCCGAGCCCGTCCACTTCTCGGAGTCTGCGTTTACAGCGATGGACCAATTCGACAAGAACCCTGTCTCCGGCAGGATGGCCGAAGCGATCGTTTACCTGTTTAAAATGATCGATATCCACCATGAGCGCCGTCAGAGGGGTGTGAAATCGTTTTGCCGATTTCATGAGAAAGTCTCCCATTTCTTCGATTTTTCTTCGGCTTAAGGCCAGGGTTAATTCGTCGGTTTCAACAAGGGCTTTCAATTTGGCTATGGCTGAAAATTCACGGCGTCTGGATGTCTCCATATGGAAATAGAAATAGATTCCAGAGATGTTTGCGAGGCAAAAGCAGAGAATCGTCGTTATCATCGATGAGAAGGGGGTCTGCGTCATAAAGACACCGGCGCACAAATATAAAACAGAGCCGCCAAGTCCTCCGATTAAGGGCGCAATAAGGCTCGGTGGAGAAAAAAGATAGTAGGCAAACACAATAAAAGAGGTCGCCGTGATGTTTAGGGTGCCCGCGAGGGGAGCCTTCATGACGAGCTCGAGGATCTCGGTGATCATGACAATGGACATGTAAGTGGTCAAGGCCATGCTGTGCATGGGAGAGGCTTTTCGGTTGAAATAGAGCAGGCCAATGGCGGCGATACCGACCAGCCCTGCAAAGGCTCTTGCGCTCAGGATAAGGGTGAATTTCAGACCCGGACCGAGATCATAATAATCACCGAAGCCTGCAAGCAGGTAGACGGTCGCGGTGATCAGATAGATAAACCGCAGCCTTTCTTGGAGGTAAGGCCACTGATAGTCCTTGAACTGTTTTTCTAATTTGGCATTTTTGAATTCGCAGAGATGATTGAGCTCGGTCATATAATAGCTTTTTTTCTGTTTTAGGGATGGGCGGAAAAAGGACGGGCCGTTGTGGGCTGCTTTTACCGGAGAAATTCGATATAAGAGGGGGGTGGATTATAAACAGGGAATTTTGAGTAGGCATGTAAAAAATTCACATGTTCTCCCGACGCTGTGTGTAGAAAAAGGAATGTCCTATTTTTAAGGTCTACTCTATTATAAAGACATATATATCTTATATTCTTTATCAGCTTTTAATAGGAATTTGAAGTTAAATTAAACGGGTTGAATAGTTTTTGGGTCTGCCGGGTGTGGGTACTCCTCCTCTTTGAGGATGCATTTATCAAGGACTCTGCGATTGGAGAGGGCTGCTGTGCCCACCTGTTCGCCTTCATCGTTCTTTGTGCCATGGACTCTTGGCTTGACAGGACGTCTTGATGAGATGTATTAGAATGAACATTCGTTCTAATAGATTTCAAGCCAGAGGAGCCGACGTGATCAACTTAACGGAAATCAAAGACACAACCCAGCTGACTCGCCAGGAGCTCATCCTGATGACCGCCTTGCGTCTCTTTACCGCTCGGGGCTACTTCAATACCTCGATTCACGATATCCAGCGTGAGTCCAAGGTCAGCATCGGATCGATCTACCACTATTTTAAAAACAAAGAGGGGATCGCCCGAGAGCTCTTCACCGGGCTTGTAACGGCCATGGATGAAGGCATGGACCAGATCGACCGCAGCCACACCACCGCCCATGACCGGTGTGGGGCCGCCCTCGCCTGGCTTATGGACCTCACCCGGCGCACGCCGTCTGTGATGCAGTTTATCCTCTATGCCCGGCATCGTGAGTTCCTTCCCGAAGAGAAACCCATCTGTTCCTCCGGCCCCTTTCTCCGTATGAAAGAGATGGTCAGGCGGGGCATGGAAGAGGGGGAAATTCGGGAGATGGACTTAACCGTCGCCGCCGCGTCCCTGTTCGGCAGCGGTATCCGGATGATTCACCTGGAGCTGGACGGAGTCCTGGAACGGCCCGTTGCAAGCTATCTCGATGAGGTTTGGGACTGCGCCTGGCGTTCGGTGGCTGCCGGATGAAAAACGTGCCTCCGGCGGGCAGGGGATAAATCCCCTGCACCCCAGGTTCGCGAATGCTCGTGGCTCTCGTGCCTCGAGCCGATCACATTCGCTGACGGGCTGCGCCCGTGGTCAACAGTATGGGTTATTTTCTTCTGCGAATTGACAGCCATTAGCCATTAGCCATTAGCCATTAGCCATTAGCCATTAGCCATTAGCCATTAGCCATTAGCCATTAGCCATTAGCCATTAGCCATTAGCCATTAGCCATTAGCCATTAGAACGAATATTCGTTCTGATCATATACAAACAATATAAAATGGAGAAATATCCTATGAAAACAACAAAAATATGGACACTGTCCAGCCTTGCCCTGATTCTTTGCCTCTTTATGATGGCGACAGCCGCCTTTGCCCAGGGGCTTGATGATCGTGACGCCCTTGAAGGCGTCACCTCCGGCAAGGCTTTTTTTGACATCAACCTTGGCCAGGCCGAAAGCCTGCCCCTTTACCTTGATGTGATCGGGATGACCCATCAGGGACTGATTAAGCAGGGCGTGACCCCTGAATTTGTCGTGGCCTTTCGCGGGCCTGCCGTTCAGTTCATCATCGGAAAAAACCAGGTCAAGGACAGCAAGCAGGTCGCCGTCTTCGAGCAGATCGCTGTGAAAGTCCGTGAGCTTAATGCCCTGGGGGTAAAATTTGAGGCCTGCGCCATCGCCACCGGTTTGTTTCAGGTCGACAACAGCGCCGTTCTCCCCGAGATCAAGATCGTGGGCAACACCTTTATCTCTCTGATCGGCTACCAGGCCCAGGGGTACGGCACGGTCCCCATCATGTAAACTATCTGTCGGTGCATTCCCGAACAGAACCCTGTCTTTATGAGAGATCATGGAGACGGGGTTTTTTTATTTGGTGCTGCATAAATAAGACTCTAATATGACAGTGGTATTTTATTGTTGTGTTGTCCTGTCTGTGATCTCCCGGGTCACGAGAAGACCTCTCAAATTCAGTCGATATGCTGGCACATCATCGTAAGGACGGTTTCAGAATAGGCTCCTTACATTCTTTCCTGTTTTAATTATCGTACAGGCTATCCATTCATTTTAAATGATCGAATCACAGCGGCCCTGTTTTTTAACAGAGCGGTTGGGCTCTTAAATTAATTGGATACCCAGGCGATCACTTTTTACTTGCTTTCTGCTGGTTGTAACGTATTAGCTTTCCCTTAGCATTAATGTATTGTAGTTAACTTTTTACTTTATTAATCTGTATTGTTTTTTAAAGATTAGTTCTGCCTTCCCGACTTAATTAGGAGAAATAAATGAATAATTGTGGATTTTTTGGCAGTGCAAAAAAAATGAGAACGGTCCTGGCAACGGCATTGCTTGTTTTTTTTATATTGGCGGTGGCCGGTTGCGGTGGCGGTTCAGATTATGATCAAATCAGCGGTGTGGCGGCTAAGGGGCTTATACGTTACGGGACCGTCAACATATTTGAAATTGATGAAAGCGGTGCCAAAGGGGACCTCCTGGAAACCACCATGACGAACGCGGATGGGCGGTATTCGGTCATGGTTCGTCATGCGATGCGCCTGTATGTTGAGGTGACGGGGGGGGCCTATATTGATGAGGCCACCGGGGATGAGATTGATAGGGGGGAGCACGATGTCTTGCGGGCGGTGGTTGCAGCTCATGCAGACGGAGAATTGACCGTTGCCGTCACCGATCTCACCGAGGTCGCTGTCCGGATCGCAGAGAAAATGGACGGTGGATTGACCGCGGCGAACATCGTTTCATCCAATACAAAAGTATCCAGAATATTGGGCGTGGATGCATCGGGGGCACCGGTCATGGATATCACCACGGTCAACCCGGTGGATATCACCGATCCCAATGCCTTTGATGATGGCGATGAGAACCAGCAGCGGTATGCAAAAATGCTCGCCGTTCTCTCCCAGGCGGCTGAAAATGATACGGCAAAAGAATCGGGGGAAATACTCGATGACCTGGCGGCATATATGGGGGGGAATGCCCCTGTGGGCTCTGTTTCCATGGCACCGACCCTGACCCAGGCTGCTGGGGATTTTTTTAAAGCAGAAAACAAGCATAATGCGACGGGCGAGACGGATTTTCACGAGATCCAGACGGCTGTTTCTCAGGCCAGGTATACCCCGTCCAAGCGTGTGGTGGGTATTTCCGTGTTCAAGCCAGCGGGGGATGAACCCAAGCCACAGGAGGACGAGGTACTCATGAAGGCCTCTTTTTTATATGATGGGGCGAATAACCTTTCAAAAGTACACATTTCAGATTCAATTGGGTTTATACGAACCTTTTTAGGTTCGGCATTGGAAAATTCAGTTGTGAATGTGGATTTGAAACATAAAGCATCCGGTGCGTTGGCTTCTTTGACGGTGACTGGTGAAAACGGTGAGTCGCTTTTAAATCTCGATAACACGTATAATGACCGGAGGCAGCTCGATACGGCCCTTGTCAATAAAGGGGGCACGGATTTTTTAACCGCAAAATTCAGGGGCGGCAACCTGTATGACATCGCTTCCTGTGTGTTTAAAGGGTTTACGTTTCAAACAAGCCTGGATCAAACAGGGCGCATGGAAAACCTGGGAATCCAAATGCCCTCGTTCAATCAACCCCTCGATGCGAGGATTTGGCGTTTGCCTATCGGTCGGGTTGACAGGGTCCTTTTTGTCCCAGGATCGGCCCCAAGGGTCTTAGAGGACTCCTTTTGCCTTGGCGGGGACTGGTTTGGCTACGATGCGAGCGGGACTCTGGAAACCGTGATTGCGGTGTTTGGTCGGGGAACGGCGAAAGATGTTGATTCTTTGGCAACGGCATGCCTTGGTGCGAAGGATTTGGATAACCATGAATTACAGGCGGATTCGGATGGGTTCGCCATCGATGCCATTCAGTACACCGAATACCACTATAGGCCGGGGGAAAATGGGGGCAAAGAGATTGAACGGATCGATGTGAAATTCATTATTAATGAAGATGAAGATATTACTAAGTTTTCGGTTTTATTTAAGGAGTGCACGGGTGAGGGGCTGAACCAACGGATCGAATTGCACAAGACGATTAATGAAAAAGATCGCCTCATGAGTTATGCCGTGGTGACCTGCGAGGAGGGCCAGATGAAGAGAAACGTCTGGGGTGATGCGTTGACAGACGTGGTTCGTATCGGATATCGCAATGTTTTTTTGGTCCTCATGTCTCCGAGATTGTTTATCTTTTTCTAAATTTCTGGGCTTATGATGCCTTTGGCCGGGATCATCGGATCATTCTTTTTCGTCTCCAGGTTTCGCCCGGGGGCGAGAAAAGTCGCCGTGCGTCACCCGTTGTTTTATCTCACCCATCCTCGTTCCCAATCTCTGATTGGGAACGCACTTCGGAGGCTCCGCCTCCATAGTGGATACCGCCACAACCTGTAAATTTATTCACACACCATCGCGATCCCTCACCGGCAAGGCAGAGCCTTGCACACCCCACCCCCGGACGGAGCCCCACCTCTTATCACATCCCAACGAGAGACTTTTTTCCATCGGTATCACGTTAATGCCGCGGCGGAGCACGGCGCGCCCGAAAATCCATGCCTTTGAGACTTTAAAGGGCGCAAGGCTCACTGAAAGCCAACACCAGAAGGGCTTTGGCACCGGGCGAAGGCACGACACCCTCCTGGCCGCGAGAGAAAGCCGGAGCCAGGGAGCGAGAGAGATGACCGTGTGTCACCCGTTTTATCTCACACATCCTCGTTCCCAAGCTCTGCTTGGGACTGCCCCTCGGAGGCTCCGCCTCCATAGAAGAGGGACCGGGGAACCCTGACGGGTTAGAGAAAATAACTCATGATGAATGATTGTAAACAGGGCTGTCAATGAGCCATCCTGCTCCGATTTATCAGGCTCAGGGTGTGACGTTTCTCTTATGCGTCGTCTTTTTAAGTTTTTAGAAAAAAAGTGAAATTGTATTTGATGTGAAAATTAAGTTATGGCGGGCATTGCTTCTGTGCTGGCCTGGGCGATCGACTTTATGGGCCGCTTGACAAGCGCATGGTTTAACTCCACACTACTTTGGTGGTAAGGGTGGTCTTATAACGGAAGACGGAATAGGTAATATTAAAAAACAGTCATTCATAGGCGGCGTATTGCCGAAAAATAAGGTGGAGGTTTTTTTGCAGGCAAAGCTGGCAGAGGACAACGTTGATACGGTGTGGGTTCAGGGGACGGTCATGTTTATTAGCGCGCGGCTGTTTCTGGCTTTTTTATGCGTGATCTGTTTTATCGTCAGTCTCGGTTTTGTCGGGGTTTACAACGTGAGAGAGGTGATGCAAACCGTTGATCACGCCCAGGAAAAGGTTCTGGAGCTCAAGTTGATTCAGGGACAGTTGAACCATGCGCGTATCTCTATGTACGATCTGGTCGGTCCCAAGGAGCGTGAAGAGATTGACCGCATCAGGCAGCGCTTTGATGCGGATATGACGTCTATTTCAAAAACGATCGATGAATACGGTCTCCCCAGGGAAAGCTTTGACAAGGCGTGGCGCACCTACAATCGGATCATTCGTCTGACCTATGGTTCGGCCGGTATGCACGCCACAAAGGTCTTGCACACCCTGTCTAAAATTGAACATGAGAGACTCTCTGTTTTATTTGATGGGAAAATAGCCTCCATTGCCCAAGGGCTGGAGCGTGAGGTCAATGATGCGTATCAGCGGGCGATTTTTATTACGATGGCTCTTTGTTCCCTGGCCTTGATTATCTTGACGGCGTGGGGCAATTCCCTGAGGCATCTTCTGGCCGATCGAAAGCGCGGTGACGAGATGCAAAATCGGTATCTGGAGCGGCTGGATCTGCTGCACTGCATCGATCAGTCCATCCTGATGGCTCGATCTCCTGATGCGGTGGCAGAAGCGGCCATCCATCATATTCTTAAGATGGTTCCCTGCGATCGGGCCAGCATTGTGACCTTTGATGATGAATTGGGAACGGGGACACTTCAGGGGCTCTATGAAAAGGGTACGAAAGGAATCCGGACAGGGTTGTGTCTGGCCCTCTCCTCCTTTTATATTCCTCCCGAGATGAAACGGGGTGCTCCCGCTCTGGCCGAAGATATCACGGCCATCGAATATGATTCCGATGTGATCCGACAACTCGTGAAGTCCGGGATTCGTTCCTGTGCGGGCGTCCCGATGATGATTGAGGGGCGGATGATCGGGGCGATTTACGTGGGCAAGCAACAAACCGGCGGATTCCTGGCTGAACATCTGGACATCGTGACGGAAGTGGCGAACTCCCTGGCCACGGCCATTTATCATACCCAGCTTCATGAAGCGTTGCAGAAAAGCGCCGGAGAGCTGGAGTCGCGTGTGGAGATTAGAACCCGGGAGCTGGCGGACGCCAATCGCTCCATACGGTCAGCCAACCGGGAGCTGGAGGCGTTTTCTTACTCCGTTTCCCATGACCTTCGAGCCCCTTTGAGACGGATTGAAGGGTTTTGTCAGGCCCTGGCAGAGGATCACGCCGAGAGTTTGAATGAGGAAGGCCGTGGATATCTGTCCCGGGTGCGCAAGGCGTCCCGGCATATGGCGGGGTTGATCGATGATATGTTGCATCTGGCCCGGGTAACCCGGTGTGAGATGACCACCGAGACCCTGAATTTTTCCAACCTGGCCATGGCGACGCATCGGAATCTCGAACGTCAGTATCCCCAACGGACGGTGGCTATTTTGGTTGCGGCGGGGTTGAAAGGGCAGGGCGACCCCCGTCTGATTCATATTCTCTTTGCCAATCTTATGGGGAATGCCTGGAAATTTACCGCCCGATCCGACACGCCGGAGATCGAATTCGGGATTTCGAACACATCAGCCCACGGCCAGCCGGTCTATTTTATTCGGGACAATGGGGTCGGGTTCGATATGAAGGGGAAGGACAAGCTTTTCAGGCCTTTCCAGAGGCTTCACTCCTCGGATACCTTTGACGGTTCCGGGGTGGGGCTGGCCACGGCACAGCGGATCGTTCATCGTCATGGCGGTACCATCTGGGCGGAAGGTACGCCGGGGGTTGGGGCCGTATTTTACTTTACTCTGTGAGGATGATTGGGATGGAAAAAAAATGAAGGTGCTGATTGTAGAGGACTCGGAAGACGATGCGTTTTTGCTCCTGCGCAGACTCAGAAAAGATGGCCTGCAGCCGGAGTGCCGTCGTGTGGACAGTGAGTCGTCCATGGCGGACGCCCTTGAACGTGAGGACTGGGATCTGATCATCTCCGATTACGATATACCGGGTTTTGGCGGCATCGAAGCGCTGGGACTTTTGAAGGCGTCAGGTCGGGATATCCCTTTTATCATGGTCTCCGGGGTTCTTGGGGAAGATGTCGCCGTTGAGGTGATGAAAGAAGGGGCTCATGACTACCTGATCAAGGACCGGCTTGATCGCCTGGTTCCGGCCATTGAGCGTGAATTGCGCGAGGCGGCGGATCGCCGAAAGCGGGTGGTCGTGGAGCAGGCCCTCGACCAGAGTGAGGTGCAATACCGATTGCTCACCGAGCAGATCGTCGACGGAATTTCGCTCACTCAAGGGGGGCGTTATCTCTTTGTCAATGGGGCCTTTGGCGAGATTTTCGGTTATGACGATACGGAATATCTGGCGGGGAGAGAGGCGTTTCAGCATCTTTTTGAAGAGGAGCGGGGGGCTGTGGTGGCCCGGGTTCGGCAACTTGAGGAGCGGGGCGAAGGCCAGCACTCCTTCCAGGGACGGTGCACCGGGTGGGGTGGGAGAGTTTTTTGGGTGGGGGTCAACCTCTGCGTGATTAGATGGCAGGGGCGAAATGCTGTTTTGATGACCGCCAGGGATATCACTGAGATTAAGGAGAAGGAGCTGCGTCTTGAGGAGGAGTCCGCCCTGCTTCGGACGGAAAACAGACTCTTACGATCCTCCATGAAGGATCGGTACCGGTTTGGAGGCATGATCGGGAAATCTCAACCCATGCAGGATGTCTACGAATTGGTGGCCAAGGCCGCCACCACCGACGCAGGGGTGGCTATTTACGGGGAGTCTGGCACCGGCAAGGAGCTGGCCGCCAAGGCGATTCATGAGATGAGCGGTCGGAGAGGCCGCCATTTTGTCGCGGTGAACTGCGGGGCGATTCCCGAGGCGTTGCTGGAAAGTGAGTTCTTTGGGTGTAAAAAAGGGGCCTTTACCGGGGCGACGAGCGACAGGCCAGGATATCTCGACCAGGCGGAGGGCGGCACCCTTTTTCTTGATGAAATCGGAGAGATCAGCTTGAGTCTTCAGGTGAAGCTGCTTCGGGCCATTGAGGGGGGCGGTTATTCGCCGTTGGGAAGCGTCGAGATCAAAAAAACCGATATCCGGATTATCGCCGCGACAAATCAGGATCTGGAAGCCTCGGTACGTACGGGCACCATGCGGGAAGATTTTTATTACAGAATTCATATTATTCCCATTTATTTGCCCGCTTTAAAAGAGCGAAGGGAAGATATCCCGTTGCTGGTGGAACACTTTTTGAACCATGGGTGGGGCGAAGACGCACTTCCCGTGATTGATGCGCGCTCCATGCACGCAATGCTTGACTATGGGTGGCCCGGCAATATCCGGGAGTTGCAGAATGTGATCCATCGCTACCAGACCCTGGGCACCCTGGAGCTTGAGGGGGCTTGCTTTATTCCTCCGCTACCTGTGGGTGAGACGGTGCCGGAGGACGACGAGGCGCAGGACCTGCAGGGCGCCATGAAGTCGTACGAAAAGAAACTCCTCTTGAAGGCCCTTGAAAAAAACCGATGGCATCGGGGCAACACCGCCCGCTATTTAAATCTTCCTGTGCGGACCTTTTATAAAAAAATGAAAGACTATGCGCTGACTTCTGCATAAAATCTGCAAGAAATGGAATTGCGACAAAAAACCCATTATTTCAGGTGTATAAGATAAATATTGGGGTGGATATGCCATTTGTTGCAGAGTGGCTTTCCCGGTTGCCGGTGCTCTCTTTCGAACAATCCCTCGATATATCAGCCGGTTCTTTTTTTGCGTGTCTTTGGCATCCCTTGTGCAAAGTATAGTTGCTATCTGCAGGGCGGTGAACAGATCTCTCCACCGAGAAGAACTCCTGAAACCTGAGTCAACGTTTCGGGGGGATTTCTTTCTTTTTGTGTCATCATTGACCTCGAAATTCATAAACCCCACACCAACCATCTGATTTCACCGCCCCTGCTGATTTTTTCATAAGGCTTCGAGCCTATCTGTATCGCTAAGTTTGAGGAGGGAAAGAGTGAAGGTAACCCTAAAGGCAAAAATGGTTGTGGCCTGTGTCTCTGTGTTGGCCATTTCCATCATTTCTATCTGTATTATCACGGGCGTCAGAATCGGCAACAACTCTCTTGAGCTGTTTATTGAGGACTCCACCCGTCAGCTTCAACAGATCGATGAGACCGTGGACCTGCTGGTCGACAGTGTGAAGATGAACGCGGAGCTGCTTTCCAAAGACCCCCGGATGCTCAAGGATGACAACAGCATTACCACCTACAAACAGACCACCGAAATGACGCCCATGACTCCCCGTGAAAACGGCGGACTTGAGGCGGAGATATTCAATTATTTTCATCGCATGCTGGAGACCCATCCTTCCTATGGATCCCTTACTTTTGGCGCACGTTATGGAGGGTATATTCAGTATCCTCCCAGGGACAGGAAACCCGGTTATGATCCCACAACACGGGGGTGGTATCGGAGCGCCCTGGGGGACACGTCCAGGGTCTCTCTGACCGATTTGTATCGGGCCTCGGATGGGGACACGTATATTAGCCTGGTCAAGGCAGTGACCGGGAAAAATGCCGAGATTCTGGGCGTCGTAGCCGCCGATATCAAACTGGCGGGGCTGACCGAGATGATTGGCCGGATCAAATTCGGGAAGACGGGGTACGTGGTGCTGGCGGACGGGAAAAATATGATTCTGGCAAACCCCCGTCACCCCGAACTGAACTTCACTTCCATGGTGGACAGCGGCATTGATCTGTATGAAAAGATCGCGACCATGGGCTCCGGCCATCTGAAAATCGAGCGGGAGGGTGAGGTCTATGACCTGAATGTGTACACCTCTCCCCGGCTGGGGTGGAAGCTTATTGGCCTGATCCATCACGATGAAATTATGGAAAATGCCTGGGACATGATCTGGACACTGGTCTGGGTCGGTGGCGCTTTTTTTGTGGCGTCGGCGCTTGTCGCCTATTTTTGGGCTGGCTCCATGATTGCTCCCCTCCAGAAGGTGACAGATGGCTTGAAGGATATCGCCGAAGGCGAAGGGGATCTGACCATGCGTCTGGCGATCAGGGGGAAGGACGAGATTGCCGAGCTGTCAGGGTGGTTCAACGTTTTTATGGCAAAAATTCATGATGTGATTTCTGACACGGCGTCCCATGCCCATGCCGTCGGAAGTGCCTCTGGGGATCTTCTGGGGATCTCCAGAGATATGGCGTCAGGGGCTGAGCAGATGTCCCAGAAGGCCTCTTCAGTCACCACGGCGTCCACGGGTTCCATGGAGAGTATAAACGCCATTGCCTCAGCCATCGAGGAGACCTCGGCCAATATGGCTATGATCGCCGCAGCCACCGAGCAGATGACCACCACGATCAACGAAATCGCTCACCATTCTGAAATGTCGCGGGAAATTTCAGAGAAAGCGGTGGCCAATGCGGGCAATGCATCGGAAAAGATGGGGCAGCTTGGGGTTTCGGCGGAGGAAATCGGCCACGTGACCGAAGCCATCGCCGAGATCTCCGATCAGACCAATCTTCTTGCTTTGAATGCCACCATTGAGGCGGCCAGGGCCGGGGATGCAGGAAAAGGGTTTGCTGTGGTTGCCGGAGAGATCAAGGCGCTCTCCATGCAGACCGATGACGCAACCAGCGAGATTCGTGGAAAAATTGCGGGCATTCAAGGTGGGACACAGGCGGCGCTCACGGAGATCGGGGATGTCTCCCGGACCATCCATGAGGTGAATGACATTACCCTGACCATTGCCACCGCCATTGAGGAACAATCCGCCGCCACCCGTGACATCTCCGATAATGTCGCCCACGCATCGGAACGGTTTCAAAAGGTCAACGAGAGCATGGTGCAGGTCCTGGCCATTGCCCGGGAGATGACCACCGATATCGGTGAAATGAATGGGTCCGTTGGCGATATGCAGTCGAACAGCCACGAGGTAAACACAAGTGCTGCGGGCCTTTCCGGGCTTGCGCAGGCGCTGTCAGAGATGGTGGATCGGTTCA
This sequence comes from Desulfoluna sp., assembly GCF_030145185.1. Lineage (GTDB taxonomy): Bacteria > Desulfobacterota > Desulfobacteria > Desulfobacterales > Desulfolunaceae > Desulfoluna. The sequence goes on along the minus strand of NZ_JAQYWB010000041.1, from coordinate 43,209 downwards.
AGCTGTAGGCCAGGGGAGCGGGCGTCGGGCCGTTGCTGCTTTACCAGTGCGGCTGATTTCCTACCCGGGGGTTCATGACATCCAGGGTCTCGGTGACCACCACGAAGGCCCTGGGGTCCACATCCCGGATGATGTCCTTGACCCGGCCGAGGTCCCTTAAGGTGATCACCGCATACAGAATTTTTTCATCCCGGTGCGAATAAGCCCCTTCTCCGTGAATAATGGTAAGGCCCCGCCTGAACTCTTTGAGCATCCTCTCCGAGAGTTTCTCCCAGTGATCGGAAATTATCAGAACGACCTTGCGTTGACTCATCCCCATGAAGACGACATTCAGCACCTTGGCGTTCACGTAAAGGAAGACGATGGTGTAGAGGATGATGTCAAGGGTGGAGAGGAAGTAGGAGAGCAACACGACAAGGCTGTTCACGGCCAGGGAGGTGTTTCCCAGTCGGATGGAGAATCGTTTTAAAAGAATCACCGAGAGGATATCGTTGCCCCCGGAGGATCCGTAGGATTTCAGGATAATGGCAAGCCCTGTGCCTGAAAGGATGCCGGCCATAAGGGCGTCGAGCATCTTGTCGTGAAGGGGGATGGGGAGGCGGATGAAGTGGACACAAAGGGAGAAGATGGTCAGGCCGATGATGCTGTAGAGAAAAAAACGCCGCCCCACGTATTTCCACGCCACGGCAAAAAGAGGGACGTTGAACATCAGGTAGAACAGGACAAAGGGGAGGTCTGTGAACTGGTAATGCAGGAGCAGACTCAGGCCTGTGATTCCGCCAGAGGGGAAGTGGTTGGGGATGAGGATTCCGTTGATGGAAAGTGCTGAAAGGCAGCTCCCCAGGGTGAGAAGGCACACATTTTTTACGACAATTTTTCCACTGTCAATCCAGGTCTGATCGGACATCACAAACAATTCCATCTACGGTCATGGGACAAAACAAAAGCCCGGACATCCTCTTTAAAGCGGCGGGGCTATTTCTCTATTCTATGCGGGCCGTTGCCCGTGTGGGCCTTATATACAGAGGGAATTCAGCAATGGAAAGGATAAAGAGCGATTGAATTTTATCTGGGGTGAGTCAAAGAGAAATGGGTGATGTGATTGCAGGACGTAGGGTCAGATGACGAGGGGGAAATACAGGCGGAGTTTTTCTTTGTTTTGGTTTTGCTTTGGTTGTCCGAAACGCCTGAAGTGTATCCTCACAGAGGATATTTTGACTCCTGCCTGATGGGGGTGCCTATTTTCTTTTTTGAGTTTTTCATCTAATATGGATTTATATGTTCCTCGTACAGGGCGATTTTGTTCGTCTGGATGAAGGGCTGACATCCGTTGTATGGTCCCATGATTGGAAAAAGGAATCCCTCCATGTTTGACATCACTCCCGATGCACACGACTATATTTTGAAAAAAGGGCCGGAGATTACCGTCTGGCTGGAAACTCACCATGCATCCGGCGGCTGATGCGCCATGCGGCAGGTAACCACCCGCACCCCGGCGGTCCGTCGGGGAAAACCCCTTCTCATAGAAAATTATACCCCCTTACTGGTCTTCGGGATTACTGTCTGGTACCCGCTGGAGGTGCGCCCCGAAAAAGAGCGCATCACCATTTCCCTTGAAAAGCACTGGATCTTCAAGGATCTTGTTGTCAGCGGGGTGGGGGCGATCGTTTATAGTGAATAGTGAATAGTGAATAGTGAATGCGGACGCATTTCAGTCTTAAGAGGCGTCTCCCCATGCGCATTCGCAAACCCGCTTTCAAGGTGGCGCCACCTTGCCGCCGGAGGCATTGTTTTTTGTACTTTTATATTTTTCTTGCGACCTTAACGGGAGGTTGCCTCGCCGGCCAGAGGTGTCTCCAGGGGCCGCAGGATGGCATTCAGGGTACGGCACACCCGCTTGGCTTCGTCTTCGTCTCCGGCAAAACCCACCCAGCACTCCCAGGTCTCATCGGGATCTTTCCAGCGGGTGCCGTCGGGTTTGTGGTCGGGGCTGCCGTTGGTGTCATAGATGCGTTGAAAGAGGAGCACTTTTTTCAGGAAAGCCTCTTCCGGTGCCTGGCCGCCCCGTTTTCGGTAATCGTCATAGAGGGTGTCGGCTACCCGGAGGTAGAGCCCGCGCTTGAAGTCCTGGACCATGCGGGGAAGTGCCGCGTGAATCCAGGGGGAGTTGCGGCGCACGAGCTCTTTTTGAATCAGCGTCCGGCGGTCGGTGCGGCCGGAGGTGAGTTTGCGCTTGAGCGCCTCCCCATCCAGGGTGCCGTTCTCCGTGGTGGGAAGGTAGCCGGTGCGCCAGGCGGTGAATTCTGTGGAGAGTTCCTCCCCGCGGGTTGCGTCCGGAACCCGCTCTGCGAGGTCCCCGGGTTTCAGAGAGAGATCTGGGCCTAAGGGGAGCAGGGTTTCCGTAATTACCCAGGGATATTTCCGGTCGGAGGTCGGATCGTCGGCGGGCCTCTCTGTTATGCAGCGAATCTGAAGGGTGGCCTGAAGTCCGGCGTCTACGAGTATGCGGATGCCCCAATCCCGGGTGACAGGAGGTCTCTTGCTGAACAGGCCCCGCGCGTTCAGATCGAAGACGCACGGGGTGGGGTAGGGGGGCTGGTAGAGCACGAGAATATCATTGGGAAGCGTCATGTTTTCTCCTTATTCCAGTTTGCAGTCCCAGTCGTAGGGGATGACCGCGTTGTCCGTGGGGCTCAGGCGGCGTTCGTCGACATTATCGGGGTCGTAATAAACCGAGGGCATGCCTATAATCACGCAGAGTTCCTGACCAATGTTCTTGGTGCCGTGGAAGATCCCTGGGGGAATAAAGACCGCCCGCTGGTGGTGTTCTCCCATGAAAATTTCGTTGATGACGCCGTAGGTTGAAGACTCTTCGCGGTAGTCGTAGAGCACCAGCTTCACCATGCCGGTCACACAGACCAGGTGGTCTTCCTGAATTGAATGCAGATGCCAGCCTTTGACCATGCCGGGATAGGAGTAGGAGGCGATGACCTGTTTTATGTCTCGGCCATTCATGGGCTCATCATCAAAGCGCATGACTTCCATGAGAAATCCCCGCTCATCGGAGAAGAGATCCAGTTCTTTGATCACCACGCCCTCAATAAGTGCCTCTCCATAAAACCCCGGCAGACTTTGAATTCGGGGTTTATCCATTTTGTCGTATTCATTCATGCTTAATATCTGTGCCATGGGTATTCTCCTTGTGATGTGGGGCGTTATCAGAGGGGCAGGGTCCCAAAGATCTCCAGGCTTTAAGCCGAGGCCGTTACCGGGTCTACCCCCGTGGGGAACATGGCGGCAAAGGGTTCGAATCCATTTGTTTCCCGGATGGTGCAGAAGTGCATGCCTTTTTGACTGCCCGTCATCATCAGCGGGTTGGCGGCAAAGGGGTTCAGGTGGTGGTTGTCGTCCAGGACCTCGTCTTTGACCTCCAGGCGCAGGACTTTGCCCATGACGAGGCTGTAGTTTGCCTCTTTGAATTCTTTTTCCAGCCGGCACTCCATCCAGGCGTAGCAGCCTTGAATGCCAGGTGCTTTGATGGTCTGGGAGGGTTTTTCTTCCAAGTGGGCCAGCTCGTATTCGTCGATTTCCGGGGCGCTCATTTTCGCCGTGGGGATCACTTTCTCCTCGAAGTCGATGCCGGGGAGGTTGATGACGAACTCTCCGGTTTCCCGGATGTTTATGAGGGTGTCCCTTTTTTCGGCTGAGGCGAAGCAGATGAGGTCCAGGGGTCGCAGGACCGGCATGATGCAGGAGTAGGGGGCGATATTTCTGATGCCCTCTTTGCTGATCGTCGAGATGAAGCTGACGGGAAGGGGCATGATGCCTTCCCGCATGAAGGGTTTTAAGATCATGGGTCTCCTTAGTCCGGATATTTCACGAAAATCAGGCAGAATACCGTGGGTTACATTTCGCATTTTTGAAACGACTGAAAACATTGCTGCAATGGACTGTAATTGCACGTTATTTCTTGGCCATGATTGTTTTCTCATGAAATATCCGGGTTAGACATAGAATCAATGGTGGCCGACCCCAGACGCCTGTGTAAAAAAAAACATATCCATGGCGTGCCGGGGCGGCATCGTGGGCTCAAAGAAGCCAAGCTGACGGCCGCTGCGATGTGATCCGGGAAAGGAGGGAGACATCGCAACGGAAATCAGTTCTCGTGGGGTTTTATCTTTCCGCCGGAGTTGTTCCGGTTAAAGTCAACGGCTGAGGTGGATTTTACCTATCCACAGCTCATGTACGTGCGAGTACTGTGCGCTTCCTTGCATTTCACGCGAATGCAGACGCATTTCAACCGGAGTGACGACTCCCGATGCGCATTCGCAAACTCGCTTTCGAGGTGGCACACCTCGCCGCCGGAGGCCTACCAATCAGGGTCGTCACCGAGGATGACGGCCAGGGGGTTGGCACCCAGGCGGGTGAGCCGGTCAAAATCAGCCTGGGACGTGAGCTCCAGGGTTTTATGAATAGAGACGAACTCGCTTGGGCTGTGGTCGCTCTGGAAGACGTAGCGGTTGTAGCAGGCGTGGAGCCAGAGGTCCTTGTGCCAGTCGAGATCTTCCGGATTGAGACCGAGGCTTTCGACGAATGCCGCGGTTTTCCATTTGTAGCAGAGGACAGAGGCGTCCCCTGTTTTCGTGGCCCTATTGAACCGGATGATGATCCCGCCCGGGGTTTCCCACGTGTGGGAGGCGGTTTTCCAGGGGCGTCTGTTGGGGTAGATCATGGAGAGGTACCCTTTTTTCCCGGGGGTGAGGTTCAGGGTGTGGACGATGTAGTCATCCTGGCACCAGGACGGGACGCCGATATAGGTGTAGGATTCACCGTCTCGCAAGGGGAGCTCCGAGAGGATGCAACCCACGGTGAAGTGTCCCGAGGCCACGCCGCAGCAGAAGTGGTCGTGGAAGAGGGCGGACTGGATCAGTTGCTCTGGGATCCCGTCGTAGTAGCCGTTGGCCAGGGTGGCGACGGCAAAGGCTTTTTTGCCCAGGATGTCTTTGAGGGGCTCAAAGGAGGTGCCCACATCCACCCGGAGGTTGAAAATTTCCGAGGCCTTCAGGTGGTTGTCGGTCACAGCAATGGAGACCGCCGAGAGCTCTTTCGGGCCTTTTTTATGCACGAAGACCATGAAGAGAGGGGCGTCCGTCCGGGCGTGAACAGAAAGAAGGTTTCCTTCCCCCCGGCTGATGGCGCTCATGCGGGTTACGGTATCGAGGATGGGCCCCGTGGATTCTCCCTGATGTGTCACATACCCTGCGTTGGTCACCATGGCCAGGCCGTCATCAAACGGCGTGGCGGATAATTTTGCCATGGCCAGCATCAACGCCCGCTGCCCCAGGCTCGGTTGGTGCCCGCCCATCGCGTGGGCCGATACGGCGGAAAATCCCACCACCACAAACCAGACCAGAATTCTCATGCTCCATTTTCTCATTTTTTCTCTCCTTATTTTGAATGAAAAAGTATGCACCCCAGAGGCTCTGCCTCCACGGTGGAAGGCGCGACAACCTGGGAATTAATTCTCACGCTTTTGTATCCCAAACCGGCAAGGCAGCGCCTTGCACACCCCACCCCCACCCCCAGGCGGAGCCTGGGAGCGAGAGAGGGAGTCGCGTGTCTCTCGTGTATCGTCTTACACGTCCTCGTTCCCAAGCTCCGCCTGGGAATGCCTGTCGGAGGCTCTGCCTCCACGGTTGAAGGCGCGATAACCTGGGCATTAATTCACACCCCGCCGCATCTCACACCGCCAAGGCAGAGCCTTGCCCACCCGCTTTCAAGGTGGCACCACCTTGCCGCCGGAGGCTGTTTTTTCATATTAAAACGTCGCCGATACCCCCACGGTGTAGGTGGTGTCGGGCATGGGGTACCCGGTCTCCTCTTCGTAGTCTTCGTCAAAGATGTTGTCGACGGAGGCCATGAGGCGCCAGGCGCTGAAGCTGTTTTTGAAGACCAGGGCGGAGGCGCTGGCACCGACCACGGTGTAGGCCTCGAGTTTGATGACCTCTTGGGTCTTTGCATCGATGTGTTCGCGTTTGTCCACGTGGTTGAGGGTGAGACGGGCGCTCACGCGGTCGTCAAGCCGGTAGTCGAGGCCGACATTGACCATGGTTTCTGGAAAGTCTGGGACCTGTCCTTCGAGACGGTTTTCGGGGTCCGAGGGGTCGCCTTTTTTATCGCCCTCCTGCCAGGTGAGGTTGCCCCAGGCGGAGAGGTTAAAGGGAAGGGGCGCCCGCAGGGAGAGTTCTGCCCCCTGGATGGTGACCTCCTCGATGTTGTAGTGCATGGACCCTTTGTAGGGAATGGAGGTGGATGTGATGTAGTCGTCGATGGCGTAGTGGTAGCCGCGGAGTTCGACGTCCAGGACTTCGGCGAATTTCTGGGAGAGGGCCAGCTCCACCTGTCTGGATTCTTCGGGGGTCAGGCTGGTGTTGGGGAAGGCGCTCTCGTTTCGGTTGACGAACCACCAGAAGTACTCAGGGGAGGTGGGGTAGCGATGGACGATCCCGACGCGTGTGGAGAGTTCCCCCCCTTTCCAGGGGCGAAAGGAGAGGGCGGCCCGGGGGTCGAGGTTCGATTCGGAGAGGTCCGTGGTGGCAACGTTTTTTTCAAAACCGAAAGCGTCCGCGTCGATGGCGTCGGCTTTGTACCACTCCTGCCTCAGGCCTGCCTCCAGCGTCCAGACGTCGGAGAGCTGCCAGGTGTCCTGGAGGTAGAGGGCATGGTATGTCATGATATCCGGTTGCCCTTTGAATCCATTTTTGACAAATGCGAGATCGGAGTGGTTGATGGAGCCGTTGAAATAGGAGGTGTCGATGGCGGTGACGGTCTGGTCTCCCCAGCCCTGGCTTCGGGTTTCTCCTCCGGCTTCGAGGGTGTGGTCGCCCAGGGCGACTTCCCCTTCCGCCTGGAGAGACCAGTTGTCGGGTTCGGCGTCGGTCTCCCGTTTGTAGATCACCTTGCTCGGGTCATCGGCGGCGACGTAGGTCTCCTCCTTATCCTGGCTCCAGGTGAGGTAGTTCAGGCGAAGGTGCCCCTTTTGAAACTCTTTTTGAATCCAGGCGGTGATGCGGGTGTTCTCGTCCTCGGCAAAGCTGTCGTCCCCCCAGGCTTTTTGCTTATCCTTGAGCCGAACGGAGATTCCGGGACCACCCAACTCCCGTTCGTCGGAGTCGGGCTCTCCCCCATCGTAATACGGGCTGTCCGGGCGGTTGTAGACGGGCATGCCGGTTTCGTATTTGCTCCAGCAGACTCCGCCACCGACCGTGAGGCCCAGGGGAAGGTTGACCGAGAGGTCGATCTCCCCGTGGTTGCGGTCGGTATCGTTGTTGCGCAAAAATCCGTCGGTTTCATAATGGCCCCCGGAGAGGAACCAGCTCCCGTATTGGTTTCGGCCCATGTGGGTGAGGGCTTCTTCGTGGGTATTCTCGCTGCCGTAGAGACCGCGGATCTCTGTTTCCAGGCCCTCTTCCGGCGATCGGGTGGTGATGTCCACCACGCCTCCCAGGGTGTTGCCGTACTTGGCCGGGACCGCGCCTTTGTAGACCTGGACCGTCTCTATGCTGTTGGGATTGAGGGTGCTCCAGTCCACGGGGCCGTTGCCGTAGGAGCCATCTCGTTGGATGGGGACCCCATTTTTAAGGATTCGCAGCCGGGATTCGTCGAACCCGCGCATTCGAAGTTTTCCGTTTTCGTTGCCTGAGACCGCCGTGCGCCTCAGCTGGATGCCTGGAATTTGGGTCAGGTTGTCCAGGAGGTTATCCGACATGCCCGGTTGCATTACCTGATCTCGGGAGAGGACTTTTGGAGAGATGGTGGCGGGGCGCTTGGCCTCCACCCTCACCTCATCAAGGGACAGAGTCGGTGTGTCGTTGGCGTCAGCGGCCCATGATAATCCGGTGGCTGCACAAAGCAGCAGGGCCACGCCCATGCCTGTGGGAAGAAATTTCATTGCGTGTTTCAATCTCGTGTCGTGTTTCAAAGGATGACAAAGCCTCCATGTTGTGTGGATCGAATAGATGAGTAAAATGAGCCTCCGGCGGCAAGGTGTGCCACCTTGAAAGCAGGTTGGTAATGCGTTTTGCCTCGGCAGGTCCGCCGGAGGCATTTTTGTGGCTTAGTCTTTGCTGCATGTGCTGCAGACAGCCTTGCTTCCGATCTGTTGCAGTCGGGACGCCATCACCGGCTCACCGCATTGATCGCAGAGAAACGACGGCTCAATTTTCGCTTTAGGCGGCATGGACGGCGACACGGCGTTCATCGAAAAGAGGGTGTTCCAGGGGGTGGAAAGAATCTCCTCTGCCCGTTGGTGGTGGAGACGCCAGAATTCAGCGATCTCCTCTTCCGATGCAGCTTCCTTCATGACCTTGCCCATGAGGGCCTGGTGGGGCGCGGAGAGGCTCACCGTGTCCGGCTTGAGGCAGAGCCGCACCGCGGTGTCCTGCTCCCGACTGATGAAGGTGACAGCGATCTTCCCCACGTCCTTAAAGATAAAATTTCCTTTGCCGAAGGTGCTCCCGGAAAGGACCTGGACAGCATCGGCGCAGCAGGCGTTAGTCTCGACGCAGGAGACCACCTCTTCGTCGCCTGCCCGGCTCACTCCCAATTCGCTCAGGCCCGCTCGGGCCGCTACGATCCCCAGGGCCAGACCCGGGCAGAGGTGACCGTGAAAATCCACACATCGTTTGACATCTTCCTGCCAATTTTCCATCTTTTTCCTTTCTCTTTAGATTGGGGCCAGGGCAAAAATAAAACAGACAAAAAGCGGTGCCTCCGGCGGCAAGGTGTGCCACCTTGAAAGCTGGCTTGCGAATGCGCTTTGGGTGACGTCACTCAGGATTTTATCGCGTCCGCATTCGCGCGGCGTGCGACGGTATGCGTTGTGTGTCACAAGTGCCAGAACCCTGGGTTTTCGGTTTTATTTCAAAGAATAATTTTGTAACTATTCAGCTCCAAAAAAAGCCTCCGGCGGCAAGGTGTGCCACCTTGAAAGCTGCTTGCGAATGTGCTTTACCCCTCGTTCCTCGGGTCAAAACACATCCGCATTTGGGTCAACATAAATCTGAAATATATAGTTAAGACCTGTTTGTTAAACTTTTCAAAAGTTTAGCCCCCGGCAGGGCCGCCGGAGGTATAAGCTGAATAGCTACATAATTTTTACCGCAATTATTCCGGCGACGAGGGTGCCACCCTGAAAATTACATGCTTGGGTCATCACGTGTCTTCAGGTCGCGCTTTAGGCGCGCACCGATCCCGTTTCGCCGGAGGCGATTTTTTGGTGTGAGTCATCAATTGACGAAGGGAGGAGTGGGATGGTAGGAATAATCCGAGGCTCCCTTCGGGGAGACTCATGCCTGAAGGAGGCAGTCCCTATCTCTTGCCGGAGTTGGACTGTCTCCTTTTTTTATTTATATCCTTTGATAGCCATAAAAGGCGTGGCGTTACGTCAGTTCAAAGCACAATGTTACCTCCAGACTGATAGGCTCTTTTTCATCTTGCTCGGGGATGGACGGGAAGGGGGCGGCGGAGAGAACCGCTTTTTTTGCCGCTGCGTTCAGCATGGCGAAGCGGCTGGCCCGGATGATCGTGATCTCTTTTACCTCGCCTGTGGGGGAGAGGACAAATCGCACGCGGACGGCCCCTTCCATGTTCTGCCTCCGGGCGCGCCGCGGGTAAGTCTTGCGGGATTCTATGCGTTGCCGGACCTGGTTGGCATAGATTTGGATGAGGTCGGCATGGGACAGGATCATAGCGTCCATGACCGGTTCGGTTATTGCCGTCACATCCGGCTCTGTCGTGCCTGCAGCCAGTGAGGGTTCCGCAGGCGGGTCGATGGGCTTCTCCTGCGGCGTGCGTGTTGCCTCAGGTTGCACGACCGGTGCGGGCGTTTTTTTAGCGATGCGTTTTATTTTACGGGTCTTTTTTTTCTTCGGGGCACGCTTTTTTACAGGGGGGGGCGGGACCGCCTTTTGTTTTTCGGCCCTTTCTTCAATTCTGGAATAGAGCGCGATATCGCCTGCCACGTGAATTTTTTCTGCCTTTAGAAGACTCGGGTCCCAGAGCCAGAGGATGGCGGCATGCACGGCAAGAGAAAGAGCCAGTCCTGAGATGCAATGTGTGTCATTCGCCACTGTGTTGTCTCCTATATCCCTGACTCATCTTCCGTGGCCAGGCAGAAGCTGGCGGCACCGACGGTTTTGGCCAGGTCCATGATCTGGACGACGCTGTTGACCCGGGTCCCCCGATCGGCCCGAATGACAATCCGGGTGTCTGTGGTCAGGCCGGGGATTGCCGTTAGCTTTTGTTCCAGTTCGAAGAGGCTCACCTGAGTCCCTTCCCAGAAGAACGTCCCTTCTTGGGTGACGGCCACCACCAGGTCCCGGGGCATGGTCCGGGAGGCCTGTCCCGCCTCGGGCAGTTTGATGCCGATGCCTTCATCCACCATAAAGCCCATGGTGAGAAGAAAGTAGATGAGGAGCATGAAGACCATATCGATCAAGGCGGTTAAGGGGGCCTGGATAGGGTATTGCGCCCTTTTTGTATCTGAAAAGTCGATCATCGCGGGGGTTCCGTCTTCTTGAAATAGCGCACCATCCTGTGTTTAAGGCCGGCCTCCTGGGTTTCAGCGCAGGCGGTCAGGTAGCTGTGTGCCATCATCACGGGAAGGGCTACGGCCAGGCCCAGGGCGGTGGTCAGCATCGCTTCCCAGATGCCCCCGGCCAGGGCCGCGGAGTCCACCTTGCCGCCGGTCTGCTGAATCACCATAAAGGCTTTGATCATCCCGGTGATGGTGCCGAGAAGGCCGAGTAAGGGGGTGATGTTGGCGATGGTCGCCAGAAGCTGCAATCGGGCTCCGAACCCGCGACTCTCGAAGGCGTAGGCTTCTCTTATCGCCGCCTGTCGTGTGGATTCCTCGCAGTCTCGTACGGAGAGGGCTTCCGTCAGGATTCGACCCAAGGCTGTGGGGTTCGACTCTACGGTGGCTTCGGCCTCCGAGATCCTGCCCTCGCAGGTGAGATGAATCAGCTCGTCCACCCACCCCTTGTCTTCCCGTCGCAGTCGAAGAAAGAATACCAGGCGTTCCAGGAAGACCGCCAGGCCCACCACCGAACAGAGGCCGATGGGGAAGACCAGCACGCCCCCTTTTGCAAGAAAATCCAGCATGTAAACCTCATCTTAAATGTTTAGAAACCGCGTTGTCAGTGGGTGGCTGCATAAAAAAAGCCACGAATTCAGGGCGAGATACGTCTCACCTGCCTTCGTGGCTTTGTTGGTATTACCGTCAATTTTTTGTGGAACGGGCAACGATGGTGCTTTTTAACTTCTCATCTTCTTGATGAGTATATTGTAGTATTCTTATTCATACCTTTGTGGGGGTGTCAACAGCAAAAATGGAAAACGTCATTGTGGTGCGGGGTTGGATTACTCTATAGATGCTTTTAAGGGCGCCCTTCGCATGCCGGGTGTTTTAAAAATCTCATTAAATCTTGAAGTTTTTGACCAGGATCATCAATTCATCTGTCAGGTTGTGGAGTCCTTTGGCCCTTTCTTCGACATCCGCGCTTATGCCCGTGATCTCTTTTGAAGAGAGGGTTATTTCTGAGATGTTTTTTGTGATGGCTGAGGACGCGTCCCAGCTTTTGTGCAGCTTTTGTGAGGTATCACCGATTCCATCGGAAGCCTGCGCGATATTGCTTGAAATTTCTCCGGCAACTGAGGATTGTTGCTGCACAGCTGCCGCGATGCCGTTGATGGTGTCATTGACGCTGTTTATGATTTTTGTAATTGCTTCTGTATTTCCCGCGGCTTCATGCGCCATTCCCTGGACACCTTCGATTTTTTCCCTGATGTCAAGGGTGGCTGCCACCGTTTGACCGGCAAGCTCTTTGATCTCATTGGCCACGACGGCAAAGCCTTTTCCAGCTTCGCCTGCCCTGGCAGCTTCGATGGTCGCATTCAGAGCCAGGAGATTTGTCTGGTCGGATATGCCTGAGATGACGTTGGTAATCTTGCCAATTTCTTCGGCGGCCTTTGTCAGTTTGCTCATTTTTTCTGAGGCCACGTGCGAACGAGATGCGGCACGTCCGGAGGCCTCTTTTGCACTGTCTGCGTTCTTTGAAATTTCGGTGACCGTTGACGCGAGCTCCTCAATGGCTGAGGCCACCATGGTGATGTTCTCCGATGACTCCTGCATCAACTCTGTCCCCCGAGTAAGCTCCGTGTTCATGCCATCTGCAGAGGCCAGAGCCCGGGCGGATTGTGTCGACGTTTTTTTAGCGTTTGACGCCAATTTTGCCGAGATGGATAACAATCGGTCGGCCGAAGGGACCAGCGCATCGGAACAGGTTGCAAATTGCCCGATGATGCCTTGTAGTTTTTCTATAAAAATATTGAACCAGCTGGCAAACTGCCCTGTCTCGTCTGACGATTCGACCGCAAGCCTCTGGGTGAGGTCGCCTTCTCCTTCGGCGATGGATTTAAGCCCTGAGAGGGCCGCATTGATCGACTTGGTGATTTTTCCAGAGAAGAGGATAATGGCGCCCACAACGAGAAGGATGGAGATCAGGCCGGATATGCACCCGATCTTTCTAATGTGATCCACGTCTTTTTGCATGGTGGACAGCGGTACGCTTACGGCAAAAGACCAGGGGGTGGCTGTCTGCCCGATTCGCAAGGGGGAGAAGAACATATACGCCCCGTGGCCGAACCCTGTTTGGTTGCCGCCCAGGGCATACTCTTTCCCGCTTTGGATGGCTGAAAGAATTTCGGGGGAGGCCCCCGCAGCGGAGAGGTTTTTGCCTGTCGATTCTTTGTCAGGATGGGCGATAACCATCCCGGTGTTTGAAATGAGAATCGCGTGGCCGGTGTCAAAGGGTTTGATGGTGGAAATGGTGCGGTCCAACTCGGTCAACGCGATATCGATCCCCACGACGCCGATGACCGCCCCATTTTTTTTGACAGGCACCGCCACGCTTGTCATAAGAATATTGCCGGTATCCTCTTCAGCGTAGGGCTGGAGAATGGTTTCCCTCCCTGAAACTTTTGGGAGTTGATAGTAATCGGCTTCGGTGTAATCGTCATTGACGGAGACGGCAATTTTTCCATCTTCCATGTACCAGTATGGATAGTAGATTCCCGATTCATCGTGCCATGTGCGGTTGGCATAGTCATTGTCTCTGCCGTCAAGCATGTCCGGTTCGAAAATGGCCCAGATCCCAAGATATGAGTCGTCGCCTTGAAGAAGTCTTTTCAACGAATCATCCAGCATATCCCGGTCAATTGCAGCGGGGTGTTGGGCCACGCCTTCCATGACCCGGGCGAGGGCACGGGTGTCGGTCATGGCTTGTTCGAGTTTATCTTGCATGACGCCACCGTATCGGTAGGCAATCTCAACCGTTTTTTCACGGGCCTCTTCTCCGGCGGTCGCCCCTGCTTTGTGCGTAATATAAAAGACAGTGGCGATAAATGGAATCAGTGTCACCGAACAGAGGGTCACCAGCATTTTGAATCTCAGACTGTTTTTATCAAAAATCATTTTTAAATCCTGACAACAAAGTTAACTTATTTGTCATGCATTCATATATTCAGGAATGAACAGCTTGCAAATAAAGTGGATTCGCACTTTTATCAGTTCATAAATAAGGGACATTGGGTTTGCTGGATTTAAAGCGTAGGTTTTATGGGGACTTGTTTGTTCCGTTGAGAAATTCTGGTGAGATGCCCTGGAATAAAGCTGTTTTTTGCTGGATGATCGTCATGGTTTGTTCCTGCCTTAATGGGGAATATGAATTTATAGATAGTCATAAATTCATTTATCCATAGTTTTACTATGTATCGACCAGTGAGGCGGGATGTATAAATCGTTTTTCATTTTTTGGTCACTATTCAGCTCTCAAAATAGCCTCCGGTGGTAAGGGGTGCCACCTTGAAAGCAGGTTGGTTTTAAGTTGAAATTTAATCAATATTAATAGTTAAGACCTGTTTGTTCGATTTTTCAGAAGCTTTGCCCCCCGTCAGGGCTGCCGGAGGCACAAGCTGAATAGTTACCGTTTTTGCACGTGTCGAAAACCATTGCAAAGGGAGAGGGAGGCATTTTCATACGTCTTTCAGGAATTCCGCATCATCGTTACACCGCGCGTTTCCTGTGGCCGTCAGAATACAGAAGGGGAATGCAAATCAGGGCGTGGATTCCCGGTCACTTGGCGATGCAGAAGGTGGTGGGTGGCGGGCCGTAAAACGGCACAACCGGATCCCTTTTCCCGGGCAGCTGGGGAAGATGAGGAGGGACGAAGGCGGGAATCCCTGGTGGTGATGTGATATTGCCGGGTTTTATGATGCGGGTGGTGAAATAAATGCGAAGGTGGCCGAAACGATGATCAAGGCTTTTTTTAGAGCGGAGCCTTTTACAACGGGACGATGCACCTGCGTGTTCATGCTGGAAGTGCATGATCTGTATTTACCATGATGTTGAAGGGTTGACTTTGTAGGGCGGGGGGATTAAAATCTTAAACGAATGGACGAAATGAGTCGAATAAACCGAGGTGAGCATGAAAACAGGGATGGCTGAAAACAGGGATCCGCGGCAGGTGATTATCGTCGCCGCCAAGGGGCTTTTTGCACGATTCGGTCTTGGGAAGACGACCATGGAGGACATTGCCAGGGCGTCGAATAAGGCAAAAAGTACCCTTTATTACTATTTTAAAAGCAAGGAGGACGTCTTTACCAGCGTGATCATGCTGGAGATTGCAGGGCTTAAAGCGGCCATCGGACAAGCGGTCCGAAGTGAAGACGATCCCGGGGACCGATTCAGGGTGTTTGTCGAAACGCGGCTGAAATATTTTTCGAAAAAGACCGACCAGTATATTTCCATCAGGGAAGATTACCATAAACATCATGGCCTTATAAATGACCTTCTTGACGATTATTCCCAGTGGGAGATCGCCACTATTAAACGTATTCTGGAATATGGAAGCGCGAAAGGGGTCTTTGACGTCCATGATTTTGTGGGCGTCTCTCGAGGGCTGTTTTTGGCTTTGAAAGGCCTGGAATATCCCTGGGTGGTCGATATCTCTAAAAACGAGTTGGAAAAGAGCACCGCTATTCTGTTGGACATTTTACTCAAGGGGGTCAGCCGGAACTGATTTTTTTTGGCAAAGAGTCGACCAAAATACGAAATTCGTTCGATTCTCCGTAAAACGCACCCATCCTGTTATTTTATCGGGGAGGATATATCATGTGTTGGAGTGGAGAAGCTTCCGCCGTACTGGCAACGGTAGGGCTCGGAAGCACCCTTTATTTTGCGGTTAAAAAGGAAAAAAAAGAGCTGTGGGTTCCCCTGGGGTATTTTGCCCTCATGGAACTTTTGCAGGCGGTGACCTATCTCTACATAGACCAGTGTGCCAATCCCATCAATCAAGTCCTGACGCTGCTTGGGTATATCCACATCTCATTTCAACCGTTTTTTATCAATATGGTGTCCATGCATTTTATCCCTGAAGCGGTGAAGAAGCGGATTTCCTGGTTTGTGTATGGCCTCTGTTTTCTGGGCACGGTCTTGATGCTGATCAAGGTCTACCCCTTTGCCTGGGGGGGCGCGTGTGCCTGCGGTGTGTCTCCCATGTGTGGAACCACTCTCTGCTCGGTTCACGGGAGTTGGCACATCGCCTGGAATGTCCCCATCAACGCTATCAGCTACCTCTATTTCTTTGGCTATACCTTTCCTGCGTTTATCCTGCCGGTCTTGTATGGATCCTGGCGGATGTCTCTTTACCATGCCGTGGTGGGGCCTGGCCTGGCCTATCTCTTAACCAGCAATTACAACGAATGGCCTGCGGTCTGGTGCCTGTTTTCCATCGCCCTGCTGATGGTCATTATCAAGACACCGGTGAGACGGATGCTTCATGTTACGAAATGGTATTTTTGGCCGTATCCTTTTCGGCGCATCGATGACGATGAGGTGACGCCGAAGCAGAAAAAGGGGCGAAAAGCCACCTGAAGCCACGGGGAGCATTTCGATCAATCAGGGACACTCTTCCAGGTCTTCCTGGTGGGAAGGAGGAGAGATGAAACGACTATGGTTTTCACAAAAAAATGAGCCCGTCAGCGCATGGATTCATCTCCTCGGATTGTTCTTTTCTATCATCGGTTTTGTGATCCTGATGGTCTTTACGAAAGAACATGGAACCCTGTTGCATCTCATTGGATTTATCATCTTCGGGGTCAGCCTGATTTTTCTTTATCTGGTCAGCACGGTGTATCATTTTTTTCCCCGATTCAGCCGATTCAAAAAAATTCTGCAGCGCATGGACCATATGATGATCTATATCTTCATGGGCAGCTCCTATACCCCCATTTGTCTGACGATTGACAACAGGGCCTGCGGGTGGGGCCTGCTCGCCGTGGCCTGGGGCTTTGCGTTGACCGGTGTGATCGTCAAGGGGCTTGATCTGCAGATGAAGGAGTGGGCTTCGGTGCTGATGTATGTGGTCTTTGGGCTGCTTCTGGTCAGTGCCACCGGCCCCTTGCTGCAATGGCTGCCGCAAAAAGGGGTCGGGTGGATGTATGGCGGGGGTTTTCTGTATCTCTTTGGGGTGATCTTTTATCTTCTGGAGGACTACGGCCCCCGAAAAATCAAGGCAGGGCTGCACGAAACCTGGCATGTCTTTGTGGTCGCGGGAAGCTATTGTCATGCCTGGCTGATGCTGAAGTATGTCTTGTATATTTAGTTTTTTATAAAAAATGTGCTTCGTGCTTCGTGCTTCGTGCTTCGTTCGAGGAGTCGCTGCGCTCGACCATCATTTATGAAATGGACCGCGCCAGCTCCGCGCCGAGTTCTGAGGCCTGGGCCAGGATTTTTGGGCTCTCTTTGACCTTTGCCTTGTCGAAAATATGGAAAACAGGCAGCTCACCCACGATGTCATACCCTAAGGCCTCCATGGGAAGGCGCATGGCATCCAAGGTAAAGCCCATGTCCTTTTTGTTGTCTTGTTCACACACCGCCACGATCACCACTTTTCTTCCCTGATTGCCCAGTTGACTCGACCAACCGCTGGGGCGCTTGGGGTTGAAGTTGTAGAAGCAGTAAAGGCGGTCGATAAAGGCCTTCATCCATGCCGTGATATTGTAATTGTGGGTGGGGGAGACGAGGACCATGCCTTTGGAGGCGATGATGTCCGGGTACAGAAGGGACATCCCGTCTTTGTGACCGGTGCATATGTGATCCTTTCTGCACTTTTCGCATCCGATACAGGGCTGAAACTGAACATCCCGCAAATAAATTCCCTCAGATGTCGCTCCCTGCTGTTTTGCTCCTTTCAGGACCTCTTTTAACAGGAGATCGGAATTTCCGTTTTTCCTGGGGCTTCCGCTGAGTCCCAATACGGACGGCTCGGGGTGATGGTCGCTGATATTTTGAAAAATGGCGTGGTCAAAAAATCGCATGGGTGATTCCTTTATTTCTGTGGTCGTTTAACGTAAGCGTCGCGACGCGGAGTGCTGTGGTCGTATTGATGGAAAGAGAGCCGTTGCGGCGAACAAAAAATGAAATCCCCTCCCTGTATGGCCGGCTTGGTGGTTATGAGCCTATTCCAGCGTCTGAACTGCATCCTATCTTATCTGCTTCCTGATCTTTGTAAATAGTGTGCTTCCTTACAAGCTTGCGGTGTTGCTGTTGCCGTCACTGGATCCAGTTGGGCGGGCTGTCCCGGTTGGCATCGATGGGGAGCCAATCGCCCTGGTTTGTAAAAGTTTTCAGCAATACACCCGTGAGTCGTCTTTTGAGGTGAGCGTGCTTCGATATGGGGTGAGGGCGGTGAGGGTTCTGTCACAGTGGCATTAAGTCGGCATTTTACGTGACGGCCGTGCTCTTTTTCTAAAGGTGTTTTCATTGATTTGGGATCGGTACGCATCTGATCTGCTGATTTAACCACGTCAATATCCTGAGTGATTATGCGAGATGCGTTGAACGAATTTATCCTGGCATGCTTAGCCCGGATATTTCATGAGAAAACAATCAGGGCTAAGGAATAATTCGTAATGACAGTTCTTCGCAGTCATATTTTTAGTCGTTCCAAAAATGCAAAATGTAATCCACGCTATTCTGTTTGATTTTCTCACCCTTCGGGCGAGCCGGGTGCACTCATCTGCCGCGTTATCAGAGCCTTGAGGTAAACCACTACATCTTCAGCTCTGATGCCTTGCATATGAGCGCACCCAACTCGTGAAATATCCGGGTTAGCCCGGATATTTCATGAGAAAACAATCAGGACTAAGGAATAATCCGTAATGACAGTTCTTCGCAGTCATATTTTCAGTCGTTTCAAAAATGCAAAATGTAATCCGCGGTATTCTGTCTGATTTTCTCACCCTTCGGGCGAGCCGGGTTAGATTCTGTTAACGAGGTGGGTTTGTCGGAATCCTCTCAATACGGCAATGGATCAAAAAGTGAATCGCGGTCATTGTCTTTCCTGTTTTTCTCTGTTCCTGGAATGAAGAAATAAGGTTTTGAATACTCTTGATGATGGCTTGACATTACTAAATTTTTTTGCCATGTTGATGGTACAAAAGTTAGTATACAATATACTTAAACTTAAGTAGTTGTAAATATGGGTATAATTTTCTATGCTCGCGATGGTAGAAATTCAAAGAGGTAGGCTAATTGTTAGGCGTCTGTATGGTTTAAGTCAATTGTTCAATGAGGTTAGATCTACTGCTTATGGTACAAAGTGATGATGCGGCTGCAGTGTTTCTGTAACCGCGTAGCGTCTCTCGGTGCAGTTGATTCTGTGAGGGTATGGTTTCAGTTCCCCAGCGGAGGATGTGTTTGAACCCGTATAGATGACAAAGTCCCATATTATGCATGATGTCACATGCGGGACAGGTGTGTGCTCAGCCTCTGGTTGACCACTTTTCATAGCAAATAGCTGTGTCGCCAAGACCTATTTGTCATGCCTTTTCATGTGCTTGATTTTCATTGGCGTTGACAGCTTTTTTTTGGCTTTTATCGGACCAATGTTCAATATGGGTAACATTGACAACCTATTGGCCGCTTAAACACTGCTGAATCCCCGGCGGTAAATGAATCCGGAGGGGATATAACAATTTGAAATCAGGAGGAAAGATGAGTAAGTTCACTTTTTGTTTGATTGTTGCCATGGTGCTTTTGGCAGGTGTCGCATCTGCTGAGACCATCATTATCTGCAACCCGGGGGTTCAGGAGGCCGAGATCTCCCAAAAGACGCTGCAGAAAATTTTCCTCGGAAAAACGACCAAATGGGGCAACAACTCCAAGATTAATATCGTCGTACTCAAGGATACGGAACAGCACAAACTGTTTTTAAAGAACTGCATCCACAGGACCTATTCCCAGTGGAAAAGTCACTGGAAAAAAATGGTATTTACGGGAAAAGGAATAAAACCCCGGCAATTTGATGACACCGGGGCCTACCTGAAATACATCACCTCCACCCCCGGTGCTGTCGGATATATCGATGCAGGCCTTGCAAACGATACCGTCAAAATTCTCAACGTACAGTAGAACGCAGGAGTTTTTTACCGATGAAAAAATTCATAATGGCCGCCATTTTTCTCTGTTTTGCCTCAAACGCAGCCGCCGTTGATATGGCGTCTGTCCAACTCCACGGGTTTCTCTCTCAGGGCTACCTGAAAACCGATACCCACGATGCCCTGTTTGCCGAGACGTCATCCGGGGGAACCTTTGAGTTTAATGAATTCGGCGTCAACGTGGCCTCTCAGGTTAACGACGACTTGAGGGTGGGCATGCAGCTGCTTTCCCGGGATCTTGGGGAGATCGGTAACAATGAGGTTGAGCTGGACTGGGCCTATGGTGATTACAACTATCGCAACTGGCTGGGGATTCGGGCAGGGAAAATGAAAACCCCCTACGGCCTCTATAACCAGAGCCGGGACATCGATGCGGTGCGAACCAGTATCATGCTTCCCTCCAGTATCTACTCCGAAGGGTACAGGGAGTCCCTCTCCACGACCATCGGACTTGGCGCCTATGGCGAATTGCCCGGTGGCGTTGAATACCAGGTGGTCTATGGAACGACTCAGCTGAAAGAAGACGAGGGTGTTTCCAAAACGTTGGGCTTGCTAACAGAATTCTTTGGCGTCACTGAATTTTCGAACTCCTCTGTGGACTGGGCCTACTCGGGCGACCTTAAATGGTCTACCCCCGTTGACGGTCTCACCCTGGGAGCCAGCACCATGGGATACAAGGCGGCCATTTCGTCAGAAATTCCCTATGATGACTTCGATTTTAATTTGGAAGTTAAATCTTATGTCGGTTCCATGGAATATGTGATCGGAGACCTCACCCTGGCTTCAGAATACCAGCAAATGACAATTGACTATGCCATACCAACTTTCGGCTATGGTGACGAGACAACAACGGAAGAGTATTATTTTCTTGCAAGCTACCGGGTCAACGAGTGGTTTGAGATGGGAACATATTACAGTGTTGATTACTCTGATAAGGACGACAAGGATGGGGACAGCTACAAGAAGCATAATCATCCGGCAGCCAGGTCATGGCTCAAGGATTTTGCCCTGACCACCCGGTTTGATGTCAGTGACAGCATGGTGGTGAAGTTGGAAGGCCATTTAATGGACGGCCTTTACAATGTGGATTACGATGAATCAGACCCCGATGATACCTGGTACATGCTTGCAGCAAAGGTGACCTTTTCTTTCTAATGGCAACCCGGACTTAAATTCAACAACCGTGATGTTCCTCCTCCTCCTGGAACCCTGGGAGGGGGACACCAGAATGGTTGCAGCAGCAAGAGAGAATAGCTATGCGGAGAAGAATGACCATTTCAAAAAAAATCTGGCTCTGTGTCGGCCTTGCACTGATGGGCTATTTCGTCTCAATGGCCTTTGGCTTTTTTATTGCCAGGCAGACGGATTCAAAGCTGGTCACCGTTTCAGACTATCTGTTTCCTGCCTCCAGATTCAGCCAGGCCGCAGTGACCGCCTTTGACGACCAGATCAAGCTCTATACAGATGTCATTGTCACCGGGGATGACTCTCTGCTGGAGGAAGCCCAAAAAAAATCTGACCAAGCCAGAGACGCCCTGAACGGAATTTCCCGGCTGGCGGGTATCGATCAGCAACGCGCAGAAACTATCAACACGGCGATCAAGCGCATTGATATGTTTACCGATGAAGCTGAGCCTGTCTATCTGGCCATGGCTGCGGATGAGGAGATCAAAGGCGTTAATCTCGACACAGAGGCGCTGCGTCTCTCCAAAGAGACTACCGCCATCAAAGAAATTCTTGGGGAAATGACCCTTTACTTCGGGGACTCCCTCACCTCTGAACTGGCTGCGACAAACAGTGCCATTTTAAGTCAGCAGTACTGGAACTTGGGTCTGTTTTGTTTCATTGTGTTGAGCTCTACTTTGATTACGGCGTTGATCGTGTCAAAGTTTATCGCAGGGCCTATCCATCAGACCGTGGACATGCTTAAAAACATTGCAACCGGAGAAGGTGATCTGACCAAACGACTGGAGATCCACTCCGAGGATGAAATCGGTGAGATGGGAAAGTGGTTCAACCAGTTTATCGAAAACGTTCAGGGAATCATCGTCGATATTGCAACCAAAGCCGAAGACCTGAACCGTTCGGCGTCTGATCTCAATGGGTTGTCCACGAAGCTCTCCAGTGGCTCTAAAAACCTCACTGAGAAATCAACCTCTGTCCATACTGCCGCGGAAGCGATGAGCATGCATATGACAACGGTTGCTTCTGCCAGTGAAGAGGCCTCAACCAATGTCACCTCCGTGGCCGGTGCCACGGAGGTGATGAACGCCTCCCTGACCGGAATATCCCAAAATTCAGGGATGGCTCGAACCATCACAGCCCAGGCCGTGGACAAGACAAAGGACACCGCCGTAAAGGTCAGGGCGCTTGGGGCGGCTGCGGACGAGATTGGAAAGGTCACCGAAGTGATCACGAATATTTCTGATCAGACCAATCTCCTCGCCTTGAATGCAACCATTGAGGCAGCCCGGGCCGGTGAGGCCGGCAAAGGTTTTGCCGTCGTGGCCAATGAAATTAAAGCCCTTGCAATGCAGACCGCTTCCGCCACCCAGGAGATCAAGTCCAACATCGAAAATATCCAGCTCTCCACCCGGAATACGGTGGTGGAGATAGATGAGATCACAACGGTCATTTCGCGGGTCAACGATGTGGTGGAGACCATCGCAGATTCCGTTGATGAGCAGGCTGAAACTACCCATGAGATCGCCGGGAACATCGGCCAGGCCGCGGCCGGAATTCAGGAGGTCAGTGAAAACGTGGCGCAGACCACGACCGTCTCTCAGACGATCTCCATGGAGATGGAGGCGGTGGATGAATCATCGGCAGCGATCTCAGACAACAGCGAAAAGATTCAGTCAGGCAGCGTCGAGTTGTTTACCCTTGCTGAACAACTCAGGGATGTTGTGCAGCGATTTGTCGTTTAGGTATTGGAGCGTCGGGGCCGCGTGGCCCCGTTGCGGTAAAAAAGAGCCCCCGTCGGGATTGCCTGGGGGCCTTGGGCTTAAGCAACGCAGCGGGTAAACAGCTGATTGCAAATGTCCCCGAGCCGTATGTCCTGACCGTAACCGGCCAGGAAAGAGAGCCCCACAGGTACGCCTCGGACCTCTGCGACAGGGACGGTGATCTGAGGGGTGCCGGTCAAGCTTGAGATCGCGTTGACGCTCATGGACCGTGGGATGTGATCTCCTTCATAGAATCCTGGGGTGATCTTATCGACTCGGGGGGCCATATCCACCGTTGTGGGAAAACAGAGAATAGGTCCGTCGCAGAGAAAGGCATTCAATTTGTTTTGAACTATTCGCCAGCTCGTCGGAGATTGTTTTTCCCTGACATGTCCCCCCTGCGCCCAGCAACTGGTCCAGACAGATTGCATTTGCAACGGCCTTGGGGTGTGTGTCCATCCATCCCGGGCTCCCGTATCCCGTTTTTTCATGGGCCACATCGATGTTGTCTTTTAAAGCAAAAGACAATCCGTCTAATTCGCCCTGGGCGTAGGGCTCCAGCGTATTTTTACTGACAAACGGATCGGACAGGGTGTTGAGTTTGTATGGATTCATCTCTTCCCACCTTCGTATGTATCGCGCAGTGCTGTCCGGGTAAATGTCGGACGTGTCCGCATGAAAGGGGTCCTTTGTCCCCCGTGTTCAGGGGCTCACCTTACCGCTGATCTGTTTTTATCCTTTTTTTTTCAGGTGGCCAATGGCCTCCCTGAAATTCACGCTCAGCCGTTCTTTCGTTCCCAACTGAATAAACCCCAGCCGTTGGGCCTCTTTTTCGAGCTCGGCCATATGGAGGGCTCCCCAGGGGATGATGAGGGTGTCGTAGTGGGGGAGGGCCTTGTTGAACATGGCGAAGACGGTGTTATTTCTTTGGGTAAAGAGGTCGTGGGTGATGGCTTCCAGGACCTGCTCGATATGGACCTGGGCGTCGACCCAGGTGGTGTATCGCGCGTAGCCTTCGGGCAGGGAGTCGCTGCTCATGATGACGTTGGCCAGGACGCCGATGAAAGCGACGGTGACGGCCGAGAAATCGGAGAGATCGACGTCGGCGGAGACGATGTGGGGTTTTCTGTCGGTGGCGTTTATGGGGGGGGCTATGGGCAGAAAGTCGGAAGAGACCCAGGTGGCGTCTAAGGGCATCTGGGCCTGGGAGGCGAGGCCCAGGAGTTTGCCTATTCGGTCATAGGAGAGCTTGGTTTTAAGGAGACCTTCTCTATCGGTGACCCCTTCGGCCAGGATCAGGGTCTTGCCGTTGGCCATGGAGCCGCCCACCTCGTCGTAATAATCGGTGCGGCCGATATGGATCATGGGTACCAGGCGAAGGGTTTTGCCGTTTTTTCCGTAGATTTTTTCATTCATGTAGATGCCGGTGGGGGTGATGCGCATGAAGCCGGAGGTTTGGGTCTCTACGAAGGTTGTAAACGCGGAGAATCCGATGAGGCAAAGGGCGATGGGGATGAGGAGAAAACTGGCCAGAAAGAAAACAAGGGCGTTCTTGGCGCTGAACCAGGACCCTGAGAACATGGCGGGCGAGATGAGAAAAGGGTGATCCGAGTGCTTGCGCACCATCTGAAGCCCCAAAAGTCCGAGGACCAGCTGCCCCACGGCCATTACCAACCCCACGGCTCCTTCGGGGATAAAAAGCGGCATGGGCCAGAACATCAGACCGCCCCACATCGCGTAGCAGGTCATGGGCAGAAAAATCCGTTTCGGAATCCGCCGGTCCATCCCCATGGCAAAGAAAAACAGTCCCGACAGGAACAAAACCGAAAAGCCAAGAAGGTCTCGCACCTGAATCAGCAGATGCATGCCGCTTACGGCCATCAGAAGCTCGTCCAGGGTTGAAATGGCCCCGTCCGCCAGAAAAAGAATCAGAAAGAGATTGGCAAATTGTCGCATGGTGATTGCTGCCTTGTTTGGGTGAAAGCTGCCTCCGGCGGCAAGGTGTGCCACCTTGAAAGCGGGTTTGCGAATGCGCATCGGGTGTCGTCATGCCGGGCTGAAATGCGTCCGCATTCGCGTGGAGTGCAAGGGGACGCACAATGCGTCGCAAGTTCGTGTGCTGCAGGTGGGTACAATTCAATTCATCTGTTGAGTTTAACCGGAATAACTCCCAAAAAAGCCTCCGGCGGCAAGGTGGCGCCACCTTGAAAGCGGGTTTGCGAATGCGCATCGGGTGTCGTCATGCCGGGCTGAAATGCGTCCGCATTCGCGTGGAGTGCAAGGGGACGCACAATGCGTCGCAAGTTCGTGTGCTGCAGATGGGTACAATTCAACTCATCTGTAGAGTTTAACCGGAATAACTCTGCCGGAGGCCTAAGCTGAATAGTTACCAAACAAAAAAGCATTTTTTACCATGACATGAAGGGCCTTCGGGCAGAGCTACCTTTTTTTGAAAGCAGTGGCCGAAACGATTATTAAGGCCGGTTTTTATCCTCAGGCGATAAAAAAAGCCGCACCGGAGTGCGGCGCTCCACTACTCTCAACGTCATGGGCAAATAGGAATCATCCCCTGCCCGCCGGAGTTATTTCGGTTAAAGTCAACGGGGCGTTGGCTTCTGGCTATCTACAGCCCGGGCAATTGCGACGGACGGTGCGTTTCCCCGCACGTCGCAATCCTGCTTTCGAGGTGGCTCACCTCGCCGCCGGAGGCCTTTTTTTAGCTTTTTCCCTTACCCCATTCCCCCCATGACCTGCTTTCCTAATGTGCTTCGTTCCAGTTGTCGCCTACCTCGATGTTGACGGAGAGGGGCACGGAGAGCTCC
Source organism: Desulfoluna sp. (assembly GCF_030145185.1). Lineage (GTDB taxonomy): Bacteria > Desulfobacterota > Desulfobacteria > Desulfobacterales > Desulfolunaceae > Desulfoluna. The sequence continues at coordinate 17,882 of NZ_JAQYWB010000041.1, read as the reverse complement.
CAGACGTTTTCCATGGCCTGCTGCATCAGGATTTTTACCTCTTCCACTTCGGCTTCCGGGGCTTCGAAGACGATCTCATCGTGAACGCTCATGATCATGCGGGTTTTGAGTTTCTTTTCTTTGATGATTTCGTGGCAGTGGAGCATGGCCAGTTTGATGAGATCGGCGGCCGTGCCCTGGATGGGGGTGTTCACGGCGGAGCGTTCGGCGAATTGCTTTACGTTCCGGTTGGAGCTGGTGATCTCGGGCAGGGGTCGGATGCGTCCCAGGAGAGTGCTGGTGGTTTTGGTTTTCTCGGCTTCGGTGATACAGGTCTCGATAAAGGTTTTTACGCCGCTGTAGCGCGCGAAGTAGTTTTCGATAAAGCTTTTGGCCATTTTCTGGGTGATCTTGAGCTCTTTGGCCAGGCCGAAGGGGCTCATGCCGTACATGATCCCGAAGTTCACGGCCTTGGCCTGACGGCGCATCTCGTTTGTGACAAAGAGCACATCGCAGTCGAACATTTCGGCGGCCGTGCGCTTGTGGATGTCCTCCCCGGAATTAAACGACTCGATGAGGATGGGATCACCGGAGCAGTGGGCCAGGAGGCGCAGCTCGATCTGGGAGTAGTCTGCCGCGATGAGTTTTTTCCCTTTTTCCGGGACAAAGGCACCTCGGATCATTCGGCCCTCGTCGCTTCGGACCGGAATGTTCTGAAGGTTCGGGTTGGAGCTGCTCAGGCGACCGGTGACGGCCACGGTCTGGTTGTAGGAGGTGTGGATGCGGCCTGTTTTCGGGTGAATCAGGCCCACCAGGGCGTCGGCGTAGGTGCTTTTCAGTTTGGAAAGGGTCCGGAACCGGATGATCTGGGCCGGGAGTTCGTGCAGGGCTGCCAGGGCGGTTAAGACCTCGACGTCTGTAGAATACCCGGTCTTCTTTTTTGTTTTTTTCTGGACGGGCAGTTCGAGTTTTTCAAAGAGAATGGCACCCAGCTGCTGGGAGGAGTTGATGTTAAACTCTTCTCCGGCCAGCTGGTAGATGCTCTCTTCGATGGTGTTCATTTCCGTTTCGAAGGTTTTTGCGATGGAGATCAGCTCCTCTTCGTTGACGGCCACGCCGGTGTATTCCATGTCGGCCAGGACGTGCATGAGGGGCATCTCCATGGTGTCGAACAGAGAGGTCAGTCCTTTCTCCTCCAGCTCTTTTGAAAAGAGCCGGGCGAGCAGGAGGGTGATGTCGGCGTCTTCGGCGGCGTAAGGCACGGCCTGGGAGAGGGGCACTTCGGAGAAGATCAGCTGGTTTTTGCCCTTGCCCGCCACCTCGTCAAATGTGATGTTCTGATGGTCGAAGAGATCCATGGCCAGATCGTCGAGGCCGTGGGTGCGCCGTGTGGGGTTTAAAATATAGGAGGCGATCATGGTGTCGAAGACGATGCCGGAAAGCGCGATACCGGAGCCTTTTAAGGCCAGGAGGTCGTATTTGATGTTCTGACCACATTTGGGGATGGTCGCATCCTCTAAGATGGGCTTCATGACGGAAAAGACGGTTTCTTTAGTCAGCTGTTTTTCAGATCCCAGGCCAGTGTGCCCGAAGGGGATGTAGTAGGCTTCGTGGGGCTCGACGGCCACAGAGATACCTACCACCTGGGCCAACATGGGGTCCAGGGCGGTAGTTTCGGTGTCAACGGCCACCAGGGGGGCGGCTTTTATCTTGTCAGCGAGCTCATGGAGGGCCACTTCGGTGAGCACCGCGTGATATGTTTTGGCTACTTTTTTCTGCGGCGCGCTGTACATCTTGATATACTTTTTAAACCCCAGCTCCTTGAACAGTTCGAGCAGGGCCTCCGCGTCCGGTTCGGGGACGATGAGGCTCTCTTCATCAAAGGGAAGGTCCGCATCGGTTTTGATGGTGACCAGGTCCCGGCTGATGAAGGCGAGGTCTTTGTGGGTGATGAGGTTCTCTTTTTGTTTCTTCTTGGTGAGGGTCTCTACCTGCTCATAGAGCCCTTCGAGGGAACCGAATTGATTGATGAGATCCGGAGCGGTTTTTTTGCCGATGCCGGGGACGCCGGGGACGTTGTCCGAGGTGTCGCCGGTGAGGGCCATGATGTCCACCACCTGTTCGGGCCAGACGCCGAGTTTTTCCTTTACGGCGTCTCGGTCCAGATAGACGTCACGGGCGGGATCGGAGATGACGCAGGTCTCGGAGACCAGCTGCATGAAGTCCTTGTCTCCAGAGACGATGACCACCTCGAAGCCCTCGGCTTCGGCTTTTCGGGCCAGGGTGCCGATGACGTCATCGGCTTCCAGTCCCTGCTGTTCCATGGTGGGGATGCGGTAGGCCTCGGCCACTTGGTGGACAAAGGGAATCTGCTGCCGCAAGTCGTCGGGCATGGGGGGCCGGTTCGCCTTGTACTCCTCGTACATCGTGTGGCGGAAGGTGGGCCCCTTGGCGTCAAAACAGATGACGGCGTGGGTGGGGGCAAAATCGTTCATCATCTTGACAATGATGTTGGTAAAGCCCAGCACCGCGTTGGTGGGCAGTCCTTCCGCGTTGGTCAGGGGGGGGAGGGCATGGAAGCTGCGATATATATAAGCACTGCCGTCAATGAGGTAGATTTTTTTTTTATCGGTCATCGGATTTTAAGGCTCCAGAGGGCTGAGGGGCGGGAAGCGTGTTGACAGGGGCTTCTCGCTGCATTAACTTCAGCCCCGTATATATGGTGTGGCCTGAAAAAGACGATGCCCGCGCATCGTTTTCCCAGGGACGTCATGAGAGGATGGCCCACCTTCTGTGGGACGATTCATCCCCTGGCAGCGGTGCCGTCACAGGACTATCGGGTTGTTTACGTGTCGATAAGAATCATTGCACCGAAGATTCGCCACAATGGCTTTTTACCTACCATGAATAGGGCCAAACGGCAAACCTTGGAGGTGACCCATGGCAGAGAAAAAAGGCAAAATTCTTGTCTCGGACCGACAGATTAAAGAGCGGCTGGAAACAGCAAGGATCATCGCGGTGGTGGGGCTCTCCCCCAAGCCTGAACGGGATTCTTATGATGTCGCCCGGTACATGCAGGACAATGGTTACACCATTGTCCCCGTGCGCCCGGCTCAAAAGGAGATCCTGGGTGAGAAGGCCTATAAAACCCTGGATAGAGTGCCTGGACCCGTGGATATTGTGAATGTCTTTCGTAAAAGCGAGGATATCATGCCCCATGTGGACGAGGCCATCGCGGTCGGCTGCAAGGTGTTTTGGATGCAACTCGGTATCGAGAACAGGGAAGCCGCTGAACGTTTGACCGATCACGGCATTGACGTGATCATGAACCGGTGTATTAAGGTGGATCATGCCTCATACTTCAAAAAAAATATCCTCGTATAAACTGAAAAAAATGAAAGCCCAGAAAGAACCCTGCCATTGCTGTGGGAAGGGCAACCTCACCTTTGCCTACCGCTGTCGATGCGGTTTTACCATGTGTCAGGACTGTATGGCCGAAAATGTCTGGGGCATGACCTGTAACGGTATTACCTGGGAGTGCCCCGATTGCAGTGCGCAGAACGGGTTCGGGAACCAGTAAAAGGTTCGCCGATGGCAGTCCAGGCTGCGTCACAAGATTTGGCCAGGGACATCCTACGTGGAAAAACAATAACGGGCTTGAGGTGATCACGTTTGATCGCTTCAAGCCCGTTTGTGTTTTAAATTGATGGAGCGCAGCGACTCCTCGAACGAAGCACGAAGAACGTTTTTCCCCTTGGCTACAGAATAAACTTCAGCACAAAAATGACGGCGATGGCGTACATGACCGGGGAGACCTCTTTGTATCGGCCGGAGAGGACTTTTAAGATGACGTAGCTAAGCATGCCGAAGACGATGCCCTCGGAGATGCTGTAGGTGAGGGGCATCATCAGGAAGGTGATGAAGGCCGGCAGGGCTTCTGTGGCGTCTTCCATGTCGATGTTCTGGATGGGGGAGAGCATGAAGAAACCCACCATCACAAGGGCCGGCGCCGTGGCGGCTACGGGGATCATGAGAAAGATGGGGGCCATGAAGAGGGCCAGCAGGAAGAGGACGGCGGTGGTGAGGGCGGTGAGGCCGGTGCGGCCGCCTTCGGCAACCCCTGAGGCGCTCTCCACATAGGTGGTCACGGTGCTGGTCCCCATGCAGGCTCCGAAGGTGGTGCCGACGGCATCGGCAAAGAGGGCCTGTTTGGCTTTGGGGAGACGTCCTTTTTCATCTAAGAGGCCGGCTTTGGCGCCAATGCCCACGAGGTTGCCGACGGTATCGAACATGTCGATGAAGAGGAAGGTGAAGAGGACCACGGCCATGTCGGTGGTAAAGAGTCTGGAGAAATCGAACTTGAACATGATGGGCTCAAGGGAGGGCGGTGCGGAGAAGAGTTTCAGCCCCTCCACGCTGGTGACGCCCAGGGGAATTCCCACGAGGGTGGAGGCCATGATGCCCGCCAGAAGTGCTCCCTTTTTGTTCAGGGCCACCAGGGCACCGGAGACGGCGATGCCGATGAGGGCCACCCAGACGGTGTGGTCGCCCATGTTGCCGAGGGTGACGAGGGTGGGCTCGCTTTTCACGATAATCCCTGCCCCTTTGAGGCCGATCAGGGCGATAAAAAGACCGATCCCTACGGAGATGGCATTTTTAAGGGAGAGGGGGATGGCGTTAATGATCGCCTCACGAACATTGAAGAAGGTGAGTACGATAAAGATGAGGCCTTCGATGAAGACGGCGGTGAGGGCCATCTCCCATGAGTAGCCCATGTTCAGGACCACGGTATAGGCGAAGAAAGCATTTAAGCCCATGCCAGGGGCCAGGGCAAAGGGGAGTTTGGCCACCAGAGCCATGACGAGGGTGGCTACAAAGGCGGACAGGGCGGTGGCGGTGAAGAGGGCGCCTTTGTCCATGCCGGTGGTGCTCATGACATCCGGGTTGACGGCGAGGATGTAGGCCATGGTCATAAAGGTGGTCAGGCCCGCGATCATTTCCGTCCTGACGGTGGTTCCGTTCTCTTTGAGCTTGAAAAAGTTCTCGAGCATCTTTTTTAGTCACCTTTCTGGTGGTTCACGTCTGTCCCTGACACGGGCGGGCAGGGCTTATCATTAGGTCAAGACCTTCGCATCACGGCTTATCTTTTTTTTAAGTCTCCGGCGGTGGCTTGGTCATCCGAGGGACAAAAAAAGAGTGCCGGCATAATGAAACCCTAAGATTTGCATAATACCGGCACCGTTTTTTTTATATAACATTATGTGCGTGTTCGGGAAAAGGCCTTTTTTGAATATGTTATCCTGCCAGACCGGATGAGACAAAAACTCCCGAACGCGGGCGTGTTCCTTTTATTCTGCTTTTTTTGCAGGGGGCAGAACTTCCAGGAGCTCTATCTCGAAGATGAGAACCTCATTGGGGCCGATGGCATTGCCGGCGCCCCGGTCCCCGTAGGCAAGGGCCGGGGGAATAACAAGCTTCCACTTGGCGCCGGGTTTCATCATCTGAAGGGCTTCAATCCAGCCGGGGATGACATTTCCAACGGAGAAGATGCCCGGTGACTTTCGTTGGTAGGAGCTGTCAAAAACCCTTCCATTAACCAGGGCTCCTTTGTAGTTCACCTTGACCTGATCGGTGACTTTTGGGCTCTCTCCTTTGCCTTCCGTGATGACTTCGTACTGGAGGCCGGATGGCGTGACTTTAACGCCCTCTTTTGTTTTGTTTTCGGCGAGGAATTTAGTGGCCTTTTCGAGGCTGTTTTTAAGGTACTTGTCCTTCAACATAGTACTGGCCTTGGCTTCGGCACTATCCATCTCTGCCTCGGTCATGACCGTTTTGATGTCATAAAAGCCATCATTCAGTCCTTTGACCAGTGTCTTGTAATCCACGTCGACGAAGTTCGCTTTCAAGTTTTGGCCAATTTTGACACCGATGGTGTATCCGATTTCTTCCTCGAAATTATTAAAAGGGCCTTTTTTTGCCTCTTCGGCTGTGGCAACGGTGACCAGCATCAGGGTCATGATCAAGGCAATCGATGCAGAGAGCAGATTTTTTTTCATGGGGTGTCCTTTGGGTTGACAGGTCGTTGGTTGGGAGCTCCCGATGGGAGGTATCCGATCTGGACCGTTTTTGCGGATGGGTTCGCAGGTGGCGCTGATAACGGTTAGCGCCCCTTATATAAGGCAACGGTCAAATTTTTAAAGCACGTTTTTGGGGTACATACCACGCAGAGAGCCTGGGGGTCAAATGTCGGTGAACCCGTCGTTATTCATGAGCGTGTTTCAGACGGCCAGTCAAGCGGTGTGTCGTCTTTTACACCCTCTGTGGTGGTCTGTTGTTTCTGGTGCCAGAGATCCTTCTCTTTACAGCCCCAGAAAGGTTGATATTTCGGCAAGGCTCTGGATGTAACCATCGGCTTTGAGGTCTGGGTTGTCGAAGGCCACGAAGGGGACCCCGGCAGCCTGGGCAGCATGTTGATCGGTGGAGGCGTCACCAATATAGAGAATCTCCTCGGCCGATACATCGAAATGGGCCATGATTTTCAGAAGCTGGTCCGGAGCGGGTTTGGCGTTCTCCACATCCTGGGAGGTGACCACCAACTCGAACAGGTCGTCCAGTTCATAGAACGCAAGGACAGTGGCCATGGTATTGGCCCGGTTGGTGGCAATGGCCCGTTTGCAGTGCGGTGACAGCGCTTTTAAAACCGTGATCAGGTTGGGTTCGATTTTCATATGGGGGATGAGGGAGGCATAGTCGAAGGCCGCGGTTGCGGCACGAACTTCGGTCATCTCGACCTTTCCATCAAAAAGATGGACCAAGGCTTCCCCCACGGTGGCCATATGGACGTAGCGGAATTGAGCCTCGGTCATGGAGGGCAGGCCGAACTGTTCCAGGATGGTGTTGTAGTAGGCGCGGTTGGTCTCTTCGGTGTCAAACATGACACCGTCGCAGTCAAAGGCGACCACACGAATTTTTTGGGGGTCAATTTTTATTGTCATGATTTGCTTTATAAAAAAGCCCCTGTGATCGGGGCTTTCTATGTCTGAATGTGGATGGTTTCGTTGGCGCGTCTCTTTTTCCTGCAGACCTGTGGACAGGGCCTTCGGATGCGCATGTTGCATGATACGGTAACGAGGCAGCTATACCTTTTTTCGAAGATACAGGGAGACCTGAATCTTTATCTCCGGCTTGAGTTTGCTGTCGGTGCCGAGGGTGATGAGGCTGGAATATCTCCCCTCTTTTTTGGCCACGTTGGTGACGGAAATCTCGTATTCCGGGCCATTTTTTCCCTTCACTTCTTTGAGCTTCACCGAAAATAATTTCGGATCAATGGGGCGGGCTGTCAGGAGCTTGAAGGGGGATTCGCGATTGGGGACAATGCGTACCGTCCTGACGAGATCCTGCCCTTCCGTTCCGATGAGCCGGACCTGTCTCGGCGTGATGGAGACAAATTTTTTAACAAGCCCTTTAAAGATAAGGGAGGTGGATCTTTTTTTGGGGTCGTTGGAGAGCACCTGGATGCTGCGCTTGAATTCTCTGCCCCCATATCCATTCGTATTTCCAATGATTGTAATGGTTCCGCTGCCGCCCGGCGCGATACGCTTCGTAAACGAAGCGGCGGTGCACCCTCAGCCGGGGCGTACTTTGGAGATGCGGAGTTCTTCGGAACCATGGTTCTCAAGGGCAAAGACGTGTTTGACGTGGGTGCCTTCCATGGTGGAACCAAAATTAAATTCGGATTCAGGGAAATAGATTGAAGGGCCTTTGGCGGTCTCGGCGACCGCAAGGGGTAGATGGGCACAGAGCAACCAAAGGGCCAGTACCATCATTTTTTTGAGCATGATTTCACCTCAGTTTCGTGTGTTGCTGTCGTCGCGAGGGGACACAGGGGATGAGCGTGAATGGCTGAGTATCAGGCATCAGCATCGGCGAATAGTGTATGTTTCTCTCGGGGTGTTGTCAAGATGAAGGGCAGGCTCCGTGTCGTTCCTGACGGCATGTTGAAAGATGACCTTTTTGATTGTTCCTTTCTGGGTATCAAAAAGCGCAAAACTCGGGTCGCCATTGGACCCCATAATTTCTCCAGGATTCAGGAGGGTGCAGGCACCGATCTTCTCTTCATGCCAGGTGTGGGAGTGTCCGCAGCAGACAAGATCGAAGCTGCCGGTGGCGGCAAAGGCTCGGCCCACCTCGGGGTGATGGGTAAAGGCGATGCGGCAGCCGTCCAGGGTGATTTTTCCCACCACATCATGAAGGTGGATATGGGAAAGCTCCTGAAAAGCAGCCCTCGCCAGGGTCAGGACGCTGCCGTCGTTGTTGCCGAGGACCCCGTAAACGGGAAGCCCCACTTTGTCGAGGTGTTTTAACATGAAGGGGGCCACGAAATCACCGCAGTGGATGATGGCGTTGGCCTTGGCTTCTGTGATGAGCGTAAGGGCTGTTTTCAGGTGCCAGATGTTGTCGTGGCTGTCGCTCATGATGGCTATAATCATGGTTTTTTCCTTTGGACCATGGCTTTTTGACGAAGGTATGGGGTGGGGCGCTTAAATGAGGGGCGCTTCCTTTTCATTTCTTTGTCAATGGGGTCAACCGAAGGGGGCCAACCGAAATGTTGGCATGATACCTTGTTTCCCGGCGTCATGGGGTTACATTTATTTAATGATAGATAAGGGGCTGTTTCTAAGGCCCGGACGGTTCGTTGGGGGGCTCCAACTGGATTTATTTTGTAACGGTTCAGCTTATGCCTCTGGCCGCCCTGCCGGGGACTAAACTTTTGAAAAGTTGATTAAACCTGCTTTCAGGGTGGCACACCTCGCCGCCGGAGGCTGCTTTTCATGAGCTGAATAGTTACTTTATTTTTTACCCCAGCGCGTAGGGGTCGACATCCACTGAAATAGAGATGCCGGAAAATCCTCCTTCTTTATGAAATGCGGCGAGAGCCTCTGTGGCCATTTTTTTCATGGCGGACGGGGAGTCTCCTTTCAGGAGAATTTGCCAGCGATACCGGCTCATGGCTCGCGTGAGGGGGGCCTCAGCCGGCCCCATGATGGCGATGCCGTTGCCGGGACGTCGTTCCCAGAGGAGGCCGGAGAGTTTTTGGGAGGCGGTGCGGCATTTTTCCCGGTTTTTATCGGCGATGCGCAAGAGGATAATTCGAGTAAAGGGGGGGTAGGCCAGAGCCCGCCTGAAACTTGTCTCCTGGGTGTAAAAGGCTTCGGCGTCGTGGTTCACGGCGCAGCCGATGGTAAAGTGGTCCGGCACGTAGGTTTGAAGGATGACCCGTCCGGGTTTGTCTCCCCTTCCGGCGCGTCCGGCCACCTGGGCCAGGATCTGAAAGGTGCGTTCTCCGGCTCGGAAGTCGGGCAGGTTCAGGGCGGTGTCGGCACAGATGACGCCCACCAGGGTGATATCAGGGAAGTCATGCCCTTTGGCGATCATCTGGGTCCCCACCACGATGTCGACTTTTTTCTCCCGGACCCCTTTGAGGATCTGTAGAAGAGAGCCACGCCGTGCCGTGGTGTCCTGGTCCATTCTTGCCACGACTTTTTGGGGGAAGAGGTCTTTGACGGCCTCCTCCACTTTTTCCGTGCCGCTGCCCAGGAGCTTGATTTTGTGGCCGTTGCAGATGCGGCAATGGGTTTTGGCGGGCTCGAAGTAGCCGCAGATATGGCACCGAAAGGCATTGACGCCCTTATGGAAGGTCATGGAGACATCACAATGGCGGCATTTCAGGGGCTCGCCGCAGTGGGCGCAAATGGGGGCGCCGGAAAAACCCCGTCGGTTGAGAAAGAGCAGGACCTGTTCATCACGGTTCAAGGTCTGGGTCATGGCCTCCACGAGCCGGGGGGTGAGAAAGGTATGGATCCCGGGGAGGTCTTTGAATTTTTTGAGGTCCACCACCTCAATTTCGGGCATGGGCTTTTTGTTGACCCGTTTTGTCAGGAGCACCTCTTTAAACTTGCCGGTCTCGGCGTTCCAGGCCGATTGGATGGAAGGGGTGGCCGACCCCAAAAGGACCACGGCCCCCTCCATGCGGGCGCGGACCGCGGCCAGGTCCCGGGCGTTGTACCGCAAGCCGCTCTCCTGTTTGTAGGAGCCGTCGTGCTCTTCGTCCACGACGATGAGGCCGATGTTGGATAATGGGGCGAAGATGGCGGATCGGGCACCAATGACGACACTCACTTTTTTTTCGGCAATTTTAATCCACTGGTCGTAGCGTTCTCCGTCGGAGAGGCCGCTGTGCAAAACGGCAATGCGGTCGCCGAATCGGGCTTTGAACCGACGGTCGGTCTGGGCGATGAGGGCGATCTCAGGCACCAGCACCACAGCTGTTTTTCCGGCCTGGAGGGTCTCCTCAACCAGGCGCATGTAGACTTCGGTTTTTCCACTGCCCGTGACCCCTTTTAAAAGAAAGGTGGCGTATCCGCAGGAGAGCTGTTTTGACACCGTGGTCACCACCGTCTGCTGCTCAGTGGTGAGCGCCGGGGGAGAGTCGGGGACGATCTCTTCGCCCAGGGGGGAACGCTCCACACGATTTTCGGACAGGTGGATGAGTCCCATCGCCACCATGGGGGCCAGGGTGCTTTTGGCGGAGGGCAGTTTTCGGTTGAGATCGGCTCGGGCGGTGGGGCCATGGACACGCAGGAAATCGATGAGGTGCTCTCGTTTTTCCGTGAGCCCTTTTTGGGGGTAGGGGCCGAAAGCGGCTTCTGCGATGGTTTCCATTTTGGCCCGGGTCCGTGCGGTGCTGAGTTCGCGGGTAATCGCGACCCACCCCTTGTTTTCGAGGGTGTTGATCAGCGAACGGGAAAAGGGGGTTTCCTCTTCCACCAGCTGCTTTAAGGGGGCTGAGGCGCTTGCGAGCTGGGTGAGAAGTGACTGCTCTGGTTCCGGGAGGAGGGCGTCGGCACAGGCTGTTTTTCCGGAATCCGTCAGGGTTACCACTTGCTGATCCACCACGTTGAGGCCACCGGGCAGAGCGGTTTTGATGACATCCCCCATGGGGGCAATGTAATAGTCTGCGATCCATTGAAACAAGGGGACCATCTCAGGGGTAAAGAGAGGGCAGGGGTCCAGGGTGTCGATAATCTCCTTGATCCGCATCTTTTTGTGGGGAGGGGCAAAGGCGGTGATGTAGCCGGTCACAGTCCGTCGCCCAAAGGGGACGAGAACCCTTGATCCCACGGCGGCGTGGGGTCGCAGATTTTCCGGTACCCGATAGGTGTAGGGGCCGGAGAGCGGCAGGGTGACGGTGACCTGGGCGTAGCAGATGGCGTCGGGCATAAAGATCTCGGTTTCGTCTATTTAAATGGCCCGGTTTTGGAGGGCGCGGGCAATGGGTTGATGACTATGCGCTTTATGGTGGGCCGGGTCGGTCCCATAGGCTCTCGGGATGATCCCACGGCTTATTAAACCCCGACAATATAATGGGTCGCAATCAAAACCACAAGCGCCAACCCGAAACCTTTTGCAACTAAGGAAAAAACAGGTTGAAATTTTAGGATGGTTTTTATATACTTCGTTGATTTTACTATCTGGTTCGTGCCCTGTTTGCACGAATTCAGTGGAAGTCCGATAGGTTGTGCCAAGAATGTGTTGTATGGGGTACCACAGCCTCTGAGGGAACCCCATGAACAGCCATTCTTCACGTCTTCGGGTTTCAGCTGTGTGACGGTGGGATGCCTTGTTGATTCGGATGGACGTGTCGATGGGCTGAAGGCACGAACTCACCGGGTAATATCATGACAAAAAAAAGTGAATGGACACTTGGGGAAACCGTTGCTCCGCTAATCAGGCTGTTTGTATTCGGGTTTGTCGGGTGAACAAAAAATAGTAAGTTATTAGATTTGGCTTCAGGAGGACTTATGGCCGTACATGTTGCAGAACATCCACTGATCAAGCACAAACTGGGCTTGATGCGTGCAAGAAATATATCCACCAAAGATTTCAGGGACCTCTCTTCGGAAGTGGCCCGTCTTCTGACGTATGAAGCCACCAAAGACCTGGAAACCGAAGAGGTGGAAATTGACGGGTGGGCCGGCCCGGTGACAGTCGAGCGTATGAAAGGCAAAAAAATCACCATTCTTCCCATTCTTCGTGCCGGACTCGGGATGATGAACGGGGTGATCGACCTGATTCCTTCTGCCAAGGTCAGTGTGGTGGGGCTTTATCGAAATGAAGAGACCCTGGAGCCTGTCGTTTATTATGAAAAAATGGCAGGGGATATGGACAAGCGGATTGCGTTGATTCTCGATCCCATGCTGGCCACCGGCGGCACTCTTATTGCCACCATCGACATGTTGAAAAAGGCCGGTTGCAACAGCATCCGCGGCCTGTTTCATGTGGCAGCACCCGAAGGGATCAAGCGGGTCATGGATGCGCATCCCGATGTCGATATCTATGTGGCCGCTGTGGATGATCGGCTCAACGACAAAGGGTACATACTTCCGGGCCTCGGTGATGCCGGGGACAAGATATTCGGTACGAAATAGATTTTCGGGAGGGGCATTTGCCCCTCTTTTTTTATGCCCTTTTTACCGTGGTGGCGGGTCAGGCATTCCCTTGGGGTGCCTGACCCGCCTCTCGGGGCATGACAGGTTGTTTTGAAATACGGGTCCTTTCGGGGACCCTTTTTGTGGGGTTTTGCCGGAAATCCGGTAAGACGATCGGATGTCCCTTCGGTGCACTCGCCTGATGGAGGGGCGATCGTTTTTAGTGGGACGTTTCGGTAAGGGATGATGATTTACACCATGGGTGTGCTGATCAGGAGGGAAAATGACAAACAGCGGCAAGAGTGATTACCGATTTGACGTGAAGGACTGTTACCTCGGAGCCCAGATGCTTTTTGTGGCCTTCGGGGCCTTGGTTCTGGTGCCTATTCTGACGGGGCTGAATCCGAATGTGGCCCTTTTTACCGCCGGGGTGGGGACCTTGATTTTTCAGGTGGTGACCAAAGGGAAGGTGCCAATTTTTCTTGCCTCTTCTTTTGCCTTTATCGCTCCTATCTCTATCGGGGTTCAGCAGTGGGGCATTGCCGGTACCATGAGTGGGCTGGTCGCTGCCGGCTTTTTTTATATCCTGCTAAGTTTTTTGATTCGCTGGCAAGGCTCTGCTGTTATTGAGAAGGTTCTGCCCCCCGTGGTGACCGGGCCGGTGATTATGGTCATCGGGTTGATCCTGTCTCCCGTGGCCGTGAATATGGCCACCGGTGTGGCCAATCCTGCGGCCATCATTCCCAAGAATATCGCGCTGATTGTTTCCATGGCGGCGCTGGGGACCACCATTCTCGTCTCTCTTCTGGGGCGTGGCATGATGAAATTGATTCCGATTCTCTGCGGCATCGTGGTGGGGTATATCGTGGCCCTTTTTTATGGGCTGGTGGATTTTACCCCCGTGCGGGAAGCGGCCTGGCTCGCCATGCCTGAGTTTACCTTTCCGAAATGGAACACCGAAGCCATCTTTTTTATTATCCCGGTCGCCATTGCACCGGCCATTGAACATTTCGGCGATATTCTGGCCATTGGCGGGATTACCGGAAAAGATTATCTGGAAGATCCCGGGGTCGAGAACACTATGTTAGGTGATGGTCTCGCAACCAGCTTCGCTTCTCTTCTTGGCGGCCCTCCCAACACCACCTATTCCGAGGTAACCGGGGCCGTGGCATTGACCGGTGTTCGAAACGCAGGTGTCATGACCTGGGCCGCTCTCACGGCCATTCTGCTCGCCTTTGTGGGCAAACTCGGGGCGCTTTTATCCACCATTCCCACGCCGGTGATGGGGGGCATTATGCTGCTCCTCTTCGGTGCGATTATGGTGGTGGGCCTGAACTCCCTTGTGCGGTCCGGTGAAGATCTCCTGGAAGCCCGGAACCTGACCATCGTGGCCCTGATTCTTGTCTTCGGTATCGGTGGCATGAGCTTTTCTGCCGGGCAGTTCACCTTGCAGGGGATCGGCCTCGCCGGCGTTCTTGGCGTCATCCTGAACCTCGTGCTCCCCCGGTGTCGGTGTCATGTGGGGGAAGATCATTAAACGATCGACCTGATCGTTTAATTTTCCTTCTTTTTTCCAAAAAAAAGCTCGCCATGATGGCGGGCTTTTTTTGTTTGGTTTGAGCCTTTGATGATTAAAAAAGGGTGAGGGGGTGAGGGGGATGCATCGTACGTTGCAAGCGCATGGGCACCCTCTCTCCCCGTTTCATAAAGTCCGGCAGTATTCCATAACCACCCTGGATTCCCGCCTTCGCGGGGAAGACGACAAGCGTAGGGTGCTGTCAGACCGGGATCATAAAGAAAAAATGGATAGCTGAATAGTTACAACTTTTCAAAGGTTTAGCCCCCGGCAGGGCCGCCGGAGGCTTACGCTGAATACTTCGTTTTTTTAAAATTGTTGGAGCGCAGCGACTCCTCGAACCAAGCACGAAGTACGTTTTTCAGGGTTTACCACCGTGCAAAGTGGTCTTCGCAGAAGCCGGAGGCCTTTGTCAGGGCTACGGGGGGCGCATCGGGTGGGGAGAGGGTGCCGGTGAAGCTTCCGCAGAGCTGGGTGAAGAGGCTGCCCATGACCAGGGCGTTGACTTTCTCGTCTCGGTGGCCTTCGGGGGTGAAGGTGAGATCGACGATGCCGTCCATGGAGGTGAGGTGCCAGGGGCCGGTGGTGTCGTTCTCTTGATAATCGAAGTGAACCGGGCCGATGTGGGTGGGGGCACCGTCGATCCAGATCATGTTCTCGGTGAAGCCGGTCTCGTTGACCCCGGCGGCCAGGTTCATGCCGAAGGAGCGGCCGTCTTTAAGCATGGCGGCGGAGGAAGCCCAACTCCAGAAGGTCTCACGCCGCATGTAACCGGCGGACCAGTCGGTGAGCGCCAGGACTTCGGGTGAAGCGATGTTCGAGGATTTTCCATTGACCGTCATGGTGCCCGTGATGGAGACGGGGGCGCGCTTGTCGGTGTAGGTCCATCCCCGGTAGCCGGTGCGGGAGACGACGCGCAGCGGGTGGGGGTGAGGGGCGGTGAAGTCCGCCTTCAGTGAGAATTTTTCGGTGTGGCAGTCCACCCCTGTCTCTGAGAGGGTGAGATCAAGGGCCGCTGTCTTGATGCGGCTCAAGGGGGCATCGGGGGTGGGACGGATGGCGGCTCGCCAGGGGGAGAGGACCGAGACCTCCGTAAGGGCCCCGGTTCTTCGGTCGAAGTGATAGGCAAATCCATTTTTGATGAGCCCCAGGTGGACCACCGCCACCCCGGCCATAAATTCCTCAGCCAATAATCCCACGAAATGAAACCGATTGAATTTCAACCGCTTGTACAGGGCGCTTCGCCTGCGGCCAAAGGGGGCTTTGAGGCCGAAATCAAGGAAGTTGAGTTCGCCCACTGGACCGTTCTGGTACCCGTAGGGGAGGGTGCCGTCCTCTCTGATTAACTGTTTCATCTGTCCTCTCTCGGTTGATGGAAACAAGGCCTGTGATGGGGAAGACGCCCAACCGGCGATTGCCATACAAAATCAGGGCCAGCGTAAAAATAAAACACACAAAAAGCGATGCCTCCGGCGGCAAGGTGATCCACCTTGAAAGCCTGTTGCCACCTTGAGTTGCCTCTCGTTCTCCGAGTCGAAGAACAGTGATAGTTATAAAATACAGGTGTTTTTATTTTGCGTGTGGGCCCTGACGTCCCTGATTCGCGGTCAAGGCACTAAGATAGTGTGTATATATCAGGCTATCGGTGTGATGACCAGAATCATGCGTAATTTGCAGGATTGTCGATAAATTACGCGAACTCTGTTTTTTTAGGTGATTTAGGTATTGCTGGTAAAACACAGGTATCAAAAAATAGTAATTTTATTGGATCGTTAAATGGCACTATGGAATTGTGATTCTAATTTTAGAGTGTAAATCGTGTTTGCGGTTGACAAGCCCTTTTCACGGTCTCTACAATCTCTCCCATCAAGTAAAAAAAGTTATTTTCCCGCTTCATCGGATTGACCATCAGTTGTTGGGCGTAAACATAGTTAGCTTGTAGCAACCGGTGACAATATAGGTAACAATAAACTTTTTGGGAGAGAAGTATGAAGGTGGAAAAAATGGTTAAAAAAGGATGGGTGGTCCTTGCAGCGGTGGTGCTAACCGCATCTTCCGCATTAGCGGCAAACATTGAAACCATGGGGATCGGTGTCATGAACACAGGCCAGGCAGGGGCTGTGTCGGCGTATTGTGACAACGTCTTTGCCGCTTATTACAACCCGGCGGGTTTGACGCTCATCGAAAAGCCGACCCTGACGGCGGGCTCCATGGTCTATCATGCCCAGATCAAGGTGTATGATTGGAATGTGACGGGATATCCGACTGACCCCGCTTATGGTGGTGCTTTTGAAAATGGAAATGTGGCAAAAGGCCCCTTAGATTTTGACTCGGACGAAATGGTGGTAGCCAGTCCGTCGCTGGGTTTTGCCATGCCGATGACGGACAAGATCTCTCTGGGGGTTGCCGTCTATACGCCGTACGGCCTGCGGGTGACCTGGGATAAAGATCCTGCAAACTCACCGTCCAGTGCCTACGCCTGGGAGTCTTACTACGGGCGTGTGGCCTTCACCCCAACCCTGGCCTACAAGGTGAGTGACAAATTCTCCGTGGGCGTAGGCGTCAGCCTGGGACGTTCCGTCTCTGAGGCGGGAAAGACGGTTGAGTTTAGCGATGGGGCAAAGGCTGGCCTTGTTTCTATTGCTAAACAGGCAGACGCTAGCGAAGAAGATAAGAAAAATGCGTTCGGAGCTATGATGTTTGATGGCGCCCAGATGAAGCTGGAAGCCACTGATGACTTTAACTATTCCTTTAATGTGGGCCTCATGTATCGTCCCATTGAGCAGCTCTCCTTTGGTCTCACCTATCGGGGACGCACTGAGACCGATTTTGAAGGCGACGTGATGGTGAAGAATGCCACGGCAATAAATCCTGCAAATTTACAACCGATTTCTGGTCAGGGTGGGCTAAATTTGGATGGCTCCGTGAAAATGGAGTTCGATCACCCCGAGCAGGTTCAGGCCGGTGTTCGTTGGTTTGCCAATGAAAAACTTGAAATCGAAGCAGATGTGACGTGGACGGGTTGGAGTGTGAACAAGAGGCAGGATGAAAACATAACCCTTTTAGTTGGTGGCAAGGAGATGTTTCAGACCTTTAAGCATGATCGTTATTGGGAAGACACCACCGCCTACCGCTTGGGCGCCTCCTATCAGGCCACGGAGGCTTTTTCTTTCCGGGCGGGTTATACGTATGACCCCTCGCCTGTTCCTGATGAGACCTTTGAGTTTGGATGGCCCGACACCGATCGCAACGTCTATGCCCTGGGCATGGGGTGGAAGATCAATGATCGCTGGATGATGGATGCGGTTCTCCAGCACATCATTTCAACCGAAAAACGTCCGACCACGGGCGGCAGCACTGAGCTTAATACGAATTACAAAGGTGTTTACGGCCCCGGTGCGAAGGTATCCTGCAAAGACGAAGGCATCCTCTGGGGCGCCGGTGTGTCTCTGACCTACTCCTTCTAAGCTTTATCTGATCGTTTCACTGGCTCTGCCGGTGATGATGGCCGCTCCCTTTGTGGGAGCGGCCTTTTTTTGTGGCTGAAAGGTGTTTCTGACCGAAGGCTCTTCATGTTCTTGGTAGAAAATGTTTGTAACTATTCAGCTTTCCTTCGCCAGGTCGTTCGAGGCAAATGATAGAAAGATTCAAACGCCAATACGTCACGTCTTTTCATCACCGCGTAGGGTGCGGCTCCCGCACCTTCTACCGTAGAGAGGACCCTCGGCCTCGCAAGTTAACGATGACCACGAGTCTTATTTCAAAATGCGGTGTTTCCGGTTTACGATACGCCTGACGGTGCGCACGGCGCACCCTACGCATCCACCCGGTACTTCATT
>NZ_JAQYWB010000121.1 GCF_030145185.1 Desulfoluna sp. | reverse complement strand
TGTACGTCAAGACCGACATACGATAAAATTGGTTCCATACCTGCCTCCATGATTTTGGCTCTGTGCGTTATTTTCTTAATATAATGCATAATCCACGCTTTTCATGGAGCGCAGGTTCTACTTGGCAATCATTATGTCTACGGGCCGTCGCGGTGCGGATGATGGGGGTGGGGGCTGAGAAAGGATGGTAATCCGAAGGTAAAATCTCTTTTGGGTCTGCTGAATGCGGCCCTGTTTGTGTTTTTCGTGTGGTTCGTGGTTAAACAGCCCTTTGCTTGAAAACCAGTCCGTCGGTACAAACCAGAAGCGAACGCATTGTGAAAAAAACACCGCTTTGTATCCACCCCGAACGCTTCACACCCTTTTCACTTGGTCTTTCCGCATTTTTTTCTCATTCAGCCGACCGACCAGCCAGAAAAAAGGGGCCGTCATCAACCAGACGCCCAGGATAATCGCGGAAAAAGTGCTGACACACGCTTCGAAAAGCCCCCCCTCATAAAGCCTCAGCCATTTATTAAGGGACCCGAGAAGGACCAGGGCCACCCCAAAGCGATGGACCCACAGGGAGACGGCGCTCTTCGGTTTGAGCTCGAAGGGCATCATCTCACGGGCCATGGTGGTGAAGACGTGGCTGTTCGACAGGGATTCATGAAAAACCGTGACCTTGCGCCCATCCCCAACCAGGTCCAGCCAGAGGCCATCGTGACTTTGAATGATTTTTTGCACCTCAAAGGAGCACCCGTTGCCTGTCAGGTAAGAGACCCGAAGGCGATTGTTTTCAAGGACGATGTGATATTTTTTTTGATACGTGGGGAAAACCACGGCCACGCCGGCCTCACGTGCCCCTTGAAGGCGCCGGCTCATATGGGCCTTCAAGGCGTCATGAAGTGTACAAAGAACCTCATAAGACGCTTTGCGCGGGGTGCTCGCCTCCAAAACATAATAAGAGCCCGTCCCCTTGAGGCCCAGGGTCAGGGTATACTCATGCCCTTCATAGACCGAGTTGGTGTAGTGATTCACCGAGGAGACGAAAAATGCGTCAATCTCATCAAAGGGAATCATCCCGTTCTTGTCCCGAAAGAAATCTTTCCCCGCTTGGTAGGTCACCTTTTTCTTTCTAAGGTTGTCGCTGTTCAAAAACATCGTATCACTACTTTTCTATTTCTTAAAAATAAAACTCCGGCGGCAAGATGAGCCACCTTAGGAGCCAATTGCCTGTCATGACATCTCTTTCGAACGCCTGCAGACCCCACCCACCTCTTCCATGGAGCGGTCATAGAGGCGGCCATAAAGGAAGAGGGTAATCCCTTTTCCGGCGGTGCGCCAGCCGAGACCGGCAGCCACCTTTAAAAGCCCCCCTTTGGCCGTCAGGCGATAGGCGGTCAGGGGCCATTTCAGCCATCCGTAAGCTTTTTTACCCTGGGCGAGTGCCTCTTTCACGCTCTTGGGAAGGGTCCCGTCGGCAAAGCGATGGGCGGATTCCAGGGTCTCCAGGCGCACACGATACAGGCGCCCTGCCACAGGAATCTCCTCACCCTTGCCCAGATGGCAGAGAAGATCCCGGGTGCAGTCGAGGAGAGGCCCAATGCGAATTTCATCCAAGGGGTCTTCCGCATCGGGAAAGTGGCTCTGGGCGATGATCTCGGCGGACTCCACCACGGTCTCTCGAAACAATGGAAGGCTGGGGGTGGAATGAAAAAAGGCGGGGAGCCCGGTGATCCGTTTCCGAAGGGGGGCAAGGGCCGGATCCATGGCGACGGGAGGGGAGTCTTCAAGGCCCTGAAGCTCCTGCAGCGCCTCTTCCATAGACTCTTCCATAGACTCTTCCATAGACTCTTCCATAGACTCTTCGAGAGTCTCTCCCTGGGGCTCTGTGATCCCCTCGGCGGGAGTGGCCCCATAGAGTTCGAGGGCCGTACGCCCCACAAAGAGATGGAGATCCACCAGGAGGCACTTGCCCAGAATCATCCGTGAGAGGTTGCTGGAGAGATAGAGAAGCCAGGAAATGGGATCGGGAATCAACAGCAGCCGGAGGACGTTCATCCCGCCCAACCACTGCCGGAAACGTAGGTACCAGCGCACCGGTGGGAACCCTGCGATCTTTTTAAAGCGCCGGGTGTTGGCTTTCACCGTCGCCAGGCGTAGTGTTCGGAGACGCTTTACCCCCGGTCTTTCAAGCACCCGTTCAAACCGATCCATGGAGCGATGCAGGGTCCGGATCAGGTGCCCGATGGACACCTTGAGCTCAGGCCGCGTCGCCTCGGGGTGAAAGGCGGTGGCCACCTCGATCAGATACCCCTGAAGCCCCTCCAGAGTGGGAAGATCCGGAGACGGCGCATCCAGGATCGCCTGGCATCGGGAGACCACCACGCCAAGGGCCGCGGCATCTTCTCCAGAGGCCTTCGCGGCCTTCTCCTTTAATTCCCGAAGTTCGCGGGTGAGAGAAAAAGCCCACCTCACCACACGAAAGGCCCTGACGGCTGCCAACACACAGATCGGCACCAGGAGCAGAAAAATCCAGAAAATCCACTGTGTAAACAAGGGACAGGTCATACTGCAAAAGTTATCAACAATTAAAGAAGATTCCATAAAAAATCATAAGAAGTTATGAACAATCAGCCGTCTTAAAGCCGAATCAAAATAAAAAACAGACGAAAAACCACTGCCAACGGACCATACACCCGCGCCGAGGCCCATTATTAGCTGGAGTATCCCTAAAAAACGCCACACGACACCCGTTCTAAGCAAAAGAACAGGCACCTCACCCTATCCACGAGGCGCAACCCTGGTTTCAAGGGCCTGGAGCGGGGAAAAACATGGGGTTAATATGGCCCCCTTTCTTTTAACCGAGTGAAAAAAGGGGGGGGGGAATCGATCCTAACGGTTCACGCAATACGTCATGGTATTGTCCATGATGAGCCCTGCCTCGGCAAACTCTTCGATATCCGTGTAATAATACGCACCGGCGTCGATATCCCGCTCTTCAATAAAGGTCATCAAGGGGTTGATCACGCTCCAGTCATTAAGCAGCGGACCGGTCCCCCAGATTACCGCAGCCACCGCGCCCACACAAAGCAAAAACCGAAGGCCTTTATCGGCCCGTGAATTTTTTTTCATACGATACCTCATTGATAGTCCGCCATCTGATGGCACTCAGCGTGAACGCCCCCTTAAAAAAGGGGGCTCCAGGCGCTTGACCCTTAAATTTTTGCCGTGATATCGGGAAAAACCAGATAAAACATGATGTACGCCATGGTCAGGGTGAGGATGAGGTTCAGGCTCTGCCCACAGAAATAGAGGATCAAGGGTTTCCCCCCTTTAAAATACTCTTTCAGCTCACGAAAGTTGGTGGCCAGGCCGATGCTGGTAAAGGCGAGGCAGAAGAACCAGCTGCGGAGGATTTTGGAGAGTCCCCGGATGGCTCCCTGGTCGATAATCACATAGGCCACGTCTTTCCCCACCGCCTGGTAGATGGCTGAAAAAATGATGGAGGCCAGAATAAAGCCGATGACAAATTTGGGAAAACGGCGCCAGATCTCAATAAGCCCCACATGATTTCCTTCAGCGGCTTCCACCTTGGTCACCCAATAGAGGGCCACCCCAAAGGCGATGACGCCGATCAACACATTCTGGATCATTTTAATGGTGGCGGCAACATAAAGGGCACGTTCCGAGAGAAAGGCTCCGGCGGCGGCCACGGCTCCGGTGGCATCGATGGTTCCGCCCATCCAGGCCCCGCCCAGGACGTGCGGAATCCCCACGGCCTTGATAATCAAAGGCATCACCACCATCATAATAGAGGTAAAGACCAGGGAGAGCCCCACGGCCAGGGTGAGCTCCTCTTTTTTGGCCTTGCAGGCCGCGGCTGTTGCGATGGCCGCGGAGACCCCGCAGACGCTCATGTCGGCAGAGATCGTCATGTTCAGCGTCTTGGAGGGCATCTTTAACACCTTCTGCCCGAAGAGGTAGGTGGAGATCAGGACGATGGGGGTCACCACCCATGCCACGAAGATCCCGGGGATGCCGATGGAGAGAATTTTACCGAAGAGGATCTCGGCCCCCAGGAGGACAAGGCCGGTCTTGATATAGTATTCGGTCTGTACGGCGGGTTTCACCCACTCCGGGGTGCCGATGGTGTTGCTGATGATCAGGCCAAACACAATGGCCCAGGCCGCATAGCCCACACCATACTGTTTCATACTGCCATTTCCAGCGGCCACATACGCCAGAGTCGCCACGAGAAAGACCACCACAAATCCGGCGGCAAACTTTCCGAATCCGCCCCCCATTACGGCATACCCGAGCCCGAAAAAGACAATAAGAAACCCCATGAACAGAAAAAGCCAGGGAACCTGGTTGTACCCGGTGACCCGGGTCTTGGCCTTGGCTTTGGATGCCTTGGCTTTCACGGCCCGCCAGGCATCGATGTCTTTCACGGCGGAGGCGTTTTTCGTGTCATCTGAAAAACCGGCCAGAGCGGCCATCTTCTCACTCGCCCGGGCTTCCACCAAGGCCATTTTTTCGGCCATGGCCACCTTAAGATAAGTTTCTTTGGCTTTGGCTGCTTTGGCCGAGGCCGCGGGGGCTGACATCCAAAAGGCTTCCAGGGGATTTTGTTTCCACCCTTTGGGGGCAGAGGTGACTTTTTTGATCCATTTGCCCTCCGGAGACGCGGAGGCCTTCAGCTTCTTCTTGGTGTCCAGGGCCTGGTACCAGGCAAGGGTCTTGAAGGGAGCCCGGGCCGACGCCATTTCCAGGTTGGCGTTGGCTTGACTGATGGTCTGCCGGACCTCATCCGTGGCCTTGGGAAAAAAAAGAATCATCCCCACCATCAGCACGAAGAACCCCAACCAGATGGCCCAATAATCCTCTTGGGTCCAGAGATCCGACAACTTGCTGGCCCCCGTGTCCACCACAACACCCTGATCTTTTCCCATACCTGCCCCCTTTCGTTCGGCCCCTTGATGCACCAAAGAGACCCACATAAACTGGTTTATGGTTCCCAAAGCAACAACCCGGATCTTTCACAAACAGGTACTTCTCATGGTAGCGTATGTTTTTACTTCTTAACATCGGTTACCATACCAGCCATACAACGTCAGTTAAAGTAAAATCAGTTGGTTATTCCCAAGAAAAAAGAAAGAGGAAAGAAGAAAAGGGGCGGGAGATCAGCGGGTGCCGGAGATCTTGTCGATGACAGAAGAGAGAAAACGACAGACCGTCTCCATCTCATCCGGGGTAAATCCTTCGGCGGCAACCGCGTTAAAATGATCGATCAAGGGCAGAGACGCGGCAGCGGTCTCCATGCCCTTGGGGGTGATATAGACGCGAAACGCCCGACCATCTTCAGGGCAGCTGTGCTTTTCGATGAGCCCCCCCTTTTCCATGCGGGTCACCAGCCCGGTGATGGCGGAATTGTTCAGACCGAGGCCTTTGCTCAGCTCTTTGAGGAGGCAACCGTCCTCGTGCTGCAGAAGAAACAGGGCTGCCAACTGGGCCGAGGTGACAGAGAGTTTCTCCACCAGAAGAGCATCGGCCCATTTCAGCAGCGCATGGCGGCTTCGGTTGATCAGAAAAAAAATACGGCGGTCGTTGGTCTCTTCCATGAAGCCCCGGTGGGTGATGCCATCTCTGCCATCAGTGAGTGTAGTTCTTTTTCCAGCCGTTGCGGGTTTTCATCCGATGATCATTCAGGGCGAGAAAAAAGGCCCCCACGGAGAGTTCCGCACAATGAAAATGACCTTCTTCCAATGTTTTCAGATACTCAGCCACCTTTTCAGGGGTCACCTCCCACGCCTCGTCGACCGACCGCCCTTCGGTCATGGTGGCCACGGTATTGGCACAGGCGACGGTGTTGAGGCATCCATCAATTTGAATGGATACATGCTCAATCAACCCGCCTTCGATGGTCAAAAACATCTCCACCGTATCCCCACAGTCGCCCACACGCTTGCCGTAGCCGTCGGGGTTCTCCACACGTTCCAGTCTCTCGTAACTGTAGGCCATTTCGATATATTCGTCAGAGTGGTGCTCCAGAAAATCCTGTTCGTGATGATCCATGCTTAAAAGACTCCGTTGACCTTCAATAATATTCCGGCAGGGAGACGATCCCTCCCGCAACCCGCAGGGTGATTTTTTTCACATGTTCACCGCCAGGGGAGATAACCAGGCGATTTACCCTGCATATACACAATACAACAGCACCTGCGGCGACACCCGTTGCAATAGCATATATGAAGAAAACTGCAATGGATTTTATATCACGACCCGACTTCAGTGGGTTTTCACACCCCCCTGCCGGAGGGACCAGGGAACGATCCCGGTGATAAAACAGGTGAAAAAAAGGACCGCCGCGGTTTACCTTTCCCTGGGGCACACGACGGGCTTTTTCAATTGATCAATCCCTTGCCGGGCGTTAAAATATTCGTTTAGACATCATGATCCCAAGCCTTGATTGTTACGATGCTGCCCTGCGACACAGGGCAGCACCCCGCGTCACGCATGGCCCAGCCTACCTCTCGAAGATCGGCATCGTCTCCCTGGCCCAGAAATCAGGACGCCCCATCCAGGCGGGCATGTGGAGCTGTGATCGTTACTGGACCTTAAAAAGCTGGGACCGCACGCGGCTCCCCAAGCCGTTCTCCCGTATCGTGCTGATGTATGCCGACCCCATCCCTGTGGCCGCCGATGCGTCACGAGACCAGTGCGAAGCGATTCGACAGCGCCTGGATGAACGTCTCAATACCATGATGTCCCAGGCGGACCGTTACTTTGAATCCGGCCTCTCAGATCCCCGTGAGATATCGGTTCCCACTGCGGACCTGCCCTTACGACCAGAAGAGGAGGTCACCGGTAACCTTTTATAAACACACTACAAACAGCGGATTTTTAACAACATTTTTCCTTGAGAAGCAATTGACATTGAAAGTTCCCCCTGATAAGATCAATCCGTTCATATTTCTGAGTATAGTGGTTTTAGGGGAATCACTAGTAAAGCTGGAATCATCATTCCGGAGCCACCGAAACTGACGTTTACCCAACAATACGACTAACATTGATTGGGAGGGGAAAGGAAA
The DNA here is from genome assembly GCF_030145185.1 of Desulfoluna sp. GTDB lineage: Bacteria > Desulfobacterota > Desulfobacteria > Desulfobacterales > Desulfolunaceae > Desulfoluna. The sequence goes on along the minus strand of NZ_JAQYWB010000121.1, from coordinate 2,484 downwards.
AAAATGAAGAAAACCCGAATGACAACCCTGTTTACTGCTTTTCTTGTCTCACTTGCCGCGGCCAGCCTTCTATGGGCTGGGACCACTGTTGAAGATGAGTTCATCATGAAGACCAAAGAGTACACCGGAGAGCATGCACACACGTACAATCCGGTACCCTTTACACACAAAAAGCACATCGAAGACTACAAGATCAGCTGCGGTGAATGCCACCACGACGCCGACGGAAAAGCCCTGGATATCGCCATGGGTGCCGACGTTCAGCGATGCATTGAGTGCCACGACAAACCTGGAAAAGCCAAGGTAAAAAAAGGCGAGAAGAAGCTTAAAGGCAAAGCAAAGCGAGAGTTCCACGCCGAAGCCCTTCATGCCAACTGCATCTCCTGCCACAAGACCTTTAACAAAGCGTTTAAGAAAAAAGCCAAGGCCAAGGATCCCAAAGCGAAAGTCAAGGGACCGGCCCCTGCAAGCTGCAAGAAATGCCACCCCGGTGGCAAGCTCAAATAATCATCGTTTCCCACAGCGATGAACCCTTCAAAGGCGCGTTTCCTTTTTCAGGAAACGCGCCTTTTTTCGTCCCCCCCCGCCCGACACCTGAGCTCCCTTTTTGGAACAGTCCTCGGGTTTTTCTGGTACGACGAGGGCATCCTCGACCCCGGCCCCACCCGGGCCGGCATTTTCATCAACATCGTCCGATAGAAAAAACACCTCAGAACCAAAGCAAACGGCTCACCGGTCTCTCTTGGAACTATTCAGTTTATGCCTCTGGCGGCCCTGCCGGGGGCTAAACTTCTGAAAAGTTTAACAAACAGATCTTATGATCGGATGCCGCTCGATTTCGCTTCATCCCCTTATCCCGCCGAATAAAAAAAGTATGACGACCGAAGTGCCAAGTCGTTTAAAAAAGATCTCTATAAAATTTAATTTAAGGCTTAAGTAAACATAGTTCCGTGCCGTTAAAACATTTTATACGCGACCGCTATCCATAAAGACAAAGGGACGATACACCGGAAAAACAGTATTAAACCCGATATTTCTGAGTTCATAAAACAGCGATTCAGAGTTCAAAACTGACCGATGCCGTTCAAAAAAATGACAGATAAATGTTGGTACGGAGAATAACAGATGAAATTAAAAGTGAAATTTCTGATCCCGGTGCTGGGTATCATTTTGGTTGGCCTGCTGTCCATCACCACCCTGGGCTATGTCAGCGCCAAAAAGGCTCTGGAACAGAGCGTTCACACCCAACTCACCGTGCTCACCGAGGCCACCTCAGAGGTCCTCGGAAAATTCATCCGAGACAATCGAAACCTCCTCCATTACTGGGCCTCCGATCCCCTGTACACCCAATTGGCCGAGACCCAAGATCGTTTCAGCGCCCAGGCCGTAAACGACAAATTTTCTCGTATTATCACCACATTTCCAAGTATTGAAAACATCTTCCTCACCCTTCCAGACGGCACCATCATGGCCTCGGCCCTGAACGGGGTCGCCGGCAAGGTCAACATTGCCGACCGGCCCTACTTCAAAGAGACCCTCAAGGGACACCCCTTCACCTCCCAGGTACTGAAAAGCAAGGTCACCGGGGCTCCGATCTACGTGGAATCCTTCCCCTTGATGAAAAATAATACCGTCGTCGGTGTCTTAAGCCTGCCGATGAAGATGAACGCCGTCACGGATCTCTTCATCGATCCCATCAAGGTGGGAGAAACCGGCTACGCCTTTGTCATGGAACAAAATGGGCCGGTCATTGCCTATCCGGACAAGAGCAAGATTCTCAGCTTAAATGGTCACATGTTTGATTTTAGCGAGGACATTTTACGGCAGAAGAGTGGATTAATAACCTATCACTTCCAAGGGGAGGAGAAGATCTCTGTCTTCAAGCAGGAGGCCTTGTCCGGATGGATTACCGTCATCAATGCCCCCACAAAGGAAGTCCTGGCCGGGGCCGTGACCCTTCGCAACCGGTTGATCCTTATGGCCACCCTCACCATGGTGATGATCTGGCTGGTGGTACGCAGCCTCACCCAGTTTATCGTGGTCAAACGAATCAACAACATTACCGTCGGCATGAAAGATATTTCCGAAGGGGAGGGAGACCTCACGAAACGCCTTCGGATTCAGTCCGAAGATGAAATTGGAGAGTTGGCCGAGTGGTTCAACAGCTTTGTGGAAAAGCTTCAGCAGCTCATCTCGGAAATCACACAAAAAACCAGGATGATAGACACGGCCTCCACCACGCTCTCCGGCATCACCCGGCAAATGAACGAGGCCTCGGAAGAGATGAGCCAAAAAGCCCTGTCTGTCACCTCATCCAGTGGGGATCTCAACACCCATATGAACCTGAAAATGGGATAAAGCGCACACCTTAAGCCAAAAAACCACTCTCATTTGCGTTATTCAATTGAAAAATCAAGCTTTTTTCCCTTGCTTTTTGAGGTGTATGCATTGTATAATACGTACACTTTAAAGGGGGTTATATTC
>NZ_JAQYWB010000120.1 GCF_030145185.1 Desulfoluna sp. | reverse complement strand
TGATAGCATGTTAATATCAATCGGTTGCTCGAACAATGCTGTCCCCGAAATATATCGGTGTATTGCTTTCAAAGCGATGCAAGAGGAGAAGTTGCACCTCACAAGATTTTGATTATATAAATAATCAAGACAAATAACCGATATATCCTGGGAGGTGCACATGCCACTATACGTTGGAATTGACCTACATTCAAACAACATGTTCGTTGCCATAATGAATACTGACGAAGAACTCCTCTTTCAAAAGAGGCTGTCAAATGATGAAACTCTCATACTCCAAGAACTTTCACGCTATCCAACAGAAGAGATATCCATCGTTGTCGAGTCTACTTTCAATTGGTACTGGCTTGTGGATTCACTCATGAGTCATGGATATACAGTTAAACTTTCCAATCCGGCGGCCATGATTCAGTATTCGGGGCTCAAGCATACGGATGACAGATCAGATGCCATCTGGCTGGCGCGGATGCTCAAAATGAATTTGATCAAAGAAGGCTATATCTACCCTAAAGAGAATCGGCCTATCAGGGATCTCATGAGACGGCGTATGATGTTTATTCAGCAACGAACCCAAATGATTCTCTCTTTAAAAAGCCTGGTTCACCGGGAACTCGGCCAGCGAGTGTCTACGAACATGATCCTCGGAGAACGCAAGCCCTTGCCAATCAAAGAAATGTTTCATGACGATGACCTTCTTTTTACGGCAGAACGCATGTTGTCGGTAATCTATGAGCTAAAAAACAATGCGAAGCAAATTGAACGACGGGTTGAGAAAAAGCTGAAGCTAAAAAATGAATTTCAGAACCTTACGACCATCAACGGAATTGGCCCTATCCTTGCCCTTACTATCATGCTTGAAGTTGGCGATATAAGCCGTTTTAAGACGGTAGGTGACTTCTCCTCTTATTGTCGATGTGTGTCATCACAAAGGACCTCAAACGACAAAGTGAAGGGCAAAGGAAATAAAAAAAATGGCAACAAGTATCTGGAATGGGCCTTTGTTGAAGCGGCCAATTTTATAAGGCGATTCAATACCAATGCTCAGCGGTTCTATCAAAAGAAAGAGGCTAAAACCAACGCGATCGTTGCAACCAAGGCTTTAGCTCACAAAATTGCAAGAGCCTCTTATTACATCATAAGAGATAATGTACCCTTTGATGACGAGAAGCTGTTTAACTATTCTCCGCCTGTTAACTCTTAGGCCCTCCTCGCCAAGGTTACCTCTGGAGCCCGCAGCTATCAAGGCCAAGCCTCGCTTCGCTCGGTGCTTCGCAGCCTTGACAGCTACGTTCTCCAGAGGTCAGGGGCGACAGGAGGTCTAAGGAGAAATATGATACTTCGTATCCTATAAACACTGGGGTGGTGTGGTAGCCCACATAGGGGTTGGAATAAAACCACCAGGTTTGATTGGCACCGCATCACCCCTTTGTTTTTGCTCTTTTTATTTCGATCTGCCCATGCCGTGAACCAATAAGGGGTTGGTTAAAAACCACTAGGTTTGTCATTTATTTTTGGACACGGTATGGCACTGGATGATTTCTGGGGCGCAAATGCGCCAAGGGCCGCAGGCGATGCGTAGCTTCTCCTGCACTGCCTTAATCCCGATGGGTGACTGGTGCAGATTGACTCTGCAACCGATTTATTGAAACTTCAGGCGCAAAATCCGATATAAAAAAAGCACTTTGTAACTACCTTTATTGGTGACTCAAACAAAAAGACTGAAAAGTTCAACTTTTCGGAGAAGAGGGTGTTTTTTCTCTTTACAAGATATTAAATGGGTGACCCCTTCTCTCCCTTCTCTCACCCTACCTTCCCTCCCTCACGCTGTCGGCAACGCGTCCCATAAGGGTGCCTGAACGCCGAAGCCTTTTTAACGCCTAAATCCCCAATTTTATAGTTTTTACGTTCGTGTTTTTCATGCCTTTCGTGGTTGAAATGTTTTTTAAGATTTTTTAAGAGCCTTTGACCACGAACCACACGAAAATCACGAACAGGGAAACCGACGATGTCAGCCACCAGCGCACGGCTTTTTTTATAATAGACTGAGCGCAGCGACTCCTCGAACCAAGAACCAGGAACCAAGCACCAAGAACGCTTTTCCCTTTCGCCTTTAGCCTTTCGGAAAGGGGGTCACCCCTACACATATGACAAAACCAAATTTTAATATAATTTCAAGGCCTTTAAAAACAAGATAAAAGACAATAAGGGCAGGAAAAGTGGAAAAAAAGCGTGATTGCGGAAAAGTTCGACTCAAGCCGATAGACGTAAGCCGCCATATTTTTTGGATTTTTTATATTTTATCAGATGTGTAGGGGTGACCCCTTAGCTCCTAGCTCCTGTCAATTGTAGCCGTCTCTTACAGCCTGCTCCATGGCCGACAGCTCTTCATCGGTCAGAAAGTCAAAGTGAGCGGATCTTTTTCTTGCGGAAAGGCTGCCGTTGTTCTGGAGGCACAGTTGGATGAACAGGTCAATTAAGCGGTCAGGCATATCAATGATGTCCTGTATCGCCTTCTTTGTAGTGTCGTAGTTGACCAGAAAGCTGAGCTCCTCCACAAGCTCTTCTTCGATCGTTTTGGTTACAAACTCGTATAAGGCTTCTGACTGAGATGTCATATCCATATACTGATACCAGCATGCGGTATCATTCTCGACGGTCATTTGCCCCATTTCATCCAGCTGATAATCGATGAGTTGCAACAATGGCCGGGAGAACGCTTCCAGCGATGCATCGTAATCCACCGGATTCTTAAACATGACAGCCGAAACCGGGAACATGAGTCCGCGTGGTACCATCTCCTGCAGCGAAAGAATGTTGTGTATCAGAAACCGATGGATTCGACCGTTCCCATCCTCAAACGGATGGAGAAATACAAAACCATAGGCAATTGCCGCCGCATGAATGACCGGTGATACATTTCCCGCTTTCATCCGTTTATGGGAATCGATCAGGCCTTCCATCAGGCTTGGCAGATCATCAGGTTTTGGGCAGATGAAATGTATAATCTCCTTCTGATAGACAACCGTCTGCCCAATGTAATTCTGACTCACCCGATAGTCGCTATCCTTGAATCGCGGGTCAACGATGCGGTTCTGAAGCTCTATCAGTTTTTCCTTTTCACAGAAGTCTTCCTTCTCCGCAAGCTCAAGCGATGTAATGAATTTTTCAGTTCGGGAGGTATTGGGCTTTATGTGCTCGATTTCAAAGGATGACTTTGTCTCCTTGTTATAAAGGTAGCTCAGTGCCCGGCGAAGCAGTTCCGGTGGATATGCGGTGACAATATCCTCACACCTTTTTCGCAGGTCGGATGAATCCAGTTTGGAAAGCTTTTCGGTCCTCCTGACGACAGGACAAAAGGTTTTTGGACCAAGGAGGTTGTTTACAATGCGGTGGCGCGAAGATTTTTCCCCGTTCTGAACGGTGTAATAATCTTTAGCTTCCAATGCATCGACATAGTTTCCAGAATTCAGGTCATCGACAGGTAGTTGCTTTCCGGTCAGAAACTCATAGAAAAACCAAATCCTACGAGCATACTTCCCGGTTGGTTTGGATTTGATGTACTCGGTGAACTTATCCTGAGAAATCTTTTCAAAGATTCGAGCAAGCAATCCCAAGTTGATCCCGTCATATTTCAGTGCAAATTCAAGATGGCCACCGACCTTTTCCCCCGGCCAATATTGGGTTCTGAAAACTTCTTCTACAAACCCGTCCTGAATCTTTGAAAAGTGAGTGCCTGTAGTCGAAACCGATGAGCTGTGCCAGTTAGGCACACCTGCGAGTGCAATTTTTTCCAGCAAGTATGCGTAACCTGCCGGTCGAAAATCAAAAACGTTTATTTCCATGGGCAAACCTCACAAAATTATTATTTCACTGCAAATATAATTACAAATACAGCTCTGTCAACAAAAATAGTTGCATAAAATTATATGGTTGTAAAAACGATTGTCGATCCGAGTGGATTTGGGGTGCCCCTGCAAAAATCATTATTCTGTTGCAAAAATAGTTATGCAAAGGAGTCAGACCTACACATCTGACAAAATGTGTTTTTCACATATATTCAACAACTTTCGTATATCCTTATCATCACCAGCCAAAACATGAAACCGTCTGCACATCTGTGAGACAGCAGACTCCCCCAAACCGAAGGGTTCTCCGATCACTTTGAGTGTCGCCCCGGAGTATCGTTTCATGAGATAAATTTTCAACTTACGGGCTAACTTGTCTTCTTCCACAGTCCCATCAACAGCACGTGAAATGGTCTCAAATGATGGCCTGCTCTCAAGGGCCCGGAGAGCCGGCAATTCACGATCACTGCGCCGCCCTTCAAGGTATTTCTTGCTGATGCCTTCAATAAATGACTCAGGCCCCAGAATCGTCGATGCCGACGCCTTTTCCAGCGGACTCGATTCATGCCGCCGGTTTTTGTCCGAGACAAACCTCTCTCTTCTGCGGCCTCAACCATGGCTGCCCTTACAGGGTTTAAATGGATATACCGCGACAGCTCAAGTGCATAGTCGTCCTTAAAAACCAGATACGCCTTATAGCGTCCCTGGAACAGGTGGCCGAACCGTTTCCTTTTGACATTGAAATACGTGGTGTAGGAGCTGTTGATGTGCTTCATGATCTGAGGAAGGTTGGCATCAGGGGTCTCGATGAGACAATGATAATGGTTGGTCATCAGGCAGTAAGCATGAATAATCGCGCCATAGCGTTCATGGGCTTCGCCGAGATATTCCAAGAATTTTTCTCGGTCCCGCTTGCTCTTGTAGATGTTCTTTCGCTCGTTCCCTCGGGATGTCACATGGTAAAACGCCCCGGGAAAGGTGATCCGTAAGGGTCGTGCCATGGGTTTGCCTTTGCTGTGGAGGATGATAAGTGGAGTTTATTGATTCAACCCCTTGGATGTAACTTGTTTTATTTTAGTGGTTTTTTGTGTTTTGTCAGATGTGTAGGTCTGACCCCTTCTCCTCATACCGCCCCGCAATCTGCCCACTCCCATCCACCAACTGCCCCACGTTCCCATTGGCATCACAGGCCAGATAATAAACATCCCCCTCCATCACCTCAGCGACCAAGCCTCCCACGCCCCCGGCCCCCTGAAGACTCTGGCTCAAATCCAGCCCCCAGACATAGGACTTTAGAACATCCCCAGCCCCGTCGGTCTCGGCGACAAGGTTCCACCCGTCGTAAACAAAAAGCGTCGTGGTCTCATCACCCCAAGCCCCTGCCGTATAGACGGAAATAACCTTCTTGACCCGCCTGCCCATGTAGTCATAGGCAAAGGCAAACTTCATATCGCCCTCGGCAGGCGCACTGGGATAGAAGGCAACCAGCCGGTTCTCTCCGTTCCACTCAAGGGTATTCCCGTCCCAGGCGGTCATGTTGCCGTCGGCATCATACCGAAGACTCTCCGGCACAGAATCTTCGGTGATGGATGCGTACTGGTTCAGGTCATTTGTAACATAGCTTTTCAGAACCTGCTGGGCCTCAGGCCCCCCTTCCGTAGCGTTTTCCCTGTTGCCAATGGGGTCATAGGCAAAAAGCCGGGTTTCGGGATCTACGGGCGTTGTTAGATCTCCCGTATCGGTCCCCTTGTAGCGACGAGACTCGGTCACTTCGTTGCGGTCGTTGTACCCCCATTTTGTAAAGGCAGCCTCGGCAAAAGCAGCCCCGGAGTTCTTCACAGCACCACGCCTGCCAATCTCGTCATAAGCATAGGTATAATTGGAAACAATGCCGACGTCCCAGGTGTTCTCCACGCTGGTTTTCAGGTTCCGCTTGGGCTCGAAAGCATAGGTGGCGGCAAAACCTTTACCGGTAAAGTATCCGCCAATCAGCTCAGAATCCTCAACCCGGCCGTAGGTCACGGTGTCGGCATGGCCGCCTGCGTTCCAGTCCAGAGTCTTGAACCTGCCATTCTCGTCGAATCCGTAAGTAATGTCATACCCGGCACCAAGGGCAAAACCGTTGCTTCGTCCCTTGCCGTCGTATGTTCGCGTTACGGTCTGATTGATGAGGCCGGAGGTGGTTTCGGACTCCAAGGCCAAAAAATCGTTGTAGGCGAAGCTGCGAAAACCTACGGCATCACTGATTCCCTTCTGGCGGCCGAGGCGGTCGTAGGCAAAGGTAATATCCTGGATGTCGTCGCTGTAGTCGATGGTTTTCAGCTCACCGGTGGCGTCATCGTAGATGTAGGTGGTGGTCAGGTCGGATCTGGCCCAGGTGCGGGTGTGGAGCTTACCGCCGGTGGTGTAGGTGTACGTGGTGGACTTGCCAAGGGCGTCCTCTTTGGCGGTGAGGAGGCCTGTGGTGTCATCGTAGTGCCAGGTGGTCACGTCACCCGTTGCCGAATCAGGAAAATTTTCGCCATTCCAGCGCTGCTCGGTGCGGTAGGTGGTCATGGTCTTCATGCGGCCTTCGGCGTCGTAGGCGTAGGCAACCGGGTAGGTGGCGTCGCCCCAGGTCTGAACCACTTGACCTTTGAGGTTATGAGCGGTGCGGACGGTTTTCTCCAGGGCGTTGGTTTCGGCGATTTTCATCCCGGTTGCCGGGTCGTAGGCAAATTTTTGCCTAAAGCCTGCGGCGTCTTCCACCCAATCCACACGGCCTTTTTCGTTGTAATGGGTGATGGCCGTGCCGGTGCGCGGGTCTGTCACGGAAACTCTTCGACCCAGGGCGTCGTAATCCAAGGCGGTGGTAAGGCCCGTGGCGCTGGTGGCTGAGACCACAAGGCCGTATCGCGAAACACTCACCTGGTCTGTATCGGAAAAGGGAGAATCCACGACCTGCGTCACGGTGTCGCTGCTTCGATCCACCACGGTTTTTGAGACGGTCTCATTGCCATGGATGTCGATGGAGACCGAATGGGATGCCAGATTTTCGCTTAAACCGGTGAGCCGGTTTCTGCTGGTGGAGACGGTGGTTTGGGCATCGCTGCCCTCTTCGGCATAGACGATGCTGGTGGACTCTTGCCACCAGGCACCCTCCACCTCTTTGGCGAGGGTGTCAGGCAGGGGGGCAGACCTACACATTCAACAAAACTAAATTTTAATATAACTTCAGAGCTTTATAGAACAAGATAAAAGACAATAAGGGCAGGAAAAGTGGAAAAAAAGCGTGATTGCGGAAAATGTCGACTCAAGCCGATGGACGTAAGCCGCCATATTTTTAGATTTTTTATATTTTGTCAGATGTGACCCCTTCTCTTAATCCTTTTCACAGGCAACGTTGACAGCGATGAATATTTCCGGCTGGCGGACCTTATTGAGGTCCGCCCCGGCATCCATCGGATAGAGATCAAACAGCCACGGGATCATTTTTCGTTAGAGGGCCAAACTATTGGGTGAGAGAGTGGGTACACATTGAAAATGAGAGAGAAACGGATTATCAGAATGGCCCAGTCACGACCTTCTGATTTCCAAATTAAGCCAGTGATCAAATTTCACACTTGAGGCCTATGTCGTACTTTTCATCATCTCCTGATCCGATTTTGTGGCACCATGCCACCTTACATTGGTTGATGGAACAGAAATTCACGGTTTTCACATAAAGGTCTGTTCCGGGTTCCATGGCTGTGTCGGATTCAAAGCACATGCCGTCGTCACTGAAATTACACATCATGGCATCATGGTAGTGGTCGTCAGCCGCATCCGTGTACACAACCGGGGTGTCGAAATCATGTCGCTCCTGGTGTCTCTTGTTGTCTGTCTTTTCCATACTCTCCCCCTCTCCCCAAACGGAGGGAATCACTTTAATGCCCTTTCAGGTTCAGGTGCTCATTTTGTAACCCATCCCTCCTTTTTGCTTTCTGTTTTGGACGACGCTCCCAGGGCAAAAAGGAGCATCGTCCAATAAAAAACCTACCGTACCGGTAATCATTCCCTTGATATTTCGCGAGGCCACGTTACGAATACCATGTCAGGTGCACCCCGTTTTATGCACGAAATATCAGGGGTCAGACGCCTGCCGCCGCAATAATCTCCGGTACAAGCTCTTCCTTGCCGATCGCCATAATATGAACACCTGCACAGATCTTCTCTTCACTGATCTGCCTGATCATGCGGCCGGCAATCTCTATTCCCTTTTTCAAAGCCCCGCCCTTGGGGGCTGATGCCATTTCGTCAATCAGTTCCGGCGGGACGGACACACCTGCGATATTCGCGTTCATAAAACGGGCCATGGGTGCCGAGGTGAGGAGTATAACGCCTGCAAGCACCTTTACCGGAAACTGCCCGGCATAATCCATAAACGAGGTAAACTTTTCCATGTCGAACACCGCCTGGGTCTGAATGAATTCCGCCCCGGCCTCAATTTTCTTCTCAAATTTTATCAGCTGCGGTTCAAGGGGATTCGCTTCCGGTGTCACGATAGCCCCGGCACAAAATGAGACCCCGCCATCCAGCTCGCCTCCTCCTAAGTCCTTTCCCTTTTCCAGGAGCCTCACCGCCGCGACAAGCTGACTCGAGTCAAGGTCAAACACCCCCTTGGCCTCCTTGTGATCGCCCAGCATCACCGAATCTCCCGTCAGGCAAAGGACGTTATGGATCCCCCTGCTGTGAGCGAACAGGAGGTCGGCCTGAAGCGCAAGCCTGTTGCGATCTCTGCATGTCATCTGCAGAATCGGCTCCCCCCCCATCTCCTTAACAAGCAGGGCCGCCCCCAGGGAGGGGAAACGCATCACCGAGCTCTGATGATCCGTAAGATTCATGGCATCCACCTTATCTTTCAAAAGCTCGACATGGTGAGCCATCTTCTCCAGATTTGTCCCCTTGGGCGGTGCAACCTCGCAGGTAATGACAAATTTTCCCGAATCGAGTGCTTTTTTAAATAAGGAAGCCATAACGCTTATTTCCTTTGGCGATTGTAACTGTTCGCATAGAAAATTTAGAAGAAGCACGAAGCCTGTGGCCATAATGATTGCTGAAGCCCAGCGCCCCTTCGAACCAAAAACTAAGAATGCCCTTCTTTTAGTCCCTTAGCCTCCATCGATCAGGCTTCTTGCGAAGCAAGTTCCTTGAACGAAGAACGCCGAACCAAGAACCAAGCACGCTTTTAAAAAAGGCTATCCAGCCCAATCTACTTCAGGCTGCTTATATAACGAAAACATCCCGCCACGCGACAACACGTAGGGTGTGCTTGCGCACCATTTTTCAATAAAACCAACACCTTTTGCCATACCTGGGCGGCGTTGGGGATATCTGGGCATGGGTTTTCTTGGCTGTTACGGTTAACCGCGGTGCGCAAGCACACCCTACCCTCATAGCCCCAAAATCGTCGGTAACGCGTTACATAAGGGCTACTTTGCTCCGAAGTCTATGAAGGCTTACGACGTCAGTCACCAACGCACGGCTTTTTATATAATAGACTGAGCGCAGCGTTTCCTCGAACGAAGAACCAGGAACCAAGAACTATGAACGCTTTTCCCTCAGGGAGATCCATTCATGGGCATTCGTAGCCGTTACGGTTACCCGCGGTGCGCAAGCACACCCTACCCTCACACCCCCAAAACCGGCGGTAACGCGTTACATAAGGGCGACTTTGCCCCGAAGTCCATGAAGGCTTACGACGTCAGCCACCAACGCACGGCTTTTTATATAATAGCCTGAGC
>NZ_JAQYWB010000119.1 GCF_030145185.1 Desulfoluna sp. | reverse complement strand
TTGACCCGGAATGTAATGTCGTTTAGCTCTTGCCATAGTTCTGTTCTGTTTTCATCATAAAAAGATGATTATAGCCGTATATATCGAGGCGATCTTGACAGTTTTTCTATTATTTACAGTATATTGTCTTGGCCCGACCCCAATCCACGACCCCAATCCATTTGTGGCATCGATCCGTAAGGTGCCAAGCTTGACCCGGAATGTAATGTCGTTTAGCTCTTGCCATAGTGCTGTTCTGTTTTCATCATAAAAAGATGATTATAGCTGTAGATATCAAGGCAAATTAGCCAATTGTGCTTTTATTTACGGCGTATTGGCTTGGCCCAACTCCATTCCCAACTCCATTCCCAACTATCAAGACGTGGCCCCTTTTCCCCCAAAGAATAAATGAATTCTGGCTTGAACTCTATCAAGATGATGTTTCATTTCAAGACGTGCAAGCTTAGGATCTCTTTTCTTGATAGCCTGATATATGTTTAGATGTTCCTCTAATATCTCCTGAGTTTGACTGTCTTCATAAGAAATAATAACAGAGTTCTGAATAACGCCATATATGGAAAACATCAAATGGCTCTGAATTTTATTGTGAGTCATATCGGATATTGATACGTGAAATCTCGCGTCATTATCGATCAGCCTCTGTTTTTTTGGGCCCTGTGACATCATGGAATCAATAATGTGCTTCAATCGTTCGATCTCGGCATCGCTCGCCCTTTCGGCTGCATAATAGGCATTCCAGGATTCCATACATTTCCTGACTTCAATCACATCAAATAAGGTTTCCCTATCCTCTTTTAAAAGAGCATGGATGGGTTCCACAAAACTATCAGGCACCAAGGACTTAACACGGGTCCTTTTCCTTTGGGAGATGATCACAAACCCCATGCCGTGAAGAATATTCAATGCTTCCCGCAATGACGCCCGGCTCACATTAAAGAGCTTCATCAACTCTCTTTCAGAAGGAAGCGGATCGCCTGGACTTAAGTTACCTTGGAGAATGTGTGATTTTATCTGTTCTACAATCAAAGTAGATACTTTGGGCTGTTTGATTGGCTGGTAATCCGGCGTGTCCATTTATCTCACCATCTTTTTAATTTTACTTGCTGAAAAGCCAATATACCTTCCTGAATGGGACAGGTAGTACCCTTAAATTCTCTTTATAATACGACATATGATTTTTTGCAAGGCGTTTACCCCGCCTTGAAACCAACCCCGCGCTGCGCGGTAAACTGGACCGACCAGATTTGAGATGGACAAAGGGGGAATTTTATTTTTCAGGAAAATACAACGTTGTACTTGTATCATTGGATTTTGGAGCCTGGTTCAAAACAGGGTTACACTTTTGAAGTGTGGAGTGAAGGCACCACGGGACCCTCCTGGGCTCGCCTTGCTTCGTCGCGGCTTTTTTTACCGGGGGCTTGCCCCAGCCAGAGTTACCCTGAAATGCTTATTATTGAACCAGGCCGATTTTGGCTTATCAAGCAAAGTCATCCCCCCTTGACAACTTGTATTTCAAATACTATATAAAGTATATTTTTATTTGGTCCGACCAGATACTTTTCATTATAAATAAGTAATCCATTTGTCTATTTGATTGGCCAAAAGTTGATCGCTGAACAGTTTTAGCAAATCAACAAAACCGCTTGCTGACGATATATACGGAAAAGAACTCAAACATGGGGCCGCCAGATGAAAAAAAATTTAGTAATATTTTTCCTAACAACATTCCTTGTCTCCTCGAGCCTGGCAGATGCCCGGCAGAATGACCTTTTAAACCTGGTAGAGGTCCTCAACGACAACGGCACGATTACGACGATGCAATATGAGGAGCTTAAAGATGGCCTTAGCGCAAATACGCCGGTTCAAAAAGATCCGGAAATCACTGATGTTCAAGTGTCCACCAAAGGCGGCATTGAAATAGCCACCTGCGACGGACAATACGCCTTTGAACTGGGTGGACGTCTCATGGTGGATGCGGCTTTCTATGATCAGGACAGGAACGATCATGGCAATGGCACCGAACTTAGCCGGGTCCGGATAGATATTGAAGGGGTTCTCCATGGAGACTGGGGGTATGAGCTCGGCATTGATTTTGCCGATGGCGGGGCAGATATTAAGGATGCCTATGTGAGCTATGACGCCTTTTGGCCTGCAAAAATTCAAATCGGTCAGTTCAAGGAACCTTTCAGCCTAGAGGCGTTGACCAATTCGAAATACATCACATTTATGGAACGAGCACTCCCCCATGAATTTGCACCGGGCCGCAGCATCGGGGTCGGGGCCCGTTCCCACGGTGATGTTTGGAGCGCCGCAGCAGGCCTGTTTGGTGAAGCCTTTGACGATGATGTCAAAGACGAAGGTGACGAAGGTTGGGGCATGACTGGACGGGCCACCTTCTCGCCCCTGCATTCCGAAACACGGGTCATGCATTTCGGGGCGGCCGCCTCATTCCGGGAACCGAATGACGAAAAGAAAGTTCGCTTCAACCAGCGACCCGAATCCCACATAACAGATATAAAATACCTTGATACCGGAAAGATCGACCATACCGATAGGGTCATGAAATACGGGCTCGAAGCGGCTGGTGTGTTTGGCCCCTTGTCCCTGCAAGGAGAATATATTTCCACGAACGTGTCACGTGACGGCGGGTCAGAAGACTGCTCTTTTGACGGTTATTACGTCTACGTCAGCTGGTTTGCCACCGGAGAAACGCGCCCCTACAAAGAGAAAAAAGGGGGGTTCGGCCGCATCAAACCCAAAAGTAAAAACGGGGCGCTTGAATTGGCTGCAAGATACAGCATGATGGATTTGAACGATGGGTCAATTACCGGTGGCAAAGAGGAAAACTCCACCTTTGGGGTGAATTGGTACATAAATCCCCATACCCGGCTCATGGCCAATTATATACTCGTTAACAATGATAAACATGCCGATGCAGACGGTGATCTTGCCGGGAATGATGACCCCAAAATCTTCCAGGCCCGTTTTCAGATCGACTTTTAGAGAGGAGCCCCATGGATCGAGAGTTTAAACAGGTACGACAAAGAGTTTTTGCGGGGATTGTTTATCTTATCTCCATGGGTGTTGCCTTTCCTGATCCCAGTATTGCAGACTCTTTTCCCGCCCCCCTTGAGTCCCCTGCCGTAAAACAGACCCTGGTGATTGGAAAGGTGACGGATAATCCCAAAAAGATGTACCGGTATCTCAAGCCCATCGCGGATTATGTGGCGGCCCATATGCATGACCTGGGCATCCGAGAGGCAAAAGTATTAATGGCCAAAAACAATGAGCAGATGGTGAGCTATTTCAAACAGGGCAAGATTGACTGGTTGACCGAGACGACTTTTTCCGCCGCCTATTTCCATGAAAAGGCCGATGCAGAATTTCTACTTAAAAAATGGAAAAAGGGTGTGGGCGAATATCGCACAATTTTTTTTGTTCGAAAGGATAGCAATATCAACTCATTGGAAGACCTGAAGGGGAAAACCATTGCCTTTGAGGATTCCGGCTCAACCACCGCTTATTATCTGCCCGCGTCACTATTGATTGAAAAAGGCCTGAAACTGGTTCAGCTGGCCTCGATTAGAGAAAAACCACCCGCAGACATGGTGGGCTACGTATTTTCCCATCAAGAGATAAATACCTCCACCTGGGTTTACAGAGGCCTGGTGGAGGTCGGAGCGTTCAATAATCTGGATTGGAATAAAGATGACCATGTGCGTAAGGTCTACAGAAAAGAGATGAAAATCATACACGAGTCCAGGCCTTTTCCTAGGGCCATCGAGCTTGTCAACAAGGACCTCGATCCCAAGATAAGGGCACGGCTAAAAGAGGTGCTGTTAAATATACACAA
Organism: Desulfoluna sp.; assembly: GCF_030145185.1. Lineage (GTDB taxonomy): Bacteria > Desulfobacterota > Desulfobacteria > Desulfobacterales > Desulfolunaceae > Desulfoluna. Next base: position 5,898 of record NZ_JAQYWB010000119.1, on the reverse strand, counting down.
TGATCCAAAAGCAAGCGCTGCACTAAAAGCCTACCAGAGAACAAAGAAATTTGAAGAAATTGACGAAGATTGCCGGGCATTCCTTGAGGAAGCAAGCTGCCTCCTTAAAACAGTAGGTTCGGAATTAAATTAATGAAGCTCAAGCTCCAAACCCGCTATTCCCTTATCATTCTCTCTTTGCTCATCACGAATATGATTTTGCTTACTTCAATTTTGCTGTTCCAGTTTAATTCATCTCTGAACGCCATGGTTGAAACCAGCTCAATCAGCATGGAAAAAGACCTGTTGGCGCAATTGGAAAGACAGGGGGAAAGCATTACCCGGCTGGTTGCGGAAAAGCTTGTCAACCCTCTCTACCAGTACAATATGGTTGAAATCTACGATTTGCTGCATACCGTGAAGATGCAAAAAGATGTGACCCGGGCCCAAGTTTATGACGTCCATGGCAGGATACTCCAGGATGGAACAAAAGAGGTGCGTGAATTCGGCCGGTTGGTGGGCGATGAGGAAAGCCAGAAAGCCATTCACACCCAGGGGCGCCTGGTGAAACGGGTTCGGGGGGATATTCTGGATATCTCGATTCCAATCTGGATCAGTGATACCCCCCTGGGGGGCCTGCAAATATCATTGTCCATGAAGAGTAGTTATTCAGCCATTGCTGCCGTAAAAGCATTGCTCAATAAAATCGGTTATGCCGGACTTCAACGAATTATCCTGATTATGGGCCTGACCACCCTGGCGATGATTCTGGTGGGCATCGGTTTATCCATTTCAGTGGTAGGACATCTCATCTGCCCCATACAGGAAATGGCCATCCATGCGAAACGAATTGGTCAAGGCGATTGCCATGACCTTCTTTTATCCCGAAGAAAGGATGAAATCGGGGATCTGGTAAATGCCTTCAATCAGATGAGCCAAAATCTTCAACATACGACGGTCTCGAAAAATTATCTGGAAAGCATTCTGGGCAGTATGAGGAGTTGTCTCGTGGTTCTTTCCCCAACGGGCGATATCACCCGTGTTAATTCATTTATTTGTCAGCTTTTGGAATATACCGAGCCGGAATTGATCGGCCAATCATTTAACGTCCTTTTCCATGCCGACACAGTCCCAGGCGTCAAACCATGGGTGGATGGGGTATTAAAATCCCGTGCCATGGCCCATACGGACCAGACCTACATTAAAAAAAATGGGGGGAAGATACCGGTTTCGTTATCCGGGGCCGTGATTGCCGACTCCGACGGGGATATTATTGGCATTGTCTGTGTGGCCGAAGACATCACGGAACGGTTGCGGGTCTTTGAGCTTGCGGCCGCTGCCAAGGAAGCAGCCGAAAAAGCCAATGTGGCAAAATCGCAATTTCTGGCAAACATGAGCCATGAATTGCGCACCCCTTTGAATCATATCATCGGTTTCACAGAATTAATTGTGGATAAGCATTTTGGAGAATTGAACGAGATCCAGGAAGAGTATCTGAACGATTCGCTTCAAAGCAGCCGGCACCTGTTATCGCTTATCAATGACATCTTGGACCTTTCCAAGGTAGAGGCAGGAAAAATGGACTTCATGCGATCAGAGATAAGCATTCATCTGGTATTGGAGAAAAGCCTCTGCATGATCAAAGAAAAAGCCCTAAGGCATGGCATAGAGCTTTCAACGGATATTCAAGGCATTCCCGATATAATATCGGCCGACCAACGAAAACTCAAACAGGTCATCTTCAATCTGCTGTCTAACGCCATTAAATTTACCAGGGATAACGGATCAATTTGTCTGTCAGCCCGTTACCTGACCGCGATTAAAGGAATCTTGGTCTCCTCTGGCGGTAAAAAACTCTCGGTTTCAGCCCAGGGCACTCATTTTCTGGAGATTTCAGTCATAGATACTGGAATCGGCCTTGAATCAAAACACTTGGAAAGTATTTTTAAACCCTTTGACCAGGTTCAGAACTCAATGAGTCGGGAATATGAGGGAACCGGCCTGGGGCTGGCATTGACAAAAAAGTTTGTCGAAATGCACGACGGTCAAATCTGGGCAGAGAGTGAGGGAGAAGGGAAAGGGAGTATCTTTCGATTTGTCATTTTGGCATGAATAGTTGCATATGAATAAAACAAAGGGGCATACACAAACATGAAAGAACAGCTGTTAAAAGCGTATGAAGAAGAAACCCATGCCTCTTTTGTAGATAGCCTGACAGGTGCATATACACATGGGATTTTTCAACTCCTGCTGGAAGAAGAGATCAAGAGATCCCAAAGATACCACGACTCTTTCACCCTGGTCTTGATTGATATTGATTCGTTCTCCCTCTATAACAAACAACAGAATCCTGCCACCGGAGACCAGGCGTTAAAGAAGGTGGCAGAACTGATCCGGGAGAATATTCGGGATCTGGACTTGATATCGAGATATTCAGGGGATGTGTTCGCAGTTATTTTACCGAAATCAAACGCCCATGAGGCGTATAATGCCATGGGTCGTATCAGGATGGCCGTGGAGAGCCATACCCGGGGGGAACTGACCGTAAGCGCCGGCCTTGCGTCTTACCCTGAGGAGGCTTTAAACAGGGAAAAACTCATCCTGGAGGCAGAGGACGCCCTGGCACAGGCCAAGGGCGGGGGAAAAAACACGGTTTATTTCAAGGAAAAAGAAAAACTGTCCGTTGTAGAGCAAGAATTCAAAATACTCATTGTCGATGATGACGCCCGAAACGTGAAATTGCTGGGAGCCATTCTTGCGCCGTTCAATCATGAAATAGTCAAAGCATACAACGGTGAAGAAGCTCTTTCCCTGATGAAAAAAATCGATATTGATTTGGTTCTGCTGGATATAATGATGCCTCGTATGGATGGGTATGAAGTCTGCCGCCGCTTCAAGAAGAGTGAGGCGACACGCCTTGTTCCCATTATCTTGGTGACAGCACTGGATGATATGGAAGCCCGGGTCAAGGGGATTAATGCCGGTGCGGACGATTTCATCTGCAAGCCACCCAATCGAATCGAGTTGATAGCCAGGATAAACTCGCTGCTCCGGGTTAATAAACTCAATAAAAAATTAACCAGTATTGAAAACATCCTTATTTCCATGGCCAACGCCGTTGAAGCCAAGGATGTGTATACCAAGGGACACATCCAACGGGTTTCGAATATGGCCATGGCACTGGGTAAAAGAATGGGCCTTTCAGCAAGTGAAATCGATGCTCTCAGGTTCGCTGGTATTCTCCACGACATTGGTAAAATCGCAATCCCAAGGGAGATATTGAATAAACCCGGCCCCTTGGGCCTCGAGGAATGGAAGATTGTCAAACAACATCCAATTGAGGCGTATAAGATATGTCTCCCCCTGGAGAAAACCCTCGGCCCGGCCCTGGAGGCAATTCGGCATCACCATGAAAAACTTGACGGCAGCGGCTATCCTGATGGTCTGAAAGGGGAAGATGTCTCTGTTTTGGCCCGCATCCTGTCGGTTGTCGATATTTTTGATGCTCTGGATACGGATCGCCCCTACTGCAAAGGCATGCCCAGAGAAAAAACATTTGAAATCCTCCACAGGGAGTCGGATGAAGGAAAGCTTGACGCCATAATCGTTGAACACCTGATAGAGATGTTATCCCCCAATGACTTACAGGGATGACAAACCGCTGAATGCGGTAGGCAAACAGGAAAAAAATATCATGTAATAGAATTGAATGCAGGGCCAGAGGATTTTAAGCAAACAAGTGGATTCGATATTTAAAAATTTTGATGGTTCCTTTAAGAAGGGTCAGAGTATGGAAAAAAGAACAATCTTGGTTGTCGAAGATAATGCTTCCAACATGAAACTGGTTCGCAGTCTTCTTCAAATAGGCGGGTATAAGATCATTGAAGCGCAAACGGCCGAGGCAGGACTTGAATTAGCCAGGGAACACGCTCCGGATCTGATCCTGATGGATATTCAACTTCCGGGGATGGACGGTCTCTCGGCCACCCGCCAAATCCAAACCGAACCCAAAATCAAGGAGATCCCGGTTCTGGCCCTGACGGCATATGCCATGAAAGGCGATGAACAAAAAGTCCTGGATGCGGGCTGTGTCGGATACGTTAGCAAACCCATCAATACAAGGGCTTTTTTGTCCACCCTGCTGACATATCTGCCCACAGACCCGGGTAAGAGGAACCCCGCCCCCCCCGATCTGCAAACAGAACCGGTTTCCATGGACATTCACCCGGATATTTTTTATGCAAGCAGAATCCTCATTGTTGACGATGATCCTCTTAATGTGAAACTGCTTAAGGCCAAACTGTCCGAAAAGACCTTTGTAACCAGTGAAGCCTTTAACGGTCTCGAATGTCTGGATAAGGCCAAATCTGAACATCCTGATCTGATCCTTTTGGATCTGATGATGCCCGGCCTCGATGGTTTTGAAGTAACCCGGAGATTAAAAAAGGACCCACAAACCAGAGAGATCCCAATCATCCATGTCACGGCCTTGGACAGCAGCGAGAATAAGGCCAGAGCCATGGATGCCGGTGCGGATGAGTTCCTGAACAAACCGATCAATACAGTGGAACTTTTAACCCGAATTCGTTCCCTGCTGCGGCTCAACAAATACAAGGAACAACTGGGCACGCGTAAGGAATCGGAAATTCATTTTCTCCCCTCAGGAACATTCGATTCCGAGTTTGAAGAGATCGACCTTAGAGCGACCGTCCTCATTGCCGACACCAATAAAAAAGACGTAGAGTTCTTTAAAAAGAACCTTGGCCCCTATTGCAGAAGGCCCTTGATAACTGGAAGCGGCAAGGAGGCAGTGCAAATTGCTGAAAGTCAGCAAATTGACATTGTTCTGTTGGCGATTTCCTTGTCGGATATGGATGGACATGAGGTCTGCAGGCGATTGAAAGCAATGGATCGGACCCGAAATATTCAGGTGATCACCACCACGTCCCTGGCAGATCTGGATACCAAAATCAAAAGCATTGAACTTGGTACCGACGACTACCTGATCAAACCGATTAATGAACTGGAATTCGATGCCCGTATCAGATCTTTAATCAAGAAAAAAGCGTATCTGGATATTCTTGTCTCAAAGTATGAGAGTGCCTTTAATGCAGCGGTCACAGATCAATTGACCGCTCTCTACAATCATGCTTTTTTTGAACATTACCTTGGACTCGAACTCAACAGGTCCCTGAGACAGAAACATTTTGTAACTTTGCTCATGCTTGATATCGACGATTTTAAGAACTTAAACGATTGTTACGGCCATCAGGAAGGAGATCGGATTTTACATGAAGTGGCAGCCGTCATCCGTAACTGTGTCAGGGCGGTGGATGTTTGCGCCAGATATGGAGGAGAAGAATTCGCTGTTGTCCTGCCCTATGCCAACAGGCGGATCGGAGGCATGATCGCTGAAAGGATCTGCAAGAGCATCTCCGCCATTCAAGTGAAATCAGATAACAATAGTAAAATCGGCCGGATCACGGTCAGCATCGGGGTCGCAATCTGCCCCCAGGATGCCGTAGACGTTGAGGCGCTCGTTCACAAAGCAGACATGGCCATGTACCAGGCCAAGAAAGAGGGTAAAAATCGGGTTTCATACTGTAATGAGAATTAAGCATGCAAATGACTGACAAAAAACATGCAAAGCAAGTCAATAAAGGATTCTCTTCCCCGAGGGGGTCGGGCCATCCTAATTGCTTGATATAGAATCCAATGCATTCCATTCATAGGTATTTAGAAGGTCTATATTAGACTTTTCAGGGTCGGAAAAGGCAATATATGATGAAACCTCTTCCCGAAGCTCATAACCATCAAGAGTCTCATAGGGTTTTCGGCCTGATGCGCTTGAACACAGTTTGACCTTCACCCCTTTTACGAAGGATTCTCCCCCGGCCGCGATACTTTGAGTCCAGCGAC
>NZ_JAQYWB010000040.1 GCF_030145185.1 Desulfoluna sp. | reverse complement strand
TGTGGGAAAGGAAATTATGAAGAAAATAAAGAAGATGAAGAAAATAATTTTAAAATGTGGGAACTGAAGAAAAAAAGAAAGGAAGAAAATTGACTACACTTTCGTACCGCCAGTGAGCATGCAGATTAAAGACGCCGCTGACACTTCGGGAGTATTTTCGGGTACGGTAGCCTTTACAGACTGACCACATGATGGACAATTGCACTTATTCAAGATGAAGTGGCGGATGTCCAAACGGGGTGGTGGAAGCTCAATATTCTGATGGGTATAAAACGTTTCAAAATGGACACCCTCGAAGTTTCGGCACCCGCAAGAACACTGCGTCGGAAAAATATCGTGTGTCTCTGTTGGGGGTAACAACTCTTGTTGATGCCCTTTGTGCCCGGGTTGCCCTCCCTTAGGGAGAGAATCTTTCTTCTTAGGGAATTTTGCGGGTGCTTCGGTCTCTTTCTTTTCTTTGTATGGAGAATCAGAAGAGGGAGGCTTACTGGAGTTAGTTGAATTTTTGCCGTTCTTTTCGTTTAGCTTCTCAACGACCGCTTCAAGCTCGTTTATGCGTACCTGATGAGACGCCAACAGTCCTTCAAGATGCAGGATGTATACTTGCACAGGTTGAGGGGTTTTCACATAATCTTTTTGTGATGGCGGTTCTAAAATCTCCATGACATAGTGCTATCACACTAGTGAGCGCATGTCTAGTTTAAGTTGTTTTGATCGATTCTTCGTTAATTGTCAGTAATATTGAACGTTTGCGACAACAGAAAGCGAACTATAGCCCCCTGAACGCTTACGGGCAGAGATCTCATACAGGATTTATCCGAAAACGAATTTGCAAAGCAGTGTATCGCTCCTGACGGTGGGATAAGCCGGAGCAGCTTTTCAGAGGCCATCAATTCTCGTGGACTTGAGCAGCTTCAAGTCGTCTTCAAAGAGCTGTCAAAAAAAGCGAGCCATCTCCTACCCAAAGAATTTTCGCAGTTCGGGGAGCTTATTGCCATAGATGGCAGCCTTATCGATGCATGCCTGTCAATGTACTGGGCTGACTACAGAAAAGGCTCAAAAAAAGCTAAGGGCCATTTTGGTTTCAATATCAATCAAGGAATTCCAACAAAGGTTTATCTGACAGAGGGCAATGGAGCTGAGCGTCCTTTTGTCAGTTCTATTCTCTCCCCAGAACAGACCGGTGTCATGGATCGTGGTTATCAATGTCATAATGACTTCGATAGCCTTCAAGATCAGGGCAAACATTTTGTTTGTCGTATTAAAGCACTTACGACAAGAACTGTTCTTGAAAAATATCAGATCAATGAGGGCGAGAACTTTATATTTTATGATGCCAAAGTCCTTCTTGGTTCCTCACGAGCCAACCTGACCAAAATTCCCGTCAGGGTTGTGGGTTACAAGGTAGATGGCAAGGATTATTACGTTGCCACAGATCGATTTGACCTTAAAGCCCATCAGGTTGCAGAAGTTTACAAACTGAGATGGACTATTGAGTCCTTTTTTAAATGGTGGAAACACCATTTGAAAGTTTATCACCTTATAGCACGTAGCGAGTATGGACTGATGGTCCAGATTCTTGGTGGCCTCATTTCATATCTTTTAATGGCAATATATTGCCACGAGGAACACAACGAAAAGGTCTCTATTGAAAGAATCAGAGAGCTACGGGCGACCATTTTTAATGAGCTATGCGGTGCACCGGACTCCACTACTACGGCAAGGGAAAAAACAAAAAAACGTAAAAAGCACCATGCAAAGACCTAACCGGACATCACTGAAAATAAATTAAAATAACAGACTGAAATACGCATCTATACATTTATCCCATGAGAAATTCTTCATTACATATTCTGCTATAACTTTACGGTTATAACTTTGATTTATAATGGCTGAAGAATAACCTACACTATCTTCCACTTGTATCAAAATGCCCGTAATCTCATTTACAACAGCATCCTTGATACCTTGAAGATCGGATGCAACAACTGGAAGACCACATACGCCCGCCTCAATGGCTGTAATACCAAACCCCTCTACATCCCCATCAACGATAATATTTGGCATAATAAACAGATCTGAAGAGTGATACACTATATTTCTTTCCAAATCACTTAATCCACTAAATACCTTAACCCTATTTTCTAAAGAATATTTCATAATTGTTTTAGCAATACTACCATACTCTGGTCCAGAGCCTACAATTAAATAGATGTAGTTCTCATCCAATTTATAAAACACATTTTCTAAAAACCAGACCACACCCTTTCTTTGCACCAAACGACCGACTGTAAGAAGAATTTTTTTAGAGTTAACCTCAAAATCTACTATCTTTTTAAACTTGTATGAGATTTCATTTTTAGGCAAGTTAAGCTTAAAGTCATTGGCATTAACTCCGTTACCAATCACGATGCATTTCGATGCGGACATCCCTCTGTTAACACACTCCGTCAATGTTGAACGACTAACACAAACAATTTTATCAAGATGCGATAAAATTCTCGGAATGAATAATTGATAAGACCTATTACTGTACGTAATATCTAAGCCATGGATTGTTACAGTCACCTGAATACGAAAGAATGCTTTCAAAATGAAGCCAATAGGGGATAAAACACCATCACATAAATGCACTTTCTGTATGCGATATCTCTTAATCATGAAACTGGCAAGAAATAAACTATAGGGAATAAACCATAATAAATGAATATTGCTTTTTGAGAGTGTGATTTTATATGTTGATGCCCTCTTTTCAAAATTTTGGATCAAATTAAAACTAAACGTTTCAAGCCCGCCAATTTTAGGTGGATAATTTCTCGTAATGACGAGTATTCTATTTTTTATATTCATAGCGCATCTGACATATCTGTTCAGAAATGATCCCCATCATAAAAATGATCACTCCAGACATAAATAATGTAGCACTCATGTTCGTAAACCTGCCTCCAGACAGATACGTATATGCATAGTTAATAAACCCTAAAAGAAACATCATGCCACTGACAGGCAAAAAAACCCTTAAAGGTGAATAGAGTGTGCATATTTTAATAATAATCATCAAAAAGCGGGTCCCGTCCTTAACCAGGTGGATTCCGCTTTTTCCATTTTTACGAGACTTGACTCGTATTGGCATGTATTTCAGACTAAACCCACTTCGAAGAACAGCTATAGTCAAGGTGGTCGGATAAGAGTATGTATTAGGAAAAAGATGCAAATATTCCAAAGCTACTTCACGCTTAACAGCCCGAAAGCCAGAGGTCAGATCTTTGACTTTGAATTTTGCTACATAGGATGCAAATCCATTGTATAAATAGTTACCCACGGCCCTCCGGACTGATGCCTGCCCATTTAAAGAGCGCTCACCGACCACCATGTCGTATTCAGGAATATACGAAACCAACTTTTGAATATCAGCTGGATCATGCTGACCATCGGCATCCATGGTGACCAGTACATCTCCAGAAGCATGACGCATTCCTGTCTTTACTGCTGCTCCATTCCCTATATTGTAGGGATGTTCATAAACAATAGCACCTAACGACTTGGCAACGCGCGCTGTATCATCTGTAGAACTATCGCTGACAACAATAACCTCATACTCAGGATGAATACACCTGATAGCGGAGACTACTGCACCAATACTTGTCACTTCATTATAAGCAGGTAAAATAACGCTGACTGAAGAACTCATAAGCCCCCACACATTAAGACCAAACAAATCAAATACTACCGACAAAACCGTTAGCCCGAATAGAGCCTCTGAAAGAGAAAAGTCGTACCAAAGCTTTTAGGAATTACCAAAATATAGTTGTGCAATTGGCTCAAGCCCTCGATATCTTGGGCCGCTAAGGCATAGTGCATACCCCATTTTACCAATTTCTATTTCCATTGATCGCTTATCCTGCACTTACTGTTGGTTGCTATACGGCCATACTACCCCTAAGTTGACCCTATAGAATAAGTCTGTTTTTCAAAATTCAGGGTTATTTGTTAAAAAGACGTTGAATTCTGGTAAAGTAACAGTCAAATTCTACACAGTTGACACTTCTTTGACTAATTTCAGCATAGCATTCACCATGAAATTTCAGCGGGGACTTATTCTACGGCGTCGTTAGACGACAAAAAAACAGCCCAAAAAGTCGATAGGGCACAATACCTTAGTTCAAAAGCTCCTTGTTTAAATGTATTGGCCGTTGCTACATACAAACCGCAAATATGAACATGGTGCGACATTGAAGGCTCTTCGACTAGGTTCTATGCAAATTTGACCCCATTGCTCTACAAAAACCTACCCGAAACGCTACCGTATCCGACCATACAACTTATACGACCATAGCTTGAAATCCACCCAACATCGTTTTTATATCTCCTTTTCCGGTTTCCCTTCCGAATGGTTTTCATAATCCCTTATATTAATATTCTTACCGCCTCGCGGTACCTCGGAAAGAAAGTGAATGTCGCATGAATAGGAAAGCCTGTCATAGCCGCGACAATATCATTGATTAGTAACCCATATCATTCTGAATTACAGAATCAACAGAAGATATCTTTTTTTTGATAATAGTCTCTACTTCAGTAACTTGAACAATAGGAACATCTTTTAGATCTTTATATCTTTTCACTTCACTTAAGATATCAGGTATAGGAAATGACTTTATCATAGAAGTTATTACATCGTTAATTTTATTTTGATCGTCTATCAAAGCTGCAAGTTGCAAATAATAAACGTAGTATAAAAAGTTTCTATTTGAGTGAGGAATTTTATTTAAATACAATTCTGCTTTATCATAATTATGAATACGCATATTTGTATAAGCAAGAAAATAATAAGGAGTCGTCAAATCACCTCCAAGTTTTACATACTGTATAGACTGATTCTTGGCTTCAGTAAATTTATTTGTCTTAATATATATAACAGATTTGAGGCGATAATAGTCTTTGCGCTCCGGAAGACTTATCTCGCTAATACTAACATAATCTATCCAGCGTAACGCCTCTGAGTATTTCCCTTCACTAAGCTGCATTTTTGCGATTAGCAATGCGTCCGAATCGCTCTTAAGATACCCATAAGCCTTTATAAGGTACCATAGCGCCTTTGAATAGTCGCCCTTCTCAATATAAACAATCGCAATATTTTTTAAAGAAATGATCTTTGCTTTATTTTTTGTGGAATCATTCAATTCCATGGCCTTTTTATTAAATGCAATCCGTATTGCCTGGTCATGGTCACTGTTCGTGTATGTTGCGGATAAATTGTGATACACACGAGCCATATTTTCAGCATGCGGCAAAGCAGAAGCCCATAAAGAGCGTTCTGACTTCCAGTCTTCATTACGAGTGTATGTACTAAGGCCCAATATCATAAGAAGAAGCACACATAACATTTGTATCAGCCCCTTGGTTAGCTTACTGTAGCCTGACTCATATATTCCCTTATAAATTAGACAAGACGCAGGAATATTGAAAAAAAATGAAGGGATATAATTTCGATGTTCAAAAGCAATTTCAAGGGGAATAAATGTTGATTCTAACAAATGGCTCGTAAAAAAAAACAAAATCGAGAACCCGATCAATTTATGCCTACGCATTACTAAAATCACCGCTATGCAAAGGATAATAATGATAGTAATAAAAGCAAACAATGTCGATATTGGATCAATGAATGAGTTGGAAATAAAAAATTCATGCGCTATAGAATAATTACTCGACACTGGATATACCAATAAATAAAGATAAAAAATCACCACTCTAAATTCTGTCAAAAATCTTTGTACTTTAGTATAACTTCTTAAACGGTATGCATCATATACCGATGACCATTCGAAGAAAAAATCAAGAAGGACAAAAGCACAACACAAAGCAAAAATAACATTAAATAATGCCAAACAACGACGTTGCTTGCAATCGTTCGAATTCAAAAAAAACACATTCTCTAAAAGCAATATTGAAACCAGTAAAAGGATTCCGTTCTGCTTACTTCCGACAGACAAAATGAATAACGCAAAAAAAACCAAATAATATATTATTCTTTTATCACTTGATTTGGCTTTTAAATAAAACAGCAAAGCCAAAAGATAAAATAAAGCTGCCAGAGAATTCATTCTCTGGACGATGTAAGTCACCGACTGGATTTGAATGGGATGAATGGCCCATAGCAATGCTGACAGAGATGATATGAAAAGAATTCTTTTTTCAGATTTTTCGCCTGTCAACTCCAATAAAGAACGCGTAAGAAAAAACAACAAGATAGAATTTGTGAAATGTATTATTATATTAGCAATATGATAACCGAAAACATGGGTACCCCCCAAATACCAGTTAAAAGCAAAGCTCAAAAATGAAACGGGCCTCATGTTAATCAGCCACGAAATGGTCGGCTTAAAACCTGAGGCCTGCTTCAAGGAGTGGGGTGATAAATCTGATATATGAATAGACTCATTTTGTAAAATATTTTGATCGTCATCAAAATGCCAAGAGGCATTAAACGTATTACTATAAATAAGTAAAACAAACAAGCCACTCAAAACAACAAACCACTTTGAGCCCATTGGAATCCCCAAAAATTAGTCTTGATGATAAAAATACGATGGGTTCAAAAAACTGACCCATATAGCTCATTTATAGCCGAAAACCATTCAATCTTTAAGCTATTGAAATTTACATTCTCTTAATTATCTTTGTATTCGTTGTCTTTAAGAAAGTTTCTTTATAATAACCTGAAGCATCAAACCTTACAGGCCACACCATCAAAAGTTCGGACACAATTTTTGATAAAAAGCCTATCGAGAATCAATAGCAAGGTTACAATTACGGCTCTTTCACGATTTGAATGGGTAATACCGCACCATAAAGTTTGCGGTAGGATCAACTCACTGCCACATGCTATGAGTTTAAGCATCCCCCTGCCTACCATCGGAGACCTGCCTGTATCTGTCACGACACAAAGCATTTCGGTTCTCTCCTGAGTTACCCACTCTAATATGGGAAGAATCCACAATCACTCTAAATCTTTCTTCTCAAATACAACAATTGCAAATTTTAAAAGAATTGTAAGATATAATATTACATAACAGAAAGATAGAAACAAGTGAGGAACTTCGATCGGAATATTATAAAGAGCATGAGCCCTGAAATTAAATTTATTAAAATCAGGTAAGACATAATATAGTATTTGCAATACCCAGCCAACACTCTCGCTCGACAAACGGTATAAATCATAAATGCTATGAGAAATATTTCCAACAATATAGAAGGCTATAGTAAAAATACCACTGAGTATAGGAGAACTCATTGTTGAGAAGATAACGGCAAAGGCAAGTATTAATTCTATTTCACATAAGATAGAGAAAAATGCTGGAAACAAATTGATATTAATCGGATGACCTTGTAAAAACATTAAAACAACCATCATCGCAAACATCTGTATTTCCATCAGCACAAGTGCGGTACTTAAACCCAAAAACTTGCCGATAACAACCTCTCCCCTACCTATGGGTTTTGATAAAATATTATAAATTGTTTTTCTTTCTATCTCTCTATAGACCAAGCTAATTCCAACAAAAACAGAAACAAGAGTACCTATTACTGACATAGTTCCAAAAGACACATCAAGTAATATTTTTCTTGATTCACCAATCGATAAGCGACCCAAATAAAATGACAATCCAATTATAATTATCGAAAAAGCAAAAAAAGTATAAAAAATTTTATCTCTGACAGATTCTCTGTACGTATTAAGAGCAATAGAAAATAATTTATTCAAATGCATTTTCACCTCTTACATTCTCCGGGCAGCAAAAGAGTTTCAAGGCTCGAATACATTTCCTTTACATCCTCTATCCTTCCGCCAGAATTAATGATGACTTTAAGTACCATGTTCACATCATCTATCGTTGATAGTGTCAAGCGATACCCACCATGCTTCAATGTCTGTGCAGATTTAAACATGGGCATCTGTAAATCGTGCCGTGGTATTTCCCCTCTGAACTCAACAATCCAACTGCGATATCGATTGGTTTCTTCATTCGAAAGGATCTGCACGATCTCGCCTCCTTTAAGAACAACAACTCGATCGCAAATATCCTCAACATCACTTAAAATATGAGATGAAAAAACAACTGCCTTCCCGCGCTCTGCCCTATTCATAATAACAGACCGCATATCCCTTCTTCCCTCAGGATCAAGACCTGACATAGGCTCATCAAGAATCAATAATTCAGGATCGTTGAGCAAGGCCTGTGCTATGCCAAATCGCTGAAGCATTCCTTTCGAATAGCTTCTTAACAACGCATTTGAATGATCCTGAAGGCCAACTTCATTTAAACTATTTTCAATGAGAATAGTTGAGTCTTTCAAAGACATACCGAATAAAGATATATACAACCCCAAGCACTCTCTAGCTGACAAATGACTGTAAAAATAGGGTGACTCAGGAAGAAATCCAATGCGAAAACGAGGGTCCTGACCAAAGTGAGAGCTGAAATGAACAGCCCCCCGATCAGCCTTCATAAAACCCACGATAATCTTGAACAGCGTTGTTTTCCCTGCCCCATTGTGACCAACGAGACCCATAATTTCATTGCTCTCAATATTTAAGGAGATGTCTTTCAAAACATCTTTCTTCTTCTGCCAAAAATGAAACCCCAAAGACTTTGATACATTCTGCAATGACAATAGTGAGTTCATATAGCACGCACAAACCGCCCTAAGTATAGATTATTTAACCCTTAAAACTACAACCCCATCGCCTCTTATTTCATAGTAATCCAACAAATCGAAAAGATATGGGTCCTGAATAAACCCCATAAAAACAAGAAAAGATAATTCACATGGTATCACCAAAAAGGACGACCGGAATAAATCCACAGCACTCTGCATCGCTTCCAACCCTAAATCGGCAACAAGCTCATCCCTGCGTTTATTTAATTCCACCAAAAGGTAAGGATCATCTGTCAAAGCAATTACAGAATCAAGAAAACCTATACCATCTCCCTCCTTATCTGCCATAGAGTAAAGGCGTGCTACAAGCAATGGCAAATATTTGGGTGACTGTGAGTACGTCGCCGCCTGTTCCATATAAAATGCAGCTTTACTGTAATCATTTTTATAAAAAAAATAATTGAACCCCTGATAGAATAGAAGTTTCCAATAACGATTATCTCTTGTTGAGACACTTGCCAACCCCTTCTCAACAAAAAAAACAGAACCATCAACATCGTTAAATACACTCGGCAGGATCATGCCAGCAAACTCATAAACGCCCTCAAACATAGGGGAAATATCAGTGATATATTCCAAATATTCATAAACAAATTCAGCATCCTGCTTATTTTTAATCGCAGAACCAAAACGAGATACAAGTTGAAGCCATAAGTAATCGGCAATAACTTCTTCATGCCCAATAGATATAAGAGATATCAGTCGGGTATCGATATTAAAGATGAAGGGCCTCTGCACCCATTTGCCTCTGTAATCATGTTGCGGCAACTGGACAAGTACAAGTAATATTGACGCAACAATGACCGATGATACAGCATGATTTCTCCGAAAAAAAAGCATAAAACACTCTCTTTAATATAATAAAGGCAGATATCTTTATGGATACCTGCCCTTATCTTCTCCATCTGAAAATGGATTTATCAAGACAGAAAATGTCTGGACTTAATGTCTTAGTAATCTGTCAATTTAGAGAACTTCCAAACCCCCGAATCATTTTTGACTCGGAACTCGCCATTAGTCTTGTCTCCATCTAAGTCTGCCTTCGCTGTGCCTAAAAAGCTAGTATTACCAACCTTCGCAATTTCGTACTGATAATAAACTTTAGTATCTTTAGGCTCAAAACCAATCTTTTCGTAGCCTTTAAAATCGGCTGAATCTGGTATCTTCACAAATACAGCTTTCTTTCCAGGTATTAGAGCCTTTGGGTTTGGAGCGCAAGTAGGGTATCCATCAAACTCGGCAAAATAACCTTCCTGCGCAACAGCAATTGCCGCCAAGTTGACTTTAGCTTCAGACTCTTTTGACTTGAGTTGGTAATTTCGAAAGTTTGGAATCGCAATCGCGGCCAAAATACCGATAATCGCCACAACGATCATCAATTCGATCAGAGTAAAACCTTTGCTGTCTTTTTTCATCATGGTATTTTCTCCTATTTTTTTCGTTAAATAACCCGTAGCTTCATGAAACAGTTATCATTCTTTCAACCACGGGTCAACACATCCATTTTATGTAAGTTGAATCGAAAGATCAGTGCCAAATTTAGTTACTACATCCCGGTTGAGTATTCTTCAGCAGCCCCTGTTCATCCATACTCCATGAATCGAGTTTATTATTTATAAACCCTGAAGCTTGAGCTGTGAAAGTTATCCGGGAAGAAGTCACGATTGAAATCGTATATCTTCCAGGCTGACGTGGAAAATAATTAAGCGATATCAGTCTTGAAGCATAAGAATCTGATTCCGCGTAATAAGCTTCCTGGGCTGTCCGAATATCATTAAGTGCTTTTTTTGCCTCAGCTTGTTTCGATTTACACTGAACTTTAGAATAATTCGGAATCGCAACGGCGGCAAGTAACCCAATGATCGCTACCACAATCAACAACTCAATCAGAGTAAATCCATTCGTATCACTTTGATTTGTTGAGTCGCTTTTCATCGTTGCCGCCTTCACTATTTTAATAATGCAGTATTCGTTCCAGAAAAAATTAAAGTTATAAACATCTTAAATCATGCAGTATATCAGGACAAAAGCATGAATCAACAGATACATACCAAACACATACTGACATTATAAGGCACTGTGGCTGACAAAAATTGTCACATTTACAAAATATTCAACTTGTCACACCGATACCGGAAGGACCGGAAGGAGAGTCCCAACA
Source organism: Desulfoluna sp. (assembly GCF_030145185.1). Taxonomy (GTDB): domain Bacteria; phylum Desulfobacterota; class Desulfobacteria; order Desulfobacterales; family Desulfolunaceae; genus Desulfoluna. The sequence goes on along the minus strand of NZ_JAQYWB010000040.1, from coordinate 46,631 downwards.
GTTCAGCGGCCTTGCTTTTGTTTCTTTTGGTGAATTCCAGGGCCTTTTCCATATAAGCGGTTTCGATGGCTTCCAAGATTTCGGTGAGATCCACGCCGGTAGCGACCTCATCCAGATCAAAACGCCGGTTTGAGACCCCTTCAATCCATCGCCTTCGCTTTGAAGACATGGAGAGACTTTCTGGGAGAATGATGTTGGTGGCAGAGAGGGCCACACTGCGTTCGATGAGATTTTCGAGTTCCCTTACATTACCCGGAAAATCGTAATTTTTCAACAAATCAATGGCATATGATGAAATCTTTGTTATGTCTTTTCCCATCTCGCGGGCATATTTTTCCAGAAAAAACTGGGACAGGGGCTTAAGGTCGGCTTTGCGCTCGCGAAGGGGGGGGACTCGAATTTCAATGACGTTCAGGCGGTAGAAGAGGTCTTTTCGGAATCGTTTTTCCATCACCTCCTCTTCAAGATTCTTGTTGGTGGCACAGATGACGCGGGCGTCGACGTCTACTTCGCGGGTGCCGCCTACAGGCTTGATTTTTCGTTCCTGGACCACTCGGAGGAGTTTAACCTGCAGGGCCACAGAGAGTTCGCCGATCTCATCAAGAAAGATCGTGCCGCCCCCTGCCTCTTCGAAGAGCCCTCTTTTGTCGTGGGTGGCCCCGGTAAAAGAGCCCTTGAGGTGGCCAAAAAGCTCGCTTTCCATGAGGGTTTCGGGAATGCCACCGCAGTTGACGGCCACAAAGGACTCTTTTTTACGACCACTCAAGAGGTGGATGGAATGGGCTATCAGTTCTTTGCCGGTACCGCTCTCGCCGGTGATCAGGACATTGGTCTTCGTGTCCGCCACCTGCTCAACCAGAGTATAAATTCGGCGCATGGGGCCGCTGCTTCCAATCATACTCCCGAAGTGAAGGACCTCCTGAGTCTCTTCGGAGAGTTTTTCTTTTTCGGCGGCAATGCTCTGAAGTTCGAGGGCTCTGCGGAGGGTGTCTTTGAGTTCTTCGTTGTCAAAGGGCTTGGGCACGTAGTCGTAGGCACCTTCATTCATCGCCTCGACGGCTGTTTCCGTTGTGGCATAGGCGGAAATGAGCACCACGGCGGTCTCTTCTTTGTTCTGCTTGGCAGCCCGCAGGACATCCAGACCTGTCAAGTCTCCCAGACGAATGTCCGTCAAGACCAGATCATACTCAGATTTCTTGATTTTTTTTACTGCGTCTTTTCCAGAATCCGAAAGGGTCACCTTGTACCCCTCCTGGGTCAGCATCAGCTCAAGAAACTCACGCATTCCGAGATCATCATCCACAACGAGAATATGAGGTTTATTGGGCATGAGTCAGTGGGGTGTCCTTCTATCCGAATGGGTTCTGGGTTAAAAAAAACGGGCTATAGGTGATCGGCCATAGGCTATCGGCAAGGAGTCGCTACGCTCCAGCATTTAAAAAACATTCTCGGGCAAAGGCGCTAAGACACAAGGTAGCGTTTTAAATGGCGAAGGCTGGCGGTGCATCAGAAGTAACAAAAAAAGGCGTTTCTACCATGAAGCGCTTGAAGAGCATGAAGGCGGCTACGCCGCTAAAAGCATTGTTCTTCGTAACTATTCAGCGTATGCCTCCGGCGGCCCTGCCGGGGGCTAAACTTTTGAAAAGTTGGATGTGTTCAATAATGGCTATTTTAGGGTAACACTGGCCGGGGCCAAGCCCCCGGCAAAAAAAGCCGCAGCGGAGCACGGCGCGCCCGGAAGGGTGCTGTGGTGCCTCCACTCCGTTATAAAATACGATTGGTGTTTCCGTTCGTTAAACGCATTTTTATTCAACTTCTCGGCCTTGGTCATCGTTTGAGCCGCGACCTTTAAAAACCGAGAAAGACGAACCGAAACGGAGCGCCGAACTCCGGTGCGGCTTTTTAGTTCGTCGTTACCCATGCCGCACCGGAGTGCGGCGCTCCAGGGAACAAGGGTGTTCAGGTGGCGATGTAAACACGCTGATGGCCGAAACGATGATTGAGGCCAACTTCTCAATAAATGTGGCCAATATTATGAGCTACATTCAAAATGTATAACCCTGAGTTGGACCAGGCCGAAAAGTTTAACAAACAGGTCTTAAATACATATTTTAGATTTCGGCGACCCAAATGCGGATGTGATTTGACCCAAGAAATCCGTCTTCGCGTTCAGCTACGCTTGGAAAAGCCGGCTACGCCGTGACAAGTCCGCCTACGCCCGTGTCTGTGCGTTACCATTCGCCCCACGTCAAAGGACTACAACGCGACACGTCCCCCCCTTACCCTTCACACGAATGCGGACGTGAGGTGCTGAGAGTACCGACACCCATAGTGCATTCGCAAACCCGCTTTCAAGGTGGCTCACCTTGCCGCCGGAGGCAGCCAGGTTAAAGATGCCTCCGGCGGCCCTGCCGGGGGCCAAACTTTTGAAAAGTTTGATAAACAGGTTTTGAAAAACAATCTTGGGTAAATCTAAAGCCCAAGGCGAATGTGATTTGACCCGAGGAACGAGGGGCAAAGCGCATTTGCAACCTGCTTTCAAGGTGGCACACCTTGCCGCCGGAGGCACGTTTTTGCCCCGAGTTTAACCATAGAAGGCACTGCTTTTTGTGCCCTTATTTTTTTCTTGCCCGATAGCCTATCGCCGCTTACCTATAGCCTTTTTTTACCCCCCATACACCGTCTTTCCATCCACAATCGTCTGCACCGCCCTCCCCTTCAAGGCCCAGCCTTCAAAAGGGGTGTTGGTGCTTTTCGAGTGCATCTCAGAGGCCACGGCCGTCCATTCTGCATGTTCATCAATCAGAGTGATATCGGCTGTATTGCCCTGGGTCAGCGAATTATCAAGGCCTAAGATCTGTGCCGGTTTTTTGGACATGCGCGTCACGAGCTGTTCCAGGGTCAGCACGCCATCTCGGACCAGTTCCAGGCTCAAAGGCAACGACGTCTCCAGGCCGATGATGCCGTTCATGGCTCGATTGAACTCCAGGTCTTTTTCAAGGATGGAGTGGGGGGCATGATCGGTGGCGATGACGTCCAGGGTGCCATCGGCAAGGGCTGCTCGTACAGCCTGACGGTCTTTTTCCGTCCGCAGGGGGGGATTCATCTTGGCATTGGTGTTGTAGCCCTTCACCGCCTCATCCGTCAGGGTAAAGTAGTGGGGTGCGGTTTCAGCCGTGACGGAGACTCCGCGCTTTTTAGCCTCGCGGATGGCCTCGATGGACTCCGGCGTGCTCACATGGGCCACGTGCAGATGGGCGCCGGTGAGTTCGGCCAGGCTGATATCCCGGATCACCATCATGGACTCTGAAATGTTGGGGATCCCTGCAAGGCCCATGTGGGTGGCGGTGAGTCCCTCATTCATGCAGCCGCCGGCCACCAGGGAGAGCTCTTCGCAATGGGAGATGATCAGCATCTGAAAGCCTTTGGCGTACTCCATGGCCCGGCGCATGATCTGGCCGTCTTCCACGGGGCGCCCGTCATCGCTGATGGCCACAGCCCCGGCTCGTTTCAACTCCCCGTACTCGCAGAGGGAGGCCCCGGAGAGCCCGCCGGTAATGGCCGCAACCGGATAAACCTTCGCATAACCGGCCTCGCGGGCTTGTTTCACTATAAAAGAGGTCACTTCAGGGGTGTCGTTTACGGGTTTGGTGTTGGGCATGGCGCAAACCGCTGTAAACCCACCGGCAGCCGCCGACAGAGCGCCTGTTTCAATGGTTTCCTTGTACTCTTCACCAGGCTCGCGCAGATGCACGTGGACATCAATGAGGCCTGGGACCACCAGAAGCCCTTCTGCGTCAATCACCTCTGCATCGACGGGAATCGCCTTCTCGCCAGAAGGAACCACCTCATCAACAGATCCGTCCATGATCCAGACATCATAGTGTCCCACCACATTGCCCGGATCCACCACCTTGCCGTTTTTAATCACTGTCAGCATCACGGCCTCCTGCCAAAAGATAAAATAGTGCCATACGCGCAGCCACCCCGTTGGTAACCTGATCCAGAATCACGGACCAGGGACCGTCGGCGATCTCACTGGTGAGCTCAACCCCACGATTCATGGGGCCGGGATGCATCACAATGGCCCCCTCGTTGGCGCGCATAAGCCGTTCACGGGTCATCCCGTAATTTCGCGAATATTCCCGGACCGATGAGAAGAGAAAATTCTCCTGGCGCTCCTTTTGAATCCGAAGCATCATCACCACATCGGCACCCTCCACGGCTTCATCGGCAGATCCCGTCACATCACAGCCCAGATGCTCCACACCAAAGGGGAGCATGGTAGGCGGACCGGAGACCACCACAGACGCACCCATCTTGATCAGGCCGTTGATGTTGGACCGGGCCACCCGGCTGTGTGCGATATCCCCGATGATGGCGACCCGCTTGCCTGCAATCGTTCCAAGCTTTTCCCGAATGGTGAGCATGTCCAGAAGCGCCTGGGTGGGGTGAGCGTGCATGCCGTCCCCGCCGTTGATGACCGAGGCCTTCACCCGCTGGGCCATCATATGGGGAGCCCCCGCTGAGGAGTGACGCATCACGATGATATCCGGATTCATCGCCTCAAGGGTCAGTGCCGTATCCGCCAGAGTCTCCCCCTTGACCAGGCTGCTTGAACTTGCCGCCATGGAGATGCTGTCGGCGCTCATTCGTTTGGCGGCAATGTCAAAGGAGGTCTTGGTGCGCGTGCTGGGCTCGTGGAAGAAAAGAATGATGGTTTTTCCCCGCAGGGTGGGGACCTTCTTTACAGGACGCTGGGAGATCTCACGCATCCTCTCTGCCGTGTCAAGGATCAGCCCGATCTCTTCGGCAGAGAGGGACTCTATGTCCAGAATATCCTTGTTCCTTAATTTCATGGCACCTCGAATATGAAATCTATATTTATATATTGACGGGCTAAAAAAGCCTCCGGCGGCCCTGCCGGGGGCCAAACTTTTGAAAAGTTTGATAAACAGGTCTTAAAAACAGGATTTACGCGCCACTACCGTTGTTGGCAGATTGTCTGTTTTCTGCTTGGCAACAGGCTCGATATTCCAAATTATGGCATTGATCATCGTTTCGGCCATCAGCGTGTTTACATTGCCACCTGAGCACCCTTGCGCGCCGCACTTTGGTGCTGCATGGGTAGCGACGAACTAAAAAAGCCGCACCGGAGTGCGGCGCTCCGTTTCAATCCGTCTTTCTCGGTTTTTTTAAGGTCGCTGGCCAAACGATGGCCAGGACCCAAATTATACTTGGTGAAACCCCACGCTGTCGGTTTTGGCGCATCGAATGGACCGACTTCCTTCGCCTTTAGCCTTTAGCCTTTAGCCTGTTTTTCGTCTTTAGCCTTCTTTTACCTGAGAATATCTCCCATACGACTCCAGCGCACCGAATTATCCCGCCCGTTCCAGGAAAAATAGATCAAAAAGGCTTTCCCTTTCACGGCCTTCAGGGGAACAAATCCCCAGAAGCGACTGTCATGGCTGTTGTCACGGTTATCTCCCATGACAAAAAGCGACTCTTTGGGAACCGTGACCGGCCCAAAGTTATCCCGTTGGGTGAACTCTGCAGGCAACACCCGCCGATCGGTATGGATGGTGTAATCCCTTTCCACACGTGCGTTGTTCACATAGAGCACTTTATTTCGAACTTCAATCACATCCCCTTCGACCCCCACAACCCGTTTGATAAAATCCTTCTTGGGATCTTCCGGGTAAATGAACACCACGATATCATCGCGTTTCGGATCTTTGACGGGAATAACCGTTTTTTGAATAAAGGGGATTTTGACGCCGTAGATGAACTTATTCACGAGAATATGATCACCGATCTGAAGGGTGTTAAGCATGGAGCCCGAAGGAATTTTAAACGCCTGGACCACGAAGGTCCGAATAAACAACGCCAGGATAAGAGCAATGACGATCGCTTCGACGTTCTCACGAAGGGGACCTTTGGCCGGAGTCGATTCAGCAGGGGATCTCTTTTTCAATGCCACTTTATTTTCGCCTTTTACTTTCAGCCCTGCAGAGCCAGGTCATACCGCAGCTCACCCGTTTTGCCATCGCATAAACACCCGAAGGGGCAATCCGCATGACCGGCACAGGCCTTTTTTTAATCATAATAAATGAAAATGCATTCGTAAAAAGTCACGATTCAGCGCACCATACAGCATCTATTCATGCAGCTGAGGGAAACCGCACCATCGTTGATGCCAACAGACGCCAGCACAACTTTTTGCGAGGCCATCAATGAAACATCGGAATAAAGACAGGCAACCACGGTAACGTGGCTTATGCGGAAAAATTGAAAGGCTCGTACACATGCGGATGTCGTCGGGTCCATACCTTATGACTCGGTCTTTCGACATGTTGATTGAGCCATCAATAATCATGCCGTGCAATGACCGTGATCATATACCGGTCCCATGACATCAGCAATACAAAAATAGAAGAGGAAGGCCCGGCTTCATGAGTTGAAGGGGCTCTCCCCCAAAAAAAGCGCCGGAAGGAATCCGGCGCTTAAACAATTTATTCGACGGGCAGAAGTTCCTGAGGAACCCCCAGGAGAAACTCGCCCCGCTGGATCCACCCTTTCAGGGTCTCGGCCACAGCCCGGGCCTTGACCATGCTGGACAGGGGAACGGTCTGAATGGTCTCCCCATCCACGGTAATACTGCCGCTCTTGAGCTCTTTGTAGCTTACCTGACCCAGGCTGCGGGACACACCTTTGGGGTAATCATCACTGTAATCCACAATCTGAGTGAAAATTTCCTCGTCTCGAACTGCGGTGAACTGCGCCATCTCTTCGTTCAAGATGGGAATGGGAATGCCCAGGCCCACAGAAAGCGAACAACCGTAGCCCCTCATGCTCACCCCGCGCAGCCACTCTGGTGACATTTTCTTCAAATCACCCATGGTCCAGAGCGTCCCGGCGGGAGAAAGCGGCACTCCGTTTTCACCGCGCGCTCCTCCTGGCCTATGCTGCGTTCCCGGTCCAGCCACATACCCCTGGGCCCCGCCGAGAAAAATCCGCGTTCCGAAGCCAATGGTTTTGTATAAGGGGTCGTTCATTAGGGGAGAAAGCTCCCCGGCCGAACAATAATTGGCATTGCCCATCTTGGGTTTCAAGGTCCCCATGTAGGTGTAGATGGTCTTGTCGGAGGGGTTTACCGCGCAGTTGTAATTCTGGTAGCCGTTTCGCGGGTTGCAGAGCGTGGCCGACGGCAGGCTCTCAAGGGTCATCTCTTTTTCAATATGAAGATTGGGGTAGCAGGCGGTGCCGTAGCTGTCCGCACGAATGTAGACCGTCTTGCCAGCCACGAGATCCTCGATGACATGGCCTCCCCCGTAGCGAAACTCCCCAGGATAGACCTTGTTCAACGGATCATCATCACAGACCGCCGTGGCCCCGAGATAACAATCCACAGCCGCCACTCCCGAGTAGGCGGGAACATTATTGAACCAGGTGGCCGTGGTGCGCACCGTGGGCGTGGACTGGCCAATGTTAAGAAAAGCTCCAGACGAACACATGGGCGCAAAGGTTCCCGTGGTGACCACATCCACCTGTCGGGCGGCCTCAACCGGGCCTTTTTCGTCAACAATACCGATCATCTCTTCGGCGGTGACCACCACAACCTCACCTGTTTTGATCTTGGCATTGATCTCTTCGTAACTTTTTTCAACCTTGTATGATTTGCCCACCGTATTCAGCTCCAAATTGATTGATCATTTGTCTGATAGTCTTTCCCGACCCAGGCCCGATATGTCGAAATACAAGCCCGATTGGATTGCACCCGATACGCCTTGAAAAACTGACGCTGTCACCCCTGAAGTGATCGCAGGATCGTGACTTAAACAACCCACCGCGCCCTATTTCCGCCCTCCGGTCCGTGCGAGGTCCCGCTTCACCTGATCCAGCTTGGACGTGATGTTGTTTTTAATCCAATGGCCATCAAACCATTCGATGGGGTTGACAAAAATATTGTGAACAATCATTCCAAAATGGAGATGATCGCCCCCCACCAGCCCGGTCACACCCGTCCGACCCACGACGTCACCTTTTCTCAAGACATCCCCCTCTTTAACACGGACCGAACTCATATGGGAATAGCTGGAGAGAAGCCCGAACCCATGGTCAATGACCACCGTCCGACCATAGATCCCAACTTCTTCGGCGAACACCACCGTTCCGGCATTGGCTGCGGGAACCTCCGCCTGCCGGATCGAGGCTAAATCCAAGCCAAGATGGTATTTTTGATCCACCCGTTTTCCCTTGTAATAATACGATCGATGATCGGCATAATTCGCACGGGAGGCAGAGCCAGGCAGTTGTTTAAAGGTCCCCTTCCAATGCATACGGGGTTCGGTTTTGAGGCCACTGGCAAGAATCGTCCGGTTATTGGCGGCCCGCATCTTGCTGTTGATGATCAACCATTTATTCAGGTTGCTGTCCGGGACAGCGCCAAAGGCATCGACATTCATGGCCGGTATTTTAGCATTGAGAAAGCTGTCGCCGATGTTGATGCGATCGCGCTTAAACTGTTTTCCCATAATATAGTGGTAGAACCCGGCCTTTGTCAGATTCCCGGCCGCATCCTCGGCCTCTACCCAGATTTCCATCCCCTTCTTTTGGAGATGGCTGAGCGCAAAAAAAGCGACATAAACGTTCTCATGCCCTTCAAAATAGCCGGAATATCCGGGGAAAAAGTTCTTTCCAACACGCACACCACTCTTGGAAACCTCTTCCGAAACCCGGTAAGCGACCACCCCAGTCCCACCCGTGGCCACATTGTGGTTGCGGGTCAGAATATCCACCCCGGGAGGCTTCGTATCGATGGTGATCTCTTTTTCAATATATGTGGTGTTCCCCTTCAGCCAGTTTCGAAGGGAATGGTCGGTGGCTCGAATACGCAGCAAGGCCTTTCCGTCTGTCAAACCCAATTTGCCAGGGTCTGCATCCACATCAATGGCATCAGAGAAGGTACTTCCCTTGCCAGGGAATCCATCACTCGGCCAGACTTTACTGTAAATCACTTTATCGACACCGCCCCGGGAAAGGGCGACCCACACCTCGCGAAGCCCACTGGTCTCATCAGACACCGTCCCCGTCAACCGGGCCCGGCTCCCCAATGTTTCCAAAGAGAGATTCAGACCTACCACAGGCGGGGTCCCCTCCAGGCGACTGAAGCCAAGCCATCCGGCCACCACGAGGATCACAAGAAAAAGCAGGACCACCAAGCGGCCTTTTTTGCTTTCTTTTTTTTGTCTCAAGCTTACATCTCCAGACACCCGCACTAATTTATTAAGGTGGGGCAATGATAAAAAACCCAAATGAAAATTCATTCAGGATGCATTCAAATGAAGCCATGATCCCCGGGTCTCTCGCGACCGAGAACCACCCGATACCCTTGGCAATCATGGCCAGTATGGCATTTCAACCTTATCTGATACCAGCAAAGCCATGGGTTATCAAGGGCTCTTTTGGCTTCTTGACTTTTGCCGGGCTTCCGAGATACATCCCATAGATCAACCGGCCACAGCAAATTCCGTACCTAAAGCATGGAATGCTGCCGTAAAAAAAATACCACCCTACCCCGGATATTTCACGAGTTGGGTGCGCTCATATGCAAGGCATCAGAGCTGAAGATGTAGTGGTTTACCTCAAAGCTCTGATAACGCGGCAGATGAGAGCACCCGGCTCGCCCGAAGGGTGAGAAAATCAGACAGCATACCGTGGATTACATTTTGCATTTTTGAAACAACGGAAAACATTGCTGCAAAAGACTGTAATTACTAATTTTCCCTTAGTCTTGGTTGTTTTCTTATGAAATATCCGGGCTAAGCGTTTCGCATGGGCCATGCTGTGATCGGGTACCGACCTGAGACAAAGGTGTGTATGATCACAGCCCCTGAGCCACAGGCTGCGAAGCCACCATGAACCAACCCCTTACACGTTAAGGAGCTTTGTATGACAGACCCCATAAATTCGTTACGCACCGGACCCGAAGCCCCCCCCTTTCTCATTGCCGGCCCCTGCGTCATCGAAACCCGGGATATCTGCCTGCGGATCGCTGAATTTCTCTCCCGGCTCACCCGAAAAGAGGGGGTGCCCTATATTTTCAAGGCATCCTACGATAAGGCCAACCGCACCAGCATCGACGCCTTTCGCGGCCCCGGCCCCCAAGAGGGACTGCGCATCCTGGAAGAGATCCGCCGTGAATTCGGCATCCCCGTTATTTCAGACATCCACTCCCCGGAGCAGGCCATAGAAGCCGCAGAGGTTCTGGACATCCTCCAGATTCCAGCGCTGCTCTGCCGCCAAACCGACCTGATTGTTGCCGCCGCCAAAACCGGCAAACCGGTCAACATCAAAAAAGGACAATTCCTCGCCCCCTGGGACATGGAAAATATTGTCAAAAAAGCACAGTCCGCCGGAAACAATGACATTCTCCTGACCGAAAGAGGCACCTCCTTCGGATACAACAACCTCGTGGTGGACATGCGCAGCCTGGGCATTATGAAGGAGACCGGCTGCCCCGTCATCTTTGATGCCACGCATTCGGTCCAGCTCCCCGGCGGCCAGGGCACCAAATCCGGAGGCGACAGACGCCAGGCACCCCCCCTGGCCAAAGCGGCCATCGCCGCCGGTGCCGACGGCCTTTTTATGGAGACCCACTTTGATCCGGACAACGCCCTGTGTGATGGCCCCAACTCGGTGACCTTCGGCATGATGGAAGCTCTTCTCCCCCAGATCGTGGCCATAAAAGCCATCGTAAACGGCGGAGGCAAGGCATGAAAGAAAAAGAGAAACTCGCCTCTGTTGATCTTTTGATCATGGATGTCGACGGCGTCCTCACCCAGGGCGAGGTGATCTATCAGGATGACGGCAGTCAGATCAAGAACTTCAACGTCAAAGACGGGTTGGGTCTGCGCCTCCTCATGGACGCCGGCATCCAGACAGCCATCGTCACCGGACGGTCCGCCGGGGCCCTTGAAGCCCGCGTCAAAAACCTCGGCATCCCCTTCCTCTTCCACGGCGTCTCCGACAAAGCGGCGGCCCTGGCAAAGGTTATCGACCAATCCGGCGTTCCGGCTCATCGCATGGCCTTTATCGGTGATGACCTCCCCGACCTGCCCATTATGCGGCGCGTCGGACTCTCTATTGCCGTGGCGGATGCCGCCGCCGAGGTCAAAGAACTCGCGGCGATAACCACAACCCATCCGGGGGGCAAAGGGGCCGTCCGGGAAACCTGCGAGGCAATCCTCAAAGCCAAAGGGCTTTGGGCGGAGGCCATCGAAAGATTTCTCGCATGAAGCACGGAAGCGCCCTCCCCACACGAACGATCATTCGACGTGTGCTGATCGCTGTCATTACAGCCACGGCCCTGTCCACGCTGGTTATTCTGGTCACCCATCGTTCAGGGGAAGAGACAGGTCCTTCCTCCGGCACAGACAGCAAGGCCACCTTCTCCCTGGACAAGATGCGCCACACGGCCTCGCGTCAGGGGGTCGATGAATGGAGCGTGGAGGCGGACACCGTCCACCTCTACAGCACGGAAAACCGGGCAGAGTTCATCGAGCTCACCGCCCGCTATTTTGAAAAGTCGGGAAATATTACCGTCATGACAGCGGACAAAGGATCTCTCAACACCCAGACCCGCAATATGACGGTCACAGGGAACGTGGTGGTCACACGAGGCGCCCTCACCATTAAAAGTGACGCCCTCTCTTACGCCAAAGCGGCCCATACCATCACGTCAAAAACGCCAGTTGCCATCTCGGACGGCATCTCCAATCTCTTTGGAGACACCCTGTTCCTCGACCTCACGGTCGGACGACTCGAACTGGACGGAAACGTAAAAGGAACACTTCGTGAAGAGAGCAAAGGAAATATAGATGAAACACTTCCCCGGTAAACACCTCTGGGTTCTCCTGCTGATCCTGCTTGCCCTGCCCGGTGTCGGAAGCGCTGTGGAGGGTGAAATCGGCATCAATGCCGATCACCTCACCTCAGACAGCCAGGGTCGCTACGCCCTCTTCTCCGGCAATGTCCGTATCACCCGGGACGGAGCCATCCTCACCGCCGACAAAGTCCAGCTTCATTACGAAGACGGCAAACAGAAAGGCGACACCACCAAGGGGCTCTCCCTCATCGAGGCCGAAGGCAACGTGATCATGGTCTTTGAGGAGAAACGAACCACATCCGAGAAAGCCGTCTACGACCTCCGCAAAGAGGTGGTCACCCTCACCGGAGGCCCACCCCGCGTGGTCAGCGGTGAAAACACCCTCACAGGGAAAACCATTGTCATCAATCGTCAATCCGGGGCCATCAACGTGGACAGCGACGCCAGCCAACGGGTTGAGGTCAAACTTGTCCCCGGAGAAAAAGGATTTTCCTTTGCCCCGGATGAAAAGACACCATAAAGCTTGAAGCCTTGGGAGTCGGTGCTCCCGCCAGGGATTGGGGCAACAAGCCAAGTGCTTTTTCAAACCCCGTGTGGTATGGTGAGTCACATCCTAAAAAAGCTGAACAGACAAAGAGGGCGGGTTGCTCTTGATATCGGCAAAGGATGCATGATCCTTTTGAAAAGGCCCGAATAAGAAAACAGACGCGAAGAGGAAAGATCGGGATTTTATGACAGAGCTTGTTTTAAACAGCCTTGTAAAAACATACGGCGGTCGTGCCGTTGTGGACGGTGTCTCCATTCATGTGGAGAGCAATCGGGTCATCGGGCTCCTCGGACCCAACGGCGCCGGAAAGACCACCACCTTTTACATGGCTGCGGGTATTGTACGCCCGGATTCAGGCACCGTGTTCATTGACGAACAGGAAATCACTGACTACCCGGTCTACAAACGGGCACGATGCGGGGTCGGCTACCTTCCCCAGGAATCGTCCATCTTCAAATCCCTGTCGGTACGGGACAACGTCATGGCCATCCTGGAGCTGCTCAACATCTCTAAGCAGGAACAGGAAGAACGCCTTGAGACCCTTCTGGCAGAGCTCCGCATCAGCCACCTGGCAGATCGCAAGGCGGCAGTGCTGTCAGGCGGAGAACGCAGGCGACTTGAGATCACCCGGGTCCTGGCCATCAAGCCGGCCTTTTTTCTCCTGGACGAACCCTTTGCAGGCGTCGATCCCATTGCGGTGATCGACATCCAAAATATTATTGCCATGCTCAAGGAAAATGGCATCGGAGTGCTGATCTCAGACCACAACGTCCGTGAAACCCTGGGCGTCTGTGACAACGCATATATCATGAGCGATGGGAAAGTCATTGCAACCGGCTCCCCCGAGGAAATAGCATCCAGTGATATCGCCCGCCGTATTTATCTGGGCGAAAGCTTTACCCTTTGAGAGTCAGCGCCTCTCTGCACCATGGAGGCGCCCGAAATATTTCGATGGATTGAACCGTCCGACAGGCGGCTTCGGTCGGCGTATCAATAGCGATGCGACTGGCAACCCAACTGTGTGAACCGTAATGGAAACCGTGAAGTTGTAGTTATGGCAATGGAACTCAGGCAACAGCTGCGCCTCTCCCAACAACTGGTGATGACCCCCCAGCTTCAGCAGGCCATCAAACTCCTGCAACTCTCCCGTCTCGAGCTGGTCGATGCCATCTCGCAGGAGCTGGAAGAAAACCCGGCCCTTGAAGAGATTCAGGAGACAGCACAACGGGAATCGGAAAGCCACGAGGACGAGAAGCCGGTACCGGAAGATAATTCAACTTCCGAGGTAAAGATCGACGAAAAAATTGGCAGTGACATTGACTGGGACAACTACCTGGGAGAATACAACTCCACGGGCAAGGCCCAGTATGAATCCGAGCAGAAAGAGGCCCCGAAATACGAAGCCTTTATTTCACAGAAAAAATCGCTGGATGATCACCTTCTCTGGCAACTTCTGATGACCTGCCCGGACAATGACACCGAGGAGATTGGTTGCCTCATCATCGGTAACCTGAGCAGTGACGGGTACCTCACCGCCACGGTCGAAGAGATCTCGGAAGAGTGCGGCCATTCAGTAGAGCTCGTAGAAGATGTCCTGGAAGAGCTTCAGACCTTTGATCCCCCCGGCATCTGCGCACGGAACTTAGGGGAATGTCTCTTGATTCAGGCCCGCCATTTCGGCGTGGAGACCCGGGTCATGAAAGAGATCGTGACCCATCACATCAAAGAGCTGGAGAATAAAAACTACAAGGCCATCAGCAAAGCCCTGAAAATCAGCCTGCCCAGTATCATCTCCACTGTGAACATTATCAAGGAGTTTGAATCCAAGCCAGGCCGCCCGTTCAGCACCGAAGAGCCCCATTATATTACCCCGGACATCTACGTCTACAAAGAGGAGGGTGAATTCATCATCGCCCTCAACGACGACGGCATGCCTCGACTCCGCGTGAACCCCTACTACCGACAGGCTCTCTCCAAAGGTCAGGATATTCCCAGTGACACGAGGGACTATCTGCAAGACAAGATGCGTTCTGCCGCATGGCTCATCAAGAGCATCCACCAGCGGCAGAAAACCATCTACAGCGTGATGGAGAGCATCCTGAAATTTCAGGCCGAGTTCTTTGACAAGGGGATTTCCCATCTGAAGCCCATGGTACTGAGGGATGTGGCCCAGGATATCGGCATGCACGAGTCCACCATCAGCCGGGTCACCACCAACAAGTACGCCTTTACGCCTCAGGGTATCTTTGAGCTGAAATACTTTTTCAACAGCTCCATCAATCGTGTTCATGGTGCTGCCATTGCATCGGCCAGTGTGCAGAACAAAATCAAGCTGATTATTGAAGGGGAGAATCCAAAAAAACCCTTCAGCGATGAAAAAATTGTTCAAATTCTGGTAAAGGAGGCCAACGTAGATATCGCAAGACGCACGGTCGCCAAGTACCGTGAGGCAATGAAAATATTGCCGTCAAGCAAACGAAAACAATACTAGGAGGTTCATCTATGCAAGTATCTGTAACATTTAAGAACATTGACCCTTCCGATGCACTCAAAGCATACGCCGCCAAAAAGCTGGAACGTATAGAGAAACTGCTTGACGCCCCGTCCGAAGCCAACGTCGTCTTCTCCGTGGAGAAGATTCGGCACATTACCGAAATCAATGTGACCAGCGGCCGGACAATCGTCCACGCCACCGAGACAAGCGAAGGCATGTATGCTGCCATCGACCTCGCCGTGGATAAAATCAAGCAGCAGCTTTCCAAAAATAAAAAGAAACTTCAGGCCCGGAAAACAGGCAATCCTGGGATCCGCCCGACCCTGGCCGAAGAGATCAACGAAGCCCCTGTTGATGTGGATGATGTTGATGATCTGGACGATTTTGACGAATTCGATTCCGATGACGATCGTCAACTGGCCTGATCCCCTGGCATCCCATCGCTGATTCATTGGGCACCACGCCCTCATATGGCAAGATAGCCGGACACCTGAACAGGGTTAAACCTATTTGACAACTTCGGCTATATCGGCTAAAAAATTCCCATTTAAAAGGTGCCTGCTCGGTGCAGGCACCTTTTTTCATGGGCAAAATCAGGTGCGGCCGCTCCGAGAATCTCGACGTTACCGCACGCATCAGGTCTTGAAAGATGGGCCATCCACTGATATGAAAGTAGAGGTCCCAAACCTGCCGGACGCCCCGTACACAGGTGACGGAGCATGGTCGAATACACTGGACTGATAACAAAACACACCGCCGGACAGGCCAATAGACACTCTCTGGGTGAATCATTATGAAAATCCTTGATGTACTGCAGCTGGAAACGATTATCCCCGAACTCACGTCACGGGACAAAAAAGGAATTCTGGAAGAACTCGCCGCTCCCATTGCGAGTCTTACCGGCCTCCACCATCCAGACCTGGTTCGGGTCCTTATGGAAAGAGAGCAACTGGGAAGTACCGGCATCGGAGATGGCATTGGTATTCCCCATGGAAAAATTGCAGAACTGGATCGCATGGTGGTCGGGTTCGGCATGAGCCGTCAAGGGGTGGATTTTGATTCCCTGGACGGACGACCGGCCCATATCTTTTTTGTCCTCGTCACTCCTGAGCAGTCCACCGGGCAGCATCTTAAACTCCTGGCACGGCTCTCAAAGATGCTGAAGAATGATCTCTTCCGCAAAAAATTGATGACGGCCGCTTCCCGTGATGAAATCCATGCGATTATTCAAAGCGAGGACAACAAAAACTAACCCCCGGAGATCGTCTCTCTTTCGACTCGGACGGCGCCAGCCATCGGCAATTACGCCAGAAAAAAGTGCTGAAACACTTCGCCCCACCAGGCAAAAAGCCTGATGGCTGTTTTGCCCAGGATAGATCAGGGCGACAAACGGAGTTATCTCCATGAACATCTTCAACATATTCATCATTACAGGCCAGTCAGGATCCGGAAAAAGTACCGCACTGGCTGCATTTGAGGATGCTGGTTATTATTGCGTAGATAACCTCCCCGTGACCCTTCTGACCAAGTTTCTGGAAATCCCCATTGAAAAGGATAGCCATTACCGAGGCATAGCTTTCGGCATGGACCTTCGTGAACGCACCTTTCTCAAATCCTATCGAACTGTTTTCGATGGCTTACGTCAGGCCGGTCACAAGCTGAAGGTCATCTTTATCGAAGCAGACGTCGCCACCCTGACAAGACGGTTTTCCCAAACGCGTCGCACCCATCCCCTGGCCGTGGGTGACAAAGGCGTCGTGGACGCCATCAAACAGGAACGAGACGAGCTGCTCGCCCTGCGCAACGAAGACGCAACCCGAATCATAGACACCTCAACCTTCAACGTTCACAAGCTGAAAAAAGAGATCTCGAATCTGGCCGCCGACTCCTGCGATGGAATCGCCTTGAAGATTGCCGTCGTCTCCTTCGGGTTTAAGTACGGCGTCCCCGAAGACGCCGACCTGGTCGTGGACGTCCGATTCCTTGAGAATCCCTATTTTGTACCGGAGCTGAAACCCCACAGCGGTCTCTCCCCGGCGGTTCGAAACTTTGTCCTGAACGGCGAGGGAACCCATACTTTTTTATCGAAGTACACCGATCTTCTGGACTTTCTCATTCCCATGTACCAAAAAGAGGGGAAGCATTATCTCACTCTGGGGGTGGGTTGCACCGGCGGACGCCACCGAAGCGTGGCCATCGCCACCGAAATCCACAACCACCTGAGAGCTCGTTTTCCTGATATCCGACTCCTGCACCGGGACATCGGGCAGGATGAATAAGTGCCCGCAGGATTTTCCTGCCCGCACAGATGCCCCACACGAGGTTTATAAATGATTGGCATACTGGTCGTTACCCACGGTAATCTCGGTGAAATTCTCATTGAGACGGCCGAATTCATACAAAAAGAGACCCTGGAGCAGGTCAAACCTGTCTCCATCAACATCACCAAAAGCGTGGATGACCTGCACAACAAAGTCGCCAAGGCCATCAAAGAGGTTAACTCTGGAGACGGGGTGCTGATTCTCACCGACATGTTTGGCGGAACCCCCTCCAACCTCTCCCTCTCTTTTCTTGAGGAAGGCCAGGTGGAAGTGATCTCAGGGGTGAACCTTCCCCTGCTGATCTCAGCGGTCGGCAAACAAAAAAAAGGCGATTTAACCGCCACCGCACATCTACTCGAAAATACAGGCAAACGCAGCATCTCTCTTGCCAGCAGCATCCTGAACGGGGCCAAACGCTGATTTGTCCCTGAGACCCGAGCAATAAACGATCGCCATCGGGGCGACCGCGATATAAGTAGAAGCGGGGATGGAGTCACTCACTTCATCCCCGTATCAACGTTTAAGGAGCCACCCGCGCATTCCCTTGGGATGGCCTGCATGTACTTGCACCCCAGACATCGGGAGCCCCTTTCAAACGTGACCTTCATTTTTCACCAACACATCTCCAACAGGTCCTGACCCAACGTTGGACGGAGGAAGACCCATGAGCATCAAAATCGGTATCAACGGATTTGGACGTATCGGTCGCATGGTTTTCAGAGCAGCCCTCAACAACCCTACGGTTGAAGTGGTTGCCATCAACGACCTCACCGACATTGCAACCATCGCCCACCTTCTGGCCTATGATTCCGTACACGGTCGTTTCGACGGCGAAGTAAAAGCCGCCGAAAACGGAATCATCGTAAACGGCAAAGAAATTCGCGTTACCGCAGAAAAAGATCCATCAAACCTGCCATGGAAAGAACTGGACGTGGCCATCGCCATGGAATGCACCGGTTTCTTCCGTGACCGGGACGGTGCCTCCAAGCACCTGGCCGCCGGCGCAAAAAAAGTCATCATCTCCGCCCCCGCCACCAACCCCGACACCACCATTGTCATGGGCGTTAACGATGCAAACTACGATGCGGCCAATCACCACATCGTCTCCAACGCGTCCTGTACCACCAACTGCCTGGCGCCTGTCGCCAAGGTGCTCCATGAAGCCTTCGGTATCAAAGAAGGCCTGATGACCACCATCCATTCCTACACCGGGGATCAGCGTATCCTGGACGCCCCCCACAAGGATCTCAGGCGTGCCCGCGCCGCCGGTTGCTCCATGGTTCCCACCACCACCGGTGCCGCCAAAGCCGTGGCCCTCGTACTCCCCGAGCTCAAGGGCAAGCTCAACGGCATGTCCATCCGCGTCCCTACCCCCAACGTCTCCCTGGTAGACCTGGTGGTAAACCTGGAAAAGCCTGCCACCAAAGAAGAAATCAATGCCGCCTTTAAAAAGGCTGCCGACAACGAGCTCAAAGGGATCCTTGATTACTGCGAAGCGCCCCTTGTCTCCATCGATTTCAATGGGTGCCCCGCGTCTTCAAGCGTTGATGCCCCTTCCACCGACGTCATCGACGGCATGGTGAAGGTCCTCTCCTGGTACGACAACGAAGCCGGTTACTCCACCCGCATGGTCGACCTGGCCGCCATGATCGCATCCAAACTGTAATCACCCGTGTCGGACCGGCTAAGGCCGGTCCGACCGTTAAGGAGATTCGTATGGCAAACCGTACCCCCCTCATCGCCGGCAACTGGAAACTACATAAGGATTGTGCCGAATCCATCGCTTTTGCAGAGGCGCTGAATAAAGCCATCCCCGCAGACATCGATGTGGACGTGATGGTGGCCCCCACATTCACCGCCCTTTACCCCGTCTGTGAATGCCTGAAGACCAGCCCAATTGCCGTGGCCGCCCAAGACATGTTCTGGGAAACCAAAGGTGCCTGGACCGGAGAAATATCCGCCGAAATGATCCGATCCTGTGGTTGCACCCACGTCATCATCGGGCACTCAGAACGACGCCAGTTCTTCGGTGAAACCGACGAAACCGTCAACGCCAAGCTTAAAGCAGCCCTTTCCGCTGGCCTGATTCCCGTGATCTGCATCGGTGAAACCGATGAAGAACGAAAGGCGGAAAAAACCTTCGAGGTTCTCGAAACCCAGGTCAAAATGGGATTAAAAGGGTTGTCTGCCGCTGAACTGTCTTCGGCAGTCCTCGCTTACGAGCCCGTCTGGGCCATCGGCACAGGCAACACGGCCACTCCCGAAATGGTCCAGGAAGTTCATGCCTTTTTGAGGAAAGTTGTCGCTGACGGCTTCCAGAAAGAACTTGCCAATGCCATGAGGATCCTATATGGTGGCAGCGTCAAATCAGGCAACATAGCTGAATTAATGGCCCTTGAAGATGTGGACGGTGCCCTCGTCGGAGGAGCCAGCCTCGAAACTGAATCCTTCAGTGGGATTGTTCGATACAAATGATGATAAATGGATGGCTAACCCATGCTTTTTGTTAAAATAATTCATATTCTGGTCTGTGTTGGCCTGATTCTCATTGTCCTTCTCCAAACAGGAAAAGGCGCCGACATGGGAGCCTCCTTCGGTGGCGGGAGCAGCCAAACGCTCTTCGGTCCCTCAGGTGGAGCCACTTTTTTGAGCAAGGCAACCACAGCCATTGCGGTCATTTTCATGGTCACATCGCTCTTCCTTGCCTATGACTCAGGCACACAGAAAACCGACTCCGTGATCACAGCACCTCCTGCCGCCGAGCAGAGTGCTCCTGCAGATACACAGAGCGAATAAACGCAGATTTGCCGAAGTGGTGGAATTGGTAGACGCGCACGGTTGAGGGCCGTGTGGGGCGACCCGTGGGAGTTCAAGTCTCCCCTTCGGCACCATATATAAACCCCCGTCTTGTGAACACAAGACGGGGGTTTTTTATTTGTCGCATAAGCGCTATAGCCTCCCGGATACCGCCGGAATAAGCCCGGCAAAAGACGCGCCATCAGTCCATCGAGCCTCGTCCGATCAACGATCAAGCGCCAGCCGAGGATCAACGTCCCACACATTTTCTGAATGCTTCAAGCGCCTTAAAATATCTTTTAAAAAAAAGGTAAAACCCCCTGCAAAAAGGCTTGATCAACCCGAAAGCCAATGCTATAACCCTTTTGAATTTGCCGAAGTGGCGGAATTGGTAGACGCGCACGGTTGAGGGCCGTGTGGGGCAACCCGTGGGAGTTCAAGTCTCCCCTTCGGTACCATTTTTTAACCCCCTTGCTGGAAACAGCAAGGGGGTTTTTTGTTTTCTGATGCCCACTCTTTCTCAGCCATCATTATGGGCATGGATGTTTAAAAACGTTCGTAACTATTCAGCTTGCCTTTGCCAGGTCGATCGAGGCAAATCACAGAATGATTCAAATGCCAATACGTCACGTCTTTTCATCACCGCGTAGGGTGCGGCTCCCGCACCTTCTACCGTAGAGAGGACCATCGGCCTCGCCAGTTAACGATGACCACGAGTCTTATTTCAAAATTCGGTGTTTCCGGTTTGCGATACGCCTGACGGTGCGCACGGCGCACCCGACACATCCACCCGGTACTTCATTGTAAAAATGAGGACGATACGGATTTTCATACATGGATTCCCGCCTGCGCGGGAAAGACGAAAATCGCAGGGTACCGTCAAGCCGGCCGGGCCCACAAAGCCAGAAACAGGTGCGTATCAAAAAGGCCGCCATGCTCGATGGAATCGTCTTCCCCGGCTCTCCGGAGAGTCGTTGCATACGGCCTGACCGCAACCTGAAATACTCTGCAACGCAGGAACAACCGGATGACCGGGGGTCCATGCTCGGGTTACGTCACCATAAAAACACAACACATACGCTTTCTCACAACCACCATGCCCCCCCCCCCTGCGTCATGGCTTTTCGTACAGGCAAGGCGGAGCCTTACACCCGACACTCCCAGGCAGAGCAGAGCCTGGGAGCGAGAAGACGCCGCTGACAAAGCATGGACGGTTGAACCGTGGTTGACGTCGTCAAGGCTTCATAAATGTCTCTCGCCAAGACAGGTCCATCCATGTTCCCTGCGGGTATCCTGCTCTCCTCTTTCCACCAGCCTGCCGATATAATCCCCGAAGCCGATTGCATTAAAATCTTCTTTTCCGGACCCTTGCCCCAAACAGCCCCAAAAAAAGATGAAACCGCCTCAAAAACCCTTGCTCAAGCCCGCATACCGATGCTATAACGCTCTCACATTTGCCGAAGTGGCGGAATTGGTAGACGCGCACGGTTGAGGGCCGTGTGGGGCAACCCGTGGGAGTTCAAGTCTCCCCTTCGGTACCATTTTTGACCCCCTTGCTGGAAACAGCAAGGGGGTTTTTTGTTTCTGATACCCACTCTTTCTCAGCCATCAGCACGGGCATGGGTGTTTAAAAAAGGTGCTTCGTGCGGTGTGCTTGGGAGTCGCTGCGCTCCATCAGTGATAAAAAAGCCAAGCATGGGCAGTTGAAGCGTGGTTGACGTCGTCAAGGCTTCATAAATGTCTCTCGCCAAGACAGGTCCATCCATGTTCCAAGCGGGTATCCTGCTCTCCCCTTTCCACCAGGCTGCCGATATAATCTTCGAAGCCGAGTGCATTAAAATCTTCTTTTCCGGCCCCTTGCCCCAAACGGCCCCAAAAAAAGATGAAACCGCCTCAAAAACCCTTGCTCAAGCCTGCATCCCGATGCTATAAAGCTTTCACATTTGCCGAAGTGGCGGAATTGGTAGACGCGCACGGTTGAGGGCCGTGTGGGGCAACCCGTGGGAGTTCAAGTCTCCCCTTCGGTACCAGTTAAAAAACAAAAGCCGTTGGATTTATATCCAGCGGCTTTTTTGTTTTGTCTTCATCCCTACCTGTGATAAAAAAACGGCAGATCAGAGACCGCCCCTTAAAAAAAATAACGAAAACCCCGAACACTCCAAAACTGCGTTTAATGACGATGACGACTCACAAACGAATTAATTGCAGGGCATGCGCCCACTTCTTTGTCACCTGGGACAAACAACACCCCTACGGATGTCGGATCATGGGTTTTAAAGGGCCCAACCTGCCCTCTGTGACCGTTTTTAAAAGCTCAGGCCGTCCCTGTCTCCATTTTCAGCCCAAGCCTCCCCAAAAGCCCAAACGTGACAAAAATTGTATCATCGCCTGACTCTCCCCCCCTTTCTCCAACACCAATCATGCCTTGACAGAAACCCACCCCATACCTAAACTTTACTTTAACTATCACCTGACACCTACGACCCACCCATCAAGGAATGCCTCCCATGTTCACGATCCATGCCGTGGACGGCTATATCGAAACCCTCTACCTGGCCGTCTATGAAGACAGGGTACTGTTGATCGATTCCGGCTGCCGAAGCGATGTCCCACGTATTGAAGAGGTCATGAAACGCCGCCTGAATCGACCGATGAGCCAGATCGCCCTGGCAGTGGCGTCTCACACCCACCCGGACCATGCTGGAGGAGCCCCCACCCTTCGCAAACGCCACGCGATTCCCGTGGCCGCCCCAAAAGACATCAATCAATGGTACGCTGGTTTTTCCGGAGGACTCCAACACAAAATCGACATCATGCTAGGCCACTTTGTGGCGTGGACCCTGAAATACCCCTTCGAGATGATCTATTACAAAAAACACCTTCTCTACGATCACCCCCTCAAAGAGGGAGACAGACTTCCCGGGTTTGAAGACTGGCAGGTCATTGAAACCCCGGGACACACCTCCCACGATGTGGTGCTCTACCACGCGGAAACCCAAACCCTCTATGCCGCGGATGTCATCCTGAAAGTCGGGTCCGGTTACCGCCCCCCTTTTCCGGTCTCCATGAAAAAAGAGATGCGGGAAAGCATCGAAAAACTCCGCCATCTTGATGTAAAACATCTCCTCATGGCCCATGGTGGCCCACAGCAGGTGACCGATTTTCCTGCCATCGTGGACGCCATGCTGAAAGAGATCGATAAAGGGCTGCCCCCGGGATTGAAGCGGTTCAGAAAACTGGAACGGTTCTCTCCGGTAATGAAACGGTATTACCGGGAAAGACGGCAGGCGAAGAAAGCCTCATAAAAAAAGGCCGAACTTCCCATTGGAAATTCGGCCTTTCATCATAAAAAATCATCTAAGAATCAGATTTTCAGGGCGCTCTCTTCATCAAACAGCAGATCGCAAAGCAGACGAACACCGAAGCCTGTGCCCCCGGGACGAATATAAGGGCTGTCTTTGTGGGTAAAAGCCGGACCGGCGATGTCGATATGAGCCCATCGGGATTTCCCCACAAACTCCGAGAGGAAGAGGGCAGCCGTCGTGGCGCCCCCCCATCGATGCCCGGCCACATTGGCAATGTCGGCAATCTCACTTTTCAAATGCACCTTGTAATCCTCGGGCATGGGAAGGGGCCAGCAGCGCTCATGGACCCGATCTGACGAAAGGGTGATGGCTTTGGCAAGCTTGTCGTCATTGGCAAACACCCCTGCTATATCCTGCCCCAGCGCCACCACACAGGCGCCGGTCAACGTCGCCAGGTCAATCATAAGATCAGGTTTATAGGTCTTGGCCGCCCAGGACAGGGCATCGGCCAGAATCAGACGCCCTTCAGCATCGGTATTTCCCACTTCAATGGTCTTTCCGGAGTGGCTCTTCAGCACGTCACCGACGCGCAGCGCTTTTCCAGATGGCATATTCTCCACCAGAGGCATCACACCCACCACGCGCACATCAGGTCGAAGCTGCCCCACGTTATAGAGAGTCCCCGCCACGGCGGCGGCCCCTGCCATATCGCTCTTCATGTCTTTAAGGCCATCGGCGGGCTTAAGGTTGAGTCCGCCCGAATCGTAGGTCACGCCCTTGCCCACAAGCACCACCGTCTTTGTGGCCCCTTCGGGATGGTAATCCGCCACCACCAGACGCGCCGGGCTGTCGCTGCCCATAGCCACCCCCAACATGGCCCCGAAGTGCATATTGGCCAGCTCCTTGTGGTCTTTAATCTCCACAGGAATCGAGACCTCTTCCAGGCTCTTTTCCACCATGGCGGCAAATTTCTCTGGGATCTTGTCCATGGGAGGTGTCGAGACCCAGTCCCGCGCCAGAAGAGAGCCGGTGACCAGCATCACAGCTTTTTCCGCCACCGCACGCAAGCGATTCACCTCATTTCGGGCAATAAGGACCTCAATAGCGACAAGGGGCTTCACCTTGCTCGCCTTCTTACTCCGATAGCGATGAAAAAGATGATTGGCCATCAAGGCGCCCTCAATCACGGCGAAGACCTGACGGTCCCGATCAATCTTGAGGGTTTCGATATCGGGCATCACGATAGAGACCTTGGACTGACCCAGCTCCAAGGCACGGCGCACCCCTTTGGCAGACATCCGACGCAAACCTTCCTCATCCACCTGCTTGGCTTTGCCCAGGCCAAGAAAAATGAGGCGATCTGCCTTGATGCCACCGGTGGAATAACGCATCAGGACGTCGTCTTCCTTCCCCTCAAATTCAGGCAAAGAAAGCACGTCGTCCACCAGGGCCGCCAGTTTGGCCTCAGCGGTAACGGATTTTTTTTCGCAAACAGGGACCACAATGTTGGTAAATCGCCGCCGGGACAGATCGGCACTTTTCAGGATGATCATAGAGCTCTCCAATCGATGAAGCGTTTGTCAAGTACAGACAGGGGCGTGGGGTTGTAAGGATCGCTTTCTTGACTGATTAATTTCGATTGCATAACGATTCCGTGGCACGTCGGAAAGATCGGCTGCACCTGTTTGTCAAAGCCTCTTTAAAAGATTAGGGGAAAGGTTTGGCCTCCGGCAGAACTGCCGGAGGGGCTTTTCTATGGATAAAAGACGGAAAAAAAGACGTCCGTTATCCGATATTTGTATGAACGGAGCGGACCATGCAAAGGTGCCCTGACCCGCCGTCAAGAACCATGGAGTGGGTCACAATTCCCGAGGCGTCATTTTCGACACCGGCAAGAAAGGTCCCGCCGGAGATACCTGTGGCAACAAAGCAAGCCTTGTCGCTGTCCACCAGATCGTTGGTGGTCAGGAGTTTGTCGATATCTGTGCCGTACTCGAGAACCGTCTTACGCTCCGCTTCGGTCTTGGGAGCAAGGCGACCAAAAATGGCCCCACCCAGAGCCACCACAGCACAGGCAGAGATCACGCCCTCAGGCGTCCCACCGGTTCCCAGCATCATATCCACACCGGACCCCGGGGTCACGGCCATCAGGGATCCGGCCACATCACCGTCAGTGTGCAGCTGAACCCTGGCGCCCTTGGCTCGGATACGCTGAATCAATTCCACATGGCGCGGCTTGTCGAGGACAAAAATCACCAGATCGCGAACGTCTTTGCCCAAAGCCCTGGCCGTATGATCAAGGTTGTCCTCCACCGGGGCGTCGATGTCCACAACCTGTGACGCCTCCTTGGGAACCACCAGCTTCTGCATATAAAAACTTGGACCGGGGTCATACATGGACCCACGGGGTGCCGCACCCAGCACGGCAATGGCGTTGGGACGCCCTAAAGCCATCAGGTTGGTCCCTTCCACAGGGTCCACGGCGATATCCACGGCAAGGCCACGGCCGTTGCCCACTTCTTCCCCGGTATACAGCATGGGGGCCTCGTCCTTCTCGCCCTCCCCGATCACCACACGCCCGGCAAGGTCGATGGATGAAAAGGCCTGGCGCATGGCAGCCACCGCTGCACCGTCTCCGGCTTTCTTTCGTCCGGTACCCACCCATTTGGCTGCTTCAATGGCTGCAGCCTCCGTTACCTTCATCAAATCAAATGCGATATTCATGATAGTATCTCTTGGTTTCACTTCCGATGCGTGACTCCCCGCGCACCTCGGGATGCTCCGAACTCCGAACTCCGGACTCTATTTATGGCATGGCAGCACACGGGCAGCCGGATGCGGACTTACCCACAACCGGATTGCAACGGAACTTTTCTGCACATATTTCGCATGCTACATCGTTGAATCAAAAAAGAATACCCTATACCACAACCGGCCTTTGTCAGGCCACCATATTCATTAAATGAGCGAGGGTCATGGCCCCAAACAGAGACACCGCCGCCGACCAGACCATCAACCGGCAGGCTTTCTCCACGGTGGAGGCACCATACGGATTGTTTTTGTGCTCCCCACAGATGTATTGCTTTTCAACCACCTTCCCAAAATAGACAGAAGGCCCCCCCATGGTCACCTCCAGGGCTGCGGCAAAGGACGCCTCCGGGAAACCGGCATTGGGGCTGAGGTGATTGCGACCATCACGCCAGGCAGAGGTTAAAATCTCTTTCCAACGCCGCGTGAGTCCATAGCTTGCAACCGCCACACAAAAAACAGAGAGGCGAGCGGGGATGAAGTTGGCCACATCATCCACACGGGCCGAGACCCTGCCAAAATACAGGTACTTCTCGTTGCGATACCCCACCATGGAGTCCAGGGTATTAATCATCTTATATGCCATGGCAAAGGGCGCCCCGCCGATGGCGGCAAAGAACAGGGGAGAGATCACCCCGTCCACGAGATTCTCAGCCACGGTCTCCACAGCCGCTTTCAGCACCCCGCGCTCATCCAGTTCCGAGGTGTCTCGCCCCACGATCATGCCCACTTTAACGCGTGCCGCCTCAAGGCCGCCCATGCGAAGAGCATCAGAGACTTCAAGGGCCGCCTTTTTAAGAGAACGGGTAGAAAGGGCAAACCAGATCATCAGGATTTCCACCACCCGGGCCAGGTCGGCATGTAAAAAGGAAGCCAGAGCCATCACAGCCGTGGCCACAGCCCAGACCACCGCCACCATGGCAACAGAAAACAGCCCGCCGGAGACCACGGTGGGAAGCTTCAGACGCCTGAACGGGGCCTCGGCCTTTGTAATCAGATTTCCCATCCAGCAGATGGGGTGCGGAATAAAAGCGGGATCCCCCACAAGAAGATCCAGAAGAAAGGCTGCAGGTAAAATATACCACTCGGAAATGGGAAACATGACTCGTCCTCTGTTGATAATGTATCCATCGTTCTAAACGTACCGACGCCCTTTCATGGCAAACAAAGACGAGGGCGACCTTTTCCTGATTAGTGAAAGCCACCCGCAAAGTCAAGGTAAGCACGCAGATTGGGGAAGAATTTCTCGCTTGAAGTCAGGGGCAAAAAAAGCGATGATATAAACTTTTTAACACATTCTTGTTTCTTGACCCGCGTGAAGGGAGCACACACAGCCATGGAACCGTTGAAAGCCTTCGGTGATTTAGTTCTTGATGTCTGGAAAAATGGCCTTTTAGGTATCGACATTGGCCGCATTCTGGTGGCCATGGCCATTTTTCTTGGTTTTCTCCTTCTCCGAAAAACCATCTCCAGGTCGATTCTCCACCGCCTGGAACATTTCACATCCAAGACAGAGACCCAACTCGACGACAAGATCCTCACGGCCTTAGAGCCCCCCTTGAATCTTCTGCCCATCGTCCTCGGCCTCTTCTTCGCCCGGCAGTACCTTGGCTTTGAAGGCACAGCGGCCTTTCTCCTGGACAAGTTAATCCGCTCCATGGTGGTCTTCACCCTCTTCTGGAGCTTTTTCAATATCATCCTGCCCATCTCCCATCTGTTCCGAAAACTGGAAGATTTCTTTGACCGATCGTTGCTGGACTGGTTCTTCAAGGCCACACGGGCCGCCCTGGCCATTATCGGCGCCGCCACCATTCTGGAAATCTGGGGCATCCGGGTCGGCCCCATCATCGCCGGCCTCGGGCTCTTCGGTGTGGCCGTGGCCCTGGGCGCCCAGGATCTTTTTAAAAACCTCATCTCCGGCATCCTGATCCTGGCCGAACGGCGCTTTAAAATCGGGGACTGGATTCAGGTCAACGGCGTGGTGGAAGGAACCGTGGAACAAATCGGGTTCCGCTCCACACGCATCCGGCGATTCGATAAAGCCCCGGTCTTTGTCCCCAACACCCTCTTGTCCGACAACACCGTCATCAACTTTACCTCCATGACCTATCGCCGCATCTCCTGGCTCGTGGGCCTCGAATACCGCACCACGGTCAAACAGCTTCGCACGATCCGGGAGAGAATTGAAACCTGGATCAGCGACAATAAAGACTTCGTAAATCCACCGACAGCGCCCCTCTTCGTCCGCATTGATAACTTCTCGGACTCCTCCATCGACATGAAAATCTACTGTTTTACTCGGACAACGGTCTGGGGAGAGTGGCTGGGGCTGAAAGAGGAGTTAATCTGCGCCATTAAAGAGATCGTCGAAGAAGAAGGCACCGGTTTTGCCTTCCCGAGCCAGTCTCTCTATGTGGAGACCCTGCCGTGGGAAGATAGACAAGTAGGAACACAAGCTAATAATACGGACACTCAGGGACGCATCGCCGAAGTCGGGGAGTAAAGGTTTTATCAAAAACGTTCTTCGTTCTTCGTTCTTCGTGCTTGGTGCTTGGTTCGAGGAGTCGCTGCGCTCTATCCATTATGAGAAAGCCATGGGTTGGTGGCTGACGTCTTAGGTCTTCATCAATGGGTCTGGTTCAAAAACATGAACGGCCAAAACATGCCTCGCATCCGGTATCACATCCCAACGAGCGACTCTTTCCCACCGGTATCACGTAAATGCCGCGACGGAGCACGGCGCGCCCGTAAAAAAGCACCGTTGAGACGTTGAAGAGAAAGGGTGCCCACCAAGAGTGAATACTGCCAGGGTTTTGAGAATGGCATGGAAACACCGCGGCATCCTTCTGGGCGCGCCGCGCTCCGCCGCGGCTCTTTTTCTCTCGTTCCCAGGCTCCGCCTGGGAATGCTCTCCGGAGGCTCTGCCTCCATGCTTGGGACCACCATAACCTGTGAATTTCACCCCCACGCCACGGTTTCCCTTACTGGTAAGGCAAAGCCTTGCACCCAACACCCCCAGACAGAGCCTGGGAACGAAAAAACAGCCAAAACTTGCCTCGCATCCGTTATCACATCCCAACGAGCGACGCCCTCCCACCGGGATCACTTAAATGCCGCGACGGAGCACGGCGCGCCCAAAAATAAGAACCGTTGAGAAATTGTAGAGAAAGTAGACCCAACCGCTGACTGTGCTGAAGCCCCCTCAGGCCATGCCCTTGTGACACAGGTTGCATGGCCTTACACGTCGCACGAATGCGGACGCATTACCCCACAAATTACGATACCCGATACGCATTCGTAAACCCGCTTTCAAGGTGGCACACCTTGCCGCCGGAGGCACTTTTTTTTACTTTTTCAGGTGCTTTTCCAAGAGAGTAAGAAGCCGGTCGTTGGTCTCTTTGTTTTTCAGTGAGAACCGAACGAATTCCCCTTCGATACCGATAAAATTCGTGCAATCGCGAATCAGGAAAGCCTCTTCGGCCAGGGCCGTCCAGAGGGCAGCTGCGGTGTTCTCGCCTTGCAGCTCACAAATCACGAAATAGGTCTCGGCACCATAGGGGATGATACCCGGCATCTTGTCGAGGGCGGCGACAAACCGCTCTTTTTCTTCCTTCACATAGGCACGGGTCGCCGTAAGAAAGGCGTCGATGGCCTCGCCGCCGGAGAGGATAAAGCTGACAGCCGCCTGAGCCATGGCGTTCACACACCAGGGCAACACATATTTGGAAAACTCGGCGATGAGGGCTTCAGGGGCCATCAAAAACCCCACGCGAAGGCCCGGAATACGAAACACCTTGCTCATAGAGTTCAAAACCACCACGTTGGCGAGGCCGTAGCGCGCCACACTCTTCCCGTATGCATCACAGGCAAAGGGAAGATAGGATTCGTCGATGACAAACCGAATATCGGGCCGGGCTTCGGCCATGGCTTTGATGGCTTCAGGAGCCACCAGGGTGCCGGTGGGGTTGTTGGGGTTGCAGAGAAACACCGTATCATAACCGTCTGCGGCCTTGGCGATGTCTTGGGGATCGATGCAGAAAGCGTTCTCTTTCTGGGTCGTCAGAAAATCCGCTCCGGCACCGTACATCTCACAGGCATCGCGATAGTCGGCATAGGTGGGGCCGACGATCAGGGCCCGCTTTGTGTCCAGGGCTCTGGGGATGGCGTAGATAAACTCGGTGGTCCCATTTCCGGCGAGAAGGGTAGACGGGGAGATGCCATACTTCGCGGCGAGTAGTTCCTTGATATGCCCGGCATCCACTTCCGGGAGACTGACGATGGTGGAAAGCTTGGATGCCAGGTGTTCCATCAGCCCTTCAGGCGGTCCCAAAGGGTTCAGGTTGCTGCTCATATCGGTAATCTCACCAGGGGTCACTCCCAGATCCTTCGCCAACTTGTATATGTTGCCTCCATGGCCGATAATCATATCCTGAACTCCTTATTTTTCATGTACTTATATCTTTTATTATACACCGAATGGCCCGCAAGCACACTCTGTAAAAATCGAAAGTAAACCGTGCCTCCTTGCGACCTAAAGCGCCGCCGCGGCCGCCACAAAGAGAAACCCTTCGGTAATCTCTGTCATGGCACCCAGCATATCACCGGTGATGCCCCCCATTTTTTTTCTGTACCAGAGCAGGAGGACAGCCGTCAGGAGTGCATGAACGAGAAGAACCATCACGCCGCGCCCCCCGGTAAGCAGAACCAGCAAGACAGGGAGAATCACAAACCGAAGCCGCTTGACCAGGGACACGTCCCCGAACAAATCATGGGCTGTCCCCTCTTTGCGTGCATAGGGAAGAAGACCAATGCCGATAATCTGGCTGCCCCGGGCAAGGGATGGGATCGCTATCAGCAAAAGCGCCCGACTCCAGCCCGGTTCCGCCATGGAGGCCAGCCCCGCCCACTTCATGGAAAGAATGGCGATCATGGCAAGAACGCCCATGGCCCCGCTTCGGCTGTCCTTCATGATCTCAAGGGCTCTCTCCTTGGGTCGGTGGCTGAACAGGCCGTCAGCCGTGTCCCCCAGTCCATCCAGATGAAAACCACCCGTCAGGATCATGAGAAGCACCGTATCCAGGATCCCGACCACCATAGGCGGCCACAGCTGGGACAAAAGCGCATCTGTTAACGCCAGAATCCCCCCGAGGATCAACCCCACCACCGGAAACATCGCCACCTGCCCCACAGGTCGAAACACATTGTCCGATCCCACGGGAAGAATAGTGGAAAACTGCATTGCCGACTTCAAATCCAGACCTGACTCTTTCATGCTCATTTTCATGTCCTTCATGCTCTTCATGGTTCACACGTTTTTCATACGGCCCACAACAAGCCTCGCTGCTTTTGGTCGCGTGCGCGTTCCCTCCAGCGTGAACCTGGAGGAACGCATTTGGCTTTTCTAACCCGGATATTTCACGAGTCGAGTGCACCCATATTCAAGGCATCAGAGCTGCAGATGTAGTGGTTTACTTCAAAGCTCTGCTAACGCAGAAGATGGGTGCACTCGGCTCGCCCGAAGGGTGAGAAACGCGAGTAGAAAATGGTGAATTACATTTTCATTTTTGAAATATCTATATCTTTTTCGATAAGCCTCTGTAATAGCTCGTTATTGTTTTGAAATGGTCGTTTTATCATGAAATATCCGGGCTAAGCCCCTTTGACCGTCATGGGAATACCCGAAACAGTGAAGACCACCTTGTGGGCTCTGGCGGCAAGGCGCTGGTTGGCGGCGCCCTGAATGTCCCTGAACTGACGCGAAAGCGCATTATCCGGGACAATGCCCATGCCCACTTCGTTAGAGACGGTCACAACGGGGACCTCAGAGGCTGCGGCGGCGACGGCAAAAGCATCCACCATTTTCAGGATCTCCTCTTCGCTCTGTTCCGCCATAAACAGGTTGGTGACCCAGAGCGTAATGCAGTCCACGAGAATGACCCCGGCCTTGCCCTGTTCCTCTTCGATCACATTGACAATGTCATACGGTTCTTCGATGGTGTACCAGGACTCATCACGCTGGGCCTGATGATCGGTCACCCGTCTCTCCATTTCGGAATCCATGGGCTCGAGGGTGGCCACGTAAAGCCGGTTGTCGGCGGAGAGGGATTCGGCGAACTTCTGGGCGTAAGAGCTCTTTCCGCTCCGACAACCGCCCGTAACAAAGGTAAAAGACCCCAATTTATGCCTCGTCTTTCGCCATGGCGTTAATTTTTTCCATGGCCAGGTGTGTTCGTGTGTGTTCGGCAAGCCTGCCGTAGGCTTCCATGCGCGCGTCAAGGCCCCCGGTTGTTTTGGAAGCAAGAACCTCCATACCGAGATTTTTAAACCAGGAATCCACAATAGCCGGTGAATCGAAGATCCCGTGCATGTAGGTTCCCATGACTTTTCCAGAAGGGGCTTTGCAGCCATCGGTGTCCCCTGCGGGCTGGCTGTTTCGCTCCAGAACACTCACCAGGGGTTCACCGCCGTGGCGGGATGTGGTGCCCATATGAATCTCGTAGCCGGTGCCCTCGATGCCTTCATAAGTGAACCGGCTGAGTGTGGTGGTCTTGGGGGCCTTCATCACGGTGGTGACAGGAAGAAGCCCCAGCCCCTCTTCCGTACCAGCCACGCCTTCCACCCCTTGAGGGTCCTCGATTTTTTCTCCCAGGATCTGATAGCCACCGCAAATACCGGTCACATGGCCACCGGCTTCCGAAAAAGCCTTGATCTGACGATCCCAGCCCGTCTCTTTGAGCCAGACAAGATCCTTGCGGGTGTTTTTGGATCCGGGGATGATGACGAAAGCAAATTCAGAGAGATCACAGGGGCGGTCGAGGTAGCAGAGTTCGATCTCCTCTCGCTGCATGAGAGGCTCGAAGTCGGTGAAATTGGAGATAAAGGGAAGTCGGATCACGGCCCCGGCGGGTTTGGTGCCGGTCAGGGAGGACTTCCCTTTGGGCTGCTCGATGACCACGGAGTCTTCGGAGCCAATGTAAAAATCCCGGTACCAGGGAAGCACTCCGAGGACGGGTTTTCCGCTCTTGGCTTCAATCCATTCGCACCCATCTTTAAAAAGTGAAATATCGCCCCGAAAGCGATTGATGACGACCCCCTTGACCCGGTCGGCATAATGATCCGGCAGGCAGGCCATGGTGCCCACCACCTGCCCGAAGACCCCGCCCCGATGAATGTCAGCCACCAGGATCACGTCGGCATCGGCATAATCGGCCATGCGAAAGTTCACGATATCCCCGGCCATGAGGTTCACCTCCGCGCAGGAGCCGGCCCCTTCCATAATCACCAGGTCGTTCTCTTCCCGCAGACGATCCAGGGCGTCGGCGGCAATGTTAAAGTAGCGTTCTTTCTTCTTGTGGTAGTCGGCAGCGGATTCGTCCCCCTCAACCTTACCCATGACCACCACCTGTGACCCGGTCTCACCGGTAGGTTTCAACAGCACCGGGTTCATCAGCACCGAGGGGACCACCCCGGCCGCCTCGGCCTGAATGATCTGCGCCCGGCCCATCTCCAGCCCTTCTGGGGTCACCCCGGAGTTGTTGGACATGTTCTGAGCCTTGTAAGGTGCCACCTTGAGCCCCTGCTCGGCAAAATGCCTGCAAAGCCCTGTGGTGACCACGCTCTTGCCCACATCCGACCCTGTGCCGAACACGGCAATACAACGGGCCGGCTTCTTTTTATCGTCAGCGGTTTTCATAAAAAAGATGCCTCCGGCGGGTCGCTTTTTGAAAAAAGCTCCGCAAAAACGTTCCGGTTGCAGGAAAAAAATAAAAGGACAAAAAGCAATGCCTCCGGCTGCAAGGTGTCATTATTTATTTTCACCAACCTTAATCATCGTATGGGCTATCCGTGTGTTCACATCACCACCTGAACACCCTTGTGCCCTTGTGCGCCGTGCTCCGGTGTGGCATGGACAACAACGAACTATAAAGCCACACCGTTAACCACGGGCGCAGCCCGTAAGCAAATGTGATGAACCCGAGGAATCCGCCTACGCCCATGGCTGGGTGTCATCATTCAACCAACGTCGGTGGGCTACGGCGCGACAAGCAAGGGTTCAGAGCATATGCGAACCCGCTATTTTTCGATGCCGACTCGGGCTTTGACGCCCTGGTCGGCAAAGTAATGCTTAACGGGCTCAATCTGCGACACCAGGTCGGCCCGGGCCATCACCTCTTCGTGGGCGTAGCGCCCGGTGATGATGAGCTCGGTGCCTTCGGGTTTCATCTCCATGAGGCCCAACATCTCCTCAAGGGTTATCAGGCCATACTTGACGGCGAGGTTGCCCTCTTCGATCACCACCACGTCATAGTCGGAGCCGCTCAAAGCCTCCTTCAAAAGGGCATAGCCCTCCCGGGCCCGGGCCTTCTCCTTATCGGAGGGTTTGCCTTTGACCCAGCCACCGGCCCCAAACTGACGCACGGTGATAAGGTCGCTAAACCGTTCCAGGGCCTTAATCTCGGAGTAGTCGCCCTGCTTCATGAACTGAGCGATAAGCACCTTGAAACCGGCCCCGGCCGCTCGGACGCTTAAGCCGATGGATGCCGTGGTCTTGCCCTTGCCCTTGCCTGTGTAGACCTGAATGTACCCTTTTTCCATGGTTTGCCTTATGCCTGCCTGTCTTTATGATTTCAGATCATATTTCTTTCCATACCCGCGTGGGGTGAACATGAAATCAAGATACCCCTCAGAAGCACTGTTGCCAATGAAAACGGTGGTGAGCATATCCACATCGGCTTCATGAAGGTCCTTCAGGGGCACGATGGTCACCTCCTGGCCCTCACGCATAGCGCTCTTTACAATGCCCACCGGGGTATCGCCGCTGCGATGCTTCAGGGCAATCTCCTGGGCCTTGTTCAGCTGCCAGTTTCGCTTCTTGCTTTTTGGGTTGAAGATCACCATGACAAAATCCGCTTCGGCCACAGCGTTAAGGCGCTTTTCGATAAGCTCCCAGGGCGTCAGAAGATCGCTCAGGCTGACGCAGGCAAAATCGTGGGTTAACGGAGCACCCAGAAGGGACCCACCGGAGGAAAGGGCGGGAATACCTGGCACGACCTCCACGGTGAGACCGCCCTCTTCCGGATCGCCTTCACCGGGACGATGGGCGGACACCCCTTTCTCTTTGATGATCTCAAGGGCGAGGCCCGCCATGGCGTAGATGCCAGGATCCCCGCTGGAGACCAGGGCCACCTTTTTGCCGGTAAGTGCTGTCTCTACCGCCGCCTTCACGCGATCCACCTCTTTTTTCATGGTGGTGGCGATCACCTCTTTGCCGTCGATGAACTCTTTGATCAGGTCCACGTAAACGGTGTACCCGGCGATGACGTCCGCGCCTTTGATCATGTCCACGCAACGCATGGACATATGGTCCAGGCTGCCGGGCCCAATACCTATAATGTAAAGGACACCATTGCCAGCGCCGCCGTTACATTTTTCCCCTTCACCTTGGGCACCACAAGCCGCCCCATGTTTGCACTCTGAATCGCTGCTGCTTCGCATACACTCACCGTCCCTACGTGTTTTAAAGCGGCCGCCGAGGGTGTCACCACCCCTTCGGTGCCGCTGAGTTGGTCCTTGGTATAAAATGAGAGGGGTACGCCAAAACGCTCGGCGGCTTGAAGGATCCCCTCCTCATCAGCTTTCACATCAATGGAGGCCAGGGATTTCAGGCAAAGACGCGCTATCTTTCCCGCCTGAAATGCACGCCCGATCACCTCCACAATCTCTTCCACATCCGTACCCCGGTTGCACCCGACACCGACCGTCACGACCTTTGGCCGGATGACCAGCGCCCCTGCTTTCACAGAGGCCGTATCACAGTCCACCACCACATCGGCAGAAGCGCGATCGGCGACAGAGGCATACAACTCAACCATATCCGCATAAAACCCCATGGGATCCCAGAGAAGCGGTCTTCTCTTCTCCAGAAGGGCCATATTAACGGCTTTTATGGCTGAGGGGTTCTCCACAACGAGCCCCCGCTCGGACACCACCCCGTCCACCGAGGGGATCCCGTGGGTGTCCGTGGCCGTGGTAATCACAGGCACAGCATCCACCGCCGCCCCGGCCTCTTCGGCCAGCCGATTGGCCCCGCCGATGTGGCCCGACACCAGGCTGACAGCAAAACGCCCCGCCTCGTCCATCACCACCACCGCCGGATCTGCGGCCTTGCTCACAAGAAGCGGCGCGATCATCCGCACCACGATGCCTGTGGCCATGACAAAGACATGCCCATCCGCCCCGTGGAACCCGTCGGCGATCCCTTCCCGAAGCGATGGAACCACCCGCGCCCCGGAAAACTCAGAGGCCCAGGGTTTCTCAGGCAGGCACAGCTCGCCCCCAAGGGCATCACACAGCCTTTGGCCAAGGCGTGCCCCGCACGCTGTGACGGCCCATATTTTTAATGACTGATGCTTCAAAACATGCCTCCGGCGGGTCGCTTTTTTGAAAAAAAGCTCCGCAAAAAACTTTCCGGTTGTGGATATGGCTTGGCCCCCGTTCCTCGGATCAAACCATATCAGCATTCACAAGTCTGTATTCATAGCCCTTCTCTCCCCCTCACCGGATTCTCATCACCCTTGTCTCGCTCCCAGGCTCTGCCTGGGAGCGTCATTTGCAAGGCTCCGCCTTGCCGGTATAAGAAGCTACGACGTGACAAATAAAACTTACAGGGTGAAACGATCTCAAGCATGGAGGCAGAGCCTCCGGAGTGCATTCCCAGGCGGAGCCTGGGAACGAGAGAAAAATTGCCGAAATTCACAATGTCGCAACCCAAACAGTGTTGGACAAATACTGCAGGCAATTAAATTTGACCGCCTCCGAGTTCGACAAACTTCTTGCTGAACCAAATTTGGTTACATTGAAACAATGACTGGTCGAAAAGTTCCAAGGGCACTCCAAAGCAATTCATATGTATCTCAATAAGCGAATGTGACGTGCCCGAGGAACGAGGGCTCGGAGCATTCGCAACCTGGGGTCCAGGGGCTCAGCCCCTGGCCGCCGGAGGCACGCTCTTTTCCCTTACGCCTTCTCCACGCCGTCCCGGTATTCATGGGTAAAGGTGGCATCATAGAGTTTGGATTTGGCGGCGTTGTGGCCGCCAACGCCTTTGCCCACGATGATGAGGGCGGTTTTTCTGATGCCTTCGTTTTTCATGGTTTCCGGCAATTTAGCGAGGGTGGTGTAGATAATTTTCTCATCGGGCTGGCTCACGCGGTAGGCCACGGCGCAGGTGGACTCTTCCCCATAGTGTGCGGCCAGCTGTTTCGAAACTTTTTCCGCCAGGGCGCTGGAGAGGTAGATGGCCATGGAGGCGCCGTGGGAGGCCAGGGAGTCCAGGGACTCGCCTTCGGGGACCGGGGTGCGGCCTTCGGCGCGAGTAAGGATCAGGGTCTGGGTCACCTCGGGGAGGGTGTACTCCATCTTCATGGCGGCGGCGGCCCCAAAGGCTGCGGTGACGCCGGGAATGACGTTGTAAGGCACGTCCAGCTTATCCAAATCGCGCATCTGTTCGTCAATGGCACCGTAAAGAGACGGGTCGCCGGTATGGAGGCGTACCACCTTTTTCCCGGCGCGATAGCCTTCGGCCATCTTCTCTACCATGCCGTCCAAATCCATGGAAGCGCTGCTCAAGCATTCGCAATCCTCCCGCGTCCAGACCAGGAGCTCTTCGGGCACCAGGGATCCGGCAAAGATCACCAGATCGGCCTCTTCCAGGCTGCGTTTGCCCTTCACGGTAATGAGTTCGGGGTCGCCGGGACCTGCACCCGTAAATGTAATGGGGTATTTTACGTCTGTCATCAACCTACTCCTCGTATTCCGGTGACGATAAAGACCGGATTGGTTCCTTTAAGCATGATATCCCAGGCCACGGTGGTGGAGATACTTGCGTTGAGTTGCAGCACCTCCACGGAAAACCCTTCATCTTCAAGGGCGGTCACGGCGGTGCCGAGGCTCTGGAGGAGCACGGTGTTCACCACCATGCGTGCGTTTTCTCCCATACGGTCAGAGGCCATGCGGATAATGGCATCAAGGCCTTTTCCGCCGCCTCCGATGAAGACAACGTCCGGATCGGAAAGTTCGGTTGCGGCGTCGGGAAGTGAGCCTTCCGTCACCGTCATGTTCATGACGCCAAAACGGCGCATATTGGTTTTTATATCGGCCACACGCTCGGCTTTTTGCTCCACCGCGCACACCTTCTTCACAAAACGGGAGGCTTCAATAGAGACCGACCCACTGCCCGCACCCAGATCCCAGAGCACCTGCCCGGGCTTGAGGCCCAGCTTGGCCAGAGTCACGGCCCGAACTTCGGGCTTGGTAATCAAGCCTCGCTGGTGGGAAAAGGCGTCACTGGGCATGCCCAGCCCGATAAAAGGGGGCTCTACTTGAAGCGCAGCCCCCAGGATCACCATCATGTTGGGATCGGCAAAACAGCCTTCCGCAACCTGGGTGAGTGGGGTGTGGGTGTGTTTTTCGTTCGGAGTTCCCATGGATTCAAAAACATGGCAGGCTTCGGCTCTCACCCCCTGATCCAGAAGCCATGCGGCGACGGCATCAGGGCTGTTGGTGGGGTCGGTGAAAAGGGCTGTTTTTTCATGCCCCACAAGAATCTCCAGAGTCTCTGGTGACATCCCGCGGCCATGAAGGCTCACCACCCCGGCATCCTGCCAGGCC
The DNA here is from genome assembly GCF_030145185.1 of Desulfoluna sp. Taxonomy (GTDB): domain Bacteria; phylum Desulfobacterota; class Desulfobacteria; order Desulfobacterales; family Desulfolunaceae; genus Desulfoluna. The sequence continues at coordinate 7,804 of NZ_JAQYWB010000040.1, read as the reverse complement.
AGGCCCAATCTGGCAAAGGCCCCGGCCACGGCCGAAACGTTCGGAATCACCCTCACGGCGTCCGTCCCGAAGCGTGTTGTGACCAGAGAGCCGATGCCGTAATAGAGGGGATCGCCCGAGGCGAGGATGACCACTTTTTTGCCCGCTGCCACCGGCTCTTCCAGGCGATCCAGAATAGCGGACATTTTTCCTTCAATCACCACTTTTTCAGCAGAGATCGCCCCACATGCGGATAAATGCCGCTTCCCCCCCACGAGAAGGTCAGCGTCTGCGATAAGATCGAGGGATGTCTGGGGAAGATCCTTCTCTGACAGGCCAAAGCCCATCACGGTGATGGTTTGTTTCATGACGGCTCCTTCATGCTGTCGCTTGCCACGTTTCCATCAAAATCAAAAATAAGGCACCGGGTGTTAATACCGCCCCCTGCAAACCGAGACGCCGAGGCAGCAGCCAGCTCGCCCACACGGGCGATCACCTCCGGGCAGGGGCCTTCAAGCCAGGTAAAGGCCTCACGGGCGGTGTTGGAGTGGGCCACGTTGTTAACCAGCTCCACATCGTCCACCATCTCTTCCACCAGGTCGGCCAGGAACCTCAAGTTAAGGTCCGACTTGGCCGCATGGGTATGAGGAATGCCCGCCGCCATCTTAACGGCTTTACCGAAGAAGATCGCCAGGACAACATCCATGGATTCAGCACCCGCCGTCTCCATGGAGCTTTTAAAAAAATCGCCAATCTGGACAAAACAGGGCTCCGAAAGTTCCGGAAACACCTCCATGGCAAACCGCTCACTGCGACGCCCGGTGGTGCAGACCACGCTGTGGCCCCCGATAGCCTTGGCGACCTTAATGGAAGAACGGACCGTGGCTTCATAGGCTTCATGGGAGAGGGGCCGCTCGACCCCTGTGGTCCCGAGGATAGAGATTCCCCCCTCGATGCCCAGGCGCTTATTCAGGGTCTTTTCTGCCATCACCTCGCCTTCAGGAACAAAAATTTCGATCTCCAGCGGAGATTCATCCCCCGTCTCAAGACGAAGGACCTCCACTGCCCGATGAATCATCTTCACCGGCCCGGAGTTGATGGCCGCTTTCCCCACCGGGACTTCCAGGCCGGGCCGAGTCACACGCCCCACCCCTTCGCCACCTGTCAGCACAAGCGCCGCTCCGGCAGAATCTCCCCGCCTCACCCGCGCGCCGATAATGGCGTGCCGGGTAATATCCGGATCATCCCCACCGTCTTTCATAACGGTACACACCGCCACCTCCCCTTCCATCCCACAGGAGACAAGGGGAATGTCCACATGCCCTTCACTTAAAAAAGGCACCCGGACACACTCCGGGCAAACCCCGGTGAGAAGAAGATTCACCGCCCCCGTCACCGCCGCTGTAGCCGCCGTGCCAGTGGTAAACCCACTTCGTAATGTTCGTTTTTTTGCCATATTAAAAAACCTTTATAGGCTTAAAAAACAAGCCTCCGGCGGCAAGGTGTGCCACCTTGACAGCTGGTTTGCGAATGCGAGTCGGGCGACGTCATTCAGAGCTGAAATACATCCGCATTCGCATTGCGTGAGGCGGTATGCAACGTGCGTAGCAAGTGCATACTGTGGACACCTGTGGCGCCCTGTAACCGAGACTCAAGCTTAAATTCACATTTTCAGTTGCAACATGGCAACCACCCAACGCCCAAACCTTATGCCTGCGCCTGCACTCCCCACATCATTGGCCACGGGCGTAGCTCGTCAGCGAATGTGACGGACCTGAGGAACGAAGGCCCGGAGCATTCGCAACCTGGGGTCCAGGGGATTATCCCCTGGCCGTCGGAGGCATGCTTTTGCCACGTTTACGGAACGAAGCAATAGTAGAGCACGCCTGCGACCATCAGAGAGAAGATCCTCAAAAACTGACCGATGAGCAGGATCTGGGTTCCCATGACAGGGGAGAAGATGCCTGCGTAGCGGGGCAGCTGGTGCCTGACAGCCCGAATCGGAAAGGCGATGATATTGCCGATGAGAAGGGCCAGGGCCGTCTGTTTAACGGTGAGAACCCCTGCCTCGAGCAAAGCGCCTGCCGCAGCAAAGCCGGACGTGAACTCAGCGGTAAAACCCAGCACCACCACGGAGAGGGACTCCACGGGCATGATCTTCGAGACGGCCAGGTGCGCCAGGGCCTCATTCATAAAATCGAAGAACCCCAGGCGATGGACAAAAAAGACCGCCACGTAGATGGGAATCACCCAGGTGATGATGGTGGCCGCGCGTTTGGGAAAGCGATTTCGAATGCCGTCCTTCACCGCCGTCCACCCTTTGGCCGTGGGTTCTCGACCCTCCACCTCTGCGCCCCCTTCCTTTTCACCACCCAATGTTACATGGCCCAGGGCCAGAAGAAAAAGGCACCGAAGGATCAGGGCCGTAAAAGTAAGGCCGAAGTAAACCAGCCCTGCCTTGCCAACCAGAGGGATGACGATAAAAAAAGTGGTGGGCAGGTGAAGAAAATAGGCCGGGAACTGGTTCAGAAAGTTGGCCATGAAGAGCTGCCTGCGGCTGATGCTGCCATCTTTATAAAAACCGTAGAGCATCGAATTGGAGGCCACTCCCGAGACAAAGGCTGTTGTAAACGCTGCACTGCAGCGATCACCCAGGCCTGCGAATCGGAAGAGCGGTCCGGCCACTTTCGCCAGATACCGGGTCCAGCCGGTGGATTCAATCACCTGACCGGCGACCAGACCCAGGGAGATAAAGCAAATGAGCCGCAGCAGAGGTTTGCCGACGCGGGTCACCACCCCATGGGGGGTGACCCCGTCAATCCAGATCAGGCCTGCTGCGATCATGGCTGCCGTAACGCCCAGGGAGATCACCAGCTTCTTATAGCTGCCTTTTCCCTTGCGATTTCCGGCCATCTCAGTTTGCCAGTCCGTTCTTCTGCTTGGCAATGATGAGCGTCCAGTAATCGGGCTTCACCTCTCTCAGATCACCGACGTTCCAGATGATCTCTTCGCCTTCACGGCCGCATTTCTTGATGGCGCAGCTGTTTTCAAGGAGCCCGCTGTCGGAGAGGGCATTGGCGATATCATCGACATTTTTATAGGCTTTCAGGAGGACCACGTTCTCAGAGGTCGCGGCCACACGGCGGACATGCTCGCCACCGTACGCACCGGAGGTGATGACAAGAGACTCTTCGGCTTCCACGAGGGGGGTGTTGATGCGGGCAGCGGCTGCCTGAAAAGAGGTGATACCGGGAATGGTCACCACGGGGCAATCGGCGTGATCCGCCTTCATGTACTGGAGGATATACCCGAAGGTGGAATATGTCAGGGGGTCTCCGAGGGTAAGAAAGGCAGCGTTTTTACCGGAGCTCAAGACCTCTGCGATACGGTCGGCGTTCTCTTTCCACGCTTTGGTGGTCACGCCCTGTTCACTGGTCATGGGGAAGGGGAGGATCTCCACCGCCACGTTTTCCGGGAGGTGGGGCCTGGCAATGTCCACGGCCAGGCTGAAGCTGTTTTTGGATGAAGATGCCGTAAAGATAACATCCACGTCCATCATGGCCTTGACGGCTTTCATTGTGATGAGGTCGGGATCTCCCGGACCTACGCCAATACCATAAAGCGTACCTCTGTTCTCAGACATAACAAACTTCCTTGAATTCCCGTTTGCTGTTCAAACGGTTGATTGGAGCCGATTTTTCACAAGAACCCAGAAAAACGACTGATTTAAAGCGGAAAACTGCCCGCATTCTCCATCAAAGCCGGGTTGACGATTGACAGACGCCCCTTCAGCGCTGCATGCCTCCAACTTCTTCTGTCTGCTTTGATGAATCTTTCAATGACACAATCGGCGCCACCGTTCCCATGCATGCCGATGAAAACAGAAGAGCACCCCACCCGGCGCGGTGAGGCATCCTCTCATCCCATCTGGTTGGGGCATAATCGGAACAAACAACGCAGATATTATTTTAAAAAATAGAACGGTTCCGGTTGCCCCTATCTGGATGACGCCATGATTAAAAGGGCGTTAACAGCGGCAGCAGCCACATTGGAACCCCCTTTGCGTCCCACGTTGGTGATGTAAGGAACGCCCGGCGTCTCTAAAAGCTCGGCCTTGGACTCGGCAGCGTTCACAAATCCTACGGGGAAGCCCACGATAAGGGCAGGTTTAACGCGCCCTTCACGCACCAGTTCCAGAATGCGAAGCAAGGCAGTGGGGGCATTCCCCACGGCGTAGATGGCCCCGTCGAGTTGGCCGACCAAGGCGTCCACTGCCGCTTTAGACCGGGTAATCCCCTTGGCTTTGGCGATGGCAGCCACCTCGGGATCGGCCACCAGGCAGGTGACGCTTCCCCCGAAGGATTTCACCTCCATCTTGCGGATCCCGGAAAGGGCCATGTTGGTGTCCGTGAAAATGGGTTTACCGGCACGAATGGCCGCGACCCCGTTTTCGATGGCTTCGGGATGAAACCGAAGGCTGTTCACATAGTCAAAATCGGCGCTGGTATGGATCACCCGACGTGCAATGGGCCACTCGGCATCAGAGAACCCGTGGTCACCGGCCTCTTCTCCAATTATTTTAAAGCTCAGGTCTTCAATATCCTGGGGTTTCATCGTTTCGTTGACTCCTTATATGCGTTGCATCGGGCCACAAACGCCTCCCCCACTCCGGCAGAGCTTCCGAAGTGAAGATGAACGTAGCTGCCCAGTGTGTTGCCATTAACATAGCCCTCGTCGGGGAGGGTGCGATCGGTACGCGGGGTCACCCGATAGATTTTATCAAGGGCCGGATGATTCACGGGTTTGGAGTAATGAAATTCATGTCCCCGCACGGTGGTGCCTGAAGGCCCCAGCAGAGACGCCTCCTTCAGGGTGATCTCCCGATACCCCAGGGCACAGCGTTTTTCCTGCATCTCGGTTTCAAGGGAGAGGCAGCCGGACATGGCCCAGCGTTTTCCGTCGAAATCCGTGATGGCCTCGGAGAGATACATCAGGCCACCGCACTCGCCATAGATCGGCATCCCCGATTCGGACGCCACTTTGACAGCCTCCCGCATGGGGGTGTTGACGCTTAGTTTTTCTGCAAAGAGTTCGGGATAGCCCCCCCCGAAATAAAGACCGCTGATCCCTTCGGGGAGGGCCTGATCCTCTACCGGGGAAAAAAATGCCAGGGTCGCACCTGCCTTTTGCAGGGCTTCAAGGTTATCCGGGTAATAAAAACAAAAGGCACTGTCCATGGCCACACCGATCTTCAGCTCTGCACATCCGGATTGTGTCGGCTCTTCACGCCCCTCGATCGGAAGACAAAGGGACCCGGCCCGTTCAAGCAGCAGATCCAGATTGATATGGGCCTCCACGGTGTCGGCGAGGTGATCGGTCTCTCCTCTGGACAGGAGATATTCCTCATCGGTGACGAGCCCTAAGTGCCGCTCGGGAATCCGCAGGGCTTCGTCCCTGGGAATCCCGCCCAGACAGGGCAAATCGCTGTGAGCAGACAGTGCCTCGGTGAGATAATTGAGATGGCTCTGGCTGCCGATATTATTGAAGACCACACCGAGAAAATTGAGTTCAGGATCAAAATGTTGAAAACCCGTCACCAAAGCCGCTGCGCTTCGGGCCATGCTGGCGGCGTTCACCACCAGAATCACGGGAAGCCCGAGCCACTTGGCCATCTGGGCCGAAGAGCCCGCCTCATCAGTGCCGGAGAACCCGTCGAAGAGCCCCATCACCCCTTCCACCACGGCCAGATCTGTCTCTGCCATGGTGCGGAAAAAAGCCTGCCGGCAATAGTCACGGCTGAGCATCCAACCGTCCAGGTTCCGTGAGGCTCTCCCCGTCACACGACGATGATGGCCGGGGTCGATGTAATCCGGACCGACCTTAAAGGGTGCCACCGAATGCCCACGCCGTTTCAATGCCGCCATCAACCCTAAGGAGAGGGTGGTCTTGCCGCTGCCGCTTGAGGTGCCGCCGATGAGAAAGCCCATCTTGTGGTGAGTCGCCTTACTGCTCATGCCCTGCCAGTCCTTCTGTGGTCGTTTCAAAGAGAGTGGGATAAAGAAGCTGTCCGATGCGCCGCTCACGATCAAGGCGGTGAGTCGCCTTACTGCCCATGCACTGCCAGTCCTTCTGTGGTCGTTTCAAAGAGAGTGGGGTAAAGAAGCTGTCCGATGCGCCTGACGCCCTCAAGAAGAGCGGGCGTGGGTCGAGAAACCAGGGCTTCATCCACAAAGTAAATCTTGCCATCGCGCACGGCACGGATCAGGGAAAAACCCGGTTCTTTTTCAATTTGTTCTCGGGTGACGCGGTTCATCCGTCCCTGCTGCACCAGATAAACGTCGATGCTCGCACCCTTTGCGAGCAGGCGTTCCTTGCCATAAATGGCAATGTTGCTGCCCTTGGACGGGACCGCGTCCTCTGCCGCATTGACGCCCCCTGCGAGCCCTAAGGCCCAGGCTGCCATGGATTCTTTGGAGAACGTACGCAGCTTGGCGTGCATGGCCTCAAAAAAAACTGTCCGTTTCTCATGCATCCCCTGGGTGAGTCCCTGGATGCGCTGCGTCTCTTTTTCAAATGTCGACACCATGGATCGGGCCTCGGCCTCATGCCCGCTGAGTTTTCCTAAGGCCACCCAGTAATCCATCATCTCAGCCACCGTTCCGGGCTGAAGGGAGATCACGGTGATGCCCCGGGCTCGAAGGCTTGAAACCAGCCTGCCGTATCCCCGTTCAATCATGGGACGAATAAGCACCAGGTCGGGTCGAGCGGCCAGAAAGCGTTCCGTGCCGTCATGATAGGAGAAACGGGGAATATCCCCGACCTCATGCCCTTTGGAAGCACCGATCAAAGCCTCACCGGCCCCCATCGCGAGCAAATTGTCGGTATGGGCGCTGTAAAGGGAGACAATCCGGGAAAAGGGTTTATCAAAGGTCACGACCCGCCCGGAGGCATCGGTAATCTGAGCGGCTCCTGAGATGGGGGGCCAGAGACACACTAGGCTGAAAACGATAAAAATAAGGAGACCGATTCGTCTACCCATAAAACCCTCCGGAACTGAAGAGTACCTGACGGCTGTGAGTGACTGCATCTTCCATGACGCGCGCCTTGACCCCAAACACCTCCCAGAGGATCTCAGGTGTTATCGTCTCTTCCACAGAGCCCGACACCGCCACTTTGCCCTCTTTTAAAAACAGAAAACGGTCACAAAAAAGCGCGGCGGTGTTAATGTCCTGAAACACCCCGACAGCGCATCTGTTTTCCCGTTTCACCTTCTCCCGAACCACGGACAAAAGGCTTAAGGTATGTTTCATATCGAGGTTGCTGGTGGCCTCATCCAGGATTAAAACGGGGGTGTCCTGGGCCAGGGCCCGGGCAAAAAGGGTTCTCTGGCGCTCGCCCCCGCTCACCTCGGTGATGGGCCTATCGGCCAGGTGGTGGATTTCGGCTACGGCCATGGCCTCCTCCGCCAGTCTGAAATCCTCCGTCGACGGGGATCCAAACCGGTCAATGTGGGGATGCCGCCCCATCATCACCACGTCCCGCACGGAAAAGGCAAAACGCACATCATGGCTCTGGGCCACCACCGCCACGTTCTGGGCCACGGTGCGGGCCGAGAATTTTTTCATCGGGGTCCCAAACAGAGAGGTCGTCCCGGAGTCCGGTTCCAATTGCCCGGCAAGAATTTCAATCAAGGTGCTCTTCCCGACCCCGTTGGGTCCCAGGATGGCATGAAAAAGGCCATTCTCAATATGGGCGTCAATGCCCTTGAGCCCCTCTCGGTTACCTCGTTTGAAAGAGATCCCTTCAATATGGAGAACGCTGTCTG
>NZ_JAQYWB010000039.1 GCF_030145185.1 Desulfoluna sp. | reverse complement strand
CTCCCGGTGCGCGTTCGCCACCCCGTTTTCAAGGTGGCTCACCTTGCCGCCGGAGTTGTTCCGGTTAAAGTTAACGGCTGAATTGAATTCCGTCCATCTACAGCTCATGCACTTGCGAGGTACTGTGAGTTTCCTTGCACTTCAAGCGAATGCGGACGTATTTCAGCCCGGAATGACGACTCCCGATGCGCGTTCGCCACCCCGTTTTCAAGGTGGCTCACCTTGCCGCCGGAGTTGTTCCGGTTAAAGTTAACGGCTGAATTGAATTCCGTCCATCTACATCTCATGCACTTGCGAGGTACTGTGAGTTTCCTTGCACTTCAAGCGAATGCGGACGCATTTCAGCCCGGAATGACGACTCTCGATGCGCATTCGCAAACCCGCTTTCAAGGTGGCGCCACCTTGCCGCCGGAGGCATTTTTTCTCAGTGTTTCCCGCCGGGTGCGATGTGCAGGTTGACATCGCCTCGTTTGATGATTTCGAGGAATCCGGCTGGTGGGGTGCGGTCGGTGAAGAGGGCGTCCACCTCTTCCAGATTGCCGATGCGCACCATGGCGCTGCGGTTGAACTTGGAGTGGTCGGCCACGAGGAAGACCTGGCGGGAGTTGCTGATGATGGCGCGGGCGATGCGGACTTCGTTGTAGTCGAAGTCGATGAGGGTGCCGTCCGGGTCGATGCCGGCGACGGAGATGATGCCGAAGTCCACCTTGAACTGGCTGATGAAGTCGATGGCGGCCTCTCCGGTGATGCCGAGGTCGTGGTTTCGGACCACGCCGCCGGAGACCAGAATCTCAAACCCGCGGTTCTGCCCCAGGATGGAGGCGACGTTCAGGTTGTTGGTGATGATGCGAAGCCCGGTTTTGTCCACCAGGGCTCGGGCCACCTCTTCGGTGGAGGTACCGATATCAAGAAAAAGGGAGGCGTTGTTGGGGATGAACTGTGCCACGTGTTTGGCCACGCGTATTTTCTCTTCCGAACAGAGGGATTTTCGGGTGGAGTAGGTGAAATTTTCCACGCTGTTCAGAAGGCCGGCCCCTCCATGGTATCTTTGGAGCAGTTTGGCGCTGCAGAGGTTGTTGATATCCCGCCGGATAGTCTGGGGCGTCACGGAGAAGTGCTGAGAGAGCCCTTCGATGGAGACAAAGCCCTTTTCAAGGACCATGTCATAGATCGCCTTCTGACGTCTCGGCAGGGTTCGGATGACATCCGTCGCATTGTATTCCCGATCCCCGGTGTTCACTTCTACTCTCCTTTTTTCGTTTTTCATGAGAACGAACCTTACTGGTTTGTTGTGTGATAACATCGTAATCCCTTTTTCTCAAGAGATATTGTCTCACTTTGGTGGGGTTGAATTGACGGTTTATGGTTTTCAAATCCGAAAATTTGTGTTGTGTTATGAACAATCTGGAGAGCATGGATGGCCGAAGGGTCGATTCCGAACTTGGCCACGGGACCGTAGAGAGTGGTTCTTTATGCGCCTTTCCCCATGGAATTCAGATGATTAAGAGGTTATCTCCGGCGGTGTTTTCGGGGGGCACTTCTGCTTTGGAAATCGAACATCCGGAGCTGTGAGGGGCCTTTGGGCGAGCGGCGTTGATTCGTCTGTGACATGCGAGACGCGGGATGACTCTTAATGAAGGAACTTTCTGACTCTTTCACGGAGCATCAGGGGATTATGAAACGAATGAAAGCCGATGTGACGGTCATCGGAGCGGGCGCGACAGGATGCGGCGTGGCACGGGACCTTGCACTGCGAGGGCTCAGTGTTTTGATTGTGGAGCGAGGCGATATCAACTCCGGGGCTTCGGGCGGGAACCATGGCCTGCTCCACAGCGGGGCGAGGTATCTTTTGACGGACAGGGATTCTGCGGAAGAGTGCCAGGACGAAAACATCCTGCTCCGTGAGATGGCTCCCCAGTGTATCGAGGCCACGGGCGGCCTTTTTGTGGGGGTTGAAGGGGACAATGAAAACGATATGGAAGATTTTGAGGGGCTCCTCTCCCAGAGCCGGATCCCTCATCGTCAGATGGATGTGGCGGAAGCCCGCGCTCTCGAACCGAGTCTTTCCACACATTTGATCACGGCCTATGAGGTCAATGACGCGACGGTGGATCCTTTTCGCCTCTCCCTGGACAACGTGGCCGATGCCTTGAGTCATGGGGCGGAGTTGCTTTGCGGCACCGCCTTTGTCGGGGTGAAGCGGCAGGGTCCTCGGGTGACCCATGCCGTGTTGCAGCGTCGGTCCACCGGTGAGACCCTGGAGGTGGAGACCACCTGCGTGGTCAATGCCGCCGGAGCCTGGGCCGGGTATGTGGCCGCCATCGCCGGGGCCAAGACGCCGGTGCGTTGCTCCAAAGGGACCCTTGTGGTGACGGATCATCGCATGACCCGCTGCGTGGTGAATCGTCTGCGTCGCCCTTCCGATGCCGATATTGTGGTACCCGGAGGGACCGTCTCGATTGTGGGGACCACCTCGACGCCGGTGGAGAACCCCGACGTTGCCTGGCCGACCTCTGCGGAAGTGGATCGCATTGTGGAAGAGGCATCGGCGCTGATTCCCCGTCTTGCCAGCACGCGGATGATTCGTGCCTACAGTGGGGTCCGACCCTTGTTCGGTGCCTCGGGCGGGGGCGATGATCGCACCGTCAGCCGGGGGTTCAGGCTGATGGATCATGGAGCCGAGGGTGTGGAGAATGTGTTTACCATTACCGGTGGAAAGCTCACCACCTACCGCCTGATGGCAGAACGAGCGGCCGATGCGGTGTGTCATTATCTTGGGACGGGCGGACCCTGTGTGACCCGGACGCGCCCGCTTCCGGTCAGTAGCGGTGCCCTGTGGACTGAACCCGGTGCTGCTCCGAAAAAATGGATGTCAGGGCATCAGGCCGGGGACGGGATGATCTGTGAGTGCGAAATGGTGTCTGAGTCGGTGATCTCCTCCCTGGTTGCCTCTCTGAAACAGCAGGGGCTGGCGACGGGCCTTGCGGAGGTGGGACTTCGCAGCCGCGTGGGGAAAGGGGCCTGCCAGGGAAGTTTTTGCGGGCTGCGGCTGGCGGCCTGGATGTATGGCCAGGGGCACTTGACGCAGGATGCAGGAATCTCCGGCCTGAGGCGTTTTTATAAGGAGCGCTGGAAGGGAATGCGGCCTGTCTCCTGGGGGGATAACCTGGCGCGTGCAGAGTTGCATGAAGCCTTGCAGTGTGGATTGTTTGGGATGGAGGTGGAGCATGATTAACCCCGGATGCACAGAGGGTGTGGCCCGAGACCCCTGGACGGCCCCTTGGGATGTTGTGGTCATTGGAAACGGTCTGGCTGGAAGTGCCGCGGCTTTGTTTGCTGCCAAGCGTGGGCTCTCCGTGGCCGTGGTGGGGAGTGGCAGCCAGCTGCCCCTGTCCAGCGGGCTCTTTGACCTGGTGGGCATGATCCCCGGGGAGAGCGCGTACACCACCCGGCCCTGGGATACTGTGGATGCCCTGGTTCAATCGACCCCGGGGCACCCGTATGGGAAACTCGGGGCGGGTACGATTCGAGAGGCCTTTCAGTCCTTCATAAGCGTTCTTGCCGAGGAGGGGGTGGGGTATCAGCTTTGTCCTGAAAATGGTCGGGTGATCACCAGTGTGGGAACGGTTAAGGCCAGTTATGCCCTGCCGGAGACCATGATGGCGGGGGCAACGGCCCTTGAACAACGATGGAAAACGCTCATTGTGGGGATCCGGGGGCTCAAAGGCTTTGAGGCCAGCCAGGTGGCCCAGACCGCCAGGGGCTTCTGGCCCACCCTCTCGGCGGTGGAGATTGCGCCGGAAGGGCTGGGGCGACCCGGGGATCTTTATGCCGAAGCCCTGGCCCGGGAGTTGGATCTTCCAAAGGGACGGGAACGGCTGATTCAGGCCCTCCGTCCCCATCTCGACGGCCACCAGGCCGTGGGCTTGCCCCCGATCATCGGCATGGAAAGGAGCCGTGAGGCCCTGGAACATCTGGAAGCCTCCCTTGGTGTCCCCTGTTTTGAAATCCCGGGCATGCCCCCCACCGCTGCGGGGGTTCGATTGCGGGAAGCTCTGGATCGGGCTTTTTCACGGTATGGCGTGGCCACCTTTGTGGGCGGACGGGCTCAGGTCGTGACCGAGACCGACACTGGATTTTCCATCACTGCCTCCCTTCGGGGAGACGAGAAAACCCTTTCGGCCCGCAAGATGATCCTGGCCACCGGGCGCTTTATGGGTGGAGGGCTGGTGGGAGATCGGTGCCGTGTGACAGAACCCCTTCTGGATCTTTACGTTGCCCAGCCGTCCGGCAGGGAGGCATGGCACCGATGTGACCTCTTTGATCCGAAGGGGCATGCCGTCAATCGGGCCGGGGTGGAGTCCGATGAACAGATGCACCCTCTTTCCGAAGGGGGCAGGCCCGTGAACTCCAACCTCTTTGTGGCCGGCAGCATCCTGGCCCATCAGGACTGGAAACGGGAAAAAAGCGGGGCGGGTATTTCCATCGCCACGGCATTCAGGGCGGCTGAGTCCTGTGGCGCCTGAACAAGGTGGCGCCACCTTGAAAGCGGGTTTGCGAATGCTCGATTGTTGTCGGAACTCTCAGTACCTCGCATTCGCATTCGCGTGAAGTGCGAGGAAACGCACAGTGCGTCGCAAGGACATGAGCTGTCGGTGCTCAGAATCCAACTTAGCCGTTGACTTTAACCGGAATAACTCCGGCGGCAAGGGGAGCCATCTTGAAAGCGGGTTTGCGAATGCTCGATTGTTGTCGGAACTCTCAGTACCTCGCACCCGCATCCGCATTCATGTAACGTTTCAGACAAAAAAAAGGCCCCCTTGGTTTACCAAGGAGGCCTTTTGAGTCTTGTGTGGCCCTTTTGGCCCAGGGACAGATATCCTAGAAGGGGATGTCGTCGTCGGGCGGGTTGGTGAACCCTGTGTCTCCGCCTCCGTAGCCACCTCCCTGCCCAAAGCCACCGTTCTGGGGCTGTGCCGCAGGCTGTTGGGGGGGCTGTGCCGCAGGCTGCTGGGGCGTGTTGTTGTAGCTTCCGGGATAGCCGCCGGCGTTGCCGTACCCACCGCCTTGATTCTGGCCTTGGCCTTGGTTTTGGTTATACCCACCGCCTTGCTGGTTGGTCTGTCCCCCGCCGAAACCTCCGCCAGCCTGCTGACCGCCGCCGTCCGCGTTGCGACTGCCCAGGAAGGTGACCTGGTTGGCAATGATGTCTGTGGAGTAGCGGGTGATGCCGTCTTTTTCGTAGGAGCTGGTCTGGAGGCGTCCTTCGACATAAACCTGCCTGCCCTTGGCGAGGAATCGGCCGCAGTTTTCTGCGGTTTTCCCGAACACGGTGATGCGGTGCCACTCGGTTCGCTCCGTGCGCTCTCCGCTGTTGCGGTCCACCCGGACGTCGGTGGTGGCGAGACTGAATTTGCAAATGGCAAGACCGCTGGGGGTGTAGCTCACCTCAGGGTCTCTGCCTAAGTTCCCAATAATCATCACCTTGTTTAAACTGGCCATGGATGCCTCCTTGGAAGGTCAAATCGAACGGGCCGAAGCCCTTGATGTACAGATCAATTATTTTGTGATGGCCTCGTAAAAAAGTCGAAAGCGCTCTCTTCTTCCATAGATTAAATGGTGTCGCTGGTCTTCGTGTGCAACACCTTATGGTGTTGCGAGGCACTTTGAATGCCGACTTATTACGAACGCTGAAGAATCTTCAGCGGGCTTTGCAAAAAAACAAGGCACCCTGTTTGGGACGGGGTGTGCAAAGTTGCCTTTGGTATTGTTTCACGGTCGTTCGGCAGAGTTGCCGGCATGCAGGGGATGGGCGGTCCATAGGGGCGACCCTGTCATCTCATCGGGCGTATGCATGCATTATGAAGGATTAGATACAAGATATCGAAAGGGTTGTCAATCTGCCCGATACCCACCGTTGCCTTGGATTTCGGGCCGGGAGGGCCTGTGGAGGGCTTAAATCCTGTTGACGGCAGCTAAGTGCCTTCACTAAGATGATTTGCATCCCTCAGCCGCAGATTAAGGCCGACTCGCGAGGGATTTTGAAAAATCAAGGGGCTGTGGTTCAGGGCCGAAAGGGGGAGGGCGTGGCCGTGCCCCCTGAACGAGGATATTTTTTGATGCATGACTTGGGATATCCTGGATGAGAGGTCGGCCATGGGTCGGTGGCTTGCGAGACTCTCTCCAGTCGATGGATGAATTGACGAGAGGCAGGTATTGTATGACGGGTAAACAGAAAATATTGGCCTGGGTGGGGGCCGCAGGAATTACTTTTTTTGCGGCGGATGCCTGGGCCGGGGATCTTTCTGAAATCCATTGGGGCCTTCAGCTCATGGGTTTGATGGGCGGGCTCGCTTTTTTTCTTTTCGGTATGGAGTTGATGAGCGAGGGCATGCAGCGAGCTGCCGGAGACCGATTGCGGACCATTTTGGCCAACCTGACCAAAAACAAGTACCGCGGGATGCTTCTGGGCATTGTGGTGACCATGCTGGTTCAGTCGGGAAGTGCCACCTCGGTGATGCTGGTGGGCTTTGTCCAGGCGGGGCTCATGCAATTCATGCAGACCATCGGGGTGTTGATCGGTGCGGGCATCGGCATGACCATCACGGCCCAATTGATCGCCTTTAAAGTGACCGATTACGCCCTGTTGATGATTGCCACGGGCTTTTTGATCCGGCTTTTATCGAAAAATGATTCCACAAAAGCCTTTGGGGATGTTCTCCTTGGCTTTGGTGTCCTGTTTTATGGTTTGAAGCTGATGGGCGATTCCATGCGTCCGTTGCGCAGCAGCCAGGAGGTGATCACCCTGCTCTCGGGCCTGGAAAATCGATTTCTGGGGCTTCTCATCGGCGTGGTCCTGACCACCATGATTCAGAGTTCCACGGCCTTCATCGGTATTTTGATTGTGCTGGGCCTGGAGGGGTTGATCTCTCTGGAGGCGTCGATTCCCATGGTGCTGGGGGCTAACATCGGCACCTGTGTGACCGCGGGTTTTGCCAGCATTGGCGCCAACCGGGATGCCAAGCGGGTGGCTCTGGCCAACGTGATGATTCGTATCATCGGGGTGCTCTTGTTTATCGGGTGGACTCCCGAGTTCACCTTATGTATTGCCTGGCTGGGGGACGAGTTCAATTCTGATATCGCCCGTCAGATTGCCAACGCCCACTCCGTGTTCAATATCGTGATCGGGGTGATTTTTCTGCCCTTCACCGATGCCTTTGCCCGGTTGGTCGTGCGGATACTCCCGGAGACGGACTGCCCGATTCCCCGGTATACCACCACCTTTCTTGATGAGAGCAAGATCGTCTCGCCTGCCCTGGCTGTGGACCTGGCCCGTGCTGAAATTTCCCGCATGGCGGCGGCCCTCGAACACCTTCTCAAGGCCGTCTCCGTTCCCTTTGTGACCCAGAGGCCCAAAAGAGATAAAGTCTACCCGGAACTCACCCTTCTTGAGGGGATCGATATGCGCGAGGAGGAGATCGATTATCTCGAAGAGAAGATCACCGACTACCTTCTCAAGGTTGCCCGGAGCGGGGCGTCTGAATCCCAGCTTCGGGTGGTGTACGCCATGGTCTCCATTGTCAGGGATATGGAAAGTATCGGGGATATTATCCACAGAAATGTGTTGCCTCTGATCAAGAAAAAACGGGAACTGTCCCACGATTTTTCGGAGGAGGGACGCGAGGAGCTGACCATTTATCACCAGAAGGTGTGCAAACAGATTCGCCTCTTAAAGGAAGCGTTTGCCGAGCAGGACTTGGAAAAAGCGCAGCGGATCATGGCCAAGGAGCGAAAGTACCTTGACCTGGAACTGCAGTACCGGGTGCATCATCTCGACCGCATGGTAGGGAAACAGGTGGCGTCCATGGAGACCCATGAGGTCCACATGGAGTTGATGAACATGATGGTTCAAATTATTGTTTATTCGTCCAACATTGCAAAAACATTTTTAGAAACACAGACCCGCGATAAAGCCCTCTTAATATGAGGGGCGCGCGTTTTATATCACGTGATTGGGAGGACCAGAATCTGGAACAGCCGCAAGAGAAAAAAAAAGGTGACTCTGCCTTCGAAAAGAGGGTTCGCCGCCGCGTAGCGGCCCGTGAGCATACCTTTTATGTCAGTGCAGCGCCCGGCCTCGGAGGTCTTTTGGCGCAGGAGATGGAGACATCCC
Source organism: Desulfoluna sp. (assembly GCF_030145185.1). GTDB lineage: Bacteria > Desulfobacterota > Desulfobacteria > Desulfobacterales > Desulfolunaceae > Desulfoluna. The sequence continues at coordinate 49,395 of NZ_JAQYWB010000039.1, read as the reverse complement.
TTGGCCTGACGGTCTCACGGGTCACCGGAGGGGTGGAGTTTTCCGGCCGCCTCGAACAGATGTGGGAGGCGGCGCTGAGGCTTCGCCTGGCCAATCGCATTCTGGTGCGCTTAGGGGAGTTCAGCGCGGACGGTTTTTCGCGGCTGGAGCGCCGTACGGCGGAAATTCCGTGGGAGCTCTGGTTGCCTGCCCATGCCGAGATTGAGGTGGTGGTGACCACCCATCATTGCCGCCTCTATCACACCGGTGCCGTGGCCGAACGGGTAAAGGCTGTGGTAAGTCGTGCCTTACCGGAGGGGGAGGGCCAGGTCCCTCAGAAAATATATGTGCGGGGGGAAAACGATCGTTTTACCCTCTCCCTGGACGCCGTGGGGGAGCCGCTTTACAAGCGCCAGGTGAAAACCCATGGGGGACGTGCCCCCATTCGAGAAACGCTGGCCTCTGCCATCCTCTCCATGGCGGGTTATACCGGTGAGGAGCCTCTGGTGGATCCCATGTGCGGGGCCGGGACCTTCAGTCTGGAGGCGGCCATGCAGGTCACTGGCACCCCTGTCGGCTTGTTTCGGCACTTTGCCTTTGAGCAGTGGCCCTCTTTTCGGGAGAAGGGGTTTGATCACATGAAACGGGAAGCGGCAGGGGGGGGGCGACTCCCAACGTCCCCGGTGATTTTTGCCTCTGACCTGGATGGTGGGGCGGTGGAGCGTCTTCAAAAGACCCTGGATCTCATGCCGTTTGGCGAAGCCGTGGCCCTTCAATCCTGTGATTTCTTTGCCCTTGACCCTGCCACGTTGACGGCGGGGCCGGGGCTTGTGGTTTTCAACCCACCTTATGGCCTGAGGATTAAGGATGGGAACGACGATTTAATGAGGAAACTGCTCTCCTGTCTTGCTGCCCGTTGGAAAGGGTGGCGAACGGCCATTGCTATCCCTCGGCAGCAGGTTCCACGGCCTTTGCCGCCAGGTTTTCATGAGCACCCCATGTCCCATGGCGGCCTGGATCTTTCTGTCATCACAGGGCAGATTTTCTGATCCCAGACAGGCTCGGGGTGGAGGCGCGGTTGTGTAAGTTCCTTGTTTGATGCATGATCGTGCCTTGATCATCCGGATGGTGTCGCCGTACTTCGGGTTTTGTGGGGGGGTGTACTGATGCATGGGTAAACGTTGTTTGTGTGGTCGATGCTGGTTTTTGGCTGGGCGTCCGGTTTTACGGACAAAGGGGCCGGCCGGGAGAGGTTCGCGGGACCCGTATCGTGAAAAAATCAGTGGGATTATTGACGGACATGAGGCCTCGCCGATGAGTTCTTTTTTTCGGTTTGACCGGGTGGTGAAATGGGAAAAAGGAAGGGAATCATCCCCTTAGGGGCTTTCCAATTGACAAAATTTCCACTGTCATATATCTGCATTCTAATTGCTCGAAAAGAACTTTTTTTTGGTTTGGGAAGGCCAATGCGTGTTTTTTTCAGCAGTAAAAAGCAGTGAAATGAACGCGTGCCGGGGTGGATGGACGAAATCGTGTCTCGGGACGCTGGGCCTATTGTTTTATGAATAACCAGAAGGGCTTGTGCTTGGGTCCTTCATATCTGATACAGGAAATAAAAGGACAGGGAAGTTCCTTTTACGAATAGGAAAAAGAGGTTTATGAATTAATTTTTGGATTTTCAGGGGGAAGTAGCGTTATGTTGACCAAAGTGTTTCCATTTCTGCTCTGGTTTAAGGACTACGACACAGGAAAGTTGCGAACCGACGTGATGGCTGGCATTACCGTGGCCATGGTTCTTATTCCTCAATCGATGGCGTATGCCCAGCTGGCCGGGCTTCCGGCTTATTACGGCCTGTACGCCGCATTTTTACCGCCCATGGTGGCGGCCCTTTTTGGCTCCAGTCGTCAACTGGCCACCGGTCCGGTGGCGGTGGTGTCCCTTATGTCGGCGGCATCACTGGAACCGCTTGCGACGGCTGGAAGTACCGAATTCATCGCCTACTCGGTATTGCTGGCACTCACCGTGGGGACCTTCCAGTTCCTTCTGGGGGTCTTGCGACTCGGCCTGGTGGTGAATCTTCTCTCCCACCCGGTGGTCAATGGCTTCACCAACGCGGCAGCCATCATCATCGCCTCCAGCCAGTTCTCGAAACTCTTCGGGGTCTATGTGGACAAGTCGCCTCATCATTATGAGACGATTCTTCATGTCTGCCGTTCTGCGATTCATTACACCCACCTGCCAACCCTTGCCATGGGGGCTTTTTCCATTGCCATCATGGTCTTTTTAAAACGGGTCAATCCAAAGATACCGAATGTGCTTGTGGCGGTCGCGGTCACCACGGTGATCTCTTTTGCATTCAATTTTAATGATGACGTCTCGGCTCCTGTGACCGGTATCAAAGCCCCTGTCGTGACGGCCATGATTGATGATTTTAACCGGGACGTGGAGGCGATTACCGCACTGGGCGGTGAGCGTGCCACGATCAATACCCGGCTTCAGGCCGTTCAGGATCATGCCACGGGCCATATCCCCTCTTCCGAGCAGCTGGACCTTGAGTATAAACTGGCTCAGATCAACGCACAGATCAAAACCCTGAAGGCCTCCTCCGGGGGGATTCGAGAGTCGTTGCGTCTGGTCCATTTCGCGTCTCCCAAAGACGCCGGGGAGAGCCTGGCTTTTTATGTGAGCGGCGAAGAACCTGCCGGTGTGGCAACCGATGGAAAACGATGGCGGTTGAAGGTGGGGAACAAGCCTTTGGACCTGGCCTCGTTGAGGATGATCGGCGCCGGCGCTGTTGTCGGAGACATTCCCAAGGGCCTGAAGGTCGGGATTCCCCAGCTGCCAAACAATGTGTCCTTTATGGGTGCCTTTCTGCAGTTGTTGCCCTTTGCGGTGATTATCTCTCTGCTGGGCTTTATGGAGGCCATCGCCATCGCCAAGGCCATGGCGGCCAAGACCGGTCAGAAGCTCGATCCCAACCAGGAGCTCATCGGACAGGGCCTGGCCAACATCGTGGGCTCTTTCGGGCAGAGTTACGCGGTCTCCGGCTCCTTTTCGCGCTCTGCCGTGAACCTTCAGGCCAATGCCACCAGCGGGATCTCTTCCGTGGTGACCAGCGTGATGGTGGCCCTGACCCTGCTGTTTTTTACCCCGCTTCTCTACCATCTGCCCCAGGCGGTCCTCGCCTCGGTGATCATGATGGCGGTGATCGGGCTGGTCAACGTGAAGGGCTTTGTGCATGCCTGGAAAGCCAAGCGAGCTGACGGCGCTATCAGTGTGATCACCTTCCTTTGCACCCTCTATTTTGCGCCCCATCTGGAAGAGGGGATCATGGTGGGGGTGGCTCTGACCTTTATCGTTTTCATCTACAAGAACCTGCGTCCCCGTGTGGCCCTGCTCTCAAGATCCGAGGATCTGACCTTCAGAAGTTCGGTGAAGTTTGGTCTGCGCGAGTGCCAGCATATCGCCGTGGTTCGTTTTGACGGGCCCCTTATCTTTACCAACGCCTCCTACCTCGAAGATAAGGTGCTGGAGTTTATCACGGAGAAACCCGATCTTCGCCATGTTCTGATTGAGTCCAGTGGCATCAACGATGTGGACGCCTCCGGTGAAGAGGCTCTGGCTATTTTGATTGAGACCGTCCGTGAAAGTGGGCGTGGCATCTCCTTTAGTTCCATGAAGGAGGAGGTGATCGCCGTGCTGGAACGTACCCATCTCCTGGAGACCATCGGTCGAGAAAACATCTACCCCAATGGGGAGAAGGCCCTGACCGTTATCTACAAGCAGATTCACGAAGAGGGGGCTTGCGGTGGATGTCCATTGTCCAAGTATCTCCCCGTTGAAGAAGCGGTCAGCGTCTGATCCGATGTGAAGGATCGGTTCAGATACGAGGGGGGGGGGGGACGGGTCGAATGGTTCGTCCCCCTCCCTCACAACGCAGGATGTCATTGCCGAACAGGACGGTCCATGGACCGTTTAGAAGCCCGGACGACCATGCCGCTGTTTTTTTTAAGGCGGCATGGGGGCAAAAACCCCCTTTCCTGATTCGGCGATATAAGGAGGTAGGTTAAGATGAAACAGTTGGAAAAATTGATTGATCGGGTGGTTGCCCGGGTCAATGTGAACTTGCGTAAATTTTCTTTCGATGCGGAGCCCTTTGCCAAAGGGGTGGTTCCCTTCAAGCAGATGCTTCGATTCAACGCCTTTTACGGCGTAACCAGCCATCACCCTCTCCACGTAAATTTTAAGAATTCAAGTCTGGCAGGCAGCTATTTCCTCGGCAAATGTTTTACCGACAACGCCGTCCTTTACAAGACCGATGTCCGTGGGGATGAGCTGAAGCGGAAAGGGGACACCATTCTTTTCCAAGGGGTGGAAGTGCCCGTGGAAAAAGATGAGGAGATCCATATCAAGGACAGCTACCTCATCAAGGCGCTGATTCACAACTACTCCCATGATCCGGAGGCTCCGGAGGAGTTTCTGATTCGCAACACCCTGGCCAGTTTTTATTCCAACATTCACGGCGCCCTGGTGGAGGGCTGTTATATTGCACCCTTCGCCACCGTGGACTTGACCTCCCTGCATGGCTGTAAGGTGGGCACGTTTTCATTTGTTCAGAGTGCCTCGGACCTGTATCATCTTGAGATCCCAGACGGCACCATCTGGATGAACGGGGAGACCTTTGAGTTCAAGTATACATATGACCCGGAGGTGCTGGCCCGCTATATCAAGAACGTCCCCGGTGGCAAGCCGGAAGGGGTGCTCTGGGATTTTATGGAGAGCCGGAAAGATGACTACAGCGATATCTACAGTTCCGCTGTCAGCACCACCCCGGTGACGGTCTGCAGCAAGTCTGCCCTTAATCGGTATGCTTACGTGTCTGGAGACACTCATATCCATGAAAATGTCCTGGTCTCTCAGCGAGCCTATCTGGACAACGCCTGGATGGGGCCGGGGACCAACGCCCAGGAGCACTCTTACGTCATCAACTCCCGCCTGGAGAAAAATGACATCACCGCCCACGGCGCCAAGATCATCAACGCCAATCTGGGAGAGCGCGTGTTTGTGGGGTTTAACTCCTTCATTAACGGGAAGCCCGGTATGCCCGTGTCCATTGGTGCCGGTTCCATGGTGATGCCCCATACCATCATTGACGTGGAGGAGCCGTTGCAGATCCCGGAACGGCACGCCGTTTGGGGGTTTGTTCGCAATGCCGAAGACCTGAAGACCCACAGCATCTCCCTGGATGATCTCGCCAAGGTCACCGGTGAGGTGACGCTGGGGAATTTACGCTTCTCCGGCAGCGGGTACGATCTTGTTCATGGCTTTGAGCATCGGATTGACCATATACTGGAAGCCAATGGGGCGTATTTTGGGGATGTTAACAGGGTGAGGGGCCACGCTCAGGCGGGGCACATGATCTCCTACAATACCCTGCAGCCTTATCTTTCGGGGAAGATGAAGGGGATTTTTCCCACCATTGATATCCAGCCGTAGGACAAACCAAACGCCCCTCACACGGGGGGCGTCTGGGGCGGAGAGGAGCCTTGGCTCCGGTTTGACCGTAAACCATGAATCTCTTGTGATACCTGGGAGGAAGGGGCAGCCATGAAGATCCGAGAGTGTCTTGACGCGAATCATATCTATGTGGGGGTCGATCTGCCGGATAAAGAGGCCGTACTGGCATTTTTGGCAGAGAAAGCCTCTGCCTCAGGGTTGGCGGTGGATGCCGCCACCCTTTTTTCCGGGTTCCAGGAACGTGAAATGAGCTTTACCACTGGGATTGGCCTGGGGATCGCCCTGCCTCATACCACCTCATCCCAATGCCAAAAAACCACCCTCTTTCTCTTACGCCTGGCCAGTCCCGTCGATTTCGATTCCATTGATGAGCTGCCGGTGGACGTGGTGCTGGCCTTGATCATTCCCATCACCAATCCGTCTGAACACCTTCAGATTCTCGCCAGGACAGCACGCCTGTGCAAGCAGCAGACCTTTCCTGAGGCCCTTCGGCAATCTCCGGATGCCGAAACGCTTTGGGAGGCCATCCGGCGATTTGAAAAGGATGCGGAGATCGCCTGGTACGGGGGGGAGGTGTAATCGTGTATTTTATGATTGTTGTGGTGCAGCGTGAAGAGACCGCTGATGAGATTATCACCGGCCTGATGGATCTGGGTGTCACCATGAGCGCCGTGGTCGAAGCCACCGACGCCTTGGAGATCATCAGCCATCATGTCCCCCTGTTTGCCGGGTTTCGCCTGATGGCCGGAGGCGGTATCACGCGAAGCCGTGCCATCCTCTCCATCGTGGAACACGAGGCCCTGTTAACCCGCCTGAAAAAATTTATCGGTCGGACCATCTCCGGCACTCGCGAAGAGCGCGGCTTTTATGTCGTCACCCCCATGGTCGAAGGCGGCCCCCTCTCCAACCTGATTTAAACAAGGTGGTGCCACCTTGAGAGCGGGTTTGCGAATGCGCATTGGGCGTGGTGACTTTAGGCAGCAATGCGTCCGCATTCGCCTGAGGTGTGGGGCTGTGCATGGGGTGTCACAAGCACATGAGCTGCGAGTGCTCCTGTTTCAATCCAAAGAATGATTTTTTTCGGAATAACTCCGGCGTCGAGTGTGGAAGCCACTATACCGAAAACACCTCGAAAGCGGATTGCCATCCTTTCTCAGCAATCACCACCACCATCATTAGCAGCAGCACTGCGAAGGTCTCGTAGGATGGGCAAAGCGCGAAGCGTGCCCATCTATAATCCGGGGAACCCGCAACGATGAAATTTACAAAAATATCGCAAGTCCGACAAAGGTTCTCGGCGTGGTCGGTTATATCCGCAACCAGCTTTCAAGGTGGCTCACCTTGCCGCCGGAGGCTTGATTTTTGCACTTTGCCACTTTTACCTTCGATCCTGTCCCTCTTCCCCCGTTAAAATCAGCGCCCGTTTGAAGGCCACCGGGCCGATGAACTGGTTGAGGGTGATGACGGCCAGGGTGAGGGTGGTTAAGTAGGCGGCGGTGGTCGGGTCTTCCCGGGCGATGATCTGGGTGAGGCCGATGGCCACTCCGGCCTGGGTGAGGTGGGCCATCCAGCCGACGCGGCACTCTGTTTCGGGGAGCCCTGCCATGCGGCCTGCCGCCCAGGAGGAGAGGGCCAGGCCAGCGGCGCGGGAGCCTGCGAGGATGAGGGCCAGGGGCCAGCATGCGGCCAGGGCGGCCAGGTCGAGGGAGGCCCCGGCCACGGAGAAAAAGAGGACATAGATGGGCAGTGAGATGCGCATCAGGTCCTCTTCGAGCTCTTCCCCGAAGGGGGTGGTGTTCCGGACCACAAAGCCTGCCGTAATGCAGATGAGCAGGGGTTCTAAGGTGAGGTGAAGTTCCGCCAGGGCGCTGAGCTGGTGCCCTGTCAGTTCGGAGAGGCGCGTGACGGTAAAGGCGATGAACAGGAGAAACAGGACGTGGTCTTTGCCCACCCGTTTGTAGAAGGTGCGGATGGCAAACCCCAGAAGGGCGCCGACGGTCAGGGAGCCGGCGAGCTCAATGCCCAGGATTCCGGCCTGGTGCCAGCCCTTTGTTTCACTTCCCCCCAGAAGGGGGGCGATGGCAGCCATGGCGCCGGTAAAGAGGATGATCACCAGGACATCCATGGCCACGGTGATGCCGAGGGCGGTTTCTGTGAAGGGGCCTCGGGCTCGGCATTCGGTGATGATGGCCATGGCAGACGACGGGGACCGGGCAATGGCGATGATGGCGGAGAGCAGGGCCAGGGCCAGCAGCTGTGGCTGGGTGATCTGTGCGGTGAAGGCAAAAAGAGGGGCGGTGATCATGATGGCCCCGAAGACCAGCAAGGGGACCAGAAGGCTTTGCAGGGCCAGGTTGAGGACCAGGGCGCGTGTACGCCCGGAGAGCAGGGCTCGGTCCAGGGCGGCCCCGGCGTGAAGGGCAATAAAACTTAAGGCCACTTCGTTAATGAGTTGGAGCTTTGCAACGGTCCCAAAGTCGAGAAACTGGCTGACATGGGGGCCAGCCACCACCCCGGCCAGGATATACCCGGTGATTTTTGGGATGCCGATATGGGAGAGAAGCTCTGCAGCGAGAAAACCGCAGAGCAGGGTGGCGGCCAGGGTGATGTTGATGCTTCCCCCCACTTGCCAGCCGGTGTGGACGGGAATCTGCTTGGACCAGGCGCAAAGAGCCACGGTCATGCCCAGGGTGAGGATGTTGCGAACGATAAGGGTGCGGCGGTTCGGGCTCATGGCTTTTTCTCCCGCACGGGGACCAGGTCTCCCCAGGTGAGTCGTCCGGTCAGGTCACTGACCAGGGTCGCCAGGAGAATGGCGGTGACAAGGTTGTGGGTGACAGGGTTGGCGAAGGCGTTCTGGGCATCAAAACAGATGGCCAGGGCGAGGCCCCCCTGTTCCAGAAGGCCGGTTCCCGAGCTTTTGGGCAGGACGATGTCGGTATGTAAGAGGGAGATAAGAAAGCCCCCCCCCATTTTGGCCAGGGATCGAAGGAGGAGGTAAAGGGCGGCTGTCCCCAGAAGGGCCGATGACAAGGGGATGTGGCGTGCGCCCAGTAAAATAAGCAAAAGCAGGTAAAGGGGCTTTTCAAGGATGATCACCATGGATAAAATGCGGTCCCGGTATCGGGTGGTGTTCCCAAGAAAAAAACCGGTGATGCCGTTGGCCAGCAGGGGCGGAAAATGGTGGGAGGCTGCCAGGCCGCTGGTGAGGACCACCATGCCCGTGACGATGAGGATCATCTCTTCCCGGCGACGGCGTTCGGAGAAAAAAAGAGTGTAAAGAACCACGAGGACGGCCGTGGCCATCAGGATCGTGGGCAGGTCGGTGCGGATCTCCATGGAGAGCCCATCGGCTGAGGGGCTTGGGCTGCTGAAGAAAAACGCCGATGCAAAGATGCAGAGGCTGATGAGGCTGCCGGCGGTGGCGATGCGCATCAAGGCGGTGGCCGAACGGGTGGGTTTCAGCCTTGGGCTGGCCATCACAAGGGCGGCCTGGGAGCTGCAGGCGGCGGTGGCGGCGATGGTCAGGGCCAGAGAGAGGGTGTATTCCGGCCCCAACAGGGGGAAAAGGACGAAGGTCCCGCCTAAAAACATCAGCAGGGTCAGCCCGGTGTCAAGACAGACCGAGAGCAGGAAAGGCGGGGTCAGCCGCTTCATAAAAGGCAGGTCGAGCTGAAGGCCGTACATCAGCCCCACCCAGCCGGTGACCAATCCGCTTAAAGGGGTGAGCTCCGTCGCTGTTTTTTCGTCGAGGATCCCCAGCAGGTCGGGACCCAGCAGGTACCCCACCAGAAGAAAGGCGGCACCGGAGAGGTGGAAACGTCCCCCTGGGTTTCGATAGACCAGGTGGTAACCGAGCAGGGCGAAAAAAAGGATGGTGAAGAGGGTGATAAATATCGACATGAATCATCCTGTCCTGGGAGAGTGAATGATAAGGAATGGTTGCCGCAATTATATAGATGGATTGAAGGAAATGTAAACATGCTTCGGTTGATGATCAGTGCCTGCCTGGCAGGAGAAAATGTGCGCTACAATGGGACACCGGTTGAATCCGTGGATCCTCGAATTCATACCTGGCTTCGGGAGGGACGGGCCCTGCTCTTTTGTCCCGAGGTGGAAGGAGGGCTTTCCACCCCCCGGGATCCGTCGGAAATCACGGGGGACGGGGGCGGGGAGGCCGTGCTCACCGGAGCGGCCCGGGTCACCACGGAACAAGGGGCCGACCTCACCGGTGCCTTTTTGAGCGGTGCCCGAAAAGCCCTGGGCTTTTGCCAAGAGAAGGGGGTGCGTTTTGCCCTCCTCCAGGAACGCAGCCCCTCCTGCGGGAGTCACCTGATCTACGACGGCCGTTTTAACGGTACCCGTATCCCTGGCCGTGGCGTCACCGCCGCCCTCCTGGAACAACATGGCATTCGGGTCTTCAGCGAAGCCGAGATCGATACCCTGGAAGAGCGGATGGGGTAACTCAGGGTGAGCCCCCTTCAAAGCGAGGTTGCGAATGTGCATTGGGAGTCAGTTGCAAGATCCTGAACTCCCAGCATTTTTGCAAGGATTTTTCTTTTACAGATTTTCCTTGAAGACCTCGTCGTGGTCGGCTTCCTGGGTGAGGGGGTGGGACTGTTCGGTGGGGACGGTGCCTTCTTTGAAGCATTCGAAGAGGGTTTTTTGGGTGTCGGTGCCGGGAAGGAGGCCCGTTTCGGCGTCAATTTTGGTGAAGACGACCCCTGGTGGAATTTCAAAGACCTTCACCGGTTTTTTGGCGAGGATGCCTTTCATGAAATCGAGCCAGATGGGGCTGGCGGCGCGGGAGCCGGTTTCGCTTTTGCCCAGGGGCGATTTCTGGTCGTTACCCACCCAGACGCCGGTGACGTACGTGGGGGTGTAGCCCATGAACCAGGCGTCGTAGAGGTTGTTGGTGGTCCCGGTTTTACCCGCTGCGGGGCGACCCAGTTTTCGAACGCGGCGACCGGTGCCCTGTTCCACCACGCTTTTCAGCAGGCTGGTCATGAGGTAAGCGGTGGCGGGTTCGATGGCCTGGTTTTTGATGGGGATGGCCTCTTCCAGGACGGTGCCGTCACGGTCTTCAATCCGGGTAATGAAGGTGGGCTCCACCAGATAACCCAGGTTGGCAAAGACCGAGTAGGCGCGTACCAGCTCAAGAAGGGAGACCCCGGAAGAGCCCAGGGCGATGGAGAGGTCTTTATTAATGGGCGAGGTGATGCCCAGCCGTCCCGCATAATCGATGGCGTAGTTGACCCCGATCTCTTTTAAGACTTTGATGGTGATGATGTTCATGGATTTGGTGAGGGCTTCCCGCAACAGGGTGGCTCCGTGGAAGGTGCGCTCGTAGTTGTTGGGTTTCCAGGTGAAGTCCCTGTTTTCATCCAGATAGACCACCGGGGAGTCGATGATGACGGTGGCCGGGGTGTACCCTTTGTCAATGGCGGCGGCGTAGACAATGGGTTTGAAGGCGGAGCCAGGCTGTCGCCTGGATTGGGTGGCCCGGTTGAATTGGCTGTTCAGGAAATCCCGTCCTCCGATCATCGCCTTGACATATCCGGTGTCGGCCTCAATGGAGAGGAGTGCCGCCTCCGAGAAGGGTTCCTGGTGAAGGGCCAGGGACCAGAGCTCGGACTTGCTGAGTAGCTCCAGAGTTTGCTCGCTGGAACCGCTTCGGGTCCACTCCAGCTTGCCATCGTATTGGCCTGTGATCTTGACGAGGATGAGGTCACCCACGGTTAGGGCGTCTCCGGGTTTTTTGAGGCGGTCCTGCCAGTAACCTCGGGCGTTGTTGGGCTTTCTGGCCCATTTCATATTGGCCAGGGGGATCACGCCGCGTCGGGTGCCGCATCGGACGAGCACTTCGCCATTTTTATCATCGACTTGTTCCACCACCCCTTTAAGAACAGACCCTTCGGTGATGTTTTTCCCTTCTATCTCCAGGGTGATCTCGGTCGCGGTTTTCTCCATCTCAGCGGGCGTCAGGTGGCCCAGGGGGCCGCGATAGCCCTGACGCCGGTCCAGGGCCTCAAGACCCTGCGTGACGGCCTTTCGGGCGATTTTCTGCATCTCGATGTTCACCGCCGTCTGGATTTTCAGCCCCCCTTCGTAGAGGGCATCGGCGCCGTATTTTTTTTCCACATAGCGACGCACGTATTCGGTATAGCAGGGGACCTTTTCAATATACCAGTTGCGTCGGGGTTTGATGTCCAGCGGGGTGTTGATGGCCTCGGTGGCATCGATGTTGGTGATGTAGCCCTCCTCCACCATGCGGTTGAGGACATAAATTTGCCGCTGTTTGGCCTTTTCTTTGTACCGGAAAGGGGAGTAGCGGCTGGGGGCCTGGGGGAGGCCGGCGAGGATGGCGCATTCTGCCAGGTTAAGGTCTTTGGATTTTTTGCCGAAGTAGTTCTCTGCAGCGGCTTCTACCCCGTAAGCACCGTGGCCCAGGTAGATCTGGTTCAGGTAGAGGTAGAGGACCTCATTTTTTGCAAAGCTTTTATCCAGGCGGTAAGCCAGGATCGCCTCCTTGATTTTTCGGGTGTAGTTCCGCGCCGGGGTGAGAAAGAAGGATTTTGTCACCTGCTGGGTGATGGTGCTGCCTCCCTGGACGATGGCACCGGCCTTCAGGTTTTTGGTAAAGGCCCGGATGATGCTGAAGAGATCGATGCCCCGGTGTTTGTAAAAGCGGGCATCCTCGGCCGAGACAAAGGCCTGGAGCAGTTGGGGTGGCATCTCGGTCAGGGGAATGACGATGCGGCGTTCCCGGAAGAACTCCCCGATTTTTCGACCGTCGTCGGAGGTGACCACGGTGACTGTGGGGGGGCGGTAGTCTCTTAAGCTGGCAATTTTAGGGAGATCGGCGCTGAAGTATAGGTAGATGGAGACGCCGGCAACCAGGGCCAGGCAGAACCCCAGGAACGCTATTTTTAAGAGCAGACGCAACAGGTGTCGCTCTTTTTTTACGAGATTCGGCTGGTGATCGTGGCCTGCATTCGGGTCACTGGGATCGGAGGGTGCGGTCATGAGAGTCTCTTCGTTTGTATGAATAACCTGTGCGGCCTCTCTCGGGACGAAGGTGAGGAGGGCTTCGGATGTTTATCAAGTTTGTCGGATGTCATAGTACAATCGAAAAAAACTATCAAGGATTCGCCTCTGATGCAAGGGGCGGGAATGAAAAAGCAATTGACAAGGACGAAGGCAACGATTAGGCAAGGAAGCATGACTGGCTCGGCAGTAACGTTTTACGATATATCAAGGAGATGGAATGGTAGAACTGGATTATACAAAATTTGATGGGCTTCTTCCGGCGGTGGTGCAGGATTGGGAGAGCGGGGACGTGCTCATGGTGGCCTTTATGAACGAAGAGGCCTTCAAGCTCACGGTGGAGACGGGAAAAGCGACGTATTTCAGCCGGTCTCGAAGCAAACTATGGGTCAAGGGTGAAAGCTCCGGAAACGAGCAACTCGTCAAAGAGATCCGCATTGACTGCGATTCGGATACGGTCCTGCTTAAGGTGGTTCAGAAGGGCGGAGCCGCCTGCCATCTGGGGTACAAGAGCTGTTTTTTCCGAAAGATGGAAGGGGATTCGCTTGTGGTGACAGGATCCCCCCTCTTTGACCCGGATGAGGTCTATAAAAAATAAGGGCCTCGAAAAATGGGGCCTTCGAAAAAATGACCGCTGCACGAGTCATGATCGATGCGTAAGAAGGGGTCGTCGGTATTTTGTTCTCAGGGGATAAAACTTAGGGTGGCGACCTGGATTTTGATGGACGCCCGGCAGGGGCTCTCTCTTTGAGGGGGGACCGGTGCGTGATGTGTCGGGCTCAGACCGAAGTCTTCGGTGGGTTGACGAAGCCTTCATGCATGGAGTGTGTATGAACGAGCAGTTGAAACTTGGACTTCCCAAAGGCAGCCTTCAGGAGGCGACCCTCGCCCTCTTCAAAAAGGCCGGCTGGAATGTATCGGTAAGCGGGCGAAGTTATTTCCCCGGAATCGATGACGACACCATCACCTGTGCCCTCTGCAGGGCTCAGGAGATGGCCATCAACGTGGAAAACGGCACCCTGGATGTGGGGCTCACCGGCCTGGATTGGATCGGTGAGTACGAATCGGACGTTCAGGTGGTGACGGACCTGGTTTACTCCAAGGTGAGTGCCAAACCAGCTCGCTGGGTGGTGGCCGTGGCCTATGATTCTCCGGTGCAGACCCTTGAAGACCTTCGGGGGAAAACCGTCTCCACCGAGCTGGTGGGGGTCACGAAACGGTTTTTTGCCGACCGGGGCATCGACGTCAAGGTGAAATTTTCCTGGGGTGCCACCGAGGCGAAGGTGGTGTCCGGCCTGGCCGACGCCATCGTCGAGATTACCGAAACGGAGAGCACCATCAAAGCCCATGGGCTTCGGGTGATCCATGAGCTCATGCAGACCAACACCCAGCTTATCGCCAACCGGGAGGCCTGGGCCGATCCGGCCAAGCGGGAGAAGATTGAAGAGATGGCCATGCTCCTGAAAGGGGCCTTGGTGGCCGGTCAGCTGGTGGGGCTTAAGATGAACGTCTCGGAGGCGGATGCGGCGCGGGTGGTGGCGATGCTCCCCAGCCTTCATGCCCCCACGGTGGCGCATCTGTACAAGTCGGACTGGCTTTCGGTGGAGACCGTGGTGGATTCCAGTGCGGTGCGGGATCTTATTCCCCGGCTTCTCAAGGAGGGCGCCGAAGGCATTATCGAATACCCGCTGAACAAGGTGATTCACAAGTAGCTAAAATCGAGAGGGGCTCTTCTTTTTTTGTAGCAGAGGCCCTCTCGGTTGTGGTAAAGATATGAATACACTCGGAAGAAGGGATGCCCTTCTTATCCGAAATTGTGCTTGAAATATACGCCCGGAGCCCCATGGCCCGGGCTTTTCGTTGTATACCCAAAACGGCTGCGCCCCAAGCGTCGTCGTTTATGACGCGGCGGCGTGATGTCCTTTGCAGGGCCGCCAGGAAAGAAGCAGACCATGAAAATCATCTCAGCCGAGTTCGTCACCAGTGCGGTGAAGCCTGACCAGTACCCGCCGCTTCGGCTTCCGGAGATTGCCTTTGCCGGACGGTCCAACGTAGGGAAATCGTCCCTTATTAACGTGTTGGTGAACCGAAAGCGTCTGGTGAAAACCAGCTCCACTCCGGGGCGTACCCAGCTGGTCAATTTTTTTGACATCAACGATGCCTTTACCTTCGTGGACCTTCCGGGGTTCGGATATGCCAAGGTCCCCAAGCGGGTGGTCAAAGAGTGGGGGCCCATGGTGGAAAGCTATCTGGCCGAGCGCCGATCGCTTAAAGGGGCGCTGCTTCTTATCGATATCAGGCGCTCTCCCCGGGAAGATGAGTTCAACCTTATTGAGTGGTTTCGGGCCCACGGCATTCCTTTCCGCGTTGTGCTGACGAAAGCGGATAAATTTTCCAACAACAAGCGGCAGGGCAATGTGGCACGTATTGCCAAAGAATTGGGACTGAAAAGCAGCCAGTTGATTCCTTTTTCCACTCTTTCACGGAGTGGTTGTGAGGAGACCTGGCAGGCCATAACAGAGTTGATCGGATCACCGGCCGCCTTGTCGGCGGAGGAGTAAAAAATGGAAAAGCAACACGATTTTAACGGATTTAAAAGTGGGTTTGTGGCCCTGGTGGGGGCTCCCAACGCTGGGAAATCGACCCTGTTGAACAAATTGCTGGGTGAGAAACTCTCCATTACCTCGCGAAAGCCCCAGACCACACGGCATCGGATTCTCGGTGTGGTCCACCGACCGGAGATGCAGCTGGTTTTTGTGGACACTCCCGGTGTTCATAAGGCCAGCCGTGCGCTGAACGTGCGCATGGTGGACGTGGCCCTGACCGCCTTGGGTGACGTGGATGTGGTGATCTTGATGACCGACGTATATGAGCCGGATGAGGAGTCGGATGCCTACCTGGTGAAACAGCTCCAGAAGGTCAATCGCCCGGTGATTCTGGGCCTTAATAAAGTGGATCGGATCAAAAAACCCGAGGTCCTGACTCATATTGAAAAATGGCGGGGCATTCATGCCTTTCATGCCATCGTTCCTCTCTCAGCCAAGCATGGCGACCAGGTGGACACCCTGCTCGCTGAAATTGCCAAAATTATGCCCGAGGGACCTCCCTTTTACCCTGAGGATGTCATCACCGATCTGCCCGAGCGTTTCTTTGTGGCGGAAATGGTCCGGGAAAAGATCTTTCGTCTTACCGGCCAGGAGATTCCCTACTCCACGGCGGTCACGGTGGATACCTTCGAGCGCGAGAAGAAGCTGGTGCATATCGAGGCGACCATTCATGTGGAGCGGGATTCCCAGAAGGGCATCATCATTGGGAAAAACGGCAGCAAACTCAAATCCATTGGAGAAGAGGCCCGATATGCCATCGAAGAGATGGTGGGGAAAAAGGTCTTCCTGAAGCTTTTTGTCCGGGTGGAGAAGAACTGGTGTACGGATACCAAGGCCATCAGGCGCCTCGGCATTTAAGGAGCGGATATGGACTGGTATGTGGGTGTCGACGAAGGTGCGATTAAAAAAGAGCGTCAAAAGGCACGGGAGATGCGCCAGAGCCAGTGGTGGAAGCGCCGTTGTGATAAAGGCATCTGCTACTGGTGTGAGCAGCCGGTGAAGCCTGCCGAGCTCACCATGGATCATGTGGTCCCCCTGGCTCGAGGCGGGAAAACCACCAAAGGCAATGTGGTGCCCTGCTGCAAGGCGTGTAACACCCAAAAGAAGCAGCTCCTTCCCATGGAATGGGACGCCTGGCTTGAAGGCGTAAAAAAGGGTGGTGTATAGCCCTTTCCCCATTGCGTGTTGAACGAACAAAAAGGCCGATCTCTTTTTTAGAAAGAGGTCGGCCTTTTGTTTTTTGGTCTTTTTTTCGGGTCTCTCCAGATGAGGCTAGCTCTCCTGCTGGCAGAGCCGGTGGATGGTCTGGGCGTGCCATTTGCCACGGCCGGAGAAGGTCGCCAGGCCCATGTCGGTGAGATGGGCCGCCACTTCATTGTACGTGGACCCTTCGCCGCGCATTTTGTTGATCAGGGCGATGATCTCATCCTTGGAAAGTTCCATGGCCGGCGTCTCATCGATGCCGGGCTCGTCCAGGATGGCTTCTTCCTCATCTTGAGCCATTTCTTCTTCAAACTCACGTGCCACCGCGTCCATACCGGACACCACCTTGTCGATGGCGGGGAATTCGGCACCGGCCAGAGAGCTGATGATGCTGGCAATATCTTCGATGGCCTCGGCCTTGCGTTCTTCCGCCAACGTCCTGCGTTCATGGATTTCCATGGCCTGACTCTGCTGCGCGATCATCGTCTCCAGAAGTTCTTTGATCAGACCGAGGGATTCGTCTTTCTGGCCAAAATCGTTACGGGGGCGCTGCTGATTGTATCGGCGGTTGTCGTTGTTTCGGTTGTAGTTGTTCTGGTTGTTCTGAGTGTCGTTGTTGCGATGGTAGTTGCTCTGATTGTTCTGGTTGCTTTGGTACTGCTGATTGTTGTGGTGGCTCTGCTGCTGGTTGTGATGACTTCCGTTACTTGAGTTGTTTGCGTTGTCGTAGGGGCGACGGGGCTGGTTGTTGCTCTGATAACGTTTGTCTTTGGACTGGTTGCGAATGGATTGGAGAAAATCGCTCATGAAAAATACTCCTGTGCCTGATGATGGTACGCAACTCTTATGGCAAGAGATGTTGCTCGGCGCCGTCTTGGGCAGCGAAATGCGTGTTCCCTTTAAAGGTTCGTCCGTCTCGATGTTTTCATCAGAGGCTGGCTGGCCTTCGGGTGACGCCAACATAAAAATTGCGATGATAAATCATTCCTTTATCGGCTAATTCACCTCTGACGGGTGATGTCGTTCGGGAACGTTTGTCGACCCCCAGGGTCGACAGTTCTCTTTTTATGCGGATTTTTTTTGCTAACAGATATTTCTCATGTTGTCAAATGGAATCGTTGCTCCGTTACGCGTGCGGGAAAATGAGAATTCGCCGAAAAACAGGGGGGAGATGCGCTCTTGGCGAAGCGTAGAATAAATGAACGCCTGATAAACGGGGGAGGGGTGTGAAGATTTTCAGATGACTAAAAATCGGCAAAACGCCCGGATGCCATTACTTTTTCATTCATTTCACCCTCGCAGAGTTTCTCTTTATAGGCATGAATGAGGGCGAGCCCTTCTACGCGTGTGGACAGGGTGATGGCCTCCTTTCGGAAGGCGCTGCAACCGGGAAGTCCTTTGACAAACCACCCCAGACGGCTTCGCATGGTTTTGCAGGCGATGAACTCATCGGTAAAATAGTCAAGACTGTCTGTGAAGTACCTCTCCATCATAGCAAAGTGGTCAACCAGACGAGGCTTTACGATATCCCCTGATAACAAGGCGTTAATACGTTTAAAAAGAGCGGGATCGCCGATGGCTGCCCGGCCGATCATCACGGCGTCGCAACCGGTCGTATCAAGCATACGAAGGGCGTCCTCTGGGGTGAGGATGTCGCCGTTGCCGATGACGGGGATGGTAAGGGCTGATTTTACCCGCTTGATAATGGACCAGTCAGCGTGGCCGCGAAAGGCCTGGGTTGCTGTTCGGGGGTGAACCGCCACAGCATCGACGCCCGCGTCTTGCGCGATCCTGGCCAGGAGCATCGCACCGTCTCCTGAGGCATCCCAGCCCGAGCGCATCTTCACGGTCAAGGGGATGGAGATGGCCTTTCTGACGGCTTTAAAAATCTCCTCGGCCAGGGCCGGTTTATCCATGAGGGCCGAGCCGGAACCGGTCTTGAGGACCTTTTTTACCGAACAGCCACAGTTGATGTCGATCATCTCTGCCCCGGTGGCCTCCACCCGTCTGGCCGCTTCGGCCATGTTGGCCGGGTCTGAGCCAAAGAGTTGAACGGATAAGGGCTTTTCCTCGGGGCGGCTCTCCATCAGGCGATAGGTTTTGTCCGATTCGTAAATCATGCCGTTGGCACTCACCATCTCGGAGACCACGAGGCCTGCCCCCATCTCTTTGACCATCAGGCGAAAGGGAAGGTTGGTGACCCCCGCCAGGGGAGCCATGATCGTGGGGCTCTCTAATTCAATCTGTCCAATCGTAAAACGTTTCATCATCCGTGTTTAATTCAAATCATTTGAGGTTGTCATGGGCGCGATGCCGCCGCCCTTCCCCGGCGGGCTTTTCGCCGTCGGAGGGAACATCTTCCGTTTGCCTACCCTTTATTCGCGTAGCAGTAAAGGCAGCCTGAGGGGCAGGGGTGAAGGGTGTAGGACCCGATATCCCGGCTTTGGGTGCACTGGCATCCGGCGCTTCGTCTCTGGCCTGCGTCCCTGGCAAGGGAGAGGCCGCCGCCATAAAGATCCGCCAGCAGTGGCCCGGGAATGCAGGCCGCCGGGGTGATGCCGGTGCCAAAGGGCAGAGCTGCATGCAGCTCATTTTCGCAGCAGGTGAAAAGATCGATGCCCAGACGCTGCAACTCCCTGTTTAAACGCAAAACGACGGCTACTTTCTCATGGATGGAGGGATCCGTCAACTCGATTCCGGCGGCTCGGGAGCGGCGGACAACTTTGGGGTAGAGGTCGACGAAACTGGTGATACAGCGATGGATTTTTGCATCACAGGCCCCTTGCGCGATGCGGGTGAAATCGTGGAGGTTGTCGTGGGGCTGGCCGTTGGCATCCCGGAAGTGGCAGATGGGGTCAAAACGCCAGGTGACGGCGCGGGGCCCTACGCGCTGGCAGAGTTCGCCCAGGGCGTCCAGGCGCTCCGTCAAGGGGGGGATGCCCGGCTCCAGAATGGGGGAGTCGCTGTTTACGGTGAGGTTGAAGTAGAGATGAAAGCCTTTTTTTTCGAGGATGCGGTCGCATCCCCGTTTCAGGAAGGGGCCGATGTCCTTGGTCCAGAAAACGAGGGTATGGACGGTTTCCGGGGTGAGGGGGATGCTCTGGGGTGCGTGGGTGTACGGATGGTCAACGAGTGCCTCTCCTCTTTCCACGGAGGCCATGAACCAGTCCAGGTAGTGGGCTGGGATGTCACTTCGCCGGGAAACGGAGAGGATTCGTCGTTTGGTTGTAATGGCCGTCATCCCTGTTCGCCGGGGCTTATTTTCCGAAGGGAAACTGAATCACCTTGGCGTCAGATTGCTTCTGGATGGGATCCGCGTCGTTGACGGCGAGGTGTTCTTCCATCTCTGGCATCTCGGGCATCTCAAGAATCTCATCAAAGGAGTCGTCGTCGGAGTCCTCCCCACGGTCTTCTTCAGGGCAGACTACTTTTTCAAGACGCATGCGTTTGCCGCCCATGGTGAATTCACCCCCGTCAATGTAAGCCCCTTTTAAAATCCAGGTCGCCGAATGGACCGGCAACTGAAGGAAGAGCAGCTTGACATGGAACCAGTCGGGCTTGTCATCTTCCCAGATCTCCTCAATACGAGCGAACGCCAGGGGGGTGTCTTCGTAATAGATCAGTACGATGTCCTTTTCAAACGTCATGCTACCGGACATGTCACGCTCCTTGCTTCCAACTGGGTGTTTTACCATGAAAAAAAGGCCGCGGCCCATTTTTCCGAAGTTGCATTATGCACCTTTTTCGCTAAATTGGAAATCGAAAAGATGCCCTTTGGGATTCGTGGGACACCTCGTCAGGACCGATCGGGCTGTGGCGCGCCAATGAATGCTTTGCCGTGGGGTCTTCAGTCGCCTTTTCGGGGGAAGAGGAGGGACCGGAACCATCCGATGACGGAGTTTCCCTTGAGCTGGTCCCGATCGATGATGTCGAATTCACGGGCCAGTTTCCTGGGGTTTTCCAGCCATTCCCCCCGGGTCCGGACTTTGGTCTCCGGGTCGAGATACTTGATGACACGGGCCGGGTTGCCAACGGCAATCGCGTTTTCCGGTATATCAGACGCCACAACGGCTCCGGCGCCGATGATGCTGTTTTTTCCGATTTTCACCCCTTTGCAGACGATGGCGCTGTCCCCCACCCAGACATTTTCTTCCAGGACCACCGGGCTGGTCTTGCCGATGGGCAGGCTGCGGTCGTAGATTCCATGCCAGTCGGAGTCTGTGATGTAGGCGCCGCTGGCAATCATGCAGCTCTCGCCGATGGTGATCTCCGAGGCGGCCAGGATGCGAACCCCCGGGCAGATGAGGCAGTAGTCGCCGATCGTAATGCCTTTCACGCCGGCTTCGGCGGCCCAGATGGTGAGGCGTACCTTTCGGTCCGGGGCGGCGATGACCG
Organism: Desulfoluna sp.; assembly: GCF_030145185.1. Lineage (GTDB taxonomy): Bacteria > Desulfobacterota > Desulfobacteria > Desulfobacterales > Desulfolunaceae > Desulfoluna. The sequence continues at coordinate 28,647 of NZ_JAQYWB010000039.1, read as the reverse complement.
TGGGATAGGATCCGATACGGATGGGGCCGCCGAAGAGCTCCAGGTGCCAGGGTTTCATGTACATGCCACCGCGTCCCATGGTATCAAGCTGGGGACGGATGTAGCGGTTTGTATAGTGCTTTTGAAACAGCATGTAGCAGCGTTTCAACCAATAAGGTCTGTGGTCTTTTTTCACGTCATACGTCCTGGCGCCTTGAGGGGTTGAGAGGAGATTATAAACACAGGGGCAGCCTGTCTTCTTCCAGAGCTTCGTGGGTCTCCCAGAAATCATGCTGGAACAGGCGCCCGGCCGGGGTCAGGTCAAAAAGAGCGTCGGCGGCCATGAGCATCACTCCGTTGGTCCAGGAAAGCTTCTCTTCGGGCCAGATGACCATGTCCGGGAAGGTGTAACCACACCAATAGGAGCCGTCGTCAAATCGGGAATCCTTGATCCAGTCATAGACGATGTGGGCCTTTTTGGTGTGCCCCATGGCAGAAAGGGCCAGGATGAACTCGGCAGTTTCCGCCACGGTGACCCAGGGCTCGTCGGAGACGCATCGGACCCCCTGACCCTCCATGACAAATTTTTTCCAGTATTTGTCGAGTCGCTTCTGGGCCTCGGCGCCGGTCAGGGCTCCGCAGAGGATGGGATAAAACCAGTCCATGGAAAATCTGGATTTGGTGACATTAAAGGAGTGGGGGCGCGTGCGGATGGCTTCCCTGACCTTGTGTCGTCCCTCGACCCAGTGGGGCATGGTGTACCCCAACTCGCGGGCAATGGCGAGGCCGCATTTGAGGCTCATGTGGATGGAGCTGGAGCCCGTCAGAAGGGCCATGGGATCCACCACGCCGTCGGGGCTGGTGGCCCAGTGAATCTCTCCGCCCGGGGCCTGGAGTGCGAGGGCAAAATCGAGGCCCTTTCTTAAGGTAGGCCAGTAGGTCTTTAAGAATTCTCGATCATTTGTAATAAGATAATGGTGGTAGATACCGACGGCCATGTAACTGCTCATGTTGGTGTCGTGGGTCTTGTCTTCCGGGATTCCGTTTCTATATGAGGCGTACCAGCCTCCCGTTTCGAGCTGCATGGAGGCGAGCCAGGCAAAGGCGCGCCGGGATTCTTCGATGCGTCCTCCCACAGCAAGGCCCATGGCGGCTTCCACATGGTCCCAGGGGTCGGTTTTGTCGCCTTCACTCCAGGGGATCTCGCCTGTGGGGAGCTGGGTCTGAACGATGGAATCCACCACCGGGTCAAGATCCAGAGTCGCCACCCTCTCCTTGTTTAATTTTTTAAACTCCATGAACACCACCTCACTTTTCTCGCTCATCTGCCCTGCAGCTCGGTGCCCGGGGGGCAAGTGAGGTACGCAGTCCAGAATGTTATACCGATTGGTCAAATATAACGATGTTGTTTAGCAGATGGGGGGGGTGGAATCAAGGACGGACTTGGATATTCAGATTGAAGTGGGAGGGTTATCGGCGAAGGCAGGGTGGGGCGGTCGGTAATTGAATGATGTGTCATTCAATTGGTATTATTGCCTTAAATTGGTTGTATACAAAGTATGTGCCGAAGCGTGTATGTGGTAGCAAAAAACTTGTAAAAGACTATATATTAGGGTCTATGGGTGGCAGTAGCGGGGGTAATTGTGTGAGACTTGTTTTTTCTTGACACACAAATAATCCGTCTGCTACAACATTGATTGTCAATATATAAATTGAACGATCATTCATTTTATGGCGTGATTGTAATTTATTATGCACAGGAGGGAATTATGAGTAGAAAAATCAGAAAAGCTGCAGTGATCGGGTCCGGGATCATGGGCGGCGGCATTGCGGCTCTTATGGCTGCTGCAGGCGTGAAGGTGCTCCTTTTGGACATCGTCCCCTTTGACCTCACCGACGAGGAGAAGAAAGACCCTGCGGCTCGTAATCGCATGGTAAACAATGGTATGAAAGCCACTTTGGCTGCCAAACCTTCTTTGTTCATGACAAAGAAAGATGCGGCTCTCATCGAGACTGGCAACCTGACCGACGACTTCGACAAGCTGGCCGAGTGTGACTGGATCTGCGAAGTGGTTGTGGAGAACCTGAAGATCAAGCAGGAACTCTTCGCCCGTATCGACAAGGTGAGAAAAGCCGATGCCATCATCAGCTCCAACACCTCTGGTATTCCCCTTGCCAAAATCTCTGACGGTCTCTCTGCAGGCTTTAAAGAGCATTTCCTCGGGACTCACTTCTTCAACCCCGTCCGCTACATGCATCTCCTGGAGCTTATCCCCGGAGCAGAGACCAAGCAGGAAGTTCTCGATTTCATCGCTCACTTCGGCGAAGTCAACCTTGGTAAAGGGATTGTCTGGGCCAAAGATACTCCCAACTTTATCGGGAACCGTATCGGTATCCAGGGAATCGGCCGCGTTCTTCAGGGTGTTGTTGAAGACGGCATCACCATGGCTGAAGCGGATGCCCTCCTGGGTCCCGCCATGGGTCGTCCCCGTACCGCCATCTTCGGCACCGCCGACCTGGTAGGCCTTGACACCCTCGTTCACGTGGCTGACAACTCTTATGAGCTCTGCCCCGATGACGAAATGCGCGACACCGTTATGATGCCTGACTTCGTTAAGAAGATGCTTGCAGAAAACAAACTTGGCAACAAGACCAAGGAAGGTTTCTACAAGAAGGGCAAAGACGAAAACGGCAAGCGTTGGAAAAAGCAGATTGATCCCGCTTCTGGCGAGTATATCGATGCGGCAAAAGCCTCTTTCCCCTGCCTCGACGCAGCCAAGAAAGCAAGCACTCCCGCAGAGAAGATGCAAGCCATTATGTATGGTGACGACAAAGGCGCCAAGTTTGTCTGGAAGTGTACCGCCAACGCGATGACTTACAGCGCAAACCGCATTCCTGAAATTGCCGAGTCTCTGGTTGAGATCGACAACGCCATGAAGTGGGGCTACGGCTGGGATGTAGGTCCCTTCGAAGCCTGGGATGCTGTCGGCGTGCGCAAGTCCACTGAGAAAATGGAAGCCGAAGGTCTGGCCGTTTCTCCCAAGGTCAAAGCCATGCTTGATGCCGGCGTTGAGAGCTTTTATCGCGTAGAAAATGGGGTTCCCCAGTACTACGATTTCGCAAAAGCTGCTTACGTTGACGTGCCCTTGAGCGAATCTGCTCTGTCTCTGGCGGCTGCCAAGGCAGATGGCAAAGTGGTTAAATCTTGCCCCTCTGCATCTCTGATTGACATCGGCGACGGCGTTTTCTGCCTTGAGTTTACCACCAAGATGAACGCTCTGAACGGCGAAATCGTCGATTTCATGGGCGGTTGCCTTGACCACGTGGATGAGTACGGTGTGGGCCTTGTGATCGGTAACCAGGCCGGCGGCATGCCCGGTGCGTTCTCTGCCGGTGCTGACCTTGCTTATGTGCTTGGCCAGGCTGAAAAAGGTGCTTACGAAGAGCTGGACGCTTTCCTTGAAAAAGGTCAGACCGGTATGCTCCGCGCCCTTTACTCTTCCTTCCCTGTTGTGGCTGCCCCCTATGGCATGACCCTCGGCGGTGGTTGTGAAGTGTGTCTTGCATCAGATAAGATCGTTGCCCACTCAGAGCTTTACATGGGCCTCGTTGAGATCGGTGTTGGCCTTCTGCCTGCAGGCAGTGGCTGTCTGAACCTGTGGAAGAAGTTCATCAATGGGCTCCCAGGTGGCATTGAAAAAGACATGGACCTTGCCAAGCTCTTTATCCCTGTCTTCATGAAGATTGCGATGGCTGCAGTGTCCATGAGTGCTGCCGGTGCCGTTGCCAACGGTCACCTCTCTGCCACCAAAGACCGTATTGTGATGAACCGTGATCTCCTGATCGGTGAAGCGAAGAAAGAGGTCCTGCGTCTGGTGGAAGATGGATATGCACCCCCCATCAAGAAGAAAGTCCGCGTCATGGGTCGTGAAGGGTACTCCATGGTTAACGCCGAGATCTTCAACATGCTCAATGGTGGGTTCCTTTCAGAGCACGACGCCATGTTGGCCAAGCGTATCGCCTTTGTTATTGCAGGCGGCGACGTGAAATCCAACACCGAAGTAAGCGAAGAAGCCATTCTGAAGCTTGAGCGTAATGCCTTCATCGACTTCCTCAAGGAAGAGAAGACCATTGCTCGTATCTCGCACATGCTGAAAACTGGCAAGCCTCTCCGTAACTAATTGGCGGCTGGATCAAGAGCCTTGCGTTCAATTTTGATGCCTGTGAAGATAACATGCATCACGCCGTGGGCGCACAGGGTGAGAATATGCACCTTGTGCCTCACTCCGGTGGATGTGAAAAATCAGCATCAGGAAAATGGAGGAAATAGAACATGAGAGATGCATACATTGTTCAATCAGTGAGAATTCCTGGTTGTAAAAATAAGAAAGGTCTCTACAAGGAAACCCGTCCCGAGGACCTTCTTACCTTTATCCTGAAGTCGTGTGTTGACAAAGCAGGGATCGATCCTGCTGAAATTGATGACGTGATGTGCGGCTGTGCCTTCCCCGAAGGCGAGCAGGGCCTGAACGTTGCCCGTGTTGCCGCTCAGATGGCTGGTTTCCCTGACGAAGTGTCCGGGGCCACGGTCAACCGTTTCTGCGCATCCGGCATCGAAGCCATCGCTTTGTCTGCCCTTCGTGTTCAGGCCGGTTGGTCTGATATCACCGTGGGTGCCGGGCTTGAGTCCATGACTTATGTCCCCATGGGCGGTCACTCTCCCCGTCCTCACCCTGAATTCTCTGCTGAGAAGCCCGAAGCGTATATCTCCATGGGTGTAACAGCTGAGAACGTGGCCACTCGTTACGGGATTACCCGTCAGGAGTGCGATGAGTTTGCTGTTCGTTCCGTGAACAAAGCCGTTGTTGCTCAGGAGAAAGGGTACTTCACTGAGATCGTTCCCATGCCCGCCCATAAATTTGTTGAGCAGGCCGATGGAACCTTCAAAAAAGAGATCTTCATGGTCGAAAAAGACGACGGCGTTCGTCCCGGGACCACCGTTGAAGGGATCTCTCGTTTGAACTCCCCCTTCAAAGCCGGGGGTGTCTCCACCGCAGCCAACTCGTCTCAGACCACTGACGGCGCTGCCGCGACTCTGATTGCCAGCAAGGATGCTTGTGAGCGCCTCGGTCTTAAGCCCATTGCTAAGCTTGTTACTTACGCTGTCGCCGGTTGCAAGTCCGACGAAATGGGTGTAGGTCCCAAGTATGCAATTCCCAAGGCACTGAAGAATGCCGGTATGACGCTTGACGATATTGACGTCATCGAGCTCAACGAAGCCTTCGCTACTCAGTCTCTGCATTGCATTAAAGAGTTGGGTCTTGACGAGTCCAAGATCAACCTCAACGGCGGCGCCATCGCTCTGGGCCATCCCCTGGGATGTACCGGTGCCAAGCTGACCGCAACGCTGATTGCTAACCTTCAGCGTACCGGTGGCAAATACGGTATCGTCTCCATGTGTATCGGTGGCGGTATGGGTGCTTGCGCCATCTTCGAAAGAGTTGAAGGCTTCTGATTGATGCCTTCCTCCTGATCGGAGTGAAGAAAAGTAATTCAAAGGGGGTCGTCTCGAGTGATCGAGGCGGCCCCCTTTTTTTGTATGGCTTTTTCAGGTTGTCGTAAACGGTGGGTTGCCAGCTCGGCCAGCGGGTTTTTTTTGTTTTGGGGAGGGGGCAGCTCTTACGCCGTTTTGTTGCTGGATTTTTGGCAGACCATTTTTCCCAGCATTTTTATGATATCCCGCCAGCTGATGATTCCCACAGGCCGGTTCTCTTCGTCTACGATGGGGATGCAGGTGATGGTTTCGGTGTTGAAAAGGCGGATGGCATCTCGGACCCCGGCCTTTTCGGGCAGGGTGATGGGTTCCCGGCTCATGATCTGGTGCACTTTTTTGTTGAGGGTGGCCCGGTCTTTAAGTGTCTCCGCGGCGGTCTCCAGATTGGGGCTTAGGGCCTTCAGGAGGTCGCGGTCGGAAAGGATGCCGTAGAGCCTGCTGTGTTCAACGACCAGGAGGTGGTGAAATTTCACGTTGCTGAAGATGTCCCTGACAACCCGCAAGGTGTCATCCATCTCAATGGTGACGATTCGCTTGGACATAATCTCTTTCACATTCATGGCGTGCCCTTTCTCCCTGTGTTATTTCTTGTTCTGAAACAATTTATTTATTTTAGATTTGCAGTGGGCCTCTGTCAATGATCTCTCGGGGGAAGGAGAGGAGATCTGTAAAATTATGGCTTTTATCAGGATGGAGACGATGGACGAGTTTCAGGAGACCGATGAGTGGCTGGAGGCGGAGATGGGTGACGAAGAGATGAACTCCTGCTGCCTGGGAGATCTGGTGGTGATCATCAATACCCGGGGCGCGGTCCCAACTGCCAAGGGCGCTTACCCGGTGCGATATGGCCTCTACGGGGAGATCCGGACCCGGGCGTTTGCCTTTCACTTTAACCCCACCGGCGAGATTCGCTACATGCGCGGGCTCACCCAGGCCTGGCCCCATCCCTGGGAGTGGTTGAAGCGGAGCTGGGGCAACGATTGGGTTTATTACTCTGTGGGTCTCGACAGGGGACAGGGCCGGGTGAAGGAGTGGGTGGGCGAGGATTACCTGCCTTGCCTCTCCTACGAAAGCAATGCCATCCGCGAGGTGACGCCCTATACGGAGCCCGGCATCGCCAGCTCCTTTTCGGCGTGGTCCCAGGTTTACGGAACCCTTTGTACCTCAAACCTGGAAGGCCTGACCGAAGAGATGAGGGACTTTGTGGAACGCGTGATCCGTAAAAATGACGACAACACCCTCATGGCCCAGGCCGAAGACCTCCACGGCATCATCGGGGGGCGGGTCTCCGTGTTGCCTCCGGACACGCGCCGCGTCGATTACGAGGTTATTCCCGTGAACATTGCCGACGGTTGCCTGTACAAGTGCCGTTTCTGTACGGTGAAGTCCCGGGCACCGTTCGCTCCAAAAACAGACACCGAGATCGCGGAACAGATCGAGGCGCTGAAAGGCTTCTACGGCTCCAATCTTCAAAATCTGAACGCCATTTTCGTGGGGGATCACGATGCCCTGGCCGCAGGGATCGAGCGGATCTCTTTTGCCGCCACCTTGTCTTATGAGGCCTTTGGCTTTGAGCGGCCTCAAGGGGGGACCCCGTCCCTGTTTCTCTTTGGTAGCGCCGGATCGTTTCTCTCCTCGGATGAAGCCACCTTTGAGAGGTTGGAGGCCCTGCCTTACAAGGTCTATATCAACCTGGGCCTGGAGTCTGTGGACGGCCCCACTTTAAAAGAGCTCGGCAAGCCCATTACGCCGGAGATGGTCCGTGACTCCCTTTATAAAATGGTTCGGGTCAATGAGCGTTACCCCGGCGTGGAGGTCTCCGCCAACTTTCTTTTGGGGACTACGTTTTCCGATCCGCACCGGGAGACCCTGATGACGCTTCTCTCTGAACTTCCAGAAAGCGCCCGAAAAAAAGGGTGCGTCTACCTCTCCCCCCTGGTGGAGACCCAGCGCCGGGAAGAGGTCCTGCCCATGTTCCATGAAATGAAAGAGAAGAGCGTTATTTCGGTTTATGTCTATCTTATCCAGAGGCTGTAGTTTTTTAAAGAGAGCCTCCGGCGGCCATGCTTTTTGAGTCTGTATCACAAGTCTTTCCCTTTTCATGCCATGTCGGGGATGGTATAACAACGCCACTTTAAGGTGTTGACGCCAGTCTTTTAAACCCGTGAACCTTCCATACTATCCGGAGCACACGCATGCATGAACTGATCATGATCCACATCTACGGCCAGGATAAGCCCGGTCTTGCCGCACAATTGACAGGGATTCTGGCCGAGTACGAGGTGGAGATTCTGGACATGGGCCAGACGGTGATCCACGATAATCTTTCCCTGGGTATTCTCATTCGGATTCCCATCGAACACGAGGCGGCCCCCATCGTCAAAGAGGTCCTCTTTGCCGCCCATGACCTGGATATCAACGTCAAGTTCCGTCCCATCAGCGATGATCGGTACACGGAGTGGGTGGCGGCCGCCGGGAAGAAACGGTACATCGTCACGCTCTTGGGTCGCAAGATCACGGCTCGTCATATGGCCGAGGTGTCGCGTGTCCTCTCGGAAAACGCCCTGAATATTGACGGCATTAGCCGTCTGTCCAGCCGCATGCCCCTTGTTGACCTGGAAAAGGTGGTGAAGCCCTCCTGCGTCGAACTATCCGTTCGGGGCAACCCCCAGAATCTGGAGGTCATACGGAAGGCGTTTCTGGAGATCACCGCCCGTCTCGGCATCGACATCGCCCTTCAGGAGGACACCCCCTACCGGCGAAATCGCCGCATGGTGGCCTTTGATATGGATTCCACCCTCATTCAGGCCGAGGTGATTGATGAGCTGGCCGCCGAAGCCGGGGTGGGCGAACAGGTGTCGGCTATTACCGAGTCAGCCATGCGCGGTGAGATTGATTTCAAAGAGAGCTTAAGGCGCAGGCTTGGGCTCCTGGAAGGGCTCTCCGAGGCCAGCATGCAGAAGGTGGCCGAGCGGATTCCCATGACCGACGGGGCCGAACGCCTCATCGCCAACCTTCGCCAGTTTGGCTACAAGACCGCCATCCTCTCCGGCGGTTTTACCTATTTCGGACGGATTCTTCAGAAAAAACTCGGTGTCGACTACGTCTACGCCAACGAACTGGAGATTAAAGAGGGCAAACTCACCGGCAAGGTGGTGGGAGACATCGTCGATGCCGCCAAAAAAGCCGAACTCCTCCAGATGCTCGCCCAAAAAGAGGAGATCAACCTCCAGCAGGTCATCGCCGTGGGTGACGGGGCCAACGACCTGCCCATGCTGAACTTAGCTGGGCTTGGCATCGCCTTCCACGCCAAGCCCGTGGTTAAAGAAGGCGCTCGCCAGTCCATCTCCACCCTGGGCCTTGACAGTATCTTGTATCTTGTGGGGGTCCGCGATCGCGATACCCTGATTTAAAAACCGGCCTCCGGCGCAAGGTGACGCCACCTTGAAAGCGGGTTTGCGAATGCTCTACGGCTGTTGGTACTTGCGGCACCCCGCGTTCGTATTCGCGTGAAGGGTAAAACCCGGCAACCGTTTTTGCCGGAGATCCGGGTTCTATGATTTCGGGGGAATATGATGCGGAGTTCGTCAGGTTCGCTTGATTTCCTCTCGTTCCCAGGCTCCGCCTGGGAATGCCTTCGGAGGCTCTGCCTCCACGCTTGCCCCCCCGCAACTTCAGCGTTTTACCCCTCCGTTACGGTTTTTCATACTGGCAAGGCAGAGCCTTGCACCCAACACTCCCAGGCAGAGCCTGGGAGCGAAAAAATCTAAAGCCCAAGGCAAATGTGATTTGGCCCGAGGAACGAGGGGCAAAGCGCATTTGCAACCTGCTTTCAAGGTGGCTCACCTTGCCGCCGGAGGCATGTTTTTTGCCCCGAACTTTAACCATAGAAGGCACGCTTTTATGGTCGTTAAACGGCCTCAGCTTCATCGGTTTTTGCGGGTCGTCGGATACGACTCCAGAGGTTCAGCACCTGGACGGCCACGATGGCCGCGATGAGGCGTGGGATCCAGAGCCAGAAGGCGGCGATTCCTAAGGGGAGGAAGAGGGCGGGGTCTTCGATCATGGCGTGGTTGATGCCGATGGAGAGGTGGAGCCTTGTAAGTTCTTCGTCTGAGAAGTCGTTTTCCCGGGTCTCTTCGACGATGACGGCCGAGCCGTAGGAGAGGCCGAAGAGGGTGGCTGTGAGCCAGAGCATCCCCATTTTTTTATCAACGCCCATGAGGGTCATGAAGGGGGCGAGGGGTTTTAAGATCACGGGGATGACGTTAAAGGCCTTCATCACCTGAAGGGTCGTCATGATGGTCATGATGATGAGAAAGATCTTGGCGGCGAGGGCGGCGGTGGCCAGGGCCCAGGCTTCGAGCAGGGGGAGAAAGGCTGGGTCAGAGGCGGTGGCCAGGCCAGCGCCTGCGGGCACGGTATCGGGTGGGTTGAGGAAGGCCGCGCAGATGAGGACGGTGATGATCGAGGTCGTCAGGCGAAAGAGGGTGGCCTTGATGGGGTGGATCCCGGACTGGCCCTGGATGGCGCTCTCCTGGATCAGGTTGTGGCTGACGAGCAGAAAAATGGCGACCAGGGTCATGTGTTCCGGGGCCATGGGCAGCACGAGCATGGCGGCCACCGCCCCGTAGATGCCGGTCAGGACTCCGATGATCAGTGGCAGAGCCGCCACCGGGGGCAGGGAGAGAATCCCCATCACCGGGGAGAGGATAAAATCCAGTTTTGTGATGATGCCCGTGTAGTCCAGCACCAGGGTAAAAAAGGAGATGGGGACGAGGATCTTCATCATCCAGAGAAATCCGGCCAATCCCTTGCTGAGGCCCTCTCGGGCCGCCTGTGTGAATATATCCCTGCTCATCATGCCATCCATCCGCGTGTTGCAACATCCAATCAACCCGGTTTTTTCCGAGCCATCTCTGGCTGCTTACTCTTCCGGGGTGTCCCCGACGACAACCTTTACAGACATCTCCTGGAAGGTAACCACGTCTCCGTTGTAGACCTTTTTGGCCTTGCGGGTCTCCACCTCGCCGTTTAATTCCACCAGCCCTTCTGAGACGACAAACTTGGCCTCGCCGCCTCCGCTGACCCAGTTGGCGATTTTGATGATTTTGAAAAGTTCAATGGGCTCTTGTTTGATGGTAATGATTTCGGTCATGGCTTTGTATTTCCTTATGGGGTGGGTGCCTGAAGGGGGCACTCTCTGTATTTGAAGATTTATTCTCTATAGAGCTGACGAAATACACGAAATGTCATTAAAAGAACAGGGAAAAGGGAGGCGCTTCGAGATCGAATTTTGCCTTTCTTCTTTTGTAACTATTCAGCTTATGCTTCCGGCGGCCCTGCCGGGGGCTAAATTTTTGCCTGATTTTATAACGACGGGTTTAACAAACAGGTCTTAACTATATATTTCAGATTTATGTAGACCCAAAGCACATCCGCAAACAGCTTTCAAGGTGGCACACCTTGCCGCCGGAGGCTTTTTTGGATCTGAATAGTGACGGCCAGCCTTTGTTTTTTACCAGCCGTTGACGCGGTACCAGGTGTCCACAATCTCTTCCGAGGCGTCAACCACATGGTAGCGATCGTACATGGCGGAGGTGGCGCAGGCGTGGTTGGGCAGGATACGGACCAGGGTGCCGATGTCGCATGACTCCCAGGAGATCGCCTCCCCGTTGCGGTCGGAGACGATGCCGTGCTCCTGATTGGCCCCTGACACGATGAGGTCTTTCAGGGGCGCGCCGTCCACGCCGCAGACTCGGCCGTAGCCCTGGTCGATCGGTTGTGCCGCCGTTCCTCTGTCCCTGGACAGGGCCATCCAGCCCGCGTCGGTGATGACCCATCCTTTGCGTTTCTGGTGGCCGATGACCGAGGCCAGGACGGAGACGGCGATGTCCTCTTCACGGCAGACTCCCAGACCTGCCATCACCAGGTCGTAGAACATGTAGACCCCGGCCCTCACCTCGGTGACCCCGCTGAGGTCCTCGGCAAAGTTGGCTGTGGGGGTGGAGCCCACGCTCACCACCGGGCAGGGGAGGCCGGCATGTCGAAGGGCCTCTGCGCAGGCCACCGCACAGGAACGCTCCTGCTCTGCCATGGCGGTCATTGCCTCGGTGGATCGGCACTGATAAGATTCTCCTGCGTGGGTGAGAACCCCCTTGAGGGAGACCCCTTGCGTCTCATGCAGCAGGGTTCCGATGGCGATCAGGCTGTCATCCTCAAGGGTCACCCCGGACCGGTGCCCGTCGCAGTCCAGCTCGATGAGGACAGGAAGGGTGATGCCTTCTTTGACGGCCGCCTCGGCCACAAAACGCACCTGCTGCGTGGAGTCCAGGAGAAGGGTGATCTCAGCGCCCTGTTTGATAAGACGCAGAATCCGGGGCAGCTTGACCGGGGCGATGCCCACCGCGTACACGATGTCCTTGATACCCTGCTCAAAGTAATACTCTGCCTCCTTGAGGGTGGAGACGGTGATGCCGCCCTCCTGGCCTTCCAGGGCCATTCTCATGGCATCGATGTTCTTGGCACTTTTTCCGTGGGGTCTCAGGTTGACCCCGAGTGTTGCCATGCGCTTGCTGATGCGCTGGATGTTGTTTTTAAGTTTCTTTTTGTCAAGAATGAGGCAGGGGGTTTCCAGGGTTGTCAGATTCATCTCTGTCAGTCTCCATGGTAAATTAGGTGGGCAGATGCTCTGCGTCTTCGCAAACCCGCTTTAAGTCAACGGCTGAGTTGAATCCTGAACACCTGCAGTTCATGCACTTGCGAAACACTGAGCGTTTCCTCGCCCTTCACGCGAATGCGAAGGCATTTCAGCCCGGAGTGCCGACACCCAGTGCGCATTCGCAAACCCGCTTTCAAGGTGGCGCCACCTTGCCGCCGGAGGCCGTTTTTATTCGGCCAGTTGCGCTTCATAAAACGGGGTGGTCTTGATTCCTGTGCCTGTAAGGATCACCACGGTGGTTTCGGAGGCCTTGATGGTTCCGGCCTCCAGCAGCCGGGTAAAGGCCGCTGCCGCATGGGCGCTGGTGGGTTCGGTGTAGAGCCCGACGCGTGCAAGGGACAGGCTGGCCTCGATGATCTCCTCTTCGGGGACGGCCACGGTACTTCCGCCGCTTTCGCGCAGGGCGGCCAGGATTTGCTTCATGCGGATGGGGCGCTTGATGGCGGTGCCCTCGGCCACGGTGGGGGCAAAGGCGGTCTCCACCCAGTCGTCGGCACCGGCTTGAAAGCTGGCGTGCACCGGGGCGCAGTGCGCGGGCTGGGAGAGAAAGAGGCGAGGTATGGCGGTGATCTCACCGGCTGCCATCAACTCTTTGAAAGCGATATGGCATCCCAGAATATTGCTGCCTGCCCCTCCGGGAATGATGATGTTGTCGGGCAATGAACAGTGAAAATCTTCCCAGATTTCGTAGCCCAGGGTCTTGGTGCCCTGGAGGAAGAAGGGGTGCCAGTTGTGGCTGGCGTAGAAGATCTTCGAAGACATGTCGATGGCCTTGGCCTCAGTCGCCTCCCGGGGGCCGGGGACCAGCACCACCTCGGCGCCGTAGGCCCTAACCTGGGCGATCTTGGCCGGAGAGGTAGACTCCGGCACGCAGATGCATGTGCCGAGGCCCCCTGCGGCGCCGTAACCCGCCACCGAACAGCCCCCATTGCCGGAGCTGTCCTCCAGAACGGCTGTGATCCCCTGTTGCCTCAGCATGGAGAGCATCACCGAGGTGCCGCGATCCTTGAACGAGCCCGTGGGCGCAAACCATTCCAGCTTAAAGTGACAGGGGGTTCCGCCGATTTCCCTCGTCACCAGGGGGGTGCATCCCTCGCCCATGGAGATGGGCTCGCTCACTTCAAAGGGAAACGCCGCCCGGTACCGCCAGATGGAGCGGGTGGTGGTGTCGATCTCTTTTCGTGTGATGCCGGGAAACTCGGTGAGCATCAGAGGGCCTCCGGAGGGAGATCTCCAGAGGGGGACGTCAAGGGGGAAGGTCTCGTGGGTTTGCGGGTCAATGTATCGTGCCATGGTGTGTCCTCGATTAAAGTGCATGAAAACAAGGTGGGGGCACCTTGAAACCCCCATGCGAATGCATGGAGGCCTTTGTGTTCAAACGCTTTTGGAGCATTCGCGTAGAAGAGTGAGATACGGCAACCTTTTTTGCTGGAGATGCCCACCTCATTATTCCTGAAAATGCGACAGGGTGCTTGCTGTTTTAGGAAACCGCCGCCACCGCTTCCAGTTCGACATGGAATCCGAAGTGCAGCTCACCATGGGTGGGCACCACGGAGCGTGCGGGTTTGTGGTCGCCGAAGAAATCGGCGTAGACCCGGTTCACCTGGTCCCAAAGAGCCACATCGGAGAGGTAGAGGGTGGTTTTGATCACCTTCTCTTTGCTGCTGCCCGCCTCTTTCAAGACGAGCTCCAGGTTGGCCAGGACGTGCCGGGTCTCCTCTTCAATGGATGCCTGATGCTTTTCTCCGGTTTCTGCGTCAAAGGCAAACTGGCCGGAGGTATAGATGAGTCCGTTGTGTATGATGGCCTGACTGTAATGGCCTGCGGGTTTCAGGGCGTTGTCTGTGGTGATGGTTCTCATGGTGGATCTCTTCCTTCTGCAACGGTTCTGGCTTTTGCCTTCGTCAAAGACATACGGATTGGTAACCTGCTTTCAAGGTGGCCCACCTTGCCGCCGGAGGCTTTTTCAGGTTATTTTCTTTTTTTGATTTCATCGAGGTAGCTGTAGACCGTGACCTTGGAGATACTCAGTCGATCCGCGACCTTGTCGATGGCCCCTTTGATGAGGAAGACCCCTTTGTTCTCCATGAATTCGATGAGACGGATTTTTTCTTTTTTCTTCATGGATGCGGTGTCTGTCTGGGCAATAATTTTTTCTATGAGGTCGTCCACGATCTCCACCACGTTCTCCACCGGGGCTGTCTCCGGTTCTGGGGGGGCCGTGTTAAGGGAAAGGAAGCTTTCCATGAACGCCTGCATGGGGCCCAGGGCGGAGAGGTCGTAGTTGACGCAGAAAGCACCGATCACCTCACCGGATGCGTCCCGGATCAGGGCTGTGGAGGATTTCACCTCGCGTCCGTCATCGGTGGTGGTTCGGTAATTGGCCGTCATGTCCCCTGTAAATGTCTTGGAGAGCAGGACCTGTTTGATCAGGTGGTCAAAGGATTGCCCCACCTGACGCCCCGTGACGTGGTTGTTGACGGCATAAACCACCGAATTTTGAGGGATGGAGAGATCATGGATCACCACCTCGCAGGCCTTGCCGAAAGTGGCGGCGATCATATCTGCCATGGGGATATAGGTTGCCAGAAGTTTACCGGGGCTGTGCATAAAGGGCTCCGTGGATGGTTTCAGGTCAAGGGGTGTATGAATATATAAAAAAATCTTATTTGCAGCGGGATATTGAATAGAATATATAAAAAATTATACAAAAAGCAATAAAAAAATAAAGGTGGGGAGGGGCACCGCAGGAAGGGAAGGGGGGGGGAGGGAAAGGTCGGGTCAAAAAGCCTGCCTCCGGCGGCAAGGTGGGGCCACCTTGAAAGCAGGTTTGCGAATGCTCTACGGCTGTCGGTACCCTGGGCATCTCGCGTCCGCATTCGCGTGGAGGATGTGGCAGTGCCTTGTACCTCGCAAGCGCCTGAACTGTCGGTGTGTCAGTCCCAACCACTTCAGGGGACAAGCGCGCGATGCGTTGGGCTCTCTCTCGTTCCCAGGCTCCGCCTGGGAATGCTTCCCGGAGGCTCTGCCTCCACGCTTGAAACCCCGCAGCCTGTGAATATAACCCCTGGATTTTGAGTTATTAAGGTCTTTTTATCACCGACCCCCGGTGATGCGGGTGAAACTATCTGTCTTGTAATTGCTCTCGCTCGGATTTTTTAAACTTGGACACAATCATTTGATACGAATTTGATGACAGGCTTTTGATTAATTCGGCTTCAACCTCGCCTGTGAGTGAAAGGGTAATCCAGTGTTTTTTGTTCATGTAATAACCCGGAGTGATCGAATCAAATTGAGTGATCAGTTCTTCTCCGTATGTGGGCTCACATTTTAAGGTGACGCGTGGCGTTTCTTCGTTTTGTGACACAAGAGCATACATTTTATCCATGACCTTGAAGACAAGAGCTTCGGGTCCAAAGGGATAACTGCTTTCTGCCCCGGGAAATTCGGATAGATACGTCTCAAGATCCGTTTTTTTCATATCAAGGCCCCTTGAATATAAAAATGGTTACGGTTTGTTTTACATTGATGGCGCGTAGCGACTCCTCGAACCAAGCACCAAGCACGAAGGTAACTAGTCAGCTTGCCTTCTCCAGGTTGTTCGAGGCAAATGACAGAAAGATTCAAATGCCAATACGTCACGTCTTTTCATCACCGCGTAGGGTGGCGCTCCCGCACCTTCTACCTGCGCGGGAAAGACGAAAATCGCAGGGTACCGTCAAACCGGCCGGGCCCACAAAAACAGAAACAGGTGGGTATCAAAAAGGCCGCCATGCTCCATGGAATCGTCTTCCCCGGCTCTTCGGAGAGTCGTTGCATACGGCCTGACCGCAACCTGAAACACCCTGCAACGCAGGAACAACCGGATGACCGGGGATCCATGCTCGGGTTACCTCACCATAAAAAGACACAACGCATACGCTTTCTCACAACCACCATGGATCCCCGCCTGCGCGGGGAAGACGAAAATCGCAGGGTGCTGTCAGACCGGGGTCATAAAGAAAAAATGGATAGCTGAAAAGTCACGCACGAAGAATGGTTTTAAGCTACAATCCTTCGACTATCCGGGATGCGATCTGGGGGATCAATTCGTCTGCCACTGCTTTTATGGCCCGTTCTGCCGCTGTTTTCCTGTTGCCAGCACCGCCCAGAGCTTCGCTATTCATGGAGGCAATGATTTCGTGATAGGCCATATCGTAGGCCGTAACGGACATCGTTGCCCGGAAAACGTATCCCCGCCCGCGTCTGCCGGAGAAATCCACGTTGATTTTCTCAACGAGAACAATGTCTGACAGCGGTTTGTCTCTTCGAACCATGGATTCAATGCCCAGCGCGCCTGAGCAGAGGGTGCGGTCGTTTTGTCCTCGGCCTGTTTTTTTTATTAAAAATCCCTTTTTCTTCATCAGGTCCACGCTCGTCGAGTGCAGCAGGGCGGCGGCATCGACCCCGGAATAGCGGCCTTGTTCACAAATTTTGATCAGAATATGGGACACCTCGGGAACTCTTAACCTGTATTTGAAATGAACCGAAGGCCCTGAGAGAAAACCCTCCCAGGATGTTTCTGACTCTCCTCCCAGCGCCTCTTTGATGAGGCGGTTCCAGTCCACTGAGACCGTCATCTGGTTCATGTGCTTGCCTGTTTTTTGTATGTCAAGCGACCTTATGGCTGCCGTGCCGTCTTTTCCGGTGGTCCTGTTTTGTTCTGGTTTTCCTGTCTGATCGGCAATGTGAGCGGTGACGGGCAAGTGGTCGATGGGCGTATTTTGATTGTAGAGGGCTTTTATTCGCAAGGGCCGGTCAAGGGCACGGCCTATTCTGCCTGCCTGCATGTCTCCATCGAGGATGATCAGATCCATGCTGTTTTTTAGCTCCATCAGGCTGTCATATGGATTGCCAGGGGGGACGTCTGCGCTGCCCGATGCCCGGGGCTTCAGGACGGCCACCCTCTGTTTTTTGGTGAGATAATTCCTGTAATGATCCAGTGCCTTTATCTTTTTCTGCAACGCCCCGGTGATATCCCCCTTTTTAAGCAAGAGATCAGATTGGAGGGATAACGCGTTTACCTGGTGGCTGTGCCGGGCAATGTCAGAAGAGAGCCGTTTTGCCGTCTCCCCTTTGTTCAGTACGG
This sequence comes from Desulfoluna sp., assembly GCF_030145185.1. Lineage (GTDB taxonomy): Bacteria > Desulfobacterota > Desulfobacteria > Desulfobacterales > Desulfolunaceae > Desulfoluna. Next base: position 11,265 of record NZ_JAQYWB010000039.1, on the reverse strand, counting down.
CCATAGAGTAATGAAGATGATCCTTCTCATTGTACCAGCGCTCAGCAATGGTGACCCCGCCAAGCAAGAGGTCAACATCCTCTTTTACCTTCTGGACTGTTTTTGATGTGTATGTCTCCGGTAAGAAGGACCGGGCTTTTTGTTCTTGCCGGGAGGTCAGATGGCTTTGAATGCTTACTTTCAGCTGCTTGGCCACCTCCAGCCTTGCATGGGTATCGGCTTTTTGAACGTCCGCCTGCCTGTCGCGTGATCTGGATGAGATCCCGACGCCGACGAGGAACTGGTCAGGTGGGTATCCGGGGTGGAGGCCATTACCCACCCAGGTGGGATGCTTTCCGGTGGTACAGCCGCAGGCCATTATAAGGAATAAAGCCGTGATTAGTTTTTTTAAAGGCATGGTGGTCTCCGCTTGTGCCTCCGGCGGCTCTGACGAGGGCCAAGCTTTTGAAAAGTTTGATAAACAGGTTTAAAAGAAAGGTCATTGGCAGCCCTTGAATAAACCGCATTCGTAAACCCGCTTTCGAGGTGGCTCACCTCGCCACGGGAGGCATTGTTTTTTTTGAATACCCTTTATTCACAGCCATCCCAGGGAGATGCAACGCCAGTCACAACATAATGAAATAACGAGGTTCCAAGGCTGCTGTGACTTTTAAGGCTGTAGACCCATGAAGGCTTGCGACGTCGGCAGCCAGCACACGGCTTCTTTTAAATTGATGGAGCGTAGCGACTCCTCGAACGAAGAACCAAGAACCAAGAACGATTTTTTACAAACCACCCATGTCCTTAATGGTGGCTGAGAAAGGGTGGTAATTAAATGGCTTTTTGTATGATTATTTTTGCTTCGGGCCTTTACATCGCCTATCAGGCCGCCAGGGTGAAGGCGGTAATCTTTACAGATCGGTCTATGCAGGATGTGTTGACGCCCTGTTCTCTCAGCCTTTTCTCATCCTGGCGGAATTCCTTTATTTTTTTGAGTTCGGTGAAGAAAATGTCTTCCGGGTTGAGTTTGCAGGCCTGCCTCAATTCTTCGATCCCCTTGCTGTATTGACCGCTGTAGCCGTAGGCCACCCCCAGGTTATAATGGGCCCTTGCACGAATTTTCTGTTCAATATCCGGGTTTCTCTCCGCTTCAGCCGTGGCTGATTCGAACATTTCAATGGCCGTGTTCCACTCACCATTTTTGGCGAATTTAATCCCGGTTTCGAGCCAGGGAAGGTCATCATCTTCAAAGAGTTTTACATCGCTGTAAACGGTGTAGGGCGCGATTATTCTCATAAACCTGTCGACCAGGCTGTTCTGCAGAGAGCCGAAGACATTTTCCTTATCCCAGGTTATCTCGGGCCTTTCCTCCCTTCTCGATTTCGATTTCGTTTTTGATTCGTTGATCACCTTGGTCGCGATGATTTTTCCCGTCGAGGTATCGATCATTTTAAATCCGACTTTCAGGTTCCACTCCCCTTTGACTTTGTATCTGCGACAGGTATATTTCTTTTTATTTTTTCGGCAGGTCGCTTTTTCGGAACTTCGTTTTTGGGTGTACTTTCTGGTGTACACCTGGCCAAAAATCAAGGCACTGCTCCCCACGATTTTGCCTAATTTGATGGATGAATTGGGGTTGGATATATCGGAAATAGAGAGATTTTGCTCTTTTAAAATACGGTCCAGGTTCGAACGATCCAAGGCATCAAAACGGTCGCTTTCAAATAATTTTTGAGTCAGGGTATCGCCGATTTCACGCCCGTGGGACCCCTTAAACGGGACGACCGTCACATTTTTATACGAAGAGAGATTGATTTCAGCTGGTTTCAGCCGTGGGACCTTTAGTTTCGTGGCACACGATGTCATCAAAAGACAGCCCGTAAGACTGGCGATTATAAACGTAAGGTGAAATTTGGACAAACTGAATTTCATTTATACTCCTGATATTAAGGCAAATTTAGACATATCTTGTAACGATTCAGCTTGTGCTGCGTCCCTGTTGGGGCTCAGGGGGTTGAGCTTTTGGATACACAGGTTTTGAAAGCCGATCTCCTGTAAGTACGCAAAAACCACCGGCATGACAAGTCTGTCTGAGCCCCTGTCTATGTGCGTCACCCTTTGATCCACGTCAATCAGCGGTCATACTTAAAAGCATTTCCACCGTTTGCATAAACAGGAATGTTGGGGGGAATCACCATGATATTGTTGTGGTAGGTATGATGAAAACAGGGGTATGGGTCTTCGAGTTTTGTCATGATTTCTGGGGCCAGATGTGGCATGGCGAAAAAGACAAATTCGCCCATGCCAAGTATCAGCCAGGTTTCAAGGGGTTCGTCGTCCAATGGGTTGGGAAGGGCGGGTGACTTACACAGAGTGCCAAAACGGCTGTATGTCTCCTTGTCCCACTCATAAAACGTCAGAATGTCATGGGGTGATGATGTCAGGTAGGGTGCAATGATGGGTGACCATGCATCAACTTTCGTTTTTAACGGGAATCGTTCGGCGCTTAATTCCGTGTTTCGTAATGGCTCAAGTTCATGATTGAGAAACCATGCAACCGCTTTGAGCGGACTCTCTATGACAAGGGCCGGGTGTTCTCCACTGCCGCCCCCAAGGACTAAGTTTTTTGGCGTACAGACAAAATCACCCTGTATCTCTTCCAAGGGGTGATAAACAGGCACGTTTCCAAACAGACCGACGATTTCATGTTTGAATGAATCTATATGGCTCATGGACTTTCCTTCATTTGGCCTATTGCGTTTTAAATCCGGCATCATCAAGCATCACAGGGAGAGACGAGCGATGCCATGCTGTGACGTCAGCGTTAATCAATTCGTCTTGTATTTATCTCAGCTTTCCTTATGAATGAGTGAACACCTGCTCTTTAGCAAGTCTAAAACAACCTGTGAGTTTTCAACCGTGAATCCCACGCGCCACCACTTATTTTTTTGCCTCAAAATGAAAATTTTATCTCTTGAGGAACGATTGTCCGGTGGAAACCAGGTTCGAAAATCGCCTGTGCCATAATACCGATACTTGCCGCTGAGAATCGATGGCTTTTGAACACTAACCGTGTCGATGTGACTGAAACTGACACGTTTATTGCCAAAAGGATAATAGTAATTCAGAAATAGGATGGAATCATCTGAAATCTCGATCAAACGATCTCGGTATAATAATTCGGCGGTCATGACTTTTCCTCGATTTATGAAATATTCGGGTTAGTTCGGCGACTCATCATGTGGTTGGCCATACCATGGAGGGTTGTCCTCTGGTAAATAGGGCCAGTCTGTTTTTTGTTCCAGAGACTCGATGGCTTGTGTTCTGGCCTCATAGGTCAGGAAAATCCCGCAAAGATCGTTGCCACCATTGATCGCGTAGAACCGGTAGGGTGAATCCTGTAATTGGCGATTTACAATATCGAACAAAGCGAACGTCGCATTGCCCCAAGGATGCCCCTCACTCAAATCCATTTCAGGTGAATAGATCACATACGTCTTGTTCTGGGACGATACCTTGTAGGACCCCGTTTCGGAATCGAAATTCTCGTCGATTTCCGTTGGATGGCTAATGTACTTCGTCAACAAGGGGATAACGTCATTCTCATACGAGGAACCTATGTGTCCTTCTCCCAACTCCTCAGCATCGAGTAACATCATGCCATCATCATTTAAGCCGGGAGTTCCCTTGGGTTGCCTCTTGGAGTAGGCGGTAATGAGAAAGAACAATACAGCCACGATAACGCATAAAAATAAGGCAATTTTCATGATGATCTCCTGTGGCTAAGCCGACCCGGAAAGATGCGGGGCCAAAGGTTGAAGATAAGGCAGGCGTCGGCGAAATAGTGACCCATTATTCGATTATTTGATACCTTTTTCTTGCGTCCACTTTAGGCATACCGTTGAAATGCCACCATTCGAATCGAAGAGGTATAAAACCAGATTCAACCATGACGTCTGCCAGCAATTTCCGATTGCTGCTTTGGTTTGTTGAAAGAGTGGCACCAAGCTTTTTTCTGGCAAACATCCAGTAAAGATTAAGAGTGCTTTTTCTAAAGGGACTAAACCCCATGTCCAGTTCATCTCCAAAGCCATCGACAAGGGTTATATCCACCGCAATTCCATAGTTGTGCATCGATCCCTTTTGAGGATTTGCAACAAATTTTTCGAACTTAGTGCCTTTCATTTTGTCGTACATTAATTGGGAAACGTTTCTTGGTCTCGCAGCATCAAGGATAAGGAGGGAATAGTCTGGATGTTTATTCTTCAGGGCTTTTTGGGCTTTGGAAAGCTTAACGGCAATGTCCTTTCTTAAGTATGCCGTTTTGAGACCCGAATAAAAATTTTCTCGGAAGTAATTCTTTGCGGGGTCTGAATTAACGAGGTCGACTTGAATCGTCTCATCAATACGGTTCACATCAACCAGTCCCGCATCGAGGAATTTTGATTCTACTTCGTTTGCATAAACAGTGCTGCCGAAGAAAATAATGGCTGCTATGATGATTGAATTCAAAAAATTAGATGGTTGCATTTGATTTATTCCGCTTAGCCCGGATATTTTATGAGTTGGGTGCACTCATATGCAAGGCATCAGAGCTGAAGATGTAGTGGTTTACCTCAAAGCTCTGATAATGCAGCAGATGAGTGCACCCGGCTCGCCCGAAGGGTGAGAAAATCAGACAGAATGCCGTGGATTACATTTTGCATTTTTGAAACAACGGAAAATATCACTGCAAAGAACTGTCATTACGAATGATTCCTTAGTCCTGATTGCTTTCTCATGAAATATCCGGGTTAGGCCCAGCCAGGTGAGGGCGAGAGGGCACGAAGTGGTCTGTCACGGTGTCGCGGTATGACAACGGGGTATCGGTGCTTCGGAAGGACTTCGTCCTGTTGCGGCAGGATACCATGAAAGTATGGGGTGACGGTCAGAAACCGAGTTGAGGCGTGCATGGGTGGGACGAGCCTGCAACGCAAGGCGAAGTCCTCTATCCACTGTCGGCTCTGTCCGTATACTCGGCGCCCACGTACTGAAACATGTGTTTACACCCCTCAAGGGAGGACAGAATTGAGACATAGGAGGCCTTCCATTTGCCTTGAGAGGCATATGTTTAGAGCTTGAATCGAGTCCGCGGCAACAAGTAAAGTCGCAAGAAAAATATAAAAGTACAAAAACTATGCCTCCGGCTGCAAGGTGAGCCACCTTGAAAGCAGGTTTCTGCTGTGCGTTCTCACTCGTTCCTCGGGGCAAAACCCAACGAAATTCTGGCAAGCCAATGTTTATTTCCAGCCACCCAAGCACATGTCGCCTGTTCCTTGGTTTCTTTATAAGCTGTAACTGTTTCTATTTATCAAATTGAGTTATAAATAATGAAAATTGCGATGAATGAATAAATGACTATGAAGGCATAATATGCCAATGGGTTGTCTTTCCTGGAATAATAATTTGCTTCAAACCCTTTCGAACCCGCAATGATTTTGCCAGAAACCAATCCTGAAATCACAACGACCGCTATTATGACACCCAAGAGAAGTATGAGTGGTGATGACATTTTTTCTCCTTTTATATGCTTGCGCCGGGTTGCCCACGGCAATAGACCGCAATAACGAGTTCCTATTTAAAGCTGGCCATTTTTTGACGACATATCAGGGTTGTGCTGATCTAAAAAGATGATTGGGGACAGCGGCTTAAGTTGCAAGAGACGTGGCCCACTTCTTGGGGTCGGCCATAACCCAAATTCTATTTTTTTACGTATCGATTCGGTTCATCAAAAAATGTCATATCTGCATAGCCTGCGTATATTTTTCCAGAATGCTTTACGCCTTCAGGAATATAATACCGGTCTCCCTTGGTAAAACGTTGCATTTTACCATCAATGACCAATTCAATCTTACCTTCCAAGACGATGCCAAACTGACCTGCGTGAGCATGCTCTGGTAGATCAGTATCCTTTTCAAATTCCATGAATAATATCTGATGAGTCTCTGATTGCGAGAGATACGCTGTTATTCCGTCTATTGGGATATTAGCTTCTTGAAGATTTCTAATAGGGTCTGGAAATATTTGGTTCATAATCTCTCCTCCTTATTTTTATGGGCATAACGCCTCTATCCCGGATATTTAACGAGCCAAGTGCCCCATCTTATGGGTTACCAAGGCTTTGAGAGGTAAAATAGGGCTTCGCCCGTTCAATATATTCCTGTTTCTTTTCAAATGATTGATTCCAAAGAAAATGCCTTGAATAAATTTCTTCTAATTTCTTATCTCCCGATTTTGAAAACTGTAAAGCGTGTTTTTTGCCCTTACCCCACTTGTGGTAGTGGGTTATTCTTGGCACCATGTTGAGATCATGGGCATGAAAACCAATAATTTTGAGAATGCGGTTTGCTTTAGAGAGATTTCCTTCGAAAACATGTTCAAGGTATGGGACTTTACCCTGTCGCCAATCATCATGCTTCTCTTTGGAAAGATTTCCCATTTCAATGAAAACATCCACGGGTGTAACGACATCGGTTTTGGTAAGGATTTTTGAAAATGCCTGCATCACTCGTGGGTAGTATTTATCTTTTTTATATGTGGTAACCGCAACTTTTTTCATGTTTATAGTTTTGAGCCCGAACCTTTATATAACCGGCGTCACGACGTTGCGGGGCCAGCAATGGGCGAAGCCGCTTTGTGACGTCCGAGATCATTTATTTGTTGTGTGACGAATGTGCGATGACGTGTACTGCTGGTACCATTGAACGACCTATTGCTTCGGTTTTTAAACGTTCAAAATGAATGATGTCCCATCCATGAAGCAATGAGCGGATTTCAGATTCATGAAAATGTTTCATCCGAATTCCAATTTTGCTTACGAAGCAACCCTTGGCGTCATACTGCCGCTGGTCATCACGAAGAAACTCACACAAAATCAATACGCCTGCATTATTTAATATACGATTCATCTCTTTCAGAACCATAGCCTGCATGGATTCATCGGGAAGGCTTGTAAAAACGGCTGCGACTATTGCGGCATCAAAACGTTCGGAAGGCTCTGGCAGTTCAAATGTTTCATTGTGCCTTAAAACCAAATCCGGGTTTTCTCGTTGACCTCTTTCGATCATACCAGGAGAGGTATCGTAGCCAATTATGTTCTCATACCCAGCATCTTTCAATAAACGGCTTATTCGCCCATAACCACATCCATAATCAAGAATCTTAGCTGTAAAAGGCAAGCGTCTTTTAATGTGGTCAATATCAATGGAAATAGAGAATTCTACAGAAGACGCCATGTTATTCCACTCGCTACATTGGTAATTGATAATCCCCCTTTGTCGTTTCTTTTTTCACACAACGCATGCTTTACCCGTCGGGTGCCGAAGCACGACAGTGTTTGATATTTGGCAACAATCGGACGACGAAGAAGAGCGATAAAAAACCGCACTTCCAAACGGTCGTTATGACGGGAGGTCCTCTGTACGTGAATCCTGCCGAGTAAACAGTTGTTTAGCATAAGTACTAACCTAAGACAAGGGTCGCACCGTGAGCCCGGATATTCATGAGGAATCGCAGCGCAGAAGGCCAGAAGGCCAGGAGGCCAGGAGGCCAGGAGGCCAGGAGGCCAGGAGGCCAGGGGACAGGCGACATGCTCTTGATGTGAAATCTCATGTCATAGGGTTTTCATCTCGCATGATTTCAACCGCAAAAAAGCGTTGTAATCCCAGTGATTCTATTTGAGCTTAACCCGGATATTTCATGAGAAAACAATCAGGCCTAAGGAATAGTCGATAATTACAGCTCATTGCGGTGATATTTTTGGCCGTTTCAAAAATGCAAAATGTAATCCACGGTATTCTGTTTGATTTTCTCACCCTTCGGGCGAGCCGGGTTAAGATGTGATTGTCAATCGAGGCCCGAATAGGCCGATGCAGGAACAGCCCTTCCAACGATCATGACCAAAACAAAATATAAATCGCAGGCCCTCACGACCGAAGTAATGGATGCTGAATTCATCTTGAATGTTTGCAGATTATTGTCTTTATTGCGGACGTGATCAGGTACTGCAACAGAAAATCGTCAGGCCTCTCTCAATCGCTTCATGGAATACATGCCATCAAGCCCTTTCACCTGACTGGGAACCCGTTCCCGGCTTCCATAAAGTCGATCCTTAAAAACGTCATAGGTTCCAATCACAAAGGCTTTGGAGCCGATGATGCCTGAATCGGTAAAATACCGGGTCCGGGACCTGAACCGCCGGTTGCGATCGAGTTCAAAATTTTTCTCCTTTTCAGACTGAAACACTCGCGCCGGGATCGCGGCCTTGCCCCGTTTTTTAACCGATCCAGCGTGATAAAGAAATTCGCGGTATTTTTGCAGTCGTTCTGCGCTCTCCACTCCGAACTCTACCAGCCCAAAGTCCAGGGAGAGAAACCCGTCCCGGTTTTCCGTCTGCACATGGTGCCCGATGGAGCACCAGCGGTAGTCCTCCGGCCGCTTCACAATACCTGCCCTAACGGCATTTAAATCAATATACGCCAGGCAGTTGATAACGGTCTCGCCCTTCTCCACGATCACACTTTTAAACCGCTCCCCCCAGAGCGTGCCCCGGCGCTTTTTCTTCCGATTGTAGTACCGTGAGAAGGTCTGCTTGATGTCCTTCACATACCAAGACAAGCTGGAAAACCTTTCTCGGAAAGCCTCAAGCTGCCCTTCAGGAAATTCCGACCCTTTTGTCTGAAGAAGCATAAAACGCCGCCGCACCTCTTCATCCGAAAGCATCGCCCCTGGACTCACTTCTACGAGAATGTGGAAATGATTCCCTAACAAACTAAAACCCAACACCTCCACGGCATACACCATGGAAAATCGACGGATCACTCGAACCAGTTCGTCTTTTTCCGCATCTTTAAAAGGAAGGCCGTCCAGCGCGGTTCGGCTGATCACATGATAAACGGTTTTCTGGCCGGGATCTGTCCTGACCATCCGGGGAATACGAGGCATAGCGCGTCATCTCCTTGGTGTGTCATGTCAGAAATACAGGTCTGTTATTGATTAGGTTCTGGAATGAATTTCAATTAATAAGGCAGGTTACTTGTTGAAAGTGAGTGTCTCATAGATTGGCGCGTAGGTCAAGCGCATGGTGCCTGTCCCCTGGTTCGTCCTTTATTCTACTTTCATTAATTGATATCCACTATATTGCTGATTTTTACTTTATCTTTAATTTCTGAATCAGTTTTTTCGGGTAATTTTATGAACGTATTTATTGAACCAATATTCTGAATGTATTGAGCGTTAAAGGTTTCATTAAGAACGGTATAATTAATATTTACAGATGTTTTCTGTATGGTTTCAGTTACTTGTTCTAATTTGGCATGTGCATTATACAAGGTGCCAGCTCCTCCAATTAATGAACCTAAGGCTCCCAACACAATTACAGTCTCTTTAATTCTCCCTATAAATTTTGTCCAATTAACATATTTGTAATCTAGTTCTTTAAGTGCTTTCTCCAAATATTCAATTATGATTTTTTTGCTTTTTTCAGTTAGAGATTCATCCTCTTTTATTAGATCAATTGCTTCATTAACAAGATTCTTAATAATATCTTTGTTTGAGTTCTCTGGTTTGAAAAAGTCATTTAACTTCAACTCATCGAAATGATAGAGTTTACTTGTTGTATCATTTATCAACTCCAATGAATCAGAGTATAATTTTTGAAATGAGTCCTGTAATCTTGATAATATTCTTATTGTGTGGTTAGGGAATAAAAATTTGTAAAGTCCTGTTTTATCGGCATATTGACGATAGTTCCTTGACTCATCAAGAACCTCATCTACGAGCCCCATATATTTTTCTTTTGAAGGAGGCGGGATATAACTTATTTTTTCAATAGTATTAAGAAATTTTCCTCCTGCACCCTTTATTTTTATTACGTTTTCAAATGGAAATTTCTTACTTGATAATTCTTCAAGAAACTCTAAATAATAATTAAATATAACTTGAAAATTTTCAAAATCGGTGTTGATAAATTCGTTAAATTTCATTTGTATATCATCCATCTTAACACTAAGAGTTTATTAAATTCAGGTATCAAAAATATAACGCAAAGCTTTGGGGCCGCCGAGCGAAGCGAGGGTACTGCCGCGGAGCGGCAGCGGTCCCACAACAGCGAATTGTTAAATGCTTATACTAAGTTTCTTCGAAAGGTATTTATAAAAATCATCTCTACCTCTTGGATTTTTTAATTCACGACACGCTTCGCAAAGTGCATGAATAGCTTCTTTTTCAGTTATGCGTTGCGAAGAAACAAATGAGGCGAGTTTGTTGTCGTAAATATTTTGAAGTTCATTGTACGAATCATTTTGCCCGCATGCAACTACCGGAGAATCACCATCGCCTTTAGGTTTTTCATCTTTATAATCGTACTGATCGTTAATATCCTTAATTGACTTTATACCAACACACTTAGTTAATTCATCGAATCTACTGATTGTCATGGCCTTTACCTCCAGATTGCATTTAACGCATAATTCACCGGTAAGGGCGGCGAAGACTGACAGCGGTGAATATGTTAAAATCGCTCGAAAACCGAAGACGATCAACAAAGTGCAACTGTAGCCCGATCCGGTGCAATGATTTGTGTACGCCCGGCATGGGCGTGATCTTATGAGGTGACCCGGTCGTTATGATGGGAAGTCCTCTGTACGTGAATCCTGCTGACCAAACAACGGTTTAGCATAAGTACTAGCCTAAGACAAGGGCGGCGCCGTGAGGTTTCGTCCGGAGGAAGTCTACGGCAAATCTATGAGCCGACGAACAGAAACAGCATACAAGGCCAAGTCTCTGGATGAGTCAGCACAACATGACAAAGTCCAGGATTCAAGGAGATATGGTAAATGCTGCGGTTGTGTAGAGACAGATCACGCAATTATCCGGGGAGACCTGACCGACATCGCGGCTGCATAGGGCAGCAGCGCCCGTCGTTGTAACACGGGGGGTGATCGTTCAGGAGTCAGCAGAGGTCATAGTAGGTGTGAAATAGCGTCCAATTGTTCCGCCAACGCTAAGGAAACGAGCCGCGAGATACCCCGAGGTAATCGCTGGAGGTCTCACCCACCGAAGGACCGAACATGAAGGATGAGGAGGAAACGCCATGAGCTTGCATTGCATAATGAATCCGAACGGAGGAGTGTTGGTGCAGCGCGTCGTGGATGTGGAGCCCTCAGGAGACAACTTACTGGAACAGATCTTTTCCACCGAAAACGTGCATTCCGCATGGAAACGGGTCAGGGCCAATAAAGGGGCGGC
>NZ_JAQYWB010000038.1 GCF_030145185.1 Desulfoluna sp. | reverse complement strand
CAAACAGCCACTGAACCCATCGACTCTTATCCTTGGCAAATCTAAGCAGAAATTCTCTTTTGTGGCACCGATGCGTAAGATGCCAAACTTGACCCGGAATGTAATGTCGTTTAGCTCTTGCCATAGTTCTGTTCTGTTTTCATCCTAAAAAGATGATTATAGCCGTATATATCGAGGCGATCTTGACAGTTTTGCCATTATTTACAGTATATTGTCTTGGCCCGACCCCAATCACCATGACCAATCACCATGATTTTACCTCATCATGGTCAATAGTTCTTACTTCCATACTATCCTCTTCATTTATTCAATGCATGATTTCGTTTATTGGGCTAACGCATGGCTATGCCGACCCAAAAAGCTGATAGGGGAGGCGATTGAAGTGACGAAAGACATGGCCAGCTTTTGGGGTCGGCCATTAGCCAATTGTTAGATTAAAATCATGTTAATTTAGATCTTCCCAATGAAATTAGTTGTTGATGAAGGTCGTAAAGTTTATTGGCAGATTTGTTAATAATTGAAGCCTCAGTCCTAAATCTTTTTTCTTGAACCGAGTCGTGTTTTTGTGAATCAACACGTACAGCTTGCAAACCATTATTATTGGGGCATGTATACTCTGCTATATGTTCTTTAAACTCATGAACAGCTGATAAAAAATTCTCTCGACACTTTTCAATTTTTTTATTCAAAAATTTATGTTCGGCGTTATCCCATTCATAAGAGAAATCAGAAAGAGGTTGAATCTTTTCTCTTTTGAATTCTGTTAAAAAATCATGGTATCGAATAAATTCCATAACCTCGTTACTTGGAAGTAGGTTACAAAATCTTTCGAATAGTTCTTTGTCTTTTGAATTTCGAGCATCACCTTTTTTTGATTTATAATCTTGGTATTCTGTTGTGACAAAACCAGCTAATGACATAATAAAAGCAACAATAGGTTCCCATTCGAAAACCCAACCAACAGGATTCCATAAAAACCAAGCGACAGTTGCTATCATTCCGGATATTGTTAAATATTTTGCAATCATCTTTATCTCTAAATCTAACGAGCCTGTAGAATAACCCCTTTTTCAGAAATCATCTATCAGGCCAAATTGAAAGTCATTCCCTGGCATCTTTCCACAATTCAGCGAACATAAATTCTCATGCCATGCCTATCGTATTTCCAAGCCAGTAATCCAACTTATGTTTCTGGCTTACTGTCCATGCGTGCCTTTGTATGCCAAGGGAATCACTATGCCCGCATGTTCGCGTCGAAATCAACCGCCACCCATATCAGTTCCAAGCATAGTGGGCGAGTTTACCGATGTTGTGCACCATCGCGTATAGCTTCCACTGAATACCAACCTTCTCCTTCCCTCTGAGGGTAAAGTGATCCAATCCAAGGGTACTGCGGATATTTCCAAAGACCGGTTCAATGGTGCCCATACGCCTGCTGTACCAGAACCTGCCCTTGGGTGTTTCAAAACGCTTAATCATGCGGCTGACAGGCGTATCCAGTTGGCGCATGGTGTTTGTAAATATGGTTACATGCCTGTGTTCGACTTTTTTTCCGCGAATACACTTGGAACGGAGATCACAGGCCCTGCAGTCGGTCTTCTTTGCAGCGTATGTGATTCCACGAAGACCTTTCTGGTCTTTAAAGTTGCTGTTTTCGACATACAATTCATTTCCGGCCGGACAGATCAACTTTTTCTTTTCCGGGTCATAAACAAACTCGCTGGCCTTAAAATATTTAGCCTTCTTCACAGTTTTGCGCTTGTCTATAGGCTTCTTGTGCCTGTCTGCCGTTGCAAACCTCGGATCACGCTGACGAAACTGATTATCCGGTATATACGCTTCAAGATGTTTGCTTTCGGCCCAAGCAAGGCCTTCGGTGGAATGGAACCCCGTATCACCTGTAAAGACGGAATTTCTGAAAATATCTTTGACCCCATCCACTTGGCGCATATTGTCACGTGCGCCCTCAAGCATCTCCTTTAAATAAAGGTGCTCTGTTGCAGATCCAAAGGCTTCGGCATGTACAATCACTTGCTTTTCATCATCAGCTACTGCAATGCCTGTATAGCCTTGAAGGACACCATGCGATGTGGCCATTTTGGCGCTTTCATTATCGGTGATGTTACTCTGAATCGGTTTACCCCGAGTCCCGATCCTGTCTTCGTTTTCATCCAGCCAGGCATTAACCTTCTCGGCTTTCTTTTGGAGATTCTCCACGGCTTTCTCTTCTTTGGCCGTCATGCCAATAACCTCTTCACTACCCTTATCCTGTGCCTGATGCTTTTCGAGGATGACATCAATCGATTTTTCTATCTTGGCAGCCTTGCGTTTCAGGTTTTTACGGGTTCCGCTCCACTCTTTGGATGCGTTGGAACTGAGTTTGCACCCATCAATGGCGAACATTTTTTCTCCGATCAAGCCCTCCATAGAACAAATGACAACCACACGAGTGAAAAGCGCAGAGATCTCTTCTTTCAAGGATGATACAAATTTTGCGATGGTCGTGTAGTGGGGCCTGGAATCTCCGCTCAAAGCCATGAACGTCACATTGGTATTGCAGCACCAGGCTATTTTCCGGCTCGAAATAACACCCAGGGAATAAGCGTAAAGAATAATTTTCAATAGGACGGCTGGGTTGTACGCCGGTGCACCTGTTCTTTCATTGAAAAACTTTTTTTCAAAGATCGAAAGATCCAGCTCGTTATCAACAATGTGGTTGATGGCGAATACGAACGTACCGGGGATGATTTGCTCGTCAAAACAAACAGGAATAAAAAGCGATTGTGCTTGCGAATAACTTTTGTATCGGGCCATGTTCACCTCGTTGAGTTATTTGGTGAATCATAGCAAATATTGAGCAATAAATACAGCACTATATGCTCAGTTTTGACTTATTCTACAGGCTCAACGCCGCGCATGTGGGGCCGCCGAGCGTAGCGAGGGCACTGGCGCGGAGCGCCAGCGGTCCCTTACTATGCGTTTGTTAGCCCCCACCGATAGTTTTGTGAAATATGTCAGCCTGACCACCAGTAAATAAATACCACATGACCAAAAACCAAAATCCCATAAATGCAAACCCGAAACCTCCCCAAGCATTAACCAAGGTAAATCTTTGAATGCCAGGAATTAATACTGATTCGTTTACATTTTGAGGATTAATATAAGCAGTTGTTTTTTGCCCAACGGTTAATGCTTTATGGATAACATTAGAATCTTCTTTATCAGAACTTGAACTATAACCGAAATAGATATTATTACCAGTATACGTACCACCTTTGCAATTATACTGGTAAGTTACTTTTGCCTCATACATCATGTCGCCTTCATCATCTCTTTTTTCTTCAATAGATGACGTTTGCACAACACACTGTACCTGTGTCCATATTTTTGACTTATGAGCCTTTACGCAATTCATAACACCCTTGAGACAAAGCCATGACCCAAATAGAATGAACGTCAAACATAGAGGAACTATAAAAATCATATTTTTTCGCATATTTATTAGGGGCTAACGCATGGCTAAGCGGCCCCAAAAAGCTGTAAGGGGCAGCGGTTGAAGTTACTGAAGACGTGGCCAGCTTTTTGGGGTCGGCCTTGAGCAAATTGTTCGGCACTAATATTTACCTATAGCCCTCAGTTCAAAGGCAGCCTTCATTACTTTTTCGTGTAACTCTTCAAGCTTTGGATAATATGCGGGAACGCCCCACCCTGAATTAGTTTCTTTTAAAGGGGGTATCCATTCCTTGTGAAGATTGATAATAGATTTCACGGATAATGAAAGTTCAGTGAAATCGCTCTGATTGAAATTCTTTCTACTTAATGCCATTGCCATTCTTTGATAGGCACGAAAGGTATCAACCTTCGATGAAAACGCCTCACAATCAGGAAGATAATCGCATAATACCTCCACACATCGAATGAATTCTCTTAATTGTTTCTGCTTATCATCGCGTGTGTAAATATATTGTTTATCCGGGCCCATATTTAATCCAAATATTTTCGTTCAATTGCCGAACGCCAGCACTAACGGGCCGGGCGGCGCAGGACGACACAGGCCTGGAAGCGAAAACGTTTGATTAACGATAACGTTTGGGAACGGGTAGCTGTAGCCCGGTCCAGTTAAGTGCATTGTTGTAAGCCGTGCTTCAATTCAAGATGTTCCGAGAATCCAAGGCCTTGGGGACAACTAAATAAAGAAGACCTTTCGAACTGAAAGGAAGGAACCCGACAACCTTTGAGTTGCCGCCACCCCTCACGAACACAACGGCCTATGAACAAAACCGTTAACCAAGCCACCCTAAAACCAAGAAAGCTGGTTTTGTGCCTATTGTTGGCACTGTTTTACACGAGGATACTCCTGTGACAAACAGTGAAAAAGTTCAAAGAACGAAACTCTTGGGCGAAGGGACAAGGACCACAACCCTTACCGTTTTTTCAAGTTCCGATAAGGCTTACAACGCCACGCTCAGGGGCGTCAAAAAGTGGCGCGAGGAACGAGCGCAGCTTTTTGACGTCCCTTGCAGCGTATGGTTAAGGTTCGAAAAATTTCCTTGACTACGCGTAGCGCTACGTGTAATTTGAGATACAGATGTAATTGTCACTCACTGGTAGAAGGCTACGGAGGACGACCATGAACGCTTATGATTATTTTGAAGAGCGCGGAATTGAATATTTTAAAGCCAAGGGCATTATTGGTAATGCACGAGGCCACAATAATATTTTGCACTCACAAAGTGTCGAGGCACTTGAAAAGGACCTGATTGAACAAAATATCTCTCAGATCGAGGACCCAAATGGTTGGTTTTTTACCAACAGTGGTGACTTCCACAACAAAAGCTCGAAAGAGTTTCGTTCAGGAAATTGGAGAAAGCTAAAAAACCCAGGTGCCGTATTTCAAGGACAAAATAGACATATTAACCCATTTTATAAAGCAAATGATAAAGTCGACGAAGCATTTCGGAAAGCCCAACTAGAAAAAGCAACAAAGCTTATTCAGGAAGGACTTTCAATTCTCCAATCACTCTAACATTTAAATAAAGCTTCCCAAGAGAGTGACAATTACATTCAACACCTAATTAACGTTACAAGAGAACCTTAACGCCGCTATTCAGCCGCGCGGCTTTTTGCGTCGGCTGAAATAGCCTTGTTATGCAAAGCATTGACTATTTTTATCGTGTATGTGTTTTTTTCAATTGTTGCATATTTAATTGAAATATTGGGATGAACAGATAGAGCAACTTTTTTTAGAAGTTTAATCTGGTCTTCAGACATTTTTTCGCCAATGATTATGCTTTTTAAGCATTCAGGAGGATATGTATATACATTTTGTCCTTTCAAAGCGATGTATCTTAGTTCGTTTTCATAACTCCAAGATGAAGATTTGGTTGCCATCGTTTCAGTTAGGGTTTGGATATATGAAATGTCAGTATCATTATGAAATGATTTTGACCTTATAAAGTTTGAAATTAAGAGTTCCTTTGGCTTTTTTTGATAAGATACCTGGATTGGACGAATGGATTCCTTAATAGAATGATAAAAATACTCTGAAAGTTTTTTGTAATCAAAAACTAAACAATAACCCCGAAGTCCATCTGCATAATGAGCCCATAGAAGATTTTCATATAGAGGATCATGTTGATTTGTTTTGGCAGAAAAACTTATGCATTTTGAATTGTGTAATATTTTAAGAAGATTATGGATGTCATCTTTTGCAAAAGCAATACCTAAGTCAGTCATTAAAGTATCACTTTCTGGGTCAACATCGAGTCTTTCTAAAGTGTTATAATAATTGTTTGAGTCAGGATCTACGCCTTGTGAAATTCGAGTAACCTTTTCAATTAGAAAAGCCTCATCTTCACTCGAAAGTGTTTCATTAATCGCATATTCGCCTTCAAACGGATCATTGAAATCAGGTAATGAAGAAAACCAAAGGTGGTAACTCGATAGTGCTGTCAAGTTATTTGTATTTACAGAACGAAATTTATATATCTTTGAAATCATGTGATCCTTATTTTAATGCATAACGCTGGCGTTTACCGGACGGGCGGCGAGAACCGACACCGGTGAACAGGTAAAATTATTTGCAAACCGAGAACGCTTGAAAAAGTGCAGCTGTAGCCCGGTCCGAGTAAAACGCTTTGTTCTAAAACGTGCTTGAATTCAAGATGTTCATAGTATCAAAAGCTTTGGAATCAACTGAGTGAAGAGGACCTTTCGAATTGAAAGAAAGGAATCCAACACCCTTTGAGTTACCGCCACAGCTCACGAACACGACAGCCTATGAACAAAAAACGATGGACGAGCCGCCCTAAAACCCAAAATGCTGATTTTGAGGTTTTGTTGGCAATGTTTTACCCGCCTACCCTCGTAAGAAACAGTGCAAAAGTTCAAAGAACGAAGCCCTTGGGCGAAGGGGAAAGCACCCACAACCCTTTACGTTTTTAGAAGCTCCGACAAGTTTTAGAACATTGTGAATAACCCGCTCTTTTTTCTATCTATCACCTATATAGCCATGACATTCGGACAGTATATCCGATATCCAAGGGGATAAAATGGAAAATCTGACGGGGTTGGGTTCCATGTTTTGATGTTCAATACTACCGAACATCTTTTCCAGTTATTGAAGATGAGATCATAGTTTGCACACCAAATCAAGAATAGATTGACAAGCCCACCTCAACTGACATAATTTATTTGAAAAAATAACTGAAACTGTCTTTGAACATTCTATTTTAATCCTGTCCTGAGTCGTCACTATATATTGATATACCTGCCTTTAACTTTCCATGTTTTGTCTTGAATAACGTGATAGATGGCCACAATTCCATCTTAGGACGTTGATATGCGCAGTTTTCCATGTTTGAGGTTGAATAACCGGTTGTAAATTAAGTTTGTATACTTCCTTTTATTCAGAGTGCGAAACATAGCCCCGGACCCGGCCGTTGATGACGGTCTCCCCCCTTTCCATGCTCACACGTTTAAACCACCCTCGGCAGAGGATTCCACCCCATTTTTTCCGATTGAAGTCCTGGAAGATGGTCTCCTTGATGTCTTTTCCATACCGTCCCCAGCTGTCCTTTAAAGGCAAAATCATTTGGGGCAGCTGAATGCTGCTCTGTTCGTGTGGTTCGTGGTTAAATGGCCCTTGGCTTTCGAACCGAGTCCTCGGTGCAAGATAGACGCAATCGATAATAAAAATATCAAGCACATGGCAACCGCCCTCTATTCCCGCTCGCTTCGAAAATAATTCTGGCTGAAACGCCCCCGACCAAAAAAGCCGCGACGGAGCACGGCGCGCCCAGGAGGGTGACGAGCCTCCGCCTGTTGTCAAAGCCCTGAGTGTATGTCGACTTTTTCAACAATCTCGCTTTTAACCCGGATATTTCACGAGTCGAGTGCACCCATATTCAAGGCATCAGAGCTGCAGATGTAGTGGTTTACCTCAAAGCTCTGATAACGCAGAAGATGGGTGCACTCGGCTCGCCCGAAGGGTGAGAAAAGCGATCAGAAAACTGTGAATTACATTTTGTGTTTTTAAAATATCTAAATTTTTCACAGTAAATATTTGTAATAACAAAGCATTGGCTTGGAATGATCGTTTTCTCATGAAATATACGGGTTAAACCGCTCTCCCCAGAATTCACAGGCTCATATTTCCTACTCCTCAGGTTCAAAAGCCCGCAAATGGGTTACAATGCTATAAAAAAAAAATTATGAGCCACAAAAGGCACGAAAAAAAGCCCCAGACATAGAAAAAGATCTATGTTGGGGCTTCTGAAAGCTGCCCTGCACAACGCAGGAAAATGACGGTCAATGGATATTGTTTCTTTCTTAACTGGCCGAAAAAGAAGCAAAGGACATCCGGCATCAGCTGCCCTTTTGCCAAGCCCGCCTTTATTCTCTCAGTTTTTTGCCCTTTTTCGTGTCTTTCGTGCTTTTCGTGGTCAGCCCTTCCCGTCACTTCAGCGGATGTAAAATTAAAAGCACGCATAGTGCCTGTCCCCTGGTCGCACCTGATCGCACTGGTCGCACCTGATCGCACTGGTCGCAGCTATCCCCTGGTCTGCGCCGTGGCATCTATCGAAAATATTTGCCACACAACGCGCCATGAGCAACGACTGGCTTGCAAAACAGGACCTGATTTCTATTAAAAAGAAGTGGGTGAAGATCCATTACCCGGCTACGGTCCGGTAATCTTTGTGAACCGCCCGGTGCGGACCCGCATGCCAGGTGGTGTGAGGGGGTGGGGCTGGGGGAGAGAAACATCCGGCTACCCGATTCGGATAGTGCCTACGAGTTAACCGAATGAGTTGAATAGGAATAGGGCTTGATTGTTTGTAAATCTTTTTCCTCAGAACGTCTCGTACGATAAAGATCCCAACGAAGCTGTATATTCATCCAAAAGTCTTCGGACATGCCGAAAAACTTCGCAAGACGTAATGCTGTACTGGGAGTAATTCCCCGGCGACCATTTATAATTTCGTTGATCCTTTGATAAGGAACATGAATCGCCTTCGACAAGTCGCGTTGGGTGATTGACATAGGAACAAGAAATTCCTCCAACAGCATCTCGCCAGGATGTGTTGGTTCCCTAAATTTTGGAACTCTAACCATGGCTTCCTCCAAATTTTTTCTTTATGGCCCCGGTCTGACAGCACCCGACGCTTTTCGTCTTGCCCGCGCAGGCGGGGATCCATTGTGGGTGTGAGAAAGCGTATGCGTTGTGTCTTTTTATGGTGACGTGACCCGAGCATGGATCCCCGGTCATCTGGTTGTTCCTGCGTTGCAGGGTGTTTCAAGTTGCGGTCAGGCCGTATGCAACGACTCCCCGGAGAGCCGGGGAAGACGATTTCATGAAGCATAGCGGGCTTTTTGATACGCACCTGTTTCTGTCTTTGTGGGACCGGCCGGTTTGACGGTATCCTGCGCTTTTCGTCTTTCCCGCGCAGGCGGGAATCCATGTATGAAGAGCTGTATCATCCTAACTTTTTATAATGAAGTACCGGGTGGATGCGTAGGGTGCGCCGTGCGCATCGTCAGGCGCATCGTAAACCGGAAACACCGCATTATGAAATAAGACTCGTGGCCATCGTTAACTTGCGAGGCCGATGGTCCTCTCTACGGTAGAAGGTGCGGGAGCCGCACCCTACGCGGTGATGAAAAGACGTGACGGGTTGGCATTTGAATCTTTCTGTCATTTGCCTCGAACCGATCTGGCGAAGGCAAGCTGAATGATTACGAAAAATTTAACAAACAGGCCTTAAAAAATTCTTCTTGAATGAATTTTGTTTTAAATGCGGATGTGCTTTGACCCGAGGAATCCGCCTACGCAAAAGCCTCCGGCGCGACAAGCGATCCGTCTTCGCCTGCGGCTACGCCGTGACATGGGGACAAAGCGCATTTGCAACCTGCTTTCAAGGTGTTTTAGCCTAAGTGGCTTTGCCACCCTTGCCGCCGGAGGCATTGTTTTTTGTCCTTAGCTCATCCCGAACAGTCGTGGCAGAAACAGGGTCACGCTGGGAAAAAGAACCAGAATCAAAAGCCCGACGAGCATGGCCAGGATAAAGGGGATCGCCGCTTTAAAGGTCTCTTCCACGGGGATATCGGCCAGGTGCGTGGTTACGTAGAGGTTCACCGCAACCGGAGGGGTAAACTGTCCGATGGCCAGGTTAAAGGTCATCATGATCCCAAACCAGATGGGGTCCCAACCGAACTGATCCATGATGGGCAGGAAGATCGGAATAAAAATGTAGAAAATGGAGATCGCGTCAATGAGCATCCCGGCAAAAAAGAGGATGACGTTAATCACCAGAAGCACCACATAGGGGTTGTCGCTGATGGAGAGAAGGGATGCCGAGACGGCATCCAGAGCTCCCAGGGTGCTCGCGGTCCAGGAGAAGAGCCCGGCAAAGGTGATGATGAGCATCACCACGGCCGAGGCATTGGATGCCTCCACCAGAACCTCGTACAGGATTTTCAGCGTCAGGGTCCGATACAGGAAAAAACCGAGAATCAGCCCGTAAAAGACCGCCACCACCGCTGCCTCTGTGGGCGTAAAAACCCCTCCATAGAGCCCACCCAGGATAATCCCCGGAGCCATCAGTCCCCAAAACGCTTCTCGAAAGGCCTGAAACAACCCGATGTCACAAGCCATGGAGGTCTGACTTCCATAGCCCCGTTTTTTGGAAATCCACCAGGCAGGAATGATCAGGCAAAGCCCGGCCAGGAATCCTGGAATCGCGCCGGCGGCGAACAGGGTGGTGATGGAGGTGTTGGTCAAGGCACCATAAATAATCAGGGCGATACTCACAGGAACGATAATGGCCGTGGAACCGGCGGCTGCGATCAGCGCCGCCACAAACCCTCGATCGTAACCATCACGTATCATAGCGGGAATCAAAATAGCGCCAATGGCTGCCGCATCGGCAGGCCCCGACCCGGAGATGCCGCCAAAGAAGACGCACACCAGCACCGCCACAATGGCCAGGCTCCCTTTTTTCCGCCCCACCAGAAGATTGGCAAACCGCACCAGCCTCTCGGAGATGCCGCACCGTTCAAAAAGGAACCCGGCAAAGATAAACAAGGGAATCGCCAGGAGTTGAAATTTTGCGATCCCCGAATAGAAGTTGGGCGACACCACGGCGATCCCCAGGTCCGCAAACCAGATCACGACCACGGAGGAGAGGCCGATGGCCACGGCAATGGGCACACCGGACAGAAGAAGCACCAGAAAAATAAAAAACAGCAACAATCCCATGGTTACGCCCCCTTCAGTGTCGCCATCTCAGCGATAAGTACCTGAACGATGCGAACAATCACAAGCGCGGATCCCACAGGAATCGCCATGACGTAAATCCATTCTGGGAGTTCCAGCGCCTCGGTGGTTATTTCCAGGTCAATCAGATCATAGATATGAAGACAGCTGAGCCCGGCAAGGGTCGCAAAAAGAGCGATGGCCAGCACAAGCCCCCCCATGCGAACCTGGGTGGCCGCCCTGGGGGAGAGTTTTTTTTCATAATACTGCAGATTCAAGTGATGGCTTTTTTTAAACGCGGCGCTGGTTCCCAGCATGGTGAGCCAAACCAGCCCGGCCACCTCCAGCTCTTCGGTAAAGGCCAGGGAGAACTCAAAAAAGTAGCGGGTTATCACATTCAGCAGCCCCAAAACAAACATGGAGCCGAGTAGAAACGCCCCTGAGACTTCCTCAAAATTCTGGACAAACAATTTCAGGTATTTCATGGGGGATCCTATTGAGCCATATCCATTTTCGCTTTTTCAACCAGTGCCTCACCGATGCGGGGCACCCATTTTTCATAGACGGATTCAGTTAATGCGCGGAAGGCTTTTTTTTCGTCGGGGGTGAGCACCGTGACTTCCATTCCGTTTTTGCGCATCACCTCGTGGGCAGAGAGATCCGGGGCCACCAGGCCCTTGCGCACAACCGCTTTCTGCATCAGCCCTGCGTCCACGGCCGCCTTTCGAATAATGGCCTGGTCCTCTTTCGTAAAGGTTTTAAGCGTTCGATTGTTCACGGTAATCATCAGCGGATCGATCACATACCCCCAAAAGGAGACGTGGTTATGGAACTGCCAGATCTTCAGGGGAATCTCGATGCCGACGGCTGGGTTCTCCTGGGCGTCCACGACCCCCTGCTGGAAGGCGATCTTGGCCTCTCCCCAGTTCATGTTCACAGGGTTGGCTCCCATGGATTTCATGATATCAATGAAAATCGGCGTGCCCACCACCCGGACTTTGAGCCCCTTCAGGTCCTCGGGGGTTCTGACGGCGCGCCTGGAGTTGGTGAGCTCACGGTATCCGTTTTCACCCCAGCCGAGGACGGTAACCCCTTTTTTCGCGATCATCGCCTCAATCTCCCGACCCGACTCACCGGCCGTCACCCGATCCAGTGCCGCATAATCTTCAAAGAAAAAGGGTAGGTTAAACAGGTTCAAGGGCTTCAGGGTGGACGACCAGTTGATGGGGGAAGCAAAGGCAAAGTCGGCCACCCCACGCTTCAGAAGCAAAAATTCATTGGTCTGCTTGCCGGCCATGAGAGACCCTGCGGTATAGACCTTAATATTCACCCGGCCTTCGGTGCGCTCCCGCACCAGGTCAGCAAACAGAGTCGCCCCTTCCCCCCAGGGCATTTTGGGACCCACCACGCAGCTTAATTTGTATTCCTTTTTATATCCGGCCTCAGAAAGGGCCGGAAGCATCAAAAGACACACAACCGCCACCATCGATTTTTTAAGCACTGTCAACATAGAACCTGTCCTCATATAAATAATTGATAAAAGCAAATGCCTGGTTAAAAAGCGCCCCAGCAGTGGGGCTATGCCTGTCCGTTATCATTCATGGGATAAAGGATTTACTTTTAACCGGGACAATTCGAGGCTGTCAAGAAAGGAAAACGCTGGTTGCATGACTACTTTCAACCCTTTAAGCAGAAACCCACGGGCAGGTATCTGCATCCCCTGAGAAGAATCAAAAATCAGAGTCCCCCTCCGCGTGCCAATCGTTGACTTTAAACGACACAAAAACCACGTTAACCCAACCCGATATGATCATTCTCAAGAAACCGTTCTCACAGCCGGGGTCATGCCTTGATATCCCCGTGTTGCAGAAGAAATATCTCCGGCACGGGCGCCCTGACAAGTAAACGAACATAAAAAAAAATGCCGTCTGTCTTCATTTTTAAATGAAAACGGACGGCATTTTTTTATATTTGGTTAAAAGGGGACACAAAGCCTGCATCACCAGGCAAAAGGCGATGGCGATCCTGCCTCCGAGCCCCCATTCCAAAGCCCATCCACACTCGGACACCCGGTCTGCCTGACGGGTTTAAAGTGTCATATTTACCCATCCTGATCCCCTTGAATCGGCCGAAGCCCTGAAGGCCAATGGCTGTTTGCCAGGGGAAGGGCTCCATACCGACCATAAAACGCCACCAGCAGGTCGTATTGCAGCCTGTTCGGGAACTGGGCACCTCTCACAGCATACCATGCCACCGTTGCGCCGAAGGAGGCTCCATATTGATAACGCGGCCACCAGGTGGTCGACTCCCTCTCCCTCTTGGCAGAAAAGGTGTACTTGCGGTGTTCGGCAAAACATTTTCTCAGCGCCCGGGATTCCCCAATCCAAAAAATCGGAGAGTGTCCCCAGGGATACGGAAACACCATCCCCTTGTTCGCCCCGATCACATAGGCACCGGAGGCTTCCGGCGCCCACTGGATCTCTTTATCCTTCGTGTAGAGAAGCTCTTCAATGCCATCAGGGTAAGGTCGATCCACGAAAAATTTCAAATGAAAGTCTCTCATTCACATCTCCCTTATCAGCCACACCCCGGGCGCGGGCTACTCTCCATGGACCGGTCTCAAGCCGGAAGGCCAGTGCAGGTTGCCCAAGGGCATGGATCCGTAGAGGCCATAAAAGGCGGCCATCAAATCGTATTGCAGCCTGTTCGGAAATTGTGCCCCGACAACAGCGTACCACGCCACCGTGGCACCATAGGATGCCCCATATTGATATTGCGGCCACCAGGTCGTCTCGGCCCGGTCATCCATGGACAAACGAGTGAGCCGTCGGTACTCGGCAAAGCTCTTCCGCAAATCCCTGGATTCCCCGATCCAGAAAATAGGTGACTGTCCCCAGGGATAGGTAAACATCGTCCCCTGCCCCGCCCCAATCACATAGGCCCCTGAGGCCGCAGGGGCCCACAGCAGTTCATCCTCCTCTGCCTCCAGCAACTCTTCAAGCCCGTCGGGGTAAGGTCGGTCAACAAAAAATCGCAAATGAAACGTTCTCATGCCTCTCTCCGTGTCGTTGTCGTCCCTTCCAGGGTTCGCTTCAATGGGCTTTTCGATGCCGGATATGTCATGGGAAAATGCATTTCGCTTTAATCCGGCGTTACCGTTTGGTCGCCTCTTGGAGACTGATGTTGCAGAGGGCTTAATCCATCACCGCCGCCTGCCCCGGGCTGATCACCTGGATACACCCACCAAAGGTACAGATCAATTTACTGGTTTGATCAATCACCGGCAGATTTCCAACCAATACCGTGACGCTGCCGGGACTCCAGGGCGCAACGGTCATGGGTGTGCAGGGCATGGGCACCAAAACCCCCAGGGCAGCGGCTGTTGCCGACGCCACGGCGGGATTCGCCAGGGAGGTACACATGCCAAAGGGGAGGATATTCACAAAGGGCTTGTTGTCCATGATGTTTGCCACAGGAAGGGTCTGGAACACCTTGTTCAGAGGCAAAACCATCAGGGTTGACGGGGCAAGGCCGAAGGAGCATTGGAGCATGGCACCGCCGGTGACAACGTAGGGCATGGAATCTCCTTATTTTCTAATCAGCCGGTTACATCCGGGTTGCACCCGTCTCACGGTGTCGGACCATCTGTGAAACACAGAGGGAACCTGCACGCCCCTACCATTCATCATCTTCCATATCCCCATCGGGGGCCTCATCCTCAGGATAGCCTTCATCCTCAGGCCTCTCTTCGTACGCGTCCTCCTCACCTCTCCCCCCGGCCATATCTGATGTGTTCATTCCGGGTCGTTCCGATATGCCGAGCTGAACACCGGCGGAGTCGAAATGCACAAAGCTCTCAAGATCTACCTTGTAGAGTTCCTGCATGGCCTGCCACTCAATACTGGCTTTATGCTCCTCAAAGGCTGAGAGGCTGTTGATGTGTGTTGCATACTGGAGGGTATACCCGGAAAAAAGTCTGGGGTAATAAATCCTGGGATCGAAATGTTCGATAATATGATTAATATCGTCTGCCACCAGGGCGGCTCGAGACATTTCGCCTTCATGGATCAACCGATCAAACGCCTGGATTTTCCGAATGAGAAGCTGCAGGGGGTAGGCCTCTTCGCTGCTGGCAAAGGGGCCATTGGCAGGGGCCGGTTCGGTGTTCTTTTGTTCTGACCGGTTGTTTTCAATAATCGTCTCTTCCGCTTCTGTTTCGTCCTCCCCCGATTCTGGCTCAGGTTCAGGCTCGGGGGCCTTGTACACGAGAGACTGAAAACGACTCAGCCACTCATTGATTTTTGCCAGCCCATCCAAAATCGGGGTGGCCTTCTCTTCAAGAACCGGTACCAGGGACCGCCGGAATTCATCCGCCGCATCAAGGGCCACCTGAACCTCATCATGTGTAATGTCCGAGAGCCAGCGTTCCCACAAACCGGCCTTTTTCTCCTCTTCATACTGAAGTTTCTTGGCAAGCTGCTTCATCAGCCAGTTTAAAATCGTCTGAATATGCTTTTCACGGTTTTTCAGAGGCCCCACAGCCTCAAGCTGATCGCCAAGAATTTCTGCCAGGGAGTGAAAGATCCCTTCCATGGCCCTGATCCCCTCCGTAAGGAAAACTCCATAGACGAAATAACCTATAATCCGAATATCGTAGATTTTTTCAGTAAGAAGTTCCTCTGAACGGGCAGCAGCGTCCTCATAAAGGCCTTCCTGAACGAGGGTAGCGATATCATTGAACCTGGGATCAATGGTGGCCAGACCGGGGGAGTCGCTGACCTGAAGCGGCCCTGTAATCAGTTGAATAGTCATGGAGGGTTCCTGTTCATTTTTTTTTAAAAAAGGGGACTCAAGCTTTCAGGAATTTCAGGACAAGGGGATCGCCATTAGCGAAAACTTACCCCTTGCGTGCATAAAAGCAGTCCGGACAATGGGGCCTGCCATCGATGTCCTTGCTCCCGATGGCAGGAATTCTTCTTCCACAACCCTGGCACTCAACGGTCTTACTCACATCAACCCGGATCTGTTCCACAGCCGGAGACAAAACCTGTTCCTCTTTCTCCCGACGGAGCCTGGGTTTTGGCCTTTTGACAAGGCCTTCATAGCAGTGACCGCAAAAAGTCAGTCCAAGCAGGTCCCGGGCTGTGCCTTCGGAAATCGTCTTTTTGCACACGATACACTTCGGATGTGCATCCTCTGCGGCTGGCTTTCCGGGTGCAGCCGACGGGGGGTCCCTCTTCTCCTGAAGAAGGGCGTCAAAGCATTCCAGACAAAAATACCAGTGAGCCACGGCTTTATACTCGTGTTCCAGAAGATCTCTACCGCACCCTTTGCAATGCATAGGAGCCCTTTTTGGCCTGGTTCAAATCAGGTTTACACGTTTGAAGGTGGAGTGAAGGCACCACGGGACCCTCCTGGGCGCGCCGTGCTCCGTCGCGGCTTTTTTTGCCGGGGGCTTGCCCCGGCCAGAGTTACCCTGAAATGCTTATTAGTGAACCAGGTCCCCTTTTTTCCCGCCTGAGACGGTTCGTTGTTCTGCCTGATAGCCCAATTAACAAAGATTGGCTTCCCGCCCTCGGACATCTTTGACCTGCCCCTTAAAAATGGAAACCCGCCTGGGGCCGGGTTGTGTACTTTTAAGGGTGTCGTACCCGAGGTAGGTCTCGGGATGAAGCCTCACCCTTCGTTTCTGTGACGCCAAGACCAGGTCGATCTCCATCTCCATGCCCAGCGGTGCCAGCAGAGGAAAAAGAAGGCGTTTCAAGCGTTCTTTGATCTCCTCGGGCCACGGCACCTGCCTGTCTGTTACCTCGTCCTCACAGTGAAGGGTCACCCTCCTCCCGCAGACTGGAATAACGGACGTGCGACCAAACACAGCATCACCGCCAAGACGGCTGAACCCAAGGCAAACCGGGTCGGCCTTGAGACCGCGGGTTAACGTGACCTTTTCAAGCTGAACGCCCGCTTCGGGAAAGGCCCGGGAAAAAAGCACATGCAGAGCACTGCAGGATCTCAAATCAAGAATATGCAGATAGTCCCTCATGGTCAGTTCCTGGGGCAGAAAGAAGAACCGATTGATTTCAGGATAGATATGACAGATATAATCCCTGATGAGCAGGTGGTCGAAGTACCCGATAAACGCATCAAAGGAATTTCCCGAGCTGATATCGCTCTCAATCTTCTTTCGAAAATAACCCGGCAGGGGCGATTGAGCTCCCATGAGTCCAAGACACAGGGTGATCTCAACCTCTTTGAACGGCACGTCAACAAAACGGACGCTGTAGATCAACCGTGGCTGGGAGCAGATACTGTTGTGCCCCCTGAACCGAATCTCATGGGGGCCGTATCCCATCTCAATCAAAAGTCGCAGAAGCGAAATGATATCAAAGAGGTGAATTTTATCGGCGATCTGTTTTTCAAGGCTGTTCATGGGGAATCCAGAGAGTTGTTGGGGGGCGGATGAATCAAAGAAACGGAGCCGAGACGGGGCAAAAAGAGAAAATGATCCGTCGATGGCTGAGGAGGGTTCGGCGGTCTTCACTTTGTCTGATTCCCGCGTCCTCCCAATTCATACGCCTCAACAAGATCTTCCACCTTATTGAGCAGTTCATGCATCGCCGCCTCACGGCCCTTTGTGGCCTCCTGTTGGATGAGCGCCCCCAAGTCCTCGACAAGCGAGCCCAGGGTCTCTGCCTCATCCCCACTGAACCGTGCGAGAAGAAGTGCTTGAAGCCGAGAGTAACAGGAATGCAGGGTCTCCTCCGGGGCCTCTTCCAGCACCGTCTCGACGGCCGGAGGTCGGGCCTGTCGCCAGCTTTTACGAAGGCGTTCGGGCGAGAAGAGCGCGTCCAATGGACTTGAGGGGCTCTTTGTCTTGATTGGGCTCACAGCAGGTTCCGCCCTGCAACCACCAGAACAAGATACGCAACCACAAAGCAGCCCGCTGAAAACAAATAGCCCAGATACGGCGACTCCAGGTGACTGACAAGGGTATTCTCCTCTGTCACAGAAGCCGTCACGGCCAGCTCATCCTGCTCAAGTTTAATGGACAAATTTTTCATGTACTCTTTTATTTTAACGGGGTTGTCCTGATAGCGCCCACGAAATCCGTAACTGAGGCAGAAGTAGTAGACCTCAAAAATAAAAAGGGATGTCTGGGGTTTAAGCAGGATATCATCCATTATTTCGTAAAAAACCTCTCCGGCGTTTTCGATTTGAAACAGCTCTTTCTGAAGTGATGGCCAGCTGGTATGCATTTTTTCGAGAAAACTAGCCAGAATCTTCTCATCGATCTGGGCGACAATGGGGAAGAGAATCAGGTAAGTATCCCGCTCGGAATACTGCTCGGAAAGCGTGGCCCGTAAAAAATCAAGCTGGGTGCGAAGATCTGCGCGCACAGCCACCAGATCGGCCGTCCCGGACCTCCCGGGTTCATCTTCCACGACGGGGGTCACAGACTCGCCCTGCTTCCGGGACTCATCCGAAGCGCCCCCGCCCTCCTCCGAAAAAACTCTCTTGCCACAAAGGGTTTCCAGCTTCGTATACACCTCATGAATCGCTTCCCAGTATTTGTTTTGCATGGTCATCCCCCATCTCATTCCGTGTGCCTGCCATCCGATCTTGCCATGCGAACCTCAATGCCGACGCCTGCAATCCATGCATCGAGAATCGCCTCAACATGCCTGAGGAACAACGCCATCAGAGCAGAAAAACCGGGCTCATAGTCATCGAAATAGAGCCAGTACACATACTTAACCGTCCCTTCCCCATCTTCTTGCCGGGCAGAGGTTTCGATCCGAACATCGGCCAGAAGAGAAAGAATCTGGCCAAACCGGCTCTGCGGTTTCACCCCCAGGGCTTGAAGGATATCCATCAGGTCATTGCGGCTCAACTCCGACCTGTTTGTCAGGGTAAGAAAACGAAGAAAAACATCCAGGTTGTCCTGCAGGGGCGTCTCAACATGGGGAATCGGCTCCAAGGCAAGTCGCCAGTCCAGCCCCACGGTGCCCCGACTGAAGGGGGCAATCTCCAGCCGTTGTGACAGGGTATTGGAGAACCAGGGCTGAATCCACCGCGCGTTGATCGAAAGGGTCTTCGGATCCTGAAACGCCGTGGGATAGTGAAGGTTAAGACGGTGGTGCTTGTGCCCTTCGCTGTCTGTGATCTCTTCCGACTCCCAGGAGGGAGCCGATACAAAGAGGATCCCGGGGTCTATGGGAGCCATACCCGTCTTTGTGACTTCAAAAACCCCCTGAACAGAATGAAGTTCAAAACCGTTCTCCATATCCGGATGATAAATTCCGCAGAGCTCCTGGGTTCCCGTGTAGAGCACTGGCCTGGCCATATCCTGGCGCAGGTTGGCGATGGGTACGGCAAAGAGATGAAAAAGCTCGGGGGTCAGGGCCAGAGTCACCGGCCAGTCGGGAGCCAGGTCCAGACAAAGGGTAAAGGTGGTCCAGCTGCCCACGGGCTGCGGGACCTCTATATTGATAAAAAGCTCCTGCCAGGGAAAGTGAAAAAACAGCCTCTCTTTTTCTAAAGGATGCGTCACATCCACCTCGTCTTGAACCCTCCCGAAGGTGATGTCGCAGGGCATACCGGCGGTTTTCTGATCCGCATGTTCATCAAACACAACCGTCGCTTTCAGGACATGTCTCTGCAAAGCGGAATGGATGGCAAGGGAGGTCTCGTAATCGTTCAAGTGATTGATGAAGAAACGAAGCTGTCCGATTTCATCGTTTCGCGCAAAGGACGTTTTCAGCCTGAGCATCAATCGGGTGACGGCATCGGGAAGCTGGACCGTCCCCAGGTCGTCAAGGACAACGGGCAGAATGTTCAAGGTATGCAGGGTCTGAAAAATGGCGGTCCCCCCGGACTCCGGTGCGAGCACAATTTCCGACCCTTTGGGATAACAGGCGGTGTCCGCAAACATTCCTGTGGGCACCGCCTGGAGGACGGCCATGGAGGGGAGGGGTGTGAGGAGATAGGGAAAAAACTGCTGAAAAATCCTGCGACGTGTCGCGCTGTTGTGCCTGACCCCGGCAAGACGCGTTCGTGCGGATAAGAGGGCCATGGCTTCAATCAACCGCCGGACATCCGGGTCCTCTCGATCCAGGGGAGCACCGGGGTGAAGGGAGGTGTAGGACATGCGAAATCGGTCCAGTTCGTCCATCTCCTCCAGAAACGTTTGATACAGGGTCTCATCGATGCGCATAAGCTCTCTCACCCAAGTTTAACAATCCCCTTGATATTGGAAATACTGCCTTTAAGGGTGGCGATTCCGTTTGAAATCAGATCCATCAATCCCTTTGCCTCAAGTTTAATGCTGGCCCCCGTGAGCTCGGCGCTTGCCGTCCCCTCCATGGCCAGGGTGGTTCCCTTGACGGTCGTCGCCGATGAGCTGGTAATCGTCGTATCAAGGGCCGAATACTCTGCGGCCCGGTCTGCGGTCACGGCCACCGCTCCGCTCTTGATTTCAAAATCCTCACGACTCTCAAGGTGGGTCTTTTTCGTGGACGTACAGGTGATGGTCTCCGCATCCAGAGAGAACGTTTTACACGACACCTTAATACTGTCGGAGTCCTGAATGATCGTACTCGTCTCACTGGGCCCTGCGACCGTGGTCGTGATACGGGTGCCATCGAGAATAAACGTCTGGGTAATGTTGTCATCACGATTCTCAGCCGTGACGACAATCCCTTTTTCCTTACTGATCTCCAGACGACACACAAGGGTTCCCATGGCATTCCAGTAACGGCAAAGTTAAGGTGGGTTACTCTTCTTTTGTTTCCAGGATAATGGTGCCTTCCTGAACATGAATGATCTCGGTATCGCTGCCCGAGGTTCGCTTGATATTGAGCTGTGGCTTGCCGTCGACATACACATGGCTGATAGAGGTGCAGTCGTCTGTGGTCTTGCCCAGAAGAAGGTGGTTACCCTGGCTCTCCATGGGAAGACGGCCACCGGGACGAACATCGAGAAAACGTGCGATCCGTGCGACGTGAAATTCAAGGGCCACAAGAACCCGTTGCCCCTTAAAGGCGGGAAAATAGAAATGGCCGGGGGCGAAAAAGGGTTCATACGGCACCACAACCTCCCGCCCTTCAAAAATAGGAATCTCCACTCTGTAGCAGTCGAGGGCGGTTTCGGGATGCTCGTAAACCTGGTAGGTCTTCTCTTCTTCCTTGCCCTGTTCGCTGACGACCCGACCCTCCACATAAACAGGAAAAGAGGGGTGCCTGTACTCCGGCAGAAGAAAGGCTTTCTCCTCTTTAAGCTCCAGGGTGGAACGCATCTCTATTTTGTAGCGTGCAAACAAAAGATGGCGATCCGAATCCGGGTGATCCGATACGGCACTGGCCTCGATCACCGTGTCTCGCATGCGGTACTCATTTTTATGGGAAAGGATATGCACATTCCAGACGGCCTCCCTGAGCTTGACAAAGCACCCGGGTACCCAGGCGACACAGGGAAAGCGGCTGTGGACAAGGCGCACCTCATAACCCCGACTCTTCGGCTTTAGCGATGCCACGGAGAAAACATCTTCAAAATCCGAGGTGATGGCAAGGCTCATCGTGGTATCCTGATACAGGCCGTCAGCGGCCTGTTTATGCGCGGTCTCTCGTGTCTGAGCGTTTTCTGAAAAAGAGTTCAGCAACCTGTCGTTGGTGCGGGATGTCTCCGGGAATTCGACGGAAAGCTCTTTAATCCACTCCTCGTCCAGTTCAAAGGGTTCCCCTTCCGTATTTTTCTCACCCAAAAGCGCGTAGCTGTTCTCTTTGTAATCGTACACCAAGGCCCCGTTTTGGGCATCCGCACACCACAGGATAAAATCATAAAAACTGGCCCCCTTGCCATGGGCATACCCGGGAAGGGTGTTCACGGAAAAACGCCGATTCATACGTTCCCAGTCACAGGACAGTTCGACGCCGGCTCTGTTCGCTTCGATCAGCTCTTTCACGGTACCGTCAACGACGAGATCACAGGGGAAATGCTGCGACCACAGCACACGCCCCGTATCGGCAAAATCTATCCGGTAACGGCGGTAAAGAACAGGATCTCCCGCAAGGTCCACATTGCTGATGGTCAACTCCTCAAGTAAGGCTTTCCCGGTCACGAGCCCCTCGAGTTTCACCGGGGTCTCTTCGGCATCATCCGGCCTGAGATGGGCCTGAAATGACAGCTCAACCTTGATCAGGTCCTGGGTGATAAACTCCGGGAAGAGCGTGTCCTCCGCCACTTCGGAGGAGACCCAGAACCCGGCTTCGGCGACAAAGCCAAAGGGCTGCAACCGTACCTTCAGAGATTTGATATGTCCTCCGGGTACCTTAAATGCCTGGGTGCCGATAAAAAGCATCAGCTCCATCTCTAACGTATCGGTAAAGATCATCGCATCCTGCCTTGGTCTCACACGCTTTTTACATTGAGATTCTTATTAACCGAGTTAAACTCCATAAGCAGAGACTCTCGGGTCTCCTTGACATTGCACTCTATCCGAAAGGAAATGCGAAACGGGTCGTCATCGTTTTCTATGGAGATGCTCATCACCTCGAGCCGAGGTTCATACTGCTCAATATTGAACCTGACCTCCTCCATCACCGCAGCCGACAGATGATCACGGGAACTGTACTCATTCATGTCCCGAATGCCATAGCCCTTAAGAAAGCTGCCAAACCCCTGTCGGGTGTTCAGGATATGGTTCAGGTTGTCTATGACACTCCTGAGCCCGGCATCCCCTTTTCCGGCCCCATCGCGGTTACTGAACCGATCGAAAAATGTCATGGTTCACCCCTGTGATACATCCGCAGCCCATCAACAATGTCACTGTCCCATACGCCAATAGACATAAAAGTCTGCCTCTGCAAGATCCGGTCTGCTGAAGAACGCCACCGACATTTCATTGAGTGCATGATCCCACTCTTCGCTCTCCTTGATCTGATAAAATTCGACCTCGGAGCCAAAGGTATGCTGAAAAGGGGGGCGCTCCACTTTTTTCAAGGGGATCCCGTGCAGCGCCATTTTATGAACAAAAGGCAGCCGGGTCACCCCGGCGAGCTTAAGGTTATCCAAGGACAAAGTATCGGTAAGCTGCGCGCGTTGAACCAGAAAATAGACATCGGTGGCCTGGCGGACTTCGTCTGGCAACCCCACCTCGTAAAGATTGTCCTGAAGCGTGAACGTAACGTACGGTGGCCTGCTGCGCACAAGGTGCATCTGATTTTTCAACCGCTCCACGGCCTCCTTCAGGAGCACGGGTTGATCATGGCGATAAGGCTGTGTGATATTTTGTGGGGTTGTATTTCTGTAAAAACAGACATCCGCATAGAGGGTTTGCACTTCATCGTAGAGATAAAAGGGATGCAGAGTGATCCCGGTTTTATAATTTTCCAGCATTCGCTGTGCCCTGAAGACAGACTTGAGGCACTGCTTGACGCTGAAGAGACTGTCCCCGCTCACATAACTGGACGAATCCATGGTCAGGTTATAGCGAAACAGCTCCAGGGCCTCGGAGAGCGCGGTCATCTCCTCCGTCAGAAAAGGGGAGGCCCCCACCTGGAGCAAGGGGGGAATGTAGCCCGACGAAAGGGTCCAGAAACCCTCGGGACTTTTTTTCATCTCGGCCAGTTTGACGGTATCCAGGGCTTCCGGGTACTCCTGCTCTGCGGTCAGCTCCAGGCGGTACCGAGTCCGTTTGACGCCATCGCCCTCCTTCCCCCCCCAGCCATTGGTGGCATCCGTCTCTGCAACGCCGCGCCTTAGCACATGCAGATACACAGAGACGGTCGTCATGCCGGTCAGGTTCAGGTTCACCTGCGAAGCTCCGGCATTGCCCGGCACATTAATCAGAAGGCCGTTGGCGGTCACAAGGGTCATCGCTTCGATGGAGAGGACCCCTTCGCTTAAAAGAGATCCGTTGAACTTGAGCTCCCCCACCCCATACCAGGGAAGGCCCAAAAGCCGAAACCGAAGAATAATATCTGCAAGGATCGACTCCTCCAGGGCAACGAGATGCTCGGGCAAAAGAGCCTGCCCCATCTCCCAGCTTACGCGCGCAAGTTTCTCATTCATTTGTACCCGTGACTTTTTTTCTGTGTTGATTTTTAAGAGCCGCCGGAGGGTTCCCGGTTCATGCCAGCCCGTGAAGAAGGGACTCCTTACGCGGCGACCGTGACTCCCCAGCGCTTGACAACCTTATCCGTCACTGAAAACGCGAGATGTGTTTCCTGCTCCAGATCTTCGGGCATTACGCTGATATTCAGGCAGAAATTCAAGGGAGAGACCACCTCCATCCCTTCATCCATGTCGATGGATACGTTCAATTCCCCCCCTGCTTTTTCAATCAGCCCTTTCAGGGCAGCGTCATTGGAGTGAAAGGCCTTGTAATATTTCTTCTTGTCGGGATCGTAGGCATAAATCGTAAACTGAAACTCCACCGAGGTGTTGCTCAATTCCGTATTTGTCAACACGGCCAGATTCTTCTTGTTGGCATTGGAGACCTGGCAGGAGATCTGAATGGACTCAGCAAACCCCCCATTCCAATAGATCGCGGACACGACCCCCGTCACCTTTTTTTTATCGCCAGCGAGGTCTTCAGGGTCGGTGACCCCAAGGTCTACGTCCAGCTCCTTCTCCCCAATTTTAAGTTTATTGATATGACCCACCATGTCCTGGGCATCTTTTTGGAAATTGAAGCCCTGTGAAACGCTGCAGGAAAAACTGATAGCTGCCATGCTGAAACCCCTCCTGATAATATGGTTGACGGCCTCGCTGTGACTCCGTTGCTCCCTCTGGCTTGCACACGGACGGCTGCGAGGCTCTTTTATAAAAAAATGACTGTTTAAAGTCTTGCGTCAAGCCTGAGCTCTGCATCCATGCCTTCAAATTGAATGTGAGGCAGTATGCCCATCTTGCAGTCGTACCATCCGATCATCCCCTCTCGCTCCACCACCTCCACAAAGGCCGCTTTGAACGGATACGAACGAAGGGTCAGGTCATCGGGATTCACCACGGTGGTCACATACTGATAAATCCAATTTGACAGGGTGGTCTGGATATAGCTGGCATCGGCTGTGCTGCCGATGTTATCGCGCATAATAGACTTGATATAATGGGCGATGCGCGTAATGGAAAAGGTATACGAAAGATTGGTCACAAGCTGGGCATTTTCCGAATCCTTCGGGTCTTTAAAGGCCTTGGATTTCTTCAGCGACTGACAACTGAAAAAACAGGCATCGGCGGTCCCTTTGCGATAGATCAGAGGAATAAACCCACAGTTGGCAAACTCAAGCTCACGGTAATCAGGGATCGCCATTTCAATGGGAATCTTGATCTCCTCCTCCCCTCGCACATTAAAGGTATGCACAGGCAATCCATTCACCAATCCGCCCCCTTTGGGACCGCGCAGGTACTGACACCAGCCGGACTGACCGAAGGATCGGACCATATTCTGGGCAAACAGCAACGAGGCGCTGCCCCAGAGATAACTGCTGTCGCGATCTCCCTGTACCTCTTCCTCAAAAGAAATCCCCCGGCAGGGATTGGTCTCCGGGTCATAGGGGAGCCGCAGCACATACCGGGGCAGAGTCAGCCCGAGATAAGCGGCCTCTTCAGAATCGCGAAGCTTGCTCCATGAACCGTATTTGGGGTGGTTCATGAGCCCTTCCAGGTCTTTGATGGCGGAGAGCTCTTCAATGGAATCGCACCCAAAGAACTTCGGTGACACGGAGCCCACAAAGGGGGAGTGGCTGGCTGCCGCGATTTTCCCCATGATCTTCAACCAGAACTCATCATCCGGGGTGTGTTCGAATTCATGCAGGCCGATAATGCTGCCGAAGGGTTTGCCTCCATACTGATCGTACTCGCTGATATAGATTTTCTTAAACAGCGCACTCCCGGTGATATCCACGGCGTTGGCTTCAAAATCCTCAAAAAGCTCATCTTTTGACACATCCAGAATATCAATCATGATATCTGCTTTAAAATTTGTATTCAAAATCAAATCACCGAGGGATCGCCAGGATGATTCCATTTTTTTGAAGTTCTCATGGTGGATGATTTCATTCAGCTGATCGTTGACAGACTGATCAATGCTGGCGATCAACGCCTGGATGCTGCCCTTGTCAAGACGCCCGGAGCTCGTGTCAATATTCAACAGCAGCGCCGCCAATCCGGAGATAAAGCGATTCTCTTCGCTGATATCCTCCCGGACCACCTGAAGCTCGTCCTGAATCATGGGAACCGGCTCACTTACCTCTGTTTGAAGACGCATGCTCGAAAGGAAACGCTTCAAATCAAGCACCTGGGTCTCGTCCACGGTCTCCACCGCTTTTTTGGTTTCTTCAGCCATCGCTCTTTGGCCTCCTTGGTCAAGTGGGTTCTTAGGACTGGTTTCCCGACGGAAGTTTCAGGCTCTGAAAGTCCTTCAGGTCTTCCATCATCTTCGCAAGGGCCTCCTCATTGCTCAGGAGTTCATTGAGCAGCTTGCGAAACTCTTTTCGGTTGTCCACATTGGAGACGACCTCCTCAAGGAGAGTTTTCATCTGCAGCAGACCTTTAAGCTTGGGCACATGCATGGCGACCTTGTCCGGCGAAAAGGAGCTCATGCTGTCAATGGGAATGTCCACGTTCATGTCTTCCTCAGACGCCGGGTCAATCTTATTTGCCACGGCGAACTTCACAGACATGCCCATGTCTCTCATCACGGAGTCGGTGTTGGTCCCATCGAGATTTCTCAACCGCCGCTCCTCAAGATCCACCGTCCTGTCCGTGGAGGTTCCCTGGGAAAAATCGCCTTCCACGAGCAGTCTCAGAGGCAGGGTCATGTCCTCCGGCTGACCGTTGACCTCGGTTTTATACCTGAGCGTCAGACGGGATTTTGGAATTTCATCCTGAATAGCCATCTCTCTTCTCCTTGATGTGATCTAAGGGTTTATATTTAAAGGGTCTGGGGCCACAGAAATTACCCCTGCATAAGAAAGGCTCTCAGGGCGGTCAGACATCGAAACACCTCCCCTTGGGCTCTTTTCGCCAGAAAACCGGAAAGATACTGGTCACGGCACCATGCATGATCTACCTTCCGGTCCGAAAGCAACCTTGGAATCAGAGGCACGCTGACCACCGTATCCGGCTGAAACTCATCCCCCATCTCACGGGCAATGAGGGCGCGACTGTCTTCCTCAAGGGTCGGTGGGTGAGCCTCCGGCCCCAGGCCTGTAAACACCAGCAGGACAAGGCAGCATCCATCGGGTCGGTCACTGCGCGGACACGCCACGATGGAAAAGAAGAGATCGACCGAGGCAAAACCGTCCCGAAGCACAGTCAACAGTTCATCCACCGGATAAACCGCGCCATGCCTGCTCACCCCGTCAACCCCTGTAAAAAGCCATTCATGCCTGTGTGACGTCAGCATGCTCCCCGCGGGGTGCATGAGATCTTCGGGCGCTCCGGGCAACGAGAGACTCAGCGCCCCACCCGGCATGGGGTTCTGTAAGCCCGGAGCGCCAAGGGACCAGCCACAGCCTGCTGGGGGCAACACCATCATATGGGCCGTGCCCTGACGACGCGCCGAGACGAGTGAACACCCCCCCAGGGCAGCATCCCACCGAAGGTTAAAGGCAAAGGAACGGTCAAGATGGAGCCTTCGAACAAAGAGTTGCCACCGATCCAGATCGAAAGACTCTGCGGGGTTGCGAAACCAGCTCTCCCATCGGCCATCGAGAGGATAAGATGTATCGAGCAGCATCTCCCGGACCCGGCATGACACCCCAAAGGCCGTGATCGGCCTGCCATCCATGAGACCCGCGTCTGAAACCAGATCGCCAGGCCGCAGATGACACCAGCTGGCCCCACAGAGAAGGCCGACGAGAAGCAGGGCCGGCTGAGTCTCCAAAAGATGAAAGCCAGGGGCTGCGTAGACCTTGCCCGGCCGAAGTCCCAGGCTGATCAACCCATCACGAAGCGCGGAGAGATAGGCCGCTTCACTGGATATATCCACCGGCACCAGGGATGCCGATGAGCCCCTCGGAAAAAGACGAAAAACAGGATCACCCGCCGGGTAGCCATGAAAAAACTGGGGGACAGGTGGCATCCCCTCCGCCTCGTCGGACAAGACAGAATCCATCCATGCATTGAGCAGAGGATACGACGCAGGCTCTGCGGTGATGTAATCCGGCTGCAGCTGTTCCAGTCGAGCCTGCAAAAAGTGCCTCCCCCAGGGGGGGAGCAGAGAGATGACCGCACCTGATTTCAAACCTGCCAGAAGATCCGAGGCCAGCTCCACGCCCTCGAAACGGACCAGGCACACGGTCTGCCCGGGCACCAGTCCCTGGCGAGCCCAGCGGGCGGCTTTGATGTCAGCGGCACGCCCCAGTTCTGCGTACGAAATCTCTCGGAGCCCACCATCGGAATCGACCCAGCTTATGGCAGGCACCGGGTTGGCCCTGTTTCGCTGGGTGATGTCATGGTAAAAATCGTAGGTGCTGAAAAGGGTACTGGCCCCATGAAACCCGTAGAGTTCATCCAGAGATCGCTTCATATCCCGCCAGAACGCTTTGCGATGGTGTCGGCTCTCCTCAAGCCATGGTTGCTCTTCAAAGCGCTGATCGCCTTCCAGACGCAATCCCTGCTCTATCAGGGCAAGGTTTAAAATCGGCTCCATCCCTTAGGTTCCGTCCGCGGTTTCGGGGTCTTCGTCGTCGTCGCGCTTCAACCGGATGTTATTGGTTTCCACGACGATGTCATATTTTTTTTCATAAGGACTGGGGATCATAAGTTTCCAGCTGTTTCCAGGCTGGGTAAACATCCCGTAGATGCCGATTTCTGTTTTTTCGGGCCTTAAGACCTTGATCTTTTTTTTCTCGCCGGGAAGAAGCATTCGCCAGAACAACAGACTCTCATCATCGGGATCCGAATAAATCATGTCCGCGATATCGTCGTAATATTCAATCAGAAAATCCTTTCGGTTGACCTCCCGAACCACAAGATACAAAGGGCGTCCGTCATTGATGTCTGGTTCGGAGGTAATATGAAAGGTGATCTTCTTCTTATTGGAGCAGCCACAAAACGCCATCAGAATCACAAGCATCAGCAAAATGGAGATTGCGCCCGATTTCCTCGTGGCTGCACCGATCATTTTTCTGTTCATAACGTCATGACCTTTTTAAAATGAGAGAACACGCAAAGAATCGCCGAAACCATCCGTTTTGTTTAACTGAGCCAAGCCTCACTGGGGCAAAATGAAAATCGCCCAGGGATCGCGGGTCTGAATGCCAAATCGAACCTTCACGGCATCCGCCTCCCCTCCCCTCACCAACCCTGTCTCGGGATGCGTGTCACGATCTTTCTGGGAGTAGTGGACCACCCAGGTCAGCATGGCTATATTGCCGTAAACATCAGAATCTCCCGGGTGTTCAAGGGGTAAAACAGCGTCTGGTGCCTCGCCTGGATCGGTCAAGGCATCCATCACCACCATGTCGTCGCTTTTTTGAAGAAGATGAAAAAAACTCCAGGAGGATTTCCCGACGGCAACCGCATTCTGCAATTTTGCGGTGCCATCATCTGTGACAAGTTCAACCCCAACCGCCGCGCTGCTTTCGCGTGACCAGTCGAAGATTAACTTCTTCCACGAAGGCTGCTGGTTAAAGCCAAACAGAGAGAACTCTCCTGCATGCAGATAGGACAGGGCCACCACCGGAACGTTTTCGCGAACAGCCGCCAGAGGATAAGGCCGCACCATAAACTCAAGGGACTTCGGCTCTCCCTTGGGATCCCACAGCGTGGTGGTGAGCCGCGAGATGGCATTCACGGTCTCTATGAGTTGATCGGGAAGAATCGGATTCTCTATCGGGGAGGGACGCACGCGCCAAACCCCGGCCTCTTCGTGAAAAACAGGAGATAAGAGGCTCCTGAAGAGTGGCCAGAAATGGCCATGGGGATGGGTCGCCCGCGCAAGGACGGCCCCAGGCACATCCCTCGTAGAGGTCCGATTAAAGGGGAAGAAGCCATAAAGGCTATAGATATCGGACTCGAACAATGCGTCCCAAATATTCTTTATTTCGTCTTCAATCTCAGGCAATCCCAAATAGTAAGCCAGGTAGACAGGGTCCTTAAACACACCCTGCCACTCTTTGGGGATACCGACGCTCTTCACCCATTGCTTGATCAGATTTAAGTACGACTCCTCCCCATCCTGCAAAATAGCAAAACTGATTTGTCCGATGGGGGATAACCGTTTTTTAAAATCCTTAAGGTCCCTTGCCTGTGAAGACCCATTGCCGATATCGAACAGCATCTGCTCCAGAAAGGCCTTGTATTTGTCCAGCTCTGGAAAGACCCCTTTGTGCTCGGCCAGTAGGCGCTGAAGAAACTCAAAGGCCTCCATTTTCCGGGCGAATGAAGCCAGATAGGTATTGTCTCCTGTATCCAGCAGGGTGTTGTCCTTGACAGCCAGCAGAACCTCCATGAAGGGGGAGTTTGGCAGGGTCAACTGTCGCAACACGTAACGCAGAGAGGCCAGTGACCTGGCCTGAATCTCGAAATCCATATAATAATTCTGATAGGCGGAAGCATATCGCCGACCATAGGCGTCAATCTCTTTAAAAAGAAAATTTGAAAAATAGATTTTGTCCTTTTCCGGGACAGGCAGCGACTCAATAAATCCGGGAAGCTCTGTGAGCACTGGCTTGACTCGTTTTTCAAAGGCATTTCGTGTAAACCTGCCGTCAACCCTGGCCTGCCCCTTGAACAGAAACATCCCGTCGTTTGCGGTGTTCATCACCAGATCAGGAAAATCCTCTTTTGAAAGGAAAAAGAGCATTCCATCATTTCGTTTGTTATGGTTGATAAAATCATTGAGGAACAGGGTCATCCGGCTGCGATTCAGGAGGTTGTTCCACTGGGACGCTCCAAATTTAAATTCACGGCCGGTCAGCATAAAATGAAACAGCTCATCTTTGCTGCTTTGAAACCCCTTATATGTGTGCATGACCTTCAGGTTTTCATACAACCCGGCAAGATTCATCTCATCGGTTATCTCGGGAGAGGTGATGCGTGATTGATGTAAAAACCGTAAAAATTTCTTAATGGATTCATGTCGAATCTGACTCTTGAGGCCTGCCGTGTCATCTTGAACGTCATCGATGTTCAAGAGCGCTTCCCTGCGCAAGAGCTCTGCCACCTTCAAAGAGAGATCGTAACGCTCAAGGGCTCGAATTTTACCAAGAAAACCCGCCGTCTCCTGCATGAGCTCATGAAACTCTGAGCGCGTAATAACCGGCTGTTTGTAAAACCGATTTATTTTCTCAAGAAACACCAGCAAAGCATGGGGATCGTCGATAATGCCTTTCTTGCGACTGTACAGGTAATCATTCGTATCGAGGATCACGCTGTACGAAGCCTTATTGTAATTGATGTAATCCTCGATCAAGAGACTCGAAACGCCCGTATTCTCAGTCCACTCCTTAATATGATCCAGAATCAACGCCCCAAGGTCATTGTCCCGGGTCGCATAAAGCAACCCCAGCAGATAAACCACCTTGTTCCTGGCATCTCCCACCTGACGGACATCCTCCAGTGAAGCCGCCTCCCAGGAATTTTCTGCCACTGAAAACTTCTCCAGCTCCGGAAGGAGATAAAATTTTCGAATATTTTCAATTCCACGCCTGAAAAGCTCTTCATCGGCGTGGGGAAAAAAATCAGGCAAAAAGGCCATGAGCGTTCGCTGCTGCATGCTGGTGAGGGGATCCACAAAAAGCTTGTGCATGTTTTGATTGTACTGACTTAGCGGCGCCTTTTCCAAGACGGCTATCTTGAGATGTCTTTCACCGATCAGCTTGTATTCATAAAAAAAGGACGATACCAGGTAGATGAGCCCGATCCCTCCCAGAACAGCCGCGGCGACACGGTGCCTGAAGAGAGGATTGAATTTCTGGATATCTCTGGACGTAAGCGAGGTAGCGAAGGGATTGGAAACCGAGACCTGCTCTTCTGACAGAAAGGCAAGGGAGAGGGTGGCGATTTCCGGTTCAGGAGTCAAGGGATCGGGGCT
Organism: Desulfoluna sp.; assembly: GCF_030145185.1. Classification (GTDB taxonomy): domain Bacteria; phylum Desulfobacterota; class Desulfobacteria; order Desulfobacterales; family Desulfolunaceae; genus Desulfoluna. The sequence continues at coordinate 25,917 of NZ_JAQYWB010000038.1, read as the reverse complement.
CTGCAAAACGGCGATAAACCGGGACAACCCTTTAAAAAGTTCCGGGGCGCGATCCATAAAGGTCATTATTTTCAGATAATCTTCGGCGGGAAGTGAGGTCAGCGCGCGAGGCAGATGCTCTTCATAGGGGACCAGGCACTCTGCGAGGCGAGCCAGCTCCTCCTTTGAACTGAACTCAAGCTTCAGCGGGATGCCGTAACGGGCAAGGAACCTGGAAAATTCCGGGAACCCCTCATACCGCTCCATATTGGTCAGGACAAGCCGTACTTTTATCGGGCGTTTTCGGATGCGGGCCAGCAGATTGATCTTCCCACGGATCATCTGGGCCTGTTTTTTTAAAAACAACGGTTCGTCCGTCTGGAACGACGCGCTGTTCAACACAATCATAGCGGTGGGATCTTTGCGCCTGAAAAGAGGGGCCCACAGCTTAATCAAGGCTTTCCGTGCTGCTTTCGACGTATCGTTAAGCAAAGAGGCCGGGATCTCCTGCACCAGCACCTTGGACCCCAAATAAACCTGAAGCAGGGGATTGGCGGTATAACTGGGATAAAATTGTCGCGCATGCCCCTGCCAATCCGTATGGCTGTTGATCAACAGGCTTTTTCCCGCCCCACTCTCCCCGAACACAACAAAATGCTGATACACCATGATCAGCCGCCGGAACTCGGAGGGGATTTGATTTAAAAAGGCTTTCCATGCCTTCACCAGGCTTAAGGGGGGTAACCCTGTGGCACCCTCTTCTTTGCCGGTGCTTTTCTCCGCCTTCCGGGACTTGCCTCGCTTTTTAAAAAAATAAAACGCCATCACGAAAATAAGGATAAGAATCAAAAAGGTCACAAAATAAAGCCAGTTATTCCAGACCCAGAAACCCTTGAGGTTCTCTATGATTTTCATACTGTTCCAGCCATTTTATGATGTTATGGGGGAGCCTTCATCGGAGGTGGAGATCACCAGTGCCTCTTCCGGGGCGGTCACAAAGACCGTCTCATCGGGCTGAATCCTGCCGGCAATCATCTCCTCGGCAAGGGGGTCCTGCAAAAGAGACTGAATCACACGAGTCAAGGGGCGTGCCCCCATGAGCGGATTAAACCCCCGCCGGGCCAGAAGGGCCTTGGCCTCATCGTTGACCGTGAGGCCGATGCCTTTTTCGTGCAGCAACGCCGTAAGACGGGCCAACTGAATGTCGGCGATGGGCACCATATTCTCATATGTCAGCTGCCTGAAAATCAGGATATCATCCAGACGATTTAAAAATTCCGGCCGAAAATGGGACCGGACGGCCTGCATAATCCCCTCCCTCATCGTCTCTCTCTCTTCGTCTGTTTCTGCCGGTTTGATACTTTCAGACCCGAGATTGGAGGTCAGGAGCACAATGGTATTTGTAAAGTCCACGGTCATGCCCTGACTATCCGTCAGACGGCCGTCATCCAGCAGTTGAAGAAAGAGGTTGAACACATCCCCGTGGGCCTTTTCCACTTCGTCAAACAAGATCACACTGTAGGGTTTTCTGCGGACACTGTTCGTCAGCACACCCCCCTCTTCATAGCCGACATATCCTGGGGGCGCTCCCACAAGGCGGGCCACCGAATGCTTCTCCATGAATTCACTCATGTCGATTCGTGTCAGGGCCTTCTCATCATCAAACATGAATTCGGCCAGGGTCTTGGCCACCTCCGTTTTCCCGACACCGGTGGGACCCAGCATTAAAAAGGAGGCGATGGGACGATTCGGGTTCTGGACCCCCGCCCGTGAACGCCTAACGGCCTTTGATATCGCTGAAAGGGCATCGGCCTGGCCGACGACCCTCCGACCCAACAAGGCCTCAAGATTCAGCAGCCTTTCTTTTTCAGTCCCCTTCATTTTGGACACCGGAATGCCGGTCAACCGCGAGACGGTATCGGCAATATCCTCTTCGCTGATCGTCTTCTGCAGAAACGCCTGCTGTGACAGGTCCACATCGGAAAAGTCGTTCAACCGTTTTTCAAGCTCAGGGATCGTTTTGTACTGAAGCTCTGCGACACGAGAAAAATCAGCCTCCTGGACTTTCAGCTCCATCTCCCTTCGGGCCTCTTCCAGCGCTTGCCGGGCCGCCTGAATATCTGCCAGAGCCCTCTTCTCTGTCTCCCATGTTTCCGTCAGCACCCCGCTGGTCGATTTAAGCTCAGACATTTCTGCTTTTAAAGCCTCAAGGCGCTTCAGGGTGAGCGCATCCGTTTCATTTTTTAGCGCCCTGATCTCAATTTCCAGTTCCACGATACGGCCATCCATCTCACTGATCTCCACAGGCTTGGCAGAGAGCCTGATCCGAACGGCAGAGGCGGTCTGGTCGATGAGATCCACCGCCTTATCGGGCAAGAACCGATCCATAAGATATCGGCTGGAGAGTTTCACCGCAGCCACCAGCGCGGCATCGAGAAACTGAACGCCATGGTGGAGCTCATACCGTTCCTTGACGCCCCGAAGAATGGAAAGGGTCTCTTCAAAGGCCGGTTCCTCGACGAGGACCACCTGAAAACGGCGCATCAACGCCATATCTTTTTCAATATGTTTTCTATACTCCGTCAGGGTCGTCGAGCCAATGCAGCGAATTTCGCCTCTGGAAAGAGCCGGCTTGATCAAATTGGCCGCGTCCATGGAGCCTTCGGCACCCCCAGCGCCCACAAGCATGTGGATCTCATCAATAAACAGGATCACATTTCCCGCATCCGCGACTTCCTGAAGCACGCGCTTGAAACGCTCTTCAAACTCCCCCCGGAATTTGGCCCCCGCGATGAGCTGCCCCATATCGAGGGAGAGCAACGCCGCCTTTTTCATATCGTCCGGGACATCCCCTTTGACAATGCGCTGGGCCAAGCCCTCCACCAGGGCTGTTTTGCCGACTCCGGGCTCTCCGATAATAATCGGATTGTTTTTCATCCGCCGCCCCAACACTTGAACGGTCAGCTCCACCTCCCGATTTCGACCGATCACGGGGTCCAGTTCTCCCTTGCGGGCACGCTCGGTCAGATCGATGGCATACTTGGTGAGATATTCGAAATTCCCCTCCGCGAAGGGGGCATTGAGGCTCTGGCCCGGCTGTTTCAGCAGCGTCTCGATGTCCAGGGCGTCAACGCCGGCATCTGTGAGCGCCTTGAGTATCTCGTCTATGTCGACCATGCCCGCCAGAATATGCGCCACCCCTATATATTTTTCCCCCCACCGGGTTGCGATCTCTTCAGCCAGAATAAAGACTCTCTCCAGATCACGGTTTAACGGGGTTTGCTGAGACGCGGCGTCTGCCTTGGGAAGCGTCAATAAATGGCCGTCAACCCGCGCTCCAAGGATGTCCATGTCCGGGCTGAGGGGTGCCAGATAATGCCCGGAACCCCCGTCCTTCTTGCTTATAAGGAGGGCAAACAGGTGCCAGGCCGTGACATATCTGTGATCTTTCCTGACCGCCAGCCGACATGCGCCCTCAATCCATTCCTGGGCTTTTAGCGAAAATTTTTCAATGATCATGCGGCGCTCTCTTTTTGTGAACGGTTTTTATCCGCCGTGCTGCAAAAGCCATAGCCCGGCTCGCCCGAAGGGTGAGAAAATCAGACAGAATACCGTGGATTACATTTTACTTTTTTGAAACGGCTGAAATATTACTATAAAAGACTGTAATTACAAATTATTCCATAGTCCTGATTTCTTTCTCATGAAATATCCGGGATAGCTTCGCCCGTCGGCTTACACCCCACTTTTTTGCTCAGGGGCCAATCCACCGGTTAGGATAAACAGTTTCACTTCTATAAGGATCGCAGCGTAACAAACGCTGAAGAATGACTCACAGCAAGAGACAAGACAGCCATCATTAGATCGCTGCCATAGCCATGCTAATAAAAAATTATCATACGATAACAAAGTGTTATCTCGACTCAGAAACAAACCTGAACAGGCCAGAGGCAACAGGAAAGTCCTGCTGACATTTTTACGAGAGGATAACAGGCCGCGAATTAATTATTTGAAAAAACACAATCAGATGGGGGGGAAATTTTTCTCTTTCAGACAACAGAAGACGTGATGTGGTTTAAATAACTCAGAGGATTGAGTGGTTGTCGTTCTAAACGATGAGATTGTTAAACGCAGTATTATAATTTCATTCTTGTTTTGCAACAGTTATTTTGAAGTTTGAGGACTCTCTCCAACCCGTACGTTTCCCTTCGCATCATCCCCGAAGTCTCTCATATTAATTAAAAAAAAGGGGTAACTATTCAGCGACCCCTTTTTTCTTTATGACCCCGGTCTGACAACACCCTAGGCTTTTCGTCTTCCCCGCGCAGGCGGGGATCCATCTATGAAAATCCGTATCGTCCTCATTTCTAAAATGAAGTACCGGGTGGATGCCTAGGGTGCGCCATGCGCACCGTCAGGCGGATCGTAAACCGGAAACACCGCATGTTGAAATAAGACTCGTGGTCATCGTGAACTTGCGAGGCCGATGGTCCTCTCTACGGTAGAAGGTGCGGGAGCCGCACCCTAGGCGATTCTGTTTGATTTTCTCACCCTTCGGGCGAGCCGGACAAACCCTTCCCTTTTTTGGGGTCATGCCTCTGACGCACAAGGCACAACCCCGATCCACAGAGCCTGATCAATCGTTTAAGTGAATATCCTTGCCCTCATGAACGCGCTTCATATTACGAACGGCGCACATCTTGCCACACATGGTGCAGCTGTCTTCGAACTCCGGCTTGGAGCTTTCACGGTAGCGCTTTGCCTTTTCGGGGTCCATGGCCAGGGAGAACATCTTTTCCCAATCCAGATCCGCGCGTGCCTTGCTCATGGCATTGTCCCAATTCCGGGCACCGGGGATTTTCTTGGCAATGTCAGCGGCGTGGGCGGCGATGCGGGTGGCGATAATCCCCTCTTTCATGTCCTCTAAGTCGGGCAGACGCAGGTGCTCGGCCGGAGTCACATAACAAAGGAAATCAGCACCGTTAGCGGCGGCGATGGCCCCGCCGATGGCGCTGGTGATATGGTCATACCCGGGGGCGACATCGGTCACGATGGGTCCGAGGACATAAAAGGGAGCCCCATGGCAAAGGCGTTTTTCCATCATCATGTTCCCGGCGATCTCATCCATGGACATGTGACCGGGGCCTTCAATCATCACCTGCACATCCTGCTCCCAGGCGCGTTTGGTCAGCTCTCCCAGGGTGATCAGCTCTTCCACCTGAGCGGCGTCGGTGGAGTCGTTGATGCTCCCGGGCCGGCAGCCGTCCCCAAGGCTCAAGGTCAGGTCATATTTGGTGCAGATCTCAAGGAGGCGATCAAAGTGCTCGTAAAAAGGGTTTTCCGCATCGTTTAACATCATCCACGCGTAAAGAAGCGACCCACCGCGGGAAACGATACCGGTGAGGCGATCCTGCCGCTTGATCTTCTCCGCGGTAGCGCGGTTCAGACCGGCATGGATCGTGGCAAAGTCCACCCCGTCCGCGGCATGACGCTCCACCACCTTGAAGAACTCATCCACACTGAGGTCCTTGATGTTCTTGTCATAAAAACCGACGGCATCGTACATGGGAACCGTCCCGATCATGGCGGGACATTCAGCGATAACACGGGTTCTGAACTCCTGGGTTTTCCCGAAGCAGCTCAGATCCATGATCGCCTCGGCCTTCATGGCAACCGCTGCGCGCACCTTGGCTATCTCTGTGTCAAGGTTGCAGCAGTCTTTTGAGATTCCCAGGTTGACGTTGATCTTGGTACGCAACCCCTCGCCGACCCCTTCGGGATCCAGACTGAGATGATTTTTATTGGCCGGAATCGCCACCGTGCCTGCGGCCATACGTGCCATCAGAGTCTCAAGGGGCATATTCTCTTTTTTGGCCACGGTCTCCATGGCACCGGTAACGATCCCTTTACGGGCTGCGTTCATCTGAGTGGTATAGGTCATGTCACTTATTCTCCATGTTTTTACGGATATTTTTTACCCGCGTTGAAATAGTGTCGGCTCCGACGATCTCAGACACCAAAGCGATGGTTTCCGCACCGCGAGCGCGCACTGAAGCGATGTTGTTTTCTTTGATCCCCCCGATGGCCACAAAGGGAATTTTTTGCATCTTCACCACATGATCGAGGTAGGTAAACCCCACAGTGTCGCAGACATCCTTTTTGGTCTGGGTGGCAAAGATAGGGCCGACACCGATGTAATCGGCTCCTGCCTCGGCTGCAGCTGTTGCCTGAGCGGGGCTGTGGGTGGAGAGCCCGATGATGACAGACGCCCCCACGAGTTGCCTCACCACCGAAACGGGCAGGTCATCCTGCCCCACATGAACACCATCAGCCTCCATGGCGATGGCAAGGTCCACGTGATCATTGACGATAAAGGTCACCCCCGCATCTTTTGTCAGCCTGCGCAGGATCTCGCACTGCCGGTATTTCTCCAGCAGGGTCTTCTCTTTTTCCCGGTACTGAATCAGGGTGATGCCGGCATCGATCATTGCCTTGACCACCGTGATGTTGTCCCGCCCCAGCGAGTGCTCTTCGCTGGTGATGCCGTAGATATCGGCACCCGCTATAGATCTCATGGTCTTTCTCCTGACATTAAAAAATTCTTGCCTCCGGCGGCAAGGTGGCGCCACCTTGAAAGCGGGTTTGCGAATGCGCATCGGGAGGCGCCTCTTGAGACTGAAATGCATCCGCATTCGCCCTACGTGTGACGGTCAGCCTCGTGCGTCGCACATGCGTGAGCCGACGGCGTTTCACTGGTGACTCATAGGTTGACATTAACCGGAATAACTCCGGCGGCGAGGTGAGCCACCTCGAAGCGGGTTTGCGAATGCGCATCGGCTCTCGTCGCTTGCGGAGGCTACTCACCATTCACCATTCACCATTCACCATTCACTATTCACCATTCACCATTCACTATTCACTATTCACTATTCACCATTCACCATTCACTATTCACTATTCACTATTCACCATTCACCATTCACCATTCACTATTCACTATTCACCACTCACTAATCGCTATCCACTATCCGCGTAAAAACCAAGTCCGCCTGTTTTGCCGCAGCAATGGAGACCACCGCAGACAGGGGGGGGCAGACTTCATCCGCTTCAGACACCCCGTCCCCCACCACATAAAAAGCGGCATTGATTTTCCGGGTCACGATGCGATCGGCATTTCCCCACCCGCCGATGCCGGAGGCAGCCACCAGAAAGGTTCCTTTTTTGTAATAGCGTTCCACAAGCAGCTGTTTGGCCTCCACGCAATCAAAAGCCTCCACCACGGCATCACAACCATCAAAAAGCCCGCCCATGTTCTCTTCCGTTACCCGAACACCGTGGGCCTCCACCTCAACCTCCGGGTTGATGGCAGCCAGATTGGAGGAAAGGGCCGCCACCTTTTTCTCCCCCACCTGATGGACGAAAAAGAACTGCCGATTGAGGTTGGAAGGCTCCACCCGATCAAAATCGGCGATAACAAACCGCCGAAATCCCATGCGCACCAGATGCATGGCACAGTTGGAGCCCAGCCCTCCGGCCCCGGCGATGCCGATGCGTGCTGAGGCAATGCGCCCCATTCGCTTGTCACCTATTCGGGCCGCCAGCGCCGCGTGGAGGGTGTCCATCAGGCCTGCCTCCAGTCCTGATACACGGGCTGATACCCTCGGGTCTTGAGGTTAGCGGCCATCTCCAGCACGCTTCTTTCATCGCTGATATCGAACTGACCAGACCCCTCCTCTTCCGTATGACTTCCCACCGAGGTGCAGGAACCTGCCGACAGGCGGGTAATTCCAAGAGGGAGCACGTTGTCCCGGAATTCGGCGCTTTCGCGCGTGGACATGGTGATCCCCACCCTGGGCAGAAAAAGCCGGAAGGCGGTCATGCACTGGACGATATCGGTATCCGTAACGGCGTGGGCGGGCTCGTAGCATCCCGCATGGGGTCTCATGCGGGGCAGAGAGAGCCCCAGCTCCACTTCGGGAAAGGTGTTCATCATCCAGTCGGCATGCATGCCGGTAAAAAACGCCTCACGTCGCCAGTGATCCAATCCCAGCAGGCCGCCCAAATTGATTCCCCGCATTTTCGCTTTTACGCCCCGTTCCAGGGACTCCAGGCGAAACCGGAAATCCCGCTTGGGACCTGCCGGATGAAGGGTCTTGTAAAGCTCTGCGTTGTAGGTTTCCTGATAAACGGTAAGGCTGTCGGCACCGGCCTTGACAAAGCCGACATATCCCGGCTCATCCACGGGGTAGATCTCAATACCCACCGAGGTGAAATGCTGGGACAAAATGGCCAGACTCTCCTCAATATAGGCGGGGGTGGCCACCCCCGGCGCCTCTCCGGTGAGCAGTAGAATATGCTTTAACCCGGTCCTGGCAAGGGTTGCCGCCTCAAAGGCCACCTCTTCCAGGGTAAGCTGGCGTCTGTGGATGTGGTTTTTTGCGTTAAAACCGCAATACACACACTGATTGATGCAGTGGTTGGAGATATAGATGGGGGTAAAAAGCAGAATCTGGCGTCCGAAATGCCTCAGGGTGAGTTCATGAGCCTTTTGGGCCATCTCTTCTATAAAAGGGACCGCAGCTGGCGACAGAAGCGCCATCAGATGGTCCAGAGTAGGTCGCCGTGCGTCAAGGGCCGCACGCACATCGCCTTCGGTTGCGGCGTCTATCCGGGCGAGGGTCTCATCCGGGTCCTGGGTTTTCCAGAGGTCATAAAAGCCCATTACGCCCTCTCCTGTCCGAGAAACCCGGTGAGAGGAGACGAAGCCGATGCGATTCGCTGCGTGGCTCCGAGTCCGGAACAGTAAGCAGCTCGCCCCGCGCTAACCGCCTGCCCAAAAGCTCGCCCCATCCCCACCGGGTCAGAGGACGAGGCAATGGCCGTGTTCACCAGGCAGGCCGCCGCGCCCATCTCCATGGCCTCACAGGCATGGGAAGGTTTACCGATCCCCGCGTCGACAATGACAGGCAAAGAGATCTCATCAATCAGGATCTGAATCATCTCACGGGTCCGAAGTCCGCGATTGGTGCCAATGGGTGCCCCGAGAGGCATCACCGCGGCGGCCCCGGCATCCACCATCCGCCGTGCATCCATCAAATCCGGATTCATATAAGGAAAGACATGAAAACCCTCGCCTGCAAGCACCTCCGTGGCTTTGGTGGTTTCCAGATTGTCGGGAAGCAGGTAGCGCTGGTCGCTGATCACCTCAATCTTGATCCAGTCTCCGCAGCCGGCGGCACGAGCCAGTCGGGCAATGCGCACTGCTTCTTCCGCATTTCTGGCCCCGGAGGTGTTGGGCAGGAGGACCATCTGCTCAGGAATATTCTGCATCACATTATCGGTCTCTGAGCTAAAGTCGATACGCCGCAGAGCCACGGTGATCACTTGAGCGCCGGAGGCATCACACATGGCGGGGATCATCCCATCCGTCGGATATTTCCCGGTACCGACCCAAAGACGACTCGAAAATTTTTTTCCTCCCACTTCAAACCAATCGTTCATCAACAGCCCCCCCCCACAAATCGCAGGATTTCAAGTATGTCCGTATTCCCCAGAGTGATCACTCCGAACCGGGAGCGCTCAACCACCTCTCCATTGCGTTCCACCACGACACTGCCGGGGTGGAGCCCTTTTCGTTCCAGAAAACCTTCAAGGGTGACCCCACCCTCAGGAAGGCCCTCTTCGCACCCATTAACCCTCATACACACACCTCCTGTGAATCCTTAGAAACCTCGACTGCAAAAAAAATACGCCGAAAAGCTTGGAATCAGGGCAATGTGCTGAGGGCAAACGGAAAAATTATAAGGGGAGATGCCAAGAAAGAGGTTTCCATGGCGTGGGTCCGATGATCCCGAGGAAATTTCGGGCTCTTTGGATCGTGTGTCCAAAGGGCCAAGCCGCGAGCGGGCAAAAAAAAAGGCCGCCCGCAGGCAGCCTGATACGATCAAATCGGGCGCTGGGTGCGCGGCGACATAACCATCTCTATGGGCTTCCCTACGGCAGTGCAAACTGCATCAGGTTCAAAGGGTTGGAATCTCTCCGTCTCAGCCCTTCTCAGGGCACCCCCAGCTAAATTGCATATCAAATTCTGGGATTCTTGTAGCATCTACCTGCCCGCCTTGCAAGCAAAACAACCCCAGTGTACCGAGAGGTCCACAACCCGCCATCGACGGCACCAAAGCCTCGCCAATGGCCCGCAAACGAAAATTAATGAATAAAAAATGAGCCCTCGGATTCCCCTGCGATCCCTCCACGCATCAAGGCCCTTCGCTGAAGCACCCTCACGGTTATCCATCGCCAAATCTTCCCGGATTGACCTCGGGGTACCAATCCGGTATAACTATCTAAGATTTCATCCATTGGCCCGCGCATCACACAAGCATTCTCTGCCCATACACACCCCATGAAAACGAAATCCGAAAATACTATGAGTCTCCATTTTCGTGCTTCTTCTGTTCTTCGTTTCTGCCCTGTGCTCTATGGAAACCCCTTTTTAATGAGAACAAAAGGTTCTCTCGAGAGAATTTAACATTGACAATCATAGGCTTTTATATATATTCGGTGCCCTTGATTGCTCCTGACGCCGGCCTTTTGTCTGGTCTAAGCAAACAAATCACCATGAGCACAATCTGGAAAGGCTCGTTAAACCGGGGTAACGTGTGGTTTATACTCACCGGGCAGGGAAAGATTTATCTTCATTCTCTGTAGGTTAAGGGTGTACCATGTGCTGCCTCGATCGTTTTTTCAAGAAGGATACGTGACAATGAAGACCGACTTGCAGACAGTTAGAAACATAGGTATTAGCGCCCACATCGACTCTGGGAAGACCACCCTGACCGAGCGCATTCTCTTTTACACCGACAGAATCCACGCGATCCACGATGTAAAAGGTAAAGACGGCGTCGGCGCCACCATGGATTCCATGGAACTTGAAAAGGAAAGGGGCATCACCATTGCCTCCGCAGCGACATACTGCGAATGGAAGGGACATGAGATCAACATCATCGACACCCCGGGCCACGTTGACTTCACCATCGAAGTAGAACGTTCCCTGCGTGTTCTTGACGGTGCTATTCTGGTTCTTTGCTCTGTGTCCGGCGTCCAGTCACAGTCCATCACCGTTGATGCCCAGATGAAGCGCTACAAAGTTCCTTGTATCGCCTTCGTCAACAAATGTGACCGAAGCGGAGCCAACCCCTTCCGAGTTATTGGCCAGCTGAACGAAAAACTGGGCCACAACGCGGTCGCCATGCAGCTGCCCATCGGTCTTGAAGACCAGCTCCAGGGCGTGGTGGATCTTGTCGCCATGAAGGCGTACTACTTTGACGGGGACAATGGCGAATCAATCCGCATTGAAGAGATCCCTGCAGAGCTCGCCGAAGAAGCACAGGCCAAGCGCGAAGAGCTCGTGGATCAGGCATCTCTTTTTTCTGAGCCCCTCACCGATGCCATTCTCGAAGAGTCTGAAATCAGTGAAGAGATGCTCGTAGAAGCTATTCGTATCGGAACCATCGCACGCAAGATTACCCCTGTTTTCATGGGTTCCGCTTACAAAAATAAGGCTGTACAGCCCCTGCTTGACGCGGTAACGCGTTACCTGCCGACCCCTGATGACATCGTCAACGATGCCCTGGACCTCGACAACGAAGAGGCCCCCGTGGTGCTCGAGGGTGACAGCGAAAAGCCCACCGTAGCCCTTGCCTTTAAACTGGAAGACGGGCAGTACGGTCAGCTTACCTATATCCGTGTCTATCAGGGTTCCCTGAAAAAAGGCGACACCGTCAACAACTCCAAGAACGGCCGTAAGATCAAGGTCGGTCGCCTGGTGCGCATGCACGCCTCAGACATGGAAGATATCACCGAAATTCCCGCTGGCTACATCGGCGCTCTCTTCGGTGTAGACTGTTCCTCTGGCGATACCTTTGTAGACCCTGCCATCAACTACTCCATGATGAGTATGTTCGTTCCCGAGCCCGTTATCTCCCTGTCCATCAAGCCCAAGGACAATAAGGCTCAGATCAACATGAGTAAGGCCCTCAACCGCTTCACCAAAGAGGACCCCACCTTTCGCTCCTACAACGATGATGAGACCAACGAGACCATCATCGAAGGCATGGGCGAACTTCACCTGGAAGTTTATGTTGAGCGCATGAAGCGTGAATACGGCGCAGAAGTGGAAACCGGAAAGCCCCGCGTGGCTTACCGTGAGACCATTACACGACGTGCTGAATTCGATTACACCCACAAGAAGCAGACGGGTGGTTCCGGTCAGTTCGGTAAAGTCATGGGTTTCATCGAGCCTCTGGAAGATGAGCAGTTCTCCTTCGAAAGCAAGGTTGTGGGCGGACGTATCCCCACCCAGTTCATCCCCTCATGCGGGAAGGGCTTCGAAAGCTGCATGGCCAAAGGGCCCAAGCTTGAGTTCCCTGTAACCGGCATCGCTGTCACCCTCGTTGACGGTGGCTTCCACGCGGTTGACTCCTCTGAGATGGCTTTCCAGGCTGCGGCACGTGGTGCGTTCAAGCAGGCGTATGAAAGAGCCAAGCCTGTTGTTCAGGAACCCATCATGAAAGTCGAAATTGAAAGCCCCAATGAGTTCCAGGGCCCATGTATGGGCTTGATTAACCAGCGCAGGGGTATTATCCTTGGTTCTCAGGACGAAGGAACCATGAGCCGTATTGAAGCTCAGGTCCCTCTTGCTGAGATGTTTGGGTTCTCCACCGTACTTCGCTCTTCCACCCAGGGCAAAGCCCAGTACACCATGGAGTTCAGCGCCTATAAAACGGTGCCCTCCTCTGTATCGGAAGAGATTGAAAAAAGGGTGCGCGAAGAGAAAGCCGCCAAGTAACCTGATGGGACACAATCACCCGGCGGCTTCCGAACATTCTGGTTGAGTGTTGTGAGGCGCTGCCGGGTTGAACCCTCGGGGTCTTTTTGAGTACGAACCTCAGCGACAAGAGAGGATACTATGACAAAGAAGGAATTGATCTTCAGGAACCCTTTCGGTGCCCTTGGTATCGATTGTGATGATATGATCAACGGGGGTGAGCTGGGCGCTGTGATGGCCCGTGCCGGCCTCGGCAAAACTTCAATGGTTGTGCAGATGGCGCTCCACGCCATGGCATGCGGAAAAAACGTGCTTCATGTCAGTCTGGATGAGCCCGTGGTTAAGGTCAACGTCTGGTACAATGAAATGTTCACCAACCTGGCAGACCTGAACCGTGTCGAAGAACCTCAGTCCGCGTATGACGAAATTCTTCCCAACCGCATGATCCTGACCATGAATGTGGACGGTTTCTCCGTCGCACGACTCGAAGAGCGCATCACCGATCTCATCGAACAGGGCCTTTTTAAACCCGACATGATGATCATTGATGGTTACCCCTTCGAAGAGAAGAGCCGTGCCGATATGGAAGAGCTCAAAGCGCTTGCCGCCCGTACGGGTTCCTTTGCCCTCTTGACCGTCAAGACCCACCGTCACGAAGCGCCCGCTGATAATGGACTTCCCGTTCAGCTGACCGGCGTTGACGACATCTTCTCGACCCTGCTCCAGATCATTCCCGAGAACAACACCATTTTCGTCAAAGCCGTTAAAGGTGCCAAGGCAGATAAAGATGCTGCCGTCCTCGATCCCGAGACCATGATCATTCGGTAGCAGACCCTTCACGTGGCGTTGTTTTCGCTGTGTGAATCAAGATGGCCCGCTCTTACAAAAAAAGCACCCGATTTCGGGTGCTTTTTTTTATCTTTTTTCTTCACAGGGCCCTGTCTCGCCAAACCGGTATCCACGACAGAACTCACCGAATCATCCGATCAGGCAAAAGAAGGGGCATCCTGTACCGCCGGACTCGCCTCATCCGGACCCATCCCGCAAGCCACACAACGATTTCGCCCACTCCCCTTTGCTTCGTAGAGCGCACCGTCCGCCCTGCGGATCAACTCTTCAGCGGAGCTCTTTCTGTCCGGATGCATGGAGACAAGCCCCAAGCTGATGGTCACACAGGCGGTCTCCTCATCTTTTCCCGTCGAAATAACGAGCGCTTCCACCCGCCGTCTCATTTTCTCGGCAAGGTGACGGGCTCCGCTCAGATGGGTGCAGGAGAGGATCACCGCAAACTCTTCACCGCCGTAGCGGGCCACCAGATCCCCAGGCCGATGAACGCAGGAAGCCAGGGCTTCGGCGACCTTCACCAGACATTGATCCCCTGCCTGATGCCCGTAGGTGTCATTATAGTTTTTAAAATGATCAATATCGCAGATGATAAATGAAAGCGGTGCTTTTTCCCGTACATGACGTTTCCATTCCATATCCATGCAGTCATCGAAATGACGGCGATTGGCGATGCGGGTCAACCCGTCCCGAATCGAAACCAGCCGAAGCTCATCGTTGACACGTTTCAACTCGGTCTCGGCGCGGATGGTCTGGGAGATATCAATGCAAAATCCGAAGAACCCATTCGTACGGTCCGTTGCATTCCGAGTAATCTGTCCGTAGCACAAGGCCCAGACAATACCGCCGTCCCGTCGACGCAAGCGACACCTGAACCGACTGAGCTGCTCACCCTCATAGAGCTGAAACAAAAAGGCTTTGGCCTGCTTCGGATCATCGAAGATTGAGGAAACATCCTCAACGGTGGAAATGAGAAGCGCAGGGGATTCATAGCCCAGCATCCACGCGAGTTCGGGATTGACGACGACGATGCGCCGCCTGATATCCGCCTGAAAAATACCGATGGGGGCGCTGCTGAAAAGATTCCGAGCCTCGTGTCGAACCCGATTCAGATCCGTCACCGCATGCATCTGCTCCGTGACATTTTTCACCAGGACCGTCAGCCCCCGGTCTGCAGAAGCCTGAACCGCCGGGACGGCATACCACCGGCAGACTAAAATGTCACCGTGCTGATTCACACAGGTCGTGGACACTTCAGCCCCCGCCCCTCCTCTGAGACAGCTAATGAAAAATTTCCGGAGCGTCTCCTCCTCTTCCACCGAGGGCACGAGGAGATACAAATCGCGTCCGATCATATGCTCCGCATCATATCCAAAAAAGCTCTCTGCCGAACCATCCCACTGGGAGATGACCCCGTTGGGCTCAATCCCGATATAGGCCACGCCCGCCCTGGTCCGAAGAAGAACCTCTGCAGAAACACCTGCACCTTCAGCCTTCCCCGCCCCTATCATCTGATGTGACTCTGCTGCCCCAGAGTCGTTTTCAGACACGCCATCCGCCACCCACCATTTTTCCAGCACCCTTCCCTCCAGACCCAACCTGATATAAAATGATTCCTAACCCAAACGACCCGCCCGCTAAAGCGGCCAAAGCCGTCTTCCCTCTTCTTTCTAACCTAATCGTCCCGCATCAAGACGAACAAAAAAATCAGTGTTCCCTCTCTCCCAGCCTTTTTGCCACAACCTCGGCCATACTTCGAAGGTTTTTGAAATAATGCGGCGCCAGAGGATCCAGGGGCACCACCACCCCACCCACAGCTGCAGCCACCTTATCTGCTGCATTCCGATCAAATTGGGGCTGCACGAATATCACGCGCACTCCCTCGGCCCTGGCCTGGGCAATGTACCGTGTAAGCGCCCTGCCTTTGGGACTCTTGCCCTCCACCTCCACCGCCTTCTGTACCAGCCCGTAGGCATCGGCGAAATATCCGAAGGCCGGATGAAAGACATAAAGGGTTTCACCTGCCAAAGGCGCCAGGGCAGCTGATAAGGTTTGATGAAGTGCAACAAGCTCCCGTATCAAGGACTCGCTCCCGGCTTCATAGATCAACCGCCCCTCGGGATCTGCGGCTACCAGGGCATCCCTCATGGTCCCCGCCATCGCGACCACACGCATCGGGTCCAGCCAGATATGGGGATCCATGCCTTCGTCATTCCCGATATCCTCGCCGTGACCTCTCCCCTTCGTGTGTTCGGATGCCTCGCCATGCGAGTGCTCCCCCATGGACAGCAGGGCCACCCCTTTACGGGTATCGACCACCGTCAAATCACCGGCCATACTCTTTATTTTCGAGATAAGAAGGGTTTCATAAGGAAGCCCGATACGAAAAAAAAGATCCGACGCCGCCAGTCTGGCCACCTTGGAAGGTTTCGGGCGATACATCGCCGGGCTTTCCCCGGGAGTAAGCAGCACCCTCACCTCCACACGATCCCCTCCAATGCGCTCCAAAAAAGCTTGCTGAGGAGGAATACTGACAAACGCCTTGACCCTGACCTCCTCGGCCCCGGCATTCAAGGTGACGCCCATCAGAAAAACAAGACCCACCCACGCTGAAATCACCCGTTTTCTCATCGTTTCCCCTATTCCGTAACGGCGGCCTCCCACCCCTGGATGCCAGGCCGCCCTAGTTATTTTCAAAGGCTTCGACCTCTTCCCGCCTTTTTTCGTCCGCCTTCAGCAGTATCGACTCCACCTCTTTGGCTTTTTCAAGGGCCGTGCGCTCCGTATCATAGAGACGGGTTTTCTCCTCGGTCTCCTCCCCCCCTGAGCAGGCTGAAAAAAACAGAAGCAAAACAACCGCTATCACACCCGCAAACCGTTTCATCATCGTCCTCCCTTCACACAAAAATTTAATTACACCCTGTCACAGCCACCAACAAGGGCCTGGGTGGTTTGTAAAAACCGTTCTTCGTTCGAAGCGTCGCTACGCTCCATTAACCACCGACATGCGTCTCTAATCGTCAACACGAGTCATATCAAAAAACAATGAATGGGAGGAGGAGAAAAAATGAGGGGTCCGGAAAACCGGCCCTCGGATGCCGAGATAAAACGACGCTCCGTCAGATTATGCACACCACGAAATATAGGATGCATGCCAAAGCAGGGCGAAACAACCGGCCCCCTCACCTACTTCCTACAAAAACATCAGCACCGCATTTTCTGGGCCTCGGCAAGCCCCGAGCTGGTGCCGTTATCCCACCTTGTAGCCCAGGCTGTGATTCAGGGCGGCGATTTGTCCATCCCGAGAGTTACCCTCATGGGCGATCGACATCGGGCAAGACGCCCAAACATAGGGGCATGGTTTCTTCATTAAACCAATGATCCGTTCTTGTAAATCATGGTCCTTGAGTATTTATAAAAAGCCACAAAAATAACTATTTACACACTTTATGTAATATTGTTTACTTCCATAAACCTTAGAGTCACACCATTGATGGCAGTCGAGATGGACCCAACACTTCACCCCCGAACCCGTCATCGATCACGATGAACCCGGGAAAGGAGACGGTCATGAAGGAGATATTTACGGAGTACGTGGTAGTGGGCTCCGGCCCGGGCGGGGCGTCCACAGCCCTGGAACTCGCTGAAAAGGGAAAGCATGTGGTGATCCTTGAAAAAGGACCGCGCCACCCCATCACAAAGAGCAAAATAGATGCCTACGGCATCTATGACAAATGGGCCGTCTTTTCCCGATCCAGGGAAGGGGTCATTATCGATCGGGCCATCACCCTGGGTGGATGCAGCGTGGTCTTCTCTGGAAACGCCTTTGACCCGCCCCCATGGCTCTTTGAACCCTGGGGAATTGACCTCTCCCCGTATGCGACAGAGATCAGCCGTGAAATCGGCATCGCCCCCTTTTCCGACGCGTTCTGTGCGCCATGGACAGGAATTCAGCGGCTGCGCGAGGCAGGGGACCGCCTGGGCGTGGACCTGAAGCCCCAAGAGAAATTCATCGATGAGACTCTCTGCCGCAATGGGTGCGACGGCTGCATGACGGGTTGCCGCAACGATGCCAAATGGACGGCTCGGCGCTGGATTGACAAAGCAGCAAGCCTCGGGGCAACCGTCATCACGGAAGCGGATGTGAGCCATCTCGAAATAAAAGAGGGCCGCGTCCAAGCCGTTCATGCCACAACACCGGATGGAAAACTCCGTGTGGACTGCGAATCAGCCGTGCTCTCTGCCGGTGGCGTCGGCACCGCCGTCATCCTTCAACGCTCTGGCATCGACAAGGCCGGAGACCACTTTTTCATGGATCCGATGAACGTCATCTGGGGCATGGCCGATGAACCGGTAAGCACAGGGACAGAAATGACCTTCAGCTACGCCTGCGACACCTGGGCCGATGAAAAAGGGTACATCCTGGGAAACGTCAGCGGCAAAGGGGCCTGGTTGACCCGTTTCATGCGCCCCCTTTCCGGCTGGCCGGCCCTTTTGCAGTCGGGCAAATGGGACCGTATGATGGGCATGTTCATCAAGGTGGCCGATGACCGTGTGGGCTCGGTGGATGCCCGGGGGCAGATGACCAAACCCCTGACGGATGCCGACCTGCAAAAATCCCGAGAAGCCACGGACCTTGCCATCTCGGTGATGACCCAAGCCGGCGTGGCGCCCTCCTCCATCCGGGTGGTGAAATCCATCGGTGGGCATCCGGGAGGGACGGCCGCCATCGGTGAAGTGGTGGACGAAGATTTTCGCGTCAGGGGGATAAAGAATCTCCACCTCTGCGACGCCAGTGTGTTTCCCAAGTCACCGGGACGCCCCCCCACCCTGATTATCCTGGCCCTGGGACGCCATCTGGTGCGACATATTCTGGAACCATAAAAAACCACAGGGTCTGGCGAAACCGGCAACGCCAGCCCCTGCATCTTCGTCTGTGGCTGGGAAAACGCCGTGACGCTCAGCCTCGAGCGTATGGACGGCCTCCCCTGAAGGCACCAATCCACCTCAGCTGCTATATTGACACCCCCGATCAGACCCGGTATCATAAAGAGATTTATAAAAGGGGTGCAGGTCACCCACTTTCTCGGAGTCTTACGGGTCGCATGCCCACGACCGACTCCCCGCAAGTGGCCCGCACCGTTCAGCCGGTCTGAGCCGTTCCTGTTCACCGGCGGTTTTTACACTGCAACAGCTTCGGAGGCCCAAGCGTGCAATCAAAAATACTTATTCTGAAATTTCCCAAGGAGGCCTCCCCTGAGCCGGTGGTCTGTTACCTTGCCAGAGACTACGAGCTGACCTTTGCCATTCTCCATGCCAACATCTTCCCCCGCCGTGAAGGCATGATGGTCCTCGAACTGAAAGGCACCCGCGAAAATTTCAAAAAGGGCCTGGAGTATCTGAAAAGCAAAGGGATCAAGGTGAGCCGCTCCGACCAGGAGGTCACGCGGGATGAAGGACGCTGCACCCATTGCGGTGCCTGCACGGCGGTCTGCCCCACCGGGGCTCTGTCCATCAAACGCCCCTCCATGGAAGTGCTCTTTGACCTGGAAAAATGCAGCGCCTGTGAACTTTGTGTTCCCACCTGCCCCTCCCATGCCATGAAGGCCAACCCCAAGGACAAGAATTTCTTCTGATGAACAACCTCACCACTGCCGTCGCGGTTAGCGGCGGCATCGACTCCCTTTACGCGGCCTGGCTTCTCAAGAAGGCGGGCCACAAGGTCGTCGGTATTCATTTTATCACGGGCTACGAAAAGGGCGGCGGAGAACCTCTATCCACGGTCCCCTCCCCCTGGCTCACCCTCCACGCTGAGACCTGCCGGACGGCCATCCCCGCCATGAACCATGTGGCAGAGCAGCTCCAGGTGCCCATTCACCTCATCGACATCCGCGATCGTTTTGAAGCGGAGGTGGTGGTTCCTTTTGTGGAGGCATACCGAAGCGGGTGCACACCCAACCCCTGCCAGCGGTGCAATCCGGCGATCAAATTCGGGCTTCTCCTGGAAATTGCCGCCACCCTCGGAGCCCACAGCCTCGCCACGGGTCACTACGTCAAAACACGGCGTGACGACACCGGATTGGTTCACCTTTTAAAGGGAGAAGACCCCTTAAAAGACCAGTCCTACTTTCTCTCCATGGTCTCTTCGGAACATCTTGGCAAGGCCGTGTTTCCCCTGGGAGGCATGGTCAAAGAGGAGATTAAAAAAGAAGCTGCCGAGGCGGGACTCTCCTCCGTCTCCAAAGGGGAAAGCCAGGACATCTGCTTTATTGAGAATGGCGACTACAAGGAGTTTCTTTTAAAACGTCCGGGGTTTGCGATGAAACCCGGTCCCATTGTCACAGAAGATGGCACCGAAGTCGGACGCCACCTGGGGCTCCACGGGTTTACCCTGGGGCAGCGGCGGGGCATCAACTGCCCGGGTCCCTATCCGTATTATGTCCTGGCCATCGAGCCGGAGACAAACCGCCTGGTGGTGGGAAAAAAGGAGGCCCTGTTCTCGGCCTCCTGCTCAGTCACCGGGCTCAACTGGATCCAGCCTCCGCCACGCACCGTCTTTGAAGCCGTCTGCAAGATCCGTTACAGCCACAAAGGCAGCCCCTGCCGCATTGAGCTGGGTCCCGAAAAAGCGACGGCAACCCTCTTCTTTGACACACCCCAGTCCGCCATCACCCCGGGCCAGGGCGCTGTCTTCTACGCAGGAGACGAAGTTCTCGGCGGCGGCTGGATTTCGCACAAAACGGTTTAAGGAGGCTCGTCTTGTCTCCAAAAACGTCGCGATGAGTCACTTCTTAATTTAACAGAAATCATAATCACCATTTCAGGATGGTGTGAAGCACAGGTTCCCAATTATGCCACGCTATTTCATCAACACCCTCGGCTGCAAGGTCAACCGGTTTGAATCCGACGCCGTGGGCATGGCCCTCACCTCCCAAGGCTGGACAGAGACCCAAAAACCATCAGACGCCGATGTCTGCGTCATCAACACCTGCACCGTCACCGGAAAAGCCTCGGTGGAATCCAGGCACCACATCCGTCAGACGATTCGAAAGAACCCCTCTGCCAAGATGGTGGTCACCGGATGCTACGCTCAGACAGAAGCCGCCGAGATCGAAAAGATTGAAGGGGTGGATGCCGTCATCAGCCACACGGAGAAACACCAGCTCCCAGAGCTGATCATCGCCCTTTATGAAAAGGGGGAGGCCCACTTCTCCGAAGACCGAAACGCAAGCTGCCGGGAGACGCTTTTTAAAGGCATCAATGTAGACGCCCTGGGAACCCGCACCCGCCCCTTGCTGAAAATCCAGGATGGCTGCAACGCCTTCTGCTCGTACTGCATTGTCCCCCACACCCGGGGCCGATCCCGCAGCATGCCCGTGGCAGAGGTCATGGACCGCCTGGCCTCCCTCGGAGAGAAAGGGTATCTGGAAGTGGTTCTCACCGGGATTCACATCGGCTGCTACGGCATGGACCTCACCCCAGTCACCTCGTTTTATGCACTGCTCAAACAGATGAAAGAGGCGGGATCCGTCCGGCGTGTTCGGTTGAGCTCCATGGAGCCCATGGAGATCAGCGACGAGATTGTCGACCTGATCACCTCCTCACCCTATTTTTGCGATCATGTCCACATTCCCCTTCAAAGCGGCGATGACACCGTCCTCTCCCGCATGAAACGGCCCTACACGACAAAACGTTTTAAAGAGCTGGTCACGCGCATCCACACACTGTCTCCGACCACCGCCATCGGTGCAGACGTCATCATCGGCTTTCCCGGAGAGACCGACACACAATTTGAAAACACCTGTCATTTCCTGGAATCCCTGCCCCTGGCCTATCTCCACGTCTTCCCCTTCTCTCCCAGGGAGAGAACCCCGGCCGCCTCCTTTGATGGACGGATTGACAGCGACACCATGAAACACCGCACCGCACGGGTCAGAGCCATCGGCAATGCCGCAAAGCAACGGTTCATGGATGCCGCCGTAGGCACCCGGGCCGAGGTGATGGTGGAAAAAGAGCGTGACCGCCAGACAGGCCTCCTCAAAGGGCTCACCTCCCACTACATCCCCGTGCAGATTGAAGGGGGGGATCACCTGATGAACCAGCTGGTGCCGGTCACCCTGGAAGCCGCCCCCGATTCGGGTCACCTCATGGGGAGACGAGAGGAGAGGTGATGACCCGGCGTGGGCTCTTTCTTTTTTTTTGCCTTGCCCTGCTGCTGACGGAAACAGCCGTTCGGGCAGAGCCTCCAGCCCGCATCGTCTTCGGGGGGGATGCCCAGTACCCCCCGTATGAGTTTATAGATGAACAGGGCGAACCCGCCGGCTTCACCGTGGAGCTCACCCGCGCTCTGGCCGAAGTGATGGGCATGGAGATCGAAATCCGCCTGGGGCCCTGGGAAGAGAGCATGGCAGCCTTCAAGCGAGGGGACGTCGACGTCATGCAGGGGATCTCCTATTCAGATGAGCGGTCGGAGCGGTATGAGTTTTCCCTGGCTTACACCCTGATTCACCACTCAATTTTCACCCGTCTGGAAACCCTGGGCGTCACCAGCCTCCCCCACCTCAGCGGTAAAAAAGTCTTGGTGCAGACCAATGGCATCATGCACGAGACCCTCAAACACAGCGGCCTTCCTATCGAACCGGTCCCCACCCCCTTCCAGACCGACGCCCTGAGGCTTGTGGCCTCTGGAACCTATGACTACGCCATCGTGGCCAACCTTCCCGGCCTCTACTACATCCGTGAAAACAAACTCACGAACATACGAAAACGCGGCAACCCCATCGCGGTCCAGCTCTACTGCTATGCCACACGCAAAGGCAACACCGCGCTCATGGCCCAGATCAGTGAAGGTCTGGCCATTTTAAAAAAGACAGGTCGGCTTCGGGCCATCCACAATCGCTGGCTGGGCGTCCTGGAGCCCGGAATCCCCACCCGAAAGCTGATCCTTGCCACCGGCCTTCTGGTCACCCTCATGGCCCTGGTGATCATTGGCAACCTCCTCTGGTCGCGAACCCTCAAGCGTGAAGTGGCCCTGCGTACCCAGCAGCTGGAGACCCGTCAGAAACAACTGCTGCAGGCCGATAAAATGGCATCCCTGGGCTTCCTCGTCTCCGGCATCGCCCATGAACTCAACAACCCGAACGGCCTCCTGCTTTTAAATATCCCCCTGCTGACAGCCGCCTTCAAAGAGATTCACCCGGTCCTGGAGCATCATTTTAAGGAACACGGGAATTTTAAGGTCGCGGGCCTCCCTTATGACCGCATGAGGAAGGAACTGCCCCTGGTCCTGGAGGAGAGCCAGGACGCGGCCCTTCGCATAAAAGCCATTGTGGAGGATCTCCGGGACTTTTCAAGACAAAGCGATGATGAGAGAGAGGAGGCCGACATCAACGTAATCGCCACCAACGCCTTGCGCCTCGTCCGCACCGCGGTTGAAAAGGCGTCCCGAAACGTTCACGTAGAACTCGAAGAAGCCCTTCCCCCCTTACGCGCCAACCCCCAGCGCATCGAACAGGTGGTGATCAACCTCCTGCTCAATGCCTGCCAGGCCCTTGAAAACCCCAACGCGGCCATCCGCCTGCAGACAGGCACGGACCCCCTACACCGCGTAGTTTTTCTTAAAGTGATTGATGAGGGGATAGGCATCGATCAAGAGCATCTGCCTCATCTCACGGACCCCTTCTTTACCACAAAGCGAGCCATGGGAGGCACCGGCCTGGGCCTGTCCGTCTCAGCAGGTATCGTTCGAAATCATGAAGGCAGCTTAACCTTTGAATCGCAACCGGGCCTGGGCACCACCGCCACCCTTCGGCTCCCGGCCCTGCACGAAACCACATCTGAAAAAGAGGCCCCATGACAGACACGAGCTACGCCGATTTTCCCATTCTCCTTATTGATGATGAACCCTCATGGCTTCGCAGCTTAGGGCTGCTTCTGGAACGGACCGGTTTCACCCATCTGCACAAACTCACCGATGGCCGAAAAGCCCGGGATCTTGTGGCCCAAGAGGAGATCGGTATTGTCCTCCTGGATCTCATGATGCCCGACATGCCGGGCGAAGAGCTCATCTCCATTATCCGGGAAGAATCCCCGGAGACGGTCATTATTGTGGTGAGCGGCATGAATCAGGTTGACCTTGCCGTCGAGTGCATGAAACTGGGAGCGGCCGACTACATCGTCAAAACAGGCGCCGAAGAACGCATCGTGGCCACGGTCATCAATGCCGTGAATCTCTGGGAACTGAAACGGGAAAACCGGGCCATCCGCTCAACGATCAGGAAAGGACCGAGCCATCCCGAGATCTTCAGCCACATCGCCACCACGAATCGTTACATGGCCTCTATCTTCAGCTACATTGAATCTCTGGCCAGCTCAAGGCAACCGGTGCTCATCACCGGGGAAAGCGGCACCGGCAAAGAACTCATTGCCCGCGCCATCCATCGCGTCGGGAACCCGCCCGGTCCCATCGTAGCGGTGAACGTCGCCGGACTTGACGACACCATCTTCTCGGACACCCTCTTCGGCCATGTGCGGGGCGCTTTCACGGGCGCTCAGACACGGCGGGGCGGTATGGTGGAGAAGGCCTCAGACGGCACCCTTTTTCTCGACGAAATCGGCGACCTCAGCGCGCCGTCCCAGGTCAAACTGCTTCGCCTGCTTCAAGAGGGCGATTACTATCCCGTGGGCAGCGACCAACCCGAAAAAATCAACGCACGGGTGGTCTGCTCCACCCACCAAGATCTTCAAGCCAAGGGCAAAGAGAGGCGTTTCAGAAAAGACCTCTTCTACCGTCTCCAGACCCATCATATCCACATGCCTCCCTTGCGGGAACGAAAAGACGACATCCCCGTGCTCCTTGAGACCTTTCTCGGCATGGCCGCAGAAGAGACCGGCAAAAAAAAGCCCACGTACCCCCAGGAGCTGCCGATCCTCCTTGCCACCTACCACTTTCCGGGCAACATACGCGAACTCAAATCCATGGTCTTCGATGCCGTGGCACGCCACCATGGCGGCACCCTCTCCATGGCTTCTTTTAAAGACGCCATCCAGGCACACTCCGGATCGGAGGTGGCGATACCACCCTCCTCTTCCGAAGCACACAAAAACCCCTTCTCAGCCATGGACGCCCTGCCCTCACTGGCAGAGGCCTCCCAGCTGCTCGTTATGGAGGCCATGGCACGAGCGGAAGGGAATCAAAGCATTGCGGCGCGCCTGTTGGGAATCTCTCAACCCGCCCTAAGCAAACGCATGAAGCTCCTTCGAGATAAACAGCAAACATAGCCTGGCAACGCCCACCCGATGTTCCTTATCCAGTAAAATAACCCGAGAAGGGATATAACCAAGATTATAGCCATAACTTTGGTTATATCATCAATCGAGCCTGTAATATTTTAGCTTTACCGCAATACAGGAAAGAAACTATTCCTTTTGTTATAGACCCGCCTGAATACCGGCCTGCCCATAGAAGGGCTATTCCACCTGTCTATTCAGCTCATTACAGAAATAATCCGTATCTGGCACTGGCTTTGCAGAATATAAATACTGATTCAGCTCTTGGTGCTCCGGGTTTTGTTTGCGTTCCCCGTACACCGGCTAAGGCTGGAAAGAGGCCCTGCACTTCGGTCGGATAAAGCAGCTTGGATGACAACACCGTCCCTGCTTCCAAAGGGCTCCACACGCAAGAACACAAAGAGAAGGGGGAAAAATGAAACTTTGGATGAAAATTATGATTGGCCTGGGTCTGGGGATTGTTGCCGGGCTTGTTTTTCAGGAGAAAGCGATCCTGATCAAACCCATTGGCACGCTCTTCATCAACGCCATTAAGATGCTCATCATCCCGCTTATCTTCTCGTCTCTGATTGTGGGTATGACCAGCCTCAAGGACAGCAAGCAGCTCGGCCGTATCGGCCTTAAAACCCTCGCCATTTATCTTGTCACCACCGCCTTTGCTGTCTGCATCGGCTTGCTCGTGAGCACCATCCTCCAGCCCGGGGCCGGGATGATGATCGACATGGGACAAACTGTTACCGCCAAAGCAGCTCCCCGCTTCATTGACACCCTGGTCTCCATCGTCCCCAAAAACCCCATCGGGGCCCTTTCCAGCGGACATGTTCTTCAAGTTATCTGTTTTGCCATCTTCCTGGGCATCGCCATTAACATCACCGGTGAAAAAGCAGATCCGTTTAAAAAGTTGTGCGAATCCATCGCAGAGATCATGTACACCCTCACCGCCATTGTCATGGAATTCGCCCCCTACGGCGTTTTTGCTT
>NZ_JAQYWB010000118.1 GCF_030145185.1 Desulfoluna sp. | reverse complement strand
GGTTTTCTTGGCTGTTGCGGTTACCCGCGGTGCGCAAGCACACCCTACCCTTGCAGCCCGGAGATTGTCGGGAATGTGGCAGTTAAAAGTACCCGAACGCCTTTAAAAAGGAATATTCAGCCCAAGCTACTTCAGCCTGCCGGAATAGCGAAAACATCCTGCCACGCGACAACACGTAGGGTGTGCTTGCGCACCATTTGCACGTAAAACCAGCAGCTTTTGCTATTTCTGGGCGGCGTGGGGGAGATGCGGGCATAGGTTTTCTTGGCTGTTGCGGTTACCCGCGGTGCGCAAGCACACCCTACCGTTGCAGCCCGGAGATTGTCGGGAATGCGTTACCAAGTAAGGCCGAGTCCATAAGCCCTCAATTTTGTAGTATTTACGTTTGCGTCTCTGTCTTCCACCAGCTCACGGCTTTTTTATAACAGATTGAGCGCAGCGATTCCTTGAACGAAGAACAAGGCACCAAGAACCAAGAACGCCTTTGCAGTCAGGATGGGTTTTTTGGAGCAGTGCGGTTAATCCGCGGTGCGCAAGCGCACCCTACCCTTGTGGCCCGGACGCCTTCGGTAATGCGTCACTTAGGGGTGCCGGAGCGCCAAAGCAATTTGCTGGGGGCTTGGCCCCGACCCGAACCTCTTTAAAAACCAAAACTTACTTCACATCCGTTCTCGCATCCCAAGAAGCGACTGCCTTCCACCGGTATCGCGTCAATGCCGCACCGGAGTGCGGCGCTCCAGGGGACAAGGATATTCATCCCACCCTTTCCCCCTGAACGCAAAACGGGCCGTGGATGATTTTCCCGATCATCCACAGCCCGTTTGTTTTAACCTTATGTTCACGGTAACTTCGACGTATTTTTACTGGGTGCACCGCGTCGCACATCACCCCCGTCGCATTCGCAAACCCGCTCCCAAGGAATTTTGCCTAAGTGGCTTCGCCCCCTTGCCGCCGGAGGCTTTCTTTTTTTCCTATTCGTGCAGGACGATGCCCGTGGGCAAGGATTCGCCGTAGATCACTTTTTCATCGCCAGAGGAGATGGCCACCACCTCAGACAGGGGTTTCAGCGTTTTCTTTCCGCCGCCGAGGTCTTTGGCACGGGAGAGAACCTTTTCACGTTGTTCGTCGTCGAGATCGCGCATGCGATCGCCGGTTTTACGGCCCAGGATGACCAGGGCGTTGATGACAGCCTTGGGGTCGTGCCATGATCCGGTTAATAATTTTTGAATCCAGGGCCAGGCGTCTTTGGGGGCCACCACGCGATCCACGGAGCCATACAGGGGCTCGCGCTGACCGATGCGGGAGAGCGCCCAGACCACCTGGGAAGGTGACTTTTTCGGGGAAAGGCTTTTCACAAGTTGATTGCCCAGGCGCACCTTGTCTTTGGTGATGAGGCGTTCCATGTTGGCCAGGGCCATCCAGAGTTCCACCTGCTCCTGGGGGGTCATCTTGACGCCGTTGCCCCGAACCGGAAAGACCAGGGGCGAAACCTCCTGGAAAAACTGGCGCTGCTGGCCGGGGTTCAAGCCGGCGGCGAGGCGTCGCCAGAGGATCCACCACTCACTGCGTACCTGATTGTTGTTGTCAAAGGCGGGGCCATTTCGAAAGAGCTTCCAGACCTTCTTCATGCGCTGCTCATCCAGGCCATGGCCGCTGCCGGGGCGCAAACAATACCCGGTGAGGTTGAGCCACCGGGCTTCAAACTCTGCGGCGCGTTCACCGGCTTTTTGCTCGTCCAGCAAGGTATCGGAGAGATCCCGGATAAAGGAGAGAGGCCACTTGTTCTTGTGAATATCCACGGTCGAGGAGAGGGTCTTCACCACCCCGGAGAGACCTGTCTTTTCGCCCCGAAATGTCTTTTGTACCACCGCTCGGGCCGCCTGGGTCAGGGTTTCATCCAACACCTCCCCTTCGGCAACGGCCATGGGATCAACGTCTCGTCTCAGCTGAAAATTCAATCGCCAGAGGTGATCGCTGATCAGGGACCGGCATCCGATGACGAGGGTTCCCACCTCGGTGTATTCCGCTTTCAGGTGAACAGGGATGGACTCTTCGTTGCCTTTTTTTCCGTACTTGATCACCGAGGCCAGGGGAGGCAGCTCGGTCAGGCTGTCATCAATGGGGATGACGGCCCCGGCCCGATCACCGGACCGAAAGCTGGAGCTGTAGACAGGAAATTCTGCGGGACGGTTGGCGATGACGGTAAATTTTTTCTCGGTCAGCTCCACGCTCTCCCCTTCATCGAGACCGCGTTCCACGATGCAGACCGCCTTCTTCTCGTCCCCGTTGGTGGACCCCACGCCGAGATAATAACTTCGCGGACTGCCGCTTCCCACGCGCACGGCTTTGCCGATCTTAGCCAGCCCGTAATATGACGCACCCAGAGCCACGGCCAGGTCCGGATCGGGGTTGTCCATTTCCTTTGGATAAGAGGCATCGGGCTCGTTGAACCAGTGCCGGACGGCCCCCTTGATCTTACGACGGATGAGGGTGGGTTTAAGGGACCCGCCGTTAAAAAGAATGTGATCGGGGGCGTGATCG
This sequence comes from Desulfoluna sp., assembly GCF_030145185.1. GTDB lineage: Bacteria > Desulfobacterota > Desulfobacteria > Desulfobacterales > Desulfolunaceae > Desulfoluna. The sequence goes on along the minus strand of NZ_JAQYWB010000118.1, from coordinate 7,337 downwards.
GTCCCCAGAAGAGCGGCCACAGCCTCTCTGTGATTTTCGAGAAACCACCCGATATGCCGGGTAATGGCCGGTTCCTGCTCATAAGGGAGGCCGAATTCGCTGATCCCCTTGCGGCGTGATTTTTCCCGGGCCTCCTCCTTGGTCACCTCGGGGAAAAAACCGTCCAGGACGATCTCTTCCACCATCTCCTTTGTCAGGGTGGCCGAGAGGGTGCCTCCAATCAGGCTGCTTCCGGAGCCGGGCATGATGATGCGTTCGGAGTCCTTGCCATCCCCCAGGATTTTCTCCTTGGCTTTGCGGGCGAGATGGCAAAGGGTCTTCCACTTGTCGGCGGAGAGAGCGGGCGCGTTGCCTTTAAACAGAGATTCGGCTTTTCGCGCCAGGGCCAGGTCGATGTTGTCCCCGCCGAGAATAAGGTGATCGCCCACGGCCAGGCGTTCAAAACGGGGCGTTCCCTCGCTCTCGCGGAGGGTGATGAGGGTAAAGTCCGTGGTGCCGCCCCCGACGTCACAGACGAGAATCAGCTCTCCGGGTTTTACCTGCTCTTCCCAGCTCTTCTCGTAACGAATCAGCCAGCTGTAGAAGGCGGCCAGGGGTTCTTCCAGGAGGGTCACATTTTTGAAACCTGCCAGGGCAGCGGCCTCCACAGTCAGGTCTCGGGCCACCTCGTCAAAGGAGGCAGGCACCGTGATCACCACAAACTGATTTTCCAGGAAGCCGGCCTCGTCGTCCCCGGCCATCTCTTTGTTCCAGGCCTTCCTGAGGTGTTCCAAGTAGAAGGCCGTGGCCTCCACAGGGGAGACCTTGGCCACATCGGCGCCAGACCCCCAGGGCAGAATTTTCGCCTTGCGATCGGCCTTGTCGTGGCACAACCAGCTCTTGGCCGAGACCACCAGACGCGACGGGACTTTGCTTCCGTGCTCTCGGGCAAAAATTCCGGCGAACCGCTTCTCCATGGGGTTCCACGGCTGGATCACCGACTCATCGGGGATGTCGTAGGTTCCGGGAATATAGAGAAAGGAGGGCAGCACCGACATGGGCGACACCTCCCCCTCACGGGTGAGCTGGGGCACGCGAAAGATCTGAATATTCTTGCGTCCCTTGGCTGTCTCCGGGTGTTCAAGATCCACGTAAGAGATCGCTGAGTTGGTGGTCCCCAGATCGATCCCGATGATGTATCGCAGTGCTTCAGTATCCCGCATCATCCCTCTCGCGTACGTTAAATTCAAGTTTCCATCGCTGATCGCCCTCTGTGGCGACACACCAGAACTCCAGGGTCCCAATCTCCGTCACCCGGATCTCAAACTGAACGGGAATGGCGGTGCCCCACTCCCCTTCCAGGGTGGTCTCGATGGAGGTGAGAGCGTCCATCTCGCCTTCGCTCCAGGTCTCGACCACATCCCCGGGCTCATCCCCGCGCCTTGACGAAGAAGCCATAATATCAAAGGCCACCGGTTCCCCTACGTAGAGAACAAAGGCTTCGGAAGCCACCCGTTTTTCCGTGCCCTCCTCCATGCCCATGGGGGCCACACAAAGGGCCTTCATCGGAGCAGGCATGCCCGGAATGGCCGGCATGGCCGCTTCCACAGAGATATAGTAAGAGCGGGAAAGGCCGCCACGTATACGAATCCCCTTGCCCAGACGGGCCAGCCCGTAATACGCCGCGCCCCGGGCCACGGAGAGATCGAAATCTCCTGAGGCCACTTCCCGGACCGGGGTCTCACCACCCACCTCTTCCCGAAAATAATCCACCACGCCCAGGAGACGGTCCCGGACAGCCGCAGACTTCATAATGCCGCCGTTAAAGAGCACCGCGTCGGGAATGCAGGCATTCTGCCAGCCATCCCCCCCCTGCCGGGCCAGAAACCACGCCATATGCCGGGAAATGGATGGATCCTGCTCGTAGACCAGGCCCACCTCACGCAGACCGCTTCGGCGCTTTCGAACCGGTCGGTCCCCAACGGAGCACAGGGGCAAAAAGCCTTCCAAAATCACCTGAGCCACCTCGCCTTCGTCCACCTCGCTCTTCAAGGTGCCTCCGATGAGACCGGACCCACGCCCCAGAATCGTCACAGACTCTGGCCCCTGGGTACCCCCTGAGAGGATTTTTTCCTTGACGCTTCGGATGGAGTGACCGAGTCCACGCATCTGCCAATCATCCAATTTCTGCCCTTTGGCATCCATCTTGGACTTCACATGCCAGGCCAGGGCCAGGTCCATGTTGTCCCCACCCACCAGGAGATGATCGCCGACGGCGATACGCTCCAGGGACAGTTCCCCGTTCTCTTCGGAGATCCCGATCAGGCTGAAGTCACTGGTCCCCCCGCCGATATCACACACCAGGAGCGTCTCGCCCTTCTTCACCTTGGTCCGCCAGTCATCCCCCATGGATTCAATCCATGCATAGAGGGCGGCCTGGGGCTCTTCAAGAAGGGTCACATGGATGAGACCGGCCATGGCCGCGGCCTGAACGGTGAGCTCACGCGCCACCGCGTCAAAGGAGGCGGGAACGGTGAGGTAAATGTCTTGATTCTCTAAGCGCTTTCCCGAATCATCGCCTGCCATCTCATGGTTCCAGGCGTCACGCATGTGGCGTAAAATAGCTGCCGAGGCCGTCACCGCAGACATCTTGGAGACCTCATCCGGCCCTTTCCACGGCAGATTCTCCGCCTTTCGATCCACCATGGTATTGCACAACCAGCTCTTGGCAGAGGCGATCAGACGCTGGGGCAATTCCCCGCCGCGCTTGCGGGCAAACTCCCCCACCACGGCCGAGGGTTCGGCATCCCAGGGCAAGGCCGTTGCCCCACGCCCCACATCATGGGCCTCGGGCAAAAAGATAAAGGAGGGGAGCATCTCGCGCTTCTCCACCACCCCGGCATCCACGAGCTGCGGAATACGGAAAAGACGAATATCCGAGGCCTCCGTGGCCCCGTCTGCTGGCTTCTCGGTATAGGCCACCACGCTGTTCGTGGTGCCCAGGTCAATACCGACAATATACGAACTCATAATTTGCTCCATCTTCGGATAAAAGCTGCCATCTAAGATCTGGCTGGCCACAGAGGCACAGAAAAAAAGCTGAAAAAAACTGCCTTCTGAAGGTCAACGCCCGAAAAAAACAAGCCTCGGGCAGCCCAAAGGATCCCCCTCGGGCCGCCGGAGGTCTTTTCCCTTATCCCAGCTCCACCTCAGCCGGAGCCAGCACGTCAGGGTTGGACGCTTCGGAGAGGATGGGGACTTCCGTTTGGGTGGCTTTCCAGCCCTTATGGCGGACGATGCCGGTGAAGGGGGGTTCCCCGGAGACATTGCCGGTCAGGCGAATCTCTTCGGGGTTAAAGCCGGCGGGAATGGTGATGGTCTCGCCTTCAGGGGTGTCAACCACAGGGCCACAGGAGACATATTTTTCGAGGGTTTTCACGCAGCTTTCGTGGATCCCGCGCACGGCGGCGCCAATCTGATCGTCACTGTAAAGGGAGAGGTCCTCATTGAAGAAATCGATCAGGCGCCCCTCTTTTTGAAGCGCAGAAACAAGATGAAGAAAGGTTCTTCGGGTGTTTCGTTTCTCGACTTCCGGGTCCACGGCAGGCTCGGTCTCCTGGGCGGCAGGAGTCACCTCCGGAACGCCAGCTTTGACATAAACCCCCCGAATAATCATCCAGAGGATCAGGGTAAAGAAAAAGGCCACCCCCACAGAGACGGGAACCACCACCGATGAAAAATTATTAAAGATGAAGGAGAAGGCCTTCATGGCGTCGGGGTCTGCGGCATCATGAACGGCTTTCATGGCCGCCACGTTGGCACCGAAATAAATGGCCACATCCACGACAAGGGTCAAAAGCGCCATGACCAAAAAAATCCATAAAAATGACCGCTTTGAAAAGGTTTTCGCGGAATCCATAGTTTCTCCTTATTATTCAATATCCACATTGCAAATCAGATCAATATTAACAGCAAGGTGCCATCCTCATCACCTTTCACAGTCGCCATTGTGCCACATTCAGGACGAAAGATAGTGCAGAATACCGCGTCAATCAAGGCACGACGATTGGATTTATTCAATATTACGGGATGGGTGTCAAGAGGGAAACCGCGGGGCCTTATCATGCGGCACCAGATTCCGGATCAACACATCTCGACGAATCTGGCACCCGCCATCAAATCACTCTGTTCTGCAGGGTGCCTATTCCTTCGGCGAAGAGCTCCACCTGATCTCCGGTCGAGAGAAAGCGCCCCTGTTCAAGGCCGCACCCTTTACAATCCTTGCCGGAGCAGGTGCCCGAGCCGATAAACTCTCCCGGATACAGAGTTTCATCCCGGGAGATCGCCTCAATAATCTCTTCAAAGCTCCAGTGCATATCTGCCATGGAACCGCTGGACCACACCTCGCCGTTGACACGGGCGGTCAGGGCGAGGCTGCGCACATCTGGAATTTCATCCCGGGTCACCAGCACCGGCCCCATGGCGTTGCCGTGGTTAAAGTCTTTTCCCTTGGCCGGCCCCAAACGCCCCTTCATTTCCTGCATCTGTTCATCCCGTGCGGAAAAATCATTAAACAGGGTATATCCGAAAATATGTTCTGCTGCCTTGTCGGCCCGGATATTGGTCCCGGTTTTCGCCGTCACAATCCCCAGCTCCAGTTCATAATCGAAACAGCGGCAATAGGAGGGGATGGGAATCTCTGCTCCCGGCCCCACCACGGAAAATCGATTGCTTTTGTAGTAAAGGGGACGCTTGTACCAGGCTCGGTTGATAAACCGGGCAAGGGTCACTTTTCGCCCCCACTTTTTCTCAATCATTTCATCCAGGCGCCCCAGCTTTTTCAAGCCCAGAACCCGGATGCAATTGATGATGTGATCTTCAAAGGCCATGGCGTCCCTTACCGATTCGGGAACCGGCAGTGGTGCCAGAAGGGAGGCGGAGTCCATGGGGGTGCACAGACTCTTTTCCCCCTCTTCACTCACCCGCAGCATTAAATGACGGGCCGCATCCAGGGCGGCCTCTCCGGAATCAATCAGGGAGAGCATGTTCTCAAAGGGTTCGTTTGCTTTTTCAAAAAGGACGGCCGCGGCCTTCAGGTCCACAATCTCGTCGTCTCCGGTGAGCGCCCCCAGGGATGCGTCATTCCCGTTCTTCAACCATGTCACCAGCTTCATGCTTGGCTCCTTGTCTGAAGGTTTCTTTCAATCACTTCACGTCAACAATCCATAACTATTGAACATACACCAATTACTAAACTGTCAAAAGGGGAAAAAGAGATGTCTTCACTCCTGGGGGGCACCCCATGGCGATGACCACAGGAGTTCGCCTGGAACGATCTTCTTCAAAAAGAGTGGATTGACTTTCATTCAGAAGAGAACCTCGGTCGATTCAGCCGGGCCGGAGAGGCACCTTCCGGCAGAAATCTCCGAAAGACAAAAACGGCTTACCTTCACACCTTAAATCGAATATTCAAGAGATCCCCATCTTCTACAATATAGTCTTTGCCGTTAAGATACATTTTACCGACTTTTTTAAGGGCCGCTTCGCTGCCGTGCTCCATGAGGTCCTCGTATTTCATCACCTCAGCCCGAATAAATCCCCGCTGGAGATCGGAGTGAATCACACCCGCAGCCACAGGAGCCGGGGAGTTTTGTCGCACCAGCCACTGGCGCACTTCATCTGTGCCCACGGTAAAAAACGAAACCAGACCCAAGGCTTCGAGGCAGAGACGGGTCAGAATTTCCAACGCCATTTCAGTAATGCCAAGGTCCTCCATGAACTCTGATTTCTCTTCATCGGTATCGAGCATGGAAATTTCAGACTCAACCTTGGCAGAGACCTGCATCGCTTTCATGCGCTGATTTTCGCATCGCTCCGTCACCGCGTCGGTGATATGATTTTCACCGATATCGTCCTCCCCGATGTTAAGGGCCAGAACCATCTCTTTTCGGGTGATAAAGGGGTAACTTCGAATCAGGGACTCTTCATCGGCATCAATGGTCATCAGGCGCAAGGGACTCTCGGTCTCCAGATGAGCCAGCATGCGGCGCATGAACTCCAGCTCTTTCTGCTGCGTCTCGTCCTTAATTTTTTTAAGGGCTTTCTCAAGGCGCTCAATCCGTTTTTCCACAAAGATCTGATCATGGATAAGCAGCTCTGCGTTCACCATATCAATATCCCGCAGGGCATCCACAGAGCCGTCGACATGATACACGGACTCATCTTCAAAGGCTCTGACCACGTGACAGATGGCGTCCACATCCGCGATATCGCGAAAAACATCCCCCTTGGCGATGTTCTCCTGTTCCATTTTAGGCAGAAGCATGAGGTCGACTCGAGCCCGAGCCTCTTTTTCAGGTCCATACATCGACACCAGGGCATCGAACCGGGTATCGAGAATATCTGCCGATCCGGGGGTGGCTTTGGTGATGGGGTGCCCCTCTTTTCTCGGGTTGCCCGTCAATATCTCAAAAAGGGTCATCTTGCCGCTCTGGGGCAGGCCGATAATACCAACTTTCATAGTCGTTTCCTGTGACTCCGGGTTAAAGGCGCATCGGCGTCATACCGATCGTGATGATGGATCCGGAACAAGGTCGCCACACGAGGCTCTGTGTCGATGTTCCCCGCTCGACGTTTTGCGAGGCCATCCTTTTTCCCATACCATCCTTTTTTTCAATACTATCAATGATAACTCAACGCGCCTCTTTCCTTCTATTGACCAGTACCACTCTTTACTCAACGGGTCAATTGGTTGCCATTATAGCCCGGATATTTCATAAGAAAACAATCAGAACCAAGGAACAATTGATAATTACAGTTCTTTGCAGTCATATTTTTAGTCGTTTCAAAAATTCAAAATGTAATTGTAACCATTCAGCTTGCCTTCGCCAGATCGGTTTCGAGGCAAATGACAGAAAGATTCAAATGCCAACACGTCACGTCTTTTCATCACCGCGTAGGGTGCGGCTCCCGCACCTTCTACCGTAGAGATGCCCATCGGCCTCGCAAGTTCACGATGACCACGCGTCTTATTTCAAAATGCGGTGTTTCCGGTTTACGATACGCCTGACGGTGCGCACGGCGCACCCTAGGCATCCACCCGGTACTTCATTATAAAAATGAGGATGATACGGCTCTTCATACATGGATTCCCGCCTGCGCGGGAAAGACGAAAAGCGCAGGGTACCGTCAATCCGGCCGGGCCCACAAAGACAGAAACAAAGGAAACCTCTCCGGCAGGAGAAGGCGTCCCGAAAACATCCATTTTGGTGTCCGATCCCATCCCGCACCATAAAAAAAACGGCGCGCAGCTTCTAAAGCCACGCGCCGTTTTAAAAAGTACCCAAGCGAAGGCACCC
>NZ_JAQYWB010000037.1 GCF_030145185.1 Desulfoluna sp. | reverse complement strand
GGTATTCTGTCTGATTTTCTCACCCTTCGGGCGAGCCGGGTGCACTCATCTGCCGCGTTATCAGAGCTTTGAGGTAAACCACTACATCTTCAGCTCTGATGCCTTGCATATGAGCGCACCCAACTCGTGAAATATCCGGGTTAGCCCGGATATTTCATGAGAAAACTGTTGATCCAGATCAATAACGAGTTAATACAGTTAGTTCCGTGGAGAAATATAGGCATTTCCAAAAATGCAAAATGTAATTCACCGTTTTCTGCTCGCTTTTCTCACCCTTCGGGCGAGCCGAGTGCACCCATCTTCCGCGTTATCAGAGCTTTGAGGTAAACCACTACATCTTCAACTCTGATGCCTTGAATATGGATGCACTCAACTCGTGAAATATCCGGGTTAGAAAAGAATTTTCGCGACAACTTCGATGCTCACCTCATCGCCGGTGAAGGTAAACTCCGCACCGTCGTCACCAAAGGTTGAGGAGAGGGAACACTCCAGGGTAAAATCATACAGGGGGGTGTATTTGAGTTGTGCCATGCCAATCCCGGATTTGTCCGTGTAATTTCCCAGACCGCTTAAGCAAAAAGTAAGGTCATTGATAAAAAATTCCTTATATTCGGCGAAGAACATTGCATAATAAACGGAGTGGTTGTGCATGGTGTACAGATCGTTGGCAAAGAGGGTCAGCACTTTGGCCGGGTCGTCAAAAATATTTTCAGAGTAGCCCGCATGGTTGTAGTACAGTTCCGATCCAAGGGTGATTCTGTCGTTGATATCCATGAAATCAAAGGACGTCATCAGCGCGAGGCTGTACCGCGGGACCCATCTGTCTTCGGTCTCCGTTACGGTGAAATCATTATTGGGCCGGAGGACGGTCTCTTTCGACGTGAGGCTGAGCTCGCCTAAGATGTCTATATTTTCCCATCGGGTGGAAATATCGAACCCGAAGATCGGGTCCACCCCCTTTTTTTTCCAGGAGGAGAGGGATATTTCTGTTTTATCCAGAAGAAATTCGAATTTTCCCGCATAGGCAAAATAATCGGTGTCTTCCTCGGTTCCCAGGTCTATGAAGCCATAAACATTATATTTTATTCCAAAGGGGACATGCGCCTTTAATCCGTAGGTTCCTTCCCGGTTGGCGTCCATATCGAGAAACCGTTTTTTTTCGATATTGATCAGATCGGTGGGGTTGAAAAAGAACCCCCGGCCCCATTGCAGGACCTGTTTTCCTCCCCGAAGAAATACTTTTTTATTGATGTTGGCATCAATGAAAATCTCTTTGAGGATCAGGTCTGTGTCTTTTTCCTCTTCTATTTCCAGGATTTTCTGGTTTTCGTCCCTTGCCAGGTGGTATTCGGAAAATCCGTAGGGATAGTAGATGGCGTCCAGATTCATGAAGCCCCGGACGTTGTCCACCAGCCGGATATCAAAAAGAAGATTCGCGGTCATGGTTGAGGTAAACCAGTCATCGTCTCCTATGTGATAGGTCTCTTTAAATTTATCAATATCTGCCTGATTCTGTTCACGAAAGCTTTCGGGTAACTGGCTAACATAATCAACGAAGATCGTCTTCAACGTGTAATCGCTTCGTTTGGTGGTGTATCTCGACTTGTTGTATAACGAACCGGAAAAGTTCACGGATCTGCCATTGATTATCGACATGACGGACTCGTTTTCGAGGTCATCTATTTGAATAATGAACCCGTCATTTGAAAAAAGATTGTCCATGTCAAGATCGTCACGGCTCAAACATGGGTTGGCAAACCCATGCAACATGAGAACGATAAGCAGATAAACTCTGAATTTCATGTCCACACCCCTTGGGTTTTTAGCAAGGCCATCAATTGCTGAGATTCTCTAAATATGGCTTTGTAAAAATGACGTCATCCAGGGGGGCTAAGGAAATCCCCGAAATATCGGCCACGGTTTTGTTCCCTTTTTCAAACTCATCGATATTCAACAGCTTGATCCAGAAGTAACGCCCTTTGATTTTAGTGTATTTAAGGTACAGACTCGTGAGCATATGGGTTCCAGAGACCGAAAAATATTCAATCTTTAAAGGCAAAAAATTATCCCGCCTGACCCACATGATTTGCTTTGGATAGGCAACGTCTTTTACTTTTGCATACAAAATAAACTTATACACAGGGATGTCTCCCAGCCTGTCCTTATAAATGAGATCTCGCCCATTTTTGGTTTTGTCGGACCGGTAAAGCTCCGTCAGCTTTTTCTTCTCAAAGGTCTCAAGCTTCATGTTGGTACCGGAGACGGATTCATCTCGGTTTACATGCTGAAAGGAGCGGGTGTTCCGGCGATAGACCCAGAAATTATCCCCCACCCGGAGGTAGCCGTTGCCTTTTTTGGTGGACGGGTAGGTGGCCACCAGAAGAAAGGAATCATCAGAGTCTCGTCGGTAGTAAACGAGCTCGTGTTTTTTTTTGCCTTGCCCTGCCTTTTCTTCAACCATGACCATTTTGGCCGAAAAATCATGGTCGACGGTCAGGCTTTCCTCGAGGCACTCGAGGATCTCTTGCACCTGGCCGGCCAGGGACCTCTCTGGTGCCAGTGAAAGGATGAAGAGGGCTATAAAAATAAGTCGAAGATGGGTCATTCTCTGCTCCTGAGATCTTTTGCTCATGGTGCTCAGCAAGGTGTTAAAACGAGGTTATTGGATTTATTCGTAGCAACTCAACGCTCCAGTGATGGACGTACCGACGGCTTTTTTTACAGGAAACCAGATAGTAAACACGGTTACGGCAACGGTTAGAATGATATTCACCAACCCTGTCGTCAGATCGGGTAAAAAGTGGAGGTGTCCGTTGTCGATCAACAGGCTGAAGAGGTTGTCCACCTGAAATGAGATCTTTGTGAGCAGGAACATGAGAAGAAGGGCACCGGCTGTTCCGGCTGCGGAGGCAAAGAGGGCCAGGAGTCCTGATTCGATCACAAAGAGACGGACCACATGTTTTTTTTGCATGCCAATACTGCGAATGGTACCGATCTCCCGGGTGCGTTCCCGCAGGGTCATACGAAGGGCATTCACCGTTCCGGTCAGGATGATCATAAAAAGGATGATGACGGTGATGATGCAGATCAGGTTGAGGGCGGATTCTATTTTTAGAACATCCTCAGCCGTTTCATTCATGCTCGTGATGTGCATGAGAGTGCCCGGGCCGCGGTGTTTGTTGATCTGCCTCAGCAGCTTTTTCCATTCCCTGCTGTCTGCAGGGCGTTTGAGGAGCATTTTGTCATAAGCAAGAGCCATCCGCAGAGGATCTCGGGTCGTCAGGTCGTTGACCTGATCATTGCCGGAGATGACGCGTGGGAGATCTTCGGAATAGATGGGATAAAAACCGGACACATTAAAGAACGCGACATCGGCATAGGCTCCGGAGGGCTCATCGATTACGCCGCGAATCGTAAAGACAGCGTCTGGGGCGTGTGGGCCGTCAAACTTTGTATGGTAGCTAAGGGTCAGGGTGCCGTTGACCTCTTCCTGGAGTGTGTCAGCAATCCCTTTGCCGATGATGACGGACATGGCATCTGCCGAAAACGTATCGGCCATGTCGGTTGGGAGATTGAACTCTTCTAAAAATAAGGGAGTGATCTCAGGCTGGGTCTGCAATCCTCCGGCCAGGGCCTGGGTTTGACCGTGGCGGCCGGTCAGGGTCAGGTTGAAAAAAACAGGTTTCGGTTTAAATGCCCGGTGAAGGCGATCCGCTTGAGCCACTGTCTCTTCGGGTTTGCGGATATGATTCAGGACAATATTGATGCGTGATGTTTCGTGGGGGCGATATCCGAGGAGAGATTTGAGGGTGTCCAGGGGGATAAATCCGGCCATGGTCATGAAAATATTTTCCGGTTTTACGATCGCGGCAACCGTCGCCCGAGTACTTTGAACCTGGCCGTATATCGTGGTCAGTTTCATATTGACCGTCTCCCCGGTTTTCACGTTCAACTCTTCCGCCTTGGGTGCATATAGAATGATGGGTGTGTCTGTTCTCTCTTCGGTGAAATCACGGATGTCACCTTCCGCCACGTTCAAGGAACGGAGAAAATCCCCATTGTGTTTTTCAATTCCGACCACCAGCATCAGGGCACCGCTGCCGTTTCCGATCGTTCGGGTCAATGTGGAGACGGATTCCCAACAATAATTCACATCGTCAAGGGTTTGGTGGATGGTTTCAAGCACCGCGTCTTTATCGCGTATGATGGCAATGGAGCGGTCGGACTTTTCCGTCGCATTCACCTGGATATGCCCAAAAACACTTGAAATAAACGAGTTGATGAGAATATCTGACAGCCCTTTCGTGTAGGACTGAGAGATAAAAAGAATCATGATACCAAAGGCGATGCCGGTGCCCAGCAGGAGGTTCCGGCGCTTCTGCCGGATAAGGTTTCTGAATGCGATACGAAAGATAAGTTTCATGATAGGCCTATCCGGGCTAATCCCGTGCCACGGCGTCAAGGGGTGATACTTTTTTTGCAAGATGCACCGGATAAAGAACAGCCATCAGGGTGACAACGGTGAGTTGAATAAAAACGTGTGTCATGCCGTTTAGATCCATGACCGGGCAGAATGTGTCTCCGCCGAAGGCTAAGCTCATCATTTCGTTGGAGGCCGCCAGGTCAAGACCCGATAGAAACAGGGTGAGGAGAGAGCCACTTATGAGGCCGAGGCTTCCGAAGAGACATGCCAAGAACAAGGTCTCGAGAATCAGCATTCTCGTGATAAATCGTTTTGGGGCTCCGATGGCTCTCATGGTGCCTATTTCCGGTGTTCGCTCCAGGGTATTCAGGGTCAGGGTGTTGATGATGATGATCACAGCCACAAAAAAGATAAAGAAGACAAAAATATTCAGTGCGATGCGGAAAAGAAGGGATATATCAGAGATATACCCGATTGCCTTTCTCCAGGAGACCGCCCTTGCATCCGTTCCGTTTGACTGGAAGCGGTTGTTCAGGTTGTGAAGGGTTGCTTCAAGTATTTGACCGTGATGCAATTTTACAAAGATAAGGTTGTAGGCATCGTGGGCTGTGGCGGTGATCATCCCGCCGGTATCCACCTCTTTTTTTAAAGCATCCGTCCCCAGATCGGTCTCAAGACCAGGCCCTTCAATGAGTGCCGTCTTCGAAAAATAGTGCATCAGGGATTCTTCTGTGGCATCCAGAATCTCACTGTTTTCTTTGGACACAGCGGTCTGGCTTTCGGCTCGGGTTACATAGTCAAAACACTCCCTGAAGGACTCCAGGTCAATCAGGTTGATCTCTTTGAAAAGGAGATTTAAAGCCTTGAACTCATAAATACCCTTTACGTGAGCAAATACGTCAAGGGCGCTGTTGTCATCTCCGATTCCCATTAAGACCAAGCTCGATGCGGTCTCAAGGGTGTCTATCTCAGATAAAGCGTCGGGAGGCATCTTGCTTCGATTAAGACCCGTGCCGAGAGGGAGAAGCCAGGTGTTTTCTGACTCATAAATTTTCTTTCGTTCATAGACGTTGACCAAAAGCCCTTTCTCGTCCGGGCCTAATCCGCTCCCTTCAAGAAGGCTCACACTGTTGTTGAACATTTTTCGGTAGTGTTGAAAGTCAACTCCCAGGAGCATGCTGAGCACCGGATGCTCGGCCGCTCTTTTCCGGGCACCGATATTCAGCACCATGACAAGCCCCTTGGTTGCCGGTAAAAAGGCACGGACGTTGCGGTCGTTTCTCAGGGCGGTCTCAACCTGGGGATAATGGCGAATGACCTTCATGGGTTTGGGGCTGAATAAAGCATCATCGTTTGTCTGCCGTGAGGACATAATGATGAGATGCCCGGTCCATTGATGGATGATGTTGGCTTCAAGCCCCTTTTCCATGCCTGAAATAATGCCGTTGCCCAAGGACATGACCAGGGCACCGGCAAAAAGAATGGCCCCGATGACCAGGCTGCGACCTTTGTGGCGTAAGAGATTCCTGAACGCAATTTTTATGAGCAGCCCCATCTCAGTAGCCCCTGCCATCGAGGCAGAGGGCGACGGGGGGCTCTGGATTGACCACCCTGCCGTCTCTGATGTTGACGATTCGATCCGCATATTTCAGTACCTCAGGATCGTGGGTGGAGAAGATAAAGGTGCTTTTTTCTCTCATATTGATGGCCTTCATGAGTGCCAATATAGAGTTTCCGGTTTCTGTATCCAGGTTGGCCGTGGGCTCATCCGCAAGAACAATCGCAGGGTTTGTGACAAGGGATCGGGCGATGGCCACGCGTTGACGCTGGCCTCCCGACAATTCAGCCGGTTTGTGTCGGACAAAGTCGGTTAAACCGACCTGTTCAATGAGAGCGTTGACCCGTGAGACGACGGCTTTTTTGGGCAAATGGTTCATCAGGAGCAGGGGGAACTCGATGTTTTCAAAGACATTCAAGACTGGAATGAGATTAAATGTCTGAAAAATAAACCCTATTTTTCGCAGCCTTAAATCCGTAAGTTCGTTGTCATTTAATCTCTTAATTTCAATTCCGTCTATTTTAACGCTCCCTTCAGAGGCCGCATCGATACAGCCGATGATATTCAGAAGCGTGGTTTTTCCGCTGCCCGAGGCTCCGACAACGGAAAGAAATTCTCCCTCCTCAACGGTGAAATTGACCCCTTTAAGAGCCTGAATCGTCGTTTTTCCAAGACGATAATTTTTTGTGACCTGTGTGATTTCAATTTGGCGCATGGGCTGTCTCTGTGGTCTTATTGTTTATGTGATGATTCTTTGAGTAAATATAATATATCTTTTTGAGGCATTATTTGAGAATTTTTAACTGGGCATTTCGCGGTTTTAAATTAACAGTAAAAAATAGTGCTTTACATCATCGAAAAGGAACTATACATATATGAATCGCTTTAAACAATGTTTATGTTGCGGACGGCGTTTTAGGCTCTCTGTAAATATGGCTGATCTATCGTGTAATCATCGATTATTCAGATAGATGCATCTTTTCTTCAGTCCCTGCTGTATCGGGTCTGTCGTTTGCTAAATAGATGAGGTATCTCTGGTTTTGACCTGGAAGTGGCTTTTTCCCGGGTGCATATCGCCATATCGCATGGGGTACGAAAGAGGAATTAAAGATCCTTTAGAAATCTCATTATAGCGTTCTGAGCTAACTTTTTTAGCTTGTAATACTGTTTTTTATAAGGCCATAAAATGAGTTATAGATTATTGAATAAGTCATTTTATGCTTCCAGGAAACAGAGACGGTTTCGCTGCGAAAAGCTGATTATTTCAGTACGGAACCCTTGGCTGTCGGCAAGGGTGTTAAGGCTTTGCCAGGTTTGTCATTAAAACAGATTCTTATGAGCCATGGCGCGTGCCGGAGAAAAAATCAGGGACAATTTTTGCATCACAGCCGACCTCGTGCTTCCGGCTGAAACGACGGTTTTTTCGTTTTATCTTTTTAGTACTTTGGGGCGTCCTCTTGGGTTGAGAGGTCTTCCATCGAAGGATTGTTTATCGTGACGCAAATGCAACCCTTTTTAATAACCTTTGAGCCTTGTGTCGACCTCAACAACCAGGCATCGGCCTTGAATCGTGCGGTGCCTCGGAGAGTTTAAGATGAAGGAATGGAATCCCTGCAGTCTAATGACCGTGACCCCTTTTGAGTGTCCGGATGAACAACTTGCCCATGCGTTGCATCGTGCCGGTGCATTTTCAGTCTTGGATATTGGGCATCAGCCGGAGCGTGGGAAAGAGGCGTTAAAGAGACTATCGAAAAAAATCAGTGGCGAATTCGGGATTCGTATTCCTGATGGCGTTCATTTGTCCAGGGATGAGATTCCGGAAAATGTCGGTGTCATTATGCTTTCTGATTCCCGGAAAATTTCTTTGTATCCAGGCAAAAAAATAGCCGTACAGGCGTCAACTCTGGAGAGCGCTGTTCGTGCCGAAAACGCCGGCGCGTGGGCGGTGATCGCCAAGGGAAGTGAAAGCGGCGGAGAGATTCAGGTGATGTCTTCCTTTGTTCTTTTCCAGAGTTTGAAGGCCTCGTTGACTGTTCCGGTTTTTGTCCAGGGTGGGTGTGGTCTTCATACTGCCGCGGCGGTTCTTGCGTTGGGGGGGGCCGGTGTTGTTTTTGACAGTCAGCTTTCCCTGTTACGTGAATCCAGGGTCCCTGACAGCCTGAAGGAGATCATAAAAAGGCTCGATGGCACGGAGACAAAGGTGTGGTCCGGTCACAGGATTCTTTCTCGTCCGGGTGCTTTAGACCCCTGTGACGGGGACTCTGCAGATGATATCATCTCTCGGTACGGGGGGCTGGATGTGGCCCGCCATTATATTCCCATGGGCCAGGATGTTGCTTTTGCAAAGACGATTTATGATCGATACAAATCGGCAGAATCTTTTGTCTTTTCAGTAAAAGAATCCATTTATGCCCACATCCGGCAGGCTCGGCACCTGAATCCCTTGGGGGCAGGGTCTCTTTTTGCAGGTGAGCATCATTTGGCCTACCCCATTGCCCAGGGACCCATGTCCTCTATTAGCGAGAATCCTGAATTTGCAGATTCTATCGCGCAGAAGGGTGGGCTTCCGTTTATTGCATTGTCCACTTTTACGGGGGAACAGGCGGCCGAGCTGCTTGAAGGTACAGCCACGTTATTGGGGGAAAAACGCTGGGGGGTGGGGCTCCTTGGCTTTTTACCGAACGAAATTTTCTCCGAACAGCTGGGGCATATTTTTAAGGCAAAACCCCATTATGCTCTCATCGCGGGGGGGAGGCCTTCCCAAGCTGAAAGCCTCGAACGAGCCGGAGTGCAAACCTTCCTGCACGTCCCGACTCCCGGACTTCTCGATCTTTTTCTTAAAGAAGGAGCCCGGAAGTTTGTTTTCGAAGGAAGAGAGTGTGGCGGTCACATCGGCCCCTTGAGCAGCTTTGTTCTGTGGGAGCAGCAGATTGACCGGTTGATGAAACGCGACCGGCTTGACGATGTGAGCCTTCTTTTTGCCGGAGGCATTCACGATGCCTGTTCGTCGGCCATGCTCGCGGTTATGACCGCACCTCTGGTTGCCCGTGGAGCCCGGGTCGGTCTGTTGATGGGAACCTCCTATCTTTATACAGAGGAAGCGGTGAAAACAGGCGCTCTGCTTAAAACCTATCAGCAAAAAGCGATTAACAAAAAGGCCACCCGTATCCTGTCTACGGCTCCCGGCCATGAAATACGATGCCTTGCCAGCCGCTACGTGGATTATTTTGAGTCGGTGAAAGCAACGCTGACCGAGGAAGGCGGCAAGGGGGAAATGGTCTGGACAGCCCTTGAACAAATGAATATGGGGCGGCTTCGGATAGCGGCCCAGGGCATGACCTGGGTGGGTGATTCCAATCTTTCGGTCGATGAGCGTTTTCAAGCAGAGCAGGGGCTTTATATGATCGGTCAAGTCGCCTCTTTGCGAACGGGCACCACGACCGTCGAAGCCCTGCATCAAGAGGTCTCCGAAGGGGCGGCCCGCATTGTAACGGCCTTGGATGTTCCTCCTTATCCAAAGAAACAGGGGCTCCAGGTGGATATTGCCATCATCGGGGCCTCCTCTGTCTTTCCTGAATCACCGGATCACGCCTCCTACTGGAAGCATATTCTGACGGCTAAAAACCTGATCAGCGAGGTTCCAGATAGTCGCTGGAACAAGGCCCTGTATTATGACCCGGAAGCGAAAAAGCCGGAATTGGGTCTTGCCGGGAAAAAAACTAACACGAAATGGGGGGGATTTCTCCCTGAGTGCTATTTCGATCCGATTGATTATGGCATTCCCCCGCAATCTCTGGCAGCGATTGACCCTGTTCAGCTCCTGTCCCTGCACGTTTCTGCCGGAGCGCTTGCCGATGCCGGGTATAAAGACCTCGATTTTGACAGGGAAAATACCTCGGTTATCTTTGGTGTCGAGGCCGGAACCGACCTGGCCGGGGCCTACGGATTAAGAAATATTTTTCCCCAGTATTTTGGCGATATCCCGCCGGAACTCGACGCCGTCCTGCCCACACTGACCGAAGACTCCTTCCCCGGTGTTCTCGGAAATGTAATTTCAGGTCGGATTGCCAATCGCTTGGACCTCGGTGGCAGAAACTACACGGTGGATGCGGCCTGTGCCTCGTCTATGGCGGCCATCGATTCGGGCTGCCGGGAGCTGGCGTCAGGGGGCTCGAACCTGGTGATCGCCGGTGGCGCGGACAGTCATAACAGTATCAATGATTACCTGATGTTCTCGAGTCTGTACACCTTATCCAGCGGGGGGGAAAGCAAGCCCTTTGATGCGGAGACGGATGGTCTGTGCATGGGCGAAGGCGTGGCGGCGGTTGTCTTGAAACGTTATGAGGATGCCGTCCAGGATGGCGATCGCATCTATGCCGTTATTAAGGGGATCGGTGGCTCAAGTGATGGCCGGAGCCTTGGCTTGACGGCGCCGAGGAAAGAGGGGCAGGCCAAGGCAGTCACAAGGGCCTATGCGCAGGCCGGTATTTCTGCTGCGGAGGTCGGCCTGATCGAAGCCCATGGCACCGGGACGATTGTGGGGGACAAAACCGAATTGTCATCCCTTACCGAAACCTTTGTGAACGCCGGTGCCGCGAAGGGGACCTGCGCCCTGGGGACCGTCAAGTCCCAGATAGGCCATACCAAATGTGCCTCGGGAATGGCTGGCATCATCAAGGTGATGCTCTCTCTTTACCACGGGGTGCTTCCCCCGACGATCAATCTCCATCAAACCAATTCCTTTTATGACCCCAAAACAAGTCCCTTTGTCTTCAGCTCCATGGCACGGCCCTGGTTGGCGAAAGATAGAATTGCCGGTGTCAGCGCCTTTGGGTTTGGGGGCACCAATTTTCATGTGGTTCTAAAAAACTGCACGGAACAACAGCCGCCGGTTCCCTTTACCTCCCTTGAAGACTGGCCTGCTGAATTGATTCTTATCAGAGGCCTTGATGCCGAAGAAGCCCGACAGACTATCCGCGGAATCCGAGATTTTTTAACCCTGAGGCCGAATGCCCGCTTGCGGGATCTGGCCTACAGCCTCGTCTTGAAAAAAGAACCGGTCTACGCAGCCATCGTCGCTGAAAGCCGTGAGGACCTCCTGGCCTCGCTGGCGGCGGTTCAAGACGGCAGAGACCACCCGGATGTTCATTATGTGAAGCCGGTGGATGGGAAGGTGGCCTTTTTGTTTGCAGGCCAGGGGAGTCAATATCCGGGCATGCTGTCGGATCTCTTCGTGACCTTTCCTTTTTTGAAGGATTTTCTGGTCTTTGTCGAGGCGCTGGTTCCTTTGCTTTACCCTGCCGATGCGTTTTCTCCTGACGAGAAAGCGCGGGCTCGCGATGCGGTGAAAGAGACGGTTCATGCACAGCAACTGATCGGGGTTGTCTCTCTGGCCATGGCGGCGCTGCTCAAAAAGCTGGGTATTGAACCGGATATGCTCGGTGGACACAGTTATGGTGAAATACCGGCTTTGTGTTACAGCGGTGCGATCGATATCAACGATGTGGCGGTGGTCAGTAAACATAGGGCCGAGGCCATTCTCCGTTCCGTGGAGAGTGATCCGGGCAAGATGGCAGCCGTCCTGGGGGGAGAGGAGGCACGTGATGCCTGCATTAAAGATATCGCCGGGGTGGTGGTCGCAAATTATAATTCACCCACGCAGTCGGTGATATCCGGTGCCTCGGACGCGGTTGATATGGCGCTGACATATTTAAAAAAGCAGGGGGTGACAGCTCGAGAGATCCCTGTGGCCTGCGCTTTTCACAGCCCGCTTATTTATAAGGCCCAAGCCGAGTTTCTGAGCTATTTAAAGGGGGTGCCCCTGCAGACACCGTCCCTGCCTGTCTGGTCCAATACCACCGCGGAACCCTACCCCGTCTCGCCGGAAAAAATCAGAGAGCGTCTTTCGGAACATCTTGTCAAACCCGTGCGCTTTGCAGATCAGATTACGTCCATGGAAAAAGAGGGCGCAACGGTGTTTATCGAAATTGGACCAGGGGCTGTGTTGACAGGGTTGGTACAGGACACGGCAGGGGGGCAGCATCGGGCCTTCTGCACCGATAAAAAAGGGGAAAACGGGATCCGGCGTTTGATGACGGTGCTGGCTCAATACCTCTCGACGGGACGTTCCTTTGACTTAGAGACCCTCTTTGAGGGGAGAGGGGCCATCGTCTTTGACCTGAACTCGCCCGAATCCTACACACTCAATTCGACGGTATGGGCCGTGAACGGACACAGGAGCGTCCCGGTGGTGGGGGATCTTCCGGATACCGCCATGCGGCCGGTGGAAGTCCCCTTGAAACTTTCTGGGTTTTCCTCCTCTGGCACCCTGACTTCAGGGGATAACCGGGATGAAACGGTGAAGGGCTATCTTCATAACGTCAAAGAGATCATGCAGGCCCAGCGGGATGTGATGCTGGGTTACTTGGGGGCTCCCGCCTTAGAACCCCTTTCCGCGCCAGCTCCTGGCCGGGGGGAGGGCGCGTCGAAATCGGTTGAAAGGCCCGTTCAAGACCGGTTGCCCGAGACGAAGCCGGTCAAGGAGCTGTTACTGGAAATTATCGCCGACAAAACCGGATACCCCATCGAAATGCTTGACCTGAACCTCGACCTTGAAGCGGATCTCAGCATTGATTCCATCAAGCGTATCGAGATATTGGGGGAATTGAACGCACGCCTTGCTCTGGTTCCTGGCGAGGATGAAAATTCTGAGGCGGATGAAAACCCGGAAGAGATTATGGAGGCTCTGGCCGCCATTAAAACGCTTCAGGGTATTATCGACTGGTTGCATGACAAGGTGGCGGGGGGGGACTCCGACAGCGACATCCAGACCCAGGATTCCCAGAGTCCCCTGGCATTGACCCGGTATAAAGCCGTCCTCGCCAGGGCACCCGAACCCATGATGAACGGATACGATATATCCGGCCAGAGTTTTGCCCTGACCAAGGACTCCCTGGGGGTGGTGGACCGTTTGAGTGAGGCCCTTAAAGAGAAAGGGGCCGATGTCCATGTGGTTACCCTTCCTGATGACAGCGGACTTCTTGGGGACATGGATGGCCTGATTTACTTGAGCCCCTTGTCTGAAAAAGAGGGCCGTGGTCCGGCCACGGATCTGTTTGATTTAGTCAAACAGACGAACCCGGACAAAATCAAATGGCTCTACGGCGTGACCGGGCTTGGTGGGGATTTTGGTGAAGCCTCTGCTGTAAGGGCATCCCTGGCACAGTATCGGGGAGAGGCCGGGTTTATAAAAAGCCTCTCCAAAGAGTGGCACCAAACCCGTTGTCGATACATTGATGTCAGCCCGCACGAGCCCCCGGAGAGGCTGACCGATCATATCGTTGACGAGATGTTTGTCGATGATGTGATCTGCGAAGTCGGGTACGCCAACGGGTTGAGACAGCTTTACAACATTCACTCCAATCCCCTGGCGACAGAAGGGGAGGGAGACATTTTACTGGACAGTGATTCGGTGATTCTGGCCCTGGGCGGCGGAAAGGGCATTACCGCAAGCGTGGTCCTTGAACTTGCGGATCGGTATGGATGCACATTGATTCTTGTCGGTCGGTCAGAACGGCCGGGTCTCCAGGAATCGGCTGATTTTTCCGGAATTTTTTCTGATGTCGAGCTGAGGAAGGCGATCATCGCCCGGGGGGACTGTCAAAAACCAGCGGACATTGAATCAAAGCTTAAGGCGATCCGTTCCGAACGGCAGTTGCGAGACACACTCAGGGCTATTGGTGAGAAGGGCGGCCGGTATGAGTATGTGTCCATGGATGTGACGGATAAAAAAGCTTTTTCCGAGCTGATTGATGACATCTACAAGGCACATGGGCGTATCGACGGGGTTCTCCATGGGGCCGGAGTCATTGATGACAAGTACCTCCATCAGAAATCAAAAGAATCCTTTGAAAACGTTTTTGCAACCAAAACCGTGCCCGCCCAGGTTCTCTGCGAGTGCCTTCATGAAGATGTTCAGTTTGTCTCATTTTTCTCAAGTATTGCCTCGGCATTTGGGAATAAGGGCCAGGTAGATTACTCCTCTGCAAATGATACGCTGGACAAGCTTGCCATGGATATCAATCTCAGGATTAAAGGGCGGGCTTTTTCCATCAATTGGGGGCCCTGGGCCGGTCAGGGCATGGTGTCCGAGGCGTTGTCACGGGAATATGAAAAAGCGGGCATCGGCCTTATTGCGTCCCAGGAGGGCACCAAGGCCCTGCTGGATGAAATACGGTATGGGAAAAAAGAGGATGCCCGGGTGATTCTCATGTGTGGAAGCCCTGAATCCATGCTGCTTCAAGGGGGACTTGTGAATGAGTGATCCCTGCAACATTGCGGTCACAGGGATGGCCTGTATTTTGCCAGGTGCTCCTGATCTGGCGGCTTACCATGACAACCTCACCACCGGGTACGATGCGATTACAGAGGTTCCTCAACATCGATGGGACCCCTTGTATTACGATCCCGAATCCACGTCCAGTGATCGGTTTTATTGCCGCCGGGGCGGGTTTATCGATGGGTACGCAACCTTTGACCCCATCTCGCATGGCATCATGCCCATTGCGGCCGAAGGGGCTGAACCGGACCAGTTGCTTACCCTCAAGGTGAGCTGTGAGGCGCTCAGGGATGCCGGCTATGACGTGTCCGACCTGCCAGGCCGTCAGACGGGTATTATCCTGGGGCGGGGCAATTATATCGGTCCAGGCATGGTCAGGCTGGAACAACACGTTCGTACTGCCCAGCAGCTGGTCTCCTGCCTGGAATCCCTGTTTCCCGAAATGTCAAAAAAGGCCATCGGTGAGATCAAGGCCGAGTTTCAGAGCAAGCTGGGCCATTATGGGCCGGATACCGTGATTGGGCTGGTCCCCAATCTGACGGCGTCGCGTGTGGCGAACCGACTGAATCTGTGTGGGCCGGCCTATACCATTGATGCCGCGTGCGCAAGCTCTCTTATGGCCATTGACCAGGCGGCCAAAGCGCTTCAGCACCGGCAGTGCGACCTGATGCTGGCTGGCGGGGTTCATCTCTGCCACGACGTTTCGTTCTGGAGTGTGTTCACGCAGCTGGGTGTTCTCTCGAAGACCGGTGTGATTCGGCCCTTTGACAAAGATGCCGACGGGCTCTTGATCGGAGAAGGCGTTGGTGTGGTGGTCTTGAAACGTTACGAGGATGCCGTGGCAGACGGTGATAAAATTTATGCTGTCATCAAAGGCATCGGGGTCTCAAGCGATGGCAAAGCGTCCAGCCTGATGTCTCCGGATGTCGGAGGCCAGACCCTGGCCCTTGAACGAGCCTGGAAGATGTCCGGGCTGAACCCCGAGCATATCGGCACCCTTGAAGCCCATGGCACCGGCACCCGTGCCGGAGATCTGTCGGAACTGCAAACACTCGCCGGATTTTTCGGGCAGACAGGCATGGGAACGAAGCCCGGCTTGGGGTCTGTCAAGTCCATGATTGGTCATTGTATGCCGGCAGCCGGGGTCGCCGGGTTTATTAAGACCGCCTTGTCCCTTTATCATAAGGTTCGCTTCCCCTCCCTGAACTGTGATCAGCCGGATGAGGCCCTCGACCCGACCGGGTTCCGGTTGATTCATCAGGCGGAGCCCTGGCATTCCGAAGGGCTCCAGCGAATCGCTGGTGTCAATGCCTTCGGTTTTGGCGGGGTCAATGTGCATCTTGTGATGTCCGAGCATGACAGGGAGGCCGAGGCTTCTGTTTCAACCGCCCCCGTGCCGGCCCCCCTGGAAGAGGCGGCGGAGCCCCTCCTCTTGATCAGCGTTGGGTCCCGGGAGGAGGTGCTGGATGCCCTTGAAAAGGGAGAGACACGCCTTGACGGAGGCGCGTTCCGGCTTGTGGTGTTTAATCCAGATGAAAAAAAGCGGGACAAGGCCAGGAAAATAATCCTTCGGGGTGGGGCCTGGCGAGGGCGTGGGGATATTTATTATACGTCTGAAGGGTTGGTGACAGGGGGCGGGAAAACCGCCTTTCTGTTTCCTGGGGTGGACAGTGCGTTTGAACCGAAGCTCGACGATGTGGCTGCGTTTTTTGATAAAACCCTGCCGGGTTGCCTGCACCCGGAGAACCTTGAAGAGACCGGCGTCGGGATTATCCGCGTCAATCAATTTGTCCACTCCCTGCTGGGTGATCTGGGAATAACCCCCGATGTGGTCGCCGGGCACAGCATCGGAGAGTGGTCCGGGATGATCGCCACCGGTGTCATCGACTCGAAGGGCCTCGATGAATTTATTCAGAATCTGGAGGCCGGGTCCTTAGAGGTGCCGGATGTGGCCTTTGCTGCGGCAGGATGCGATATCCGGACCGCGGAATCCTTCTTTGATGACCTTGAGGATATCTGCGTGAGCACGGACAACTGCTCTCATCAGGTGATCCTGTGCGGGATTGATGCAAGCGTTAATGCGGCCCTTAATGCCATGAAAAAAGAGGGGATCTTGTGTCTGAAGCTTCCCTTTAGATCCGGGTTCCATTCTCCTTTGTACGCTGATTCACTGGGTGTTCATCGAGCAAAATTCGATGCGCTGGATATCGGAAGGATGAAGACACCCCTGTGGTCTGCGACAACCTGCGGGCCGTATCCAGAAGAGCGGGAGGCCTTAAGGGCTCTGATGCTCGATCACCTGGTCAAGCCGGTCCGTTTCCGAGAGCTTATTTTAACATTATATGAGGAGGGCGTTCGGGTCTTTATTCAGGCCGGGACCGGAAGCCTCACCGGATTTGTTCAGGACATTTTAAAAGGCAAAAAGTTTGCCGCCATCAACACAAATACCCCGAAAATGAGCGGGATGCGCCAATTGAGAAGGGCCCTTGCCGCCTGTTTTATTGAAGGGCTGGAACCGGATCTTCCGGGGGCTGGGATGCTGGCAGAGCCTTTATCCGTGCCTTCGGGGGGGACGGCCATGGAGATGCCCCTGACGCTGGGGGTTCCACTGGTCAGGCTTGAGACCCGCCTCGACTTCTCACACGTTGGGCCTGCGTCCTCAGCGGTGCTGACAAATTCTGAGAATCATCCTGTGCTGGCGGCGTATGAGGAGACCCTGAACGGTATTGTCCACATGCATAAAGAAGTCCTTGAGACGTGGCAGTCCCTGCCGGAAAGCCAGAAAAGGTGTCTTCCCGCAGCCCCTGTTGACCAGGATCCGGGGGCAAGGAAGAGAACCTGCGCACTGGATCTTTCCCTTGAGGGATACCCCTGGCTGATCGATCATTCATTGTTCCCACAAAGTGAGGGCTGCACCCAGCTATCTGAAAAATTTCCGGTGGTGCCCATGACCATGTCCATCGATATTCTGTGTGAATACGCTAAAAAAATGGTTCCAGGTAAAAAAGTTACGGCCATTGAAAAGATACAGGCGTTTAACTGGATCGATCTGAGCCAGCCCTTTACGGCAGAACTTGAAGCCGACTATGACGGCGTAGAATATGTTCAGATGGTCATTAAAGGCTATTTCTCCGGCAGGGTTCGACTCGCCGATACCTACCCGACCCCACCTGAACCGGCCCCCTTTCTTCTGCGGAATCCCCAAAAAGCGCCGGTCTCCTGTGACAGGCTTTACCGCGAGGGGTGGATGTTTCACGGCCCGGCCTATCAGGGCGTGAAGGAGACTGGAACCTTAGGGGACAATGGCATCCGCGGGGTCATCACCGCGGCAGAAGGGCAAGGGTCGTTGCTTGATAATGCGGGGCAGCTCTTTGGCTATTGGGTCATGGAAATGACTCAGACAGACAGGCTCGCCATGCCCATCCGGATAGGGAAAATCGAATTTTATTCGGATAACCCAGGGGACGGTGAGGAGGTGGACTGCCTGGTGAAAGCGTATCCCATGAAACCGGGCTCCGCATCGGCAGATATGGAGTTGACGGTGGGTGGCACTCTCTGGGCGGGGGTTACAGGGTGGGATGACAGGCGGTTTGATACGGACGAGGCGCTCTTTGAGGTGATGCGAGACGCCGGATCAAACCTTCTCTCCTCTGTGGATGAGAACGATTTTTTGATTTACCGGGATGTTTATAAAACGGCCAACGCCACCCAGTACATCAGCCGACGATATTGTACGCAGGCAGAAAAAGCGCTGTATGACCGCATTGAACCCAAACGGAAGAGGGCGTGGTTGAACACGCTGATTGTTTTAAAGGACGCGGTTCGGAATCGATTGTTTGCCGAGGGGATTTCACCTGTCTATCCAGCCGAGATCTCTTTGATTGGGCAGGAGACCATCGGGCGGTGTGAAGCGGTGGGGCCTTCCGGTGAGACCTACTGGCTCATGACGGCATCCGAGCCTAATTATTCGGTGGCATCGGTGGTCCCCGAAGGGACCGATCATATCAAGTTCAAAAAGTTCTTCTGACTTGTGAAGACCTGTTTTCAAGGCGTTTATCGCGAAAGTGACTTTCTCGCCCTCCTTGCCGTCGGAGTTATTTCTGCCTTGATCATCGTTTCGGTCCATTCTTTTCTGAACTTTTTTAAGGCTGCGGCGGAAAGGATGACCCAGGCCGGTATGCCGATCAAAGCCTATCGAATTTGCCGCCACGGAGCCAACCCTGTCGGAGGCCGAAATAACGTTCGGGGTAACGCGAGAAATCTGGGGCCAAGTGAATCAGCCCCTGGCCTCCAGAGGCATGTTTTTCCACCCACTTTAACCATAGAAGGTCATAATAATGATAATGGAAGAATCTTTAAAAGGTAACATCCTGGAGACGGTGGCGGGCTTCATTCGTGACGTTATCGGAGAAGACTACATGGATGATATGGACATTGTGCTGGAAACCACGTTTGCAGACGACCTTGAGATGGAGAGCATTGAAATTGTGGAATTTGCCGAAAAAATCAGGGACCATTACGGAGAAAGGGTTGATTTTGCCCAGTGGCTCTCGGCCATGGAACTGGACGCGATCATTCACCTGAGCGTGGCTGAGGTGGTGGATTACATTGACTCATGCCTTACCTGAACGCAAACGGCACCCGGCTTCATGTGCAGCAACTGAACCCGGATTGCGAGAAGACCATTGTCTTGCTGCATGGGCTTTTGGTGGGCAGCCTGGCCATGTGGTATTTTACCGCAGCCCCTTTGCTGGCGAAAACCCATCGGGTGATTCTGTATGATATGCGGGGACATGGCAAAAGTGAAAAGGTCCGTACCGGTTTTGATATCCCCTCTATGGTGGGTGATCTGGACGCGGTGATTCACCATTTTCAGTTAAAGACCCTCTCCCTTGCGGGCCACAGTTACGGGGGCCTGGTTGCTTTGAATTATGCACTCAGCCATCCTGAAAAAATAAACAAACTGGGGATCGTGGACGCTCCGCTCCCGCCGTCGGATCTGGCAGAGATGGGGGTGTTCCTTAACCGAAGCCCGGAGGAGATGATTGAGGCCTTGCCGTCCTGGTTGCAGGGGTTGATTCTCAGCGGCAAACGGCAGGCGCGAAAATTAAGGGCCTCACTCGAATATCTGGCGTGTGAAAGCACCCTTTTTTCCGACCTCCAAAAAGAACCGGATATAGACGATGCCCTGTTGGCCTCCCTGTCCGTCCCCGCCCTGCTTCTGTATGGGGACCACTCCTCCTGCAGGGATGCCGGTCAGCGCCTCGCGGGAAACATCCCGGATTCAACCCTTGTCGTCTTGCCTGGGGGGCATTATCTGCCTGTGGAGTGTTCCGGTGAGGTAAACCATCAATTTTTGGAGTTTTTTTGTGGCAGTGATTAGAGCCAATGCGATTGATATTCATTATCAGTATCTTGGGTCCGGAGAGAAGACCGTTGTCTTTCATCACGGGTTGATCATGGACAACCTGTCGAGCTGGTATTTTACACTGGGTACCCGGGTTTCAGGTTTCGCTCGTGCCCTGATGTATGACTTGAGGGGGCATGGCAAAACACAGCGACCTGAATCCGGTTACACCCTCCCTGATTTTGTGGCGGATTTGGCGGCTCTCCTCGACGGGTTGGGCCTGGTGGATCCTGTTTACCTGGTCGGAAACAGTTTTGGCGGGATTCTCAACCTGGCGTTTGCCCTGGCCTATCCGGAACGAACAGCGGGGATTGTTCTCATTGATGCCCACATCGGGGACAGCGGATTTGCCGCGGACATGACAGAGACCCTTTCGCTTGAGGGAGATGCCCGTGACCGGGCCATTGCCGCGTCGTTTAAAACGTGGCTCGGGCGTCACAGCTCCCGAAAGCGTAACCGGCTGGCAGACAATGCCCATGGGCTGGTCTATGGCACCTCACTGGTCCATGATATCCGGAATTTCAGGCCCATTTCCGAGCACTCCCTGGCAGAGATTGCCTGCCCGGTACTTGCTATTTACGGCGAACACTCAGATATCCGGGACAAAGGCGAGATCCTCAAGTCCCTCCTTCCCCAATGCGACTTCAGAGTGATCAAAGGGTGTACCCATTCGGTGATATGGGAGGCAACCGAAGAGCTCTGTGAACAGGTGACGAGGTGGTTAACATGTCAATAATGTGTGTGCGGACTCTGGAAGGGTAAATTTATGGGGCGCTTTCTCTTTGTGGTTCCACCCCTGGCGGGGCATATCAATCCAACGCTCTCCGTCGGCGCTCAGCTGCTTAGCTGCGGGCATGAGGTTCTTTGGGCCGGCCACGAGGCTCTGCTTGTGGGCGGTGACGGCCCTTTAGGGGACCGGTTGCCCAAGGGGGGAACCTTTATGGCCGTAGAAGACAACATGGGCCCGGAGGATTATCGAAAGATAGTTAAAAAATCT
Organism: Desulfoluna sp.; assembly: GCF_030145185.1. Classification (GTDB taxonomy): domain Bacteria; phylum Desulfobacterota; class Desulfobacteria; order Desulfobacterales; family Desulfolunaceae; genus Desulfoluna. The sequence continues at coordinate 37,599 of NZ_JAQYWB010000037.1, read as the reverse complement.
CCGTCTGTCTCGGGTCTGCAAAGTTTGAAGTTTTTATATGAAGATGTCTTTATTCCCATGGCCAGAGGAACCATGCAAGGGGTGGCGTCCATCGTCGAACGGGTGAAGCCGGATGTGATCATTAACGATCAACAGGCCTTTGCCGGTGCCGTGGTCGCATGGCAGAAAAAAATCCCTTACGCCACCTTCTGCACCACCTCCGCAGGCGTTCAGGAACCCTTAGAAGGCTTTCATCGGGTGAATCAGTGGGAACACGACCGGATGATTGAATTCCAGCAGAGCGTCGGAGTGGCTTGCAACGAAAAGGTGAATACATCGGCGCGTCTTGCCGTTATCTTTTCATCGCCTTTGTTTGTGGGGGAACACTGCAGATTCCCGGATCATTATCGCTTCGTCGGTCCTTCGATTACCCATCGTATCGATACGACGCCTTTTCCCTTTGCGAGACTGAAAAAAACGACCACACCCAAGGTCTTGATCTCCCTGGGTACCGTCAATCAAGACCATGGAAAAGCCTTTTTCAGTAAAATTGTTGAGGCGTTTGAACACCGGGACCTGACCGTGGTGGCGGTTGCACCGGGTGACTTTTTTGACAGGATACCGGATAATTTTATCATCCGAAAGCGCATCCCTCAACTGGACGTCTTGCCCCATGTGGACTGTGTGGTCAGCCATGCCGGGCATAATACGGTCTGTGAATCTCTGATGAACGGATTGCCCCTTGTGGTCACCCCCATCAAAGATGACCAGTCAAAAGTAGCGAGCCAGGTGGTTGCCGCCGGTGCCGGGCTCCGACTCAAGTATCGGCGTTTTAAACCCAGTGACATGCACGATGCGGTGATGACGCTGATTCATGACCCCTCCTACCGTGAGAATGCGCTCAGAATCAAGGCGTCCTTTGTGAAGGCAGGGGGAGCGGAAAAAGCAGCACGATGCCTTGAGGAATTGAAAAGCTGAAGGGCGTGCCAGAGGCATTATTTAACGGAACGCAGGAGATGGGCATGATCAAAGCCTTTTGTGTTGAAACGAACAAGACGATCAACCCCTTTGGCGATGGGATTGGAAAAACCCGGATTATGGATCAGCCCTTATCGGAGGTTCAACGCAATGCGCTGAATGACGCCGGTGTAACCTGGGTGGATGCGGTCCCGGACGATGAGCCTTTTTTTCTTTTTTCGGATCGCACATGGTTCACTTCAGAGCTGGTGGAAAAAATAATCGCAGGTGATTATGGCCGCCTGTGCGTGAAAAACAGCCACTGGTTGTCGTCGACAGGTGCGTTACAGGAGTTGGACGGGCCTGGGATGTATGAGATGGCGTGGATGTTGCCAGGTGCCCGCCCGGAGTTTGAAACGTGCCCTGTCGTGGTGACGGAACTTGACCTGCGGGCGGTGGACCCGGACGACGTGGTGACCGCCGTGAAACACCCGGCCCTTGGGATCTCCGAGAAACAACCGTTCTGGCTGGGGACAGAGATGGTGTTTCAGATGGATCACTGGACGCACATCCTGCGTGTGAACCATTTGTCGATGAGCTATGCGATGGAGAAAGGGAAACGTGAATTCACGTCCTCTTCGATGTTTAAAAAGGCCCTTAAAATCACACGGCTCCTGATGAAATCCCGCTCCATTAACAAGTGGAAGGTGATGCAGCAGCTTAACGAAATTGAAAAAGGGGCGGACATTCACCCGACGGCGGTGGTTGAGTTTTCAACCGTCAAAAAAGGCGCAAAGATCGGAGCCTTTTCGGTAGTCCGGGGATGTTATATTGGCGTAGAGGCGGTGATTGATCCCTACTCTATTGTTCAGATGAGCGTTGTGGGTCGCAAGGCCTACCTGCCGACACGTGCCATGCTAAACCTTTCGGTGGCCTACCCCGGTGCCATGGTTTCCTCCGGTGGGGGGTATCAGATGTGTCTCTTCGGGCGTGACAGCTTCATGGCCTTCGGAGCCACCATCCTGGACCTTTCTTTTGGAAAATCCATCCCTGTTTGTGCAAACACCGGGGAGGGGTTGGCAGACAGTGAAACCCATTTTTTAGGGGCCGCGATCGGCCACCGGGTTAAAGTGGGCAACGCCGTCCGGATCAACTCCGGGGTCAGTGTCCCCAACGATGCCTTTCTGGTCGCCTCTGCCGAAGCCCTGTTGCGGGACTGGGATGATGCCCCGATCCATGATGCGGTGACAGTGCGAGATGGAAAAGCCACGCCGATTCAATCTGTTAAACGAGTCCCTCTGGCGAGCAGGGGGTGATCTCCGGGACCCCGGGTTAAGTCACCATGCCGCCGGATTTGTTTGTTATTCCTGTTCTTTATTTTTATTTATGGAGTCTGTTGCGATGTTCAGTCGAAAATTATCTCCTGCCGAAAAAACGCTCCTGGTTGCCGATTGGGCGGCCAGGCCTTTCGCCAATCAGTTGGTGGTGGAAGGGGTGGGGACCATTGATGAGGTTGAGTTACAAAAGGCCGTGGATGCTGCGTGCCGCGCACATCCGGGGAGTCGGCTGCGCTTGAAGGGGCGGTATTGCTTTGCCAAATGGGTGGCCTCAGGGGGCTCGGCATCGGTGAAGGTCATCCGGGATTCTGCGTGGGATGGGTTCCATTCATTGAACGCGCCGTTTTTAACGGAGCCTCTTCATCCGGTGAAGGGGCCGACCTCTCAGGTTGTGCTTTTGCCCGGGGACACAACGCGGATCGTTTTTAGAACCAACCATGGGATGATGGATGGCCGTGGAACTCAGCTTTGGGTTGAAGATGTTTTCGCTGCACTGAACGGAAAAAAACCGGTGGGCTCGCGTTCACGGGTGACAGACATGGACATTTCCTCCATGACCCGCGATAAAAACCAAAACAGTGCGACCAAAATAAGGCCCAGTGATTGCATCATTCCAACGGGTAAATCCCAGGGAGACAGCCAGGCCGTCGCCTGGCAACGCATCCGGCTGGAAGGAAAATTCAAGCATCTTGTTTCAAAGCTGGCGATTTTACTTGCCGAAGAAGCCTGGAAGTATCAACCGGGGCGAGTCTCTTTTCTGATCCCGGTGGATATGAGGAAAAGAATCCCGGGGCTTCGTTCTACCAATAATCTGTCCAGCATGATTCATTTTGAGGTGTCAGATCAAGACACCGTGACATCCGTCCAGGGCAAACTCTCATTACTCCTGGCGGGGCAAAATGAATCCCTGCCTTCGTGGTATCCTGTCCTTTCCTTTATCCCTTTGTCACTTATGAAGAGAGTCTACCGGCAGTCTGCGGCGGAGAGTCAAGCGACGGATCTGTACTCCGCGTCCGCTGTGATATCCAATCTCGGAAAGATGCCCATGGAAAGATATGCCTGTGGCGGTTTCGACCCCGAGGCCTGTTTCTTTATCCCCCCCTGCGGTGAGGGCATGTCTCACTTTATGACGCTCGCAGGCTCCGGGAAATACGTGGATATTCTCACCGCAACTCCCCATATGTATGCCACCCAGGGGCGCATCCATTCCCTTCTTGCCTCTGTCGCGCGTCGGCTTTCTGCAAACGACATATAAACAGCCGCCATCGCCATCCTTTTCAATTCGTGTCACTCTTTTCCGCTTTTGTGAAATGAAAAGAGCCTCGGCAAGGTGTGTCGCCTTGAACGCAGGTTTTCCGGGCGAGCCGGGTTAGGCGTCCCCATGGGGATTGAGGTGCTTTTTCATGTAGACCGCTCCTTTCCCATAGCCCGTCAAGTCACCGCCATACTCCACAACCTGAAAACCATATTTTTCCCAGAAGGGGGCGCTGCCTTGCACAGACGTCAGGGCCATGTGGGGCACATGGCAGGCAGTGGCCCGGGAGATCAGGACATTGACCAGACGTGCGGCAACCCCAGTGCCTCGGGAGGCTAACGAGACGGCCACGTCATGCATATAAAGGAGGGTGTGGTTGACGGGTGGCTCAAGGGGGATGCCCAGGGCCGGCACGTGATGATTTCTCCAGGGGTGCGCCAGGGCATAACCGACGACCAGGGCGTCGGCTTCTGCGACAAAACAAAAATCCGGCGACATGAGCCAGCGGCTCTGCAATGCGGTGAGGCTCTCCTGAAGATTTTCTTCGTAACTTTCTTTTTGAATCTGAAGAATTTGAGGCCAGTCATTTTCCGTTATGGGTCTGTGAGTCAGCATAGGTAAAAGGAGGGCGGTTGGGTTAAGGAGAATTTCTCCCCGCAGCTTCCGTCCCGGTGAAGGAAGAAGGTGCGGGGAAGCCGTTAAGGTTTATGAAAAAATAGACGCCTTAGAACCATGGTGACTCGGCTCGAATAAGGCTTGTTTTATCGCCGGAAGCGTTCTCTTGTCTATTTTTTCAGCAACCCTATCCCTCAGGAACTGAGGCTTTACTCATTTTTTTATCACGTTTTGCCTGTTTCTTTTCCTTGAGAGTTTTTTGAGGTTTTTTCTTAACATCGCGTTTTGAATCACCTGATTTAGACATAATTCCTCGGCTTTTTGATGGAAGTCTTCTCTTTCAATCGGCTCCGGCGGTGGCGATAAGTCGTCATCGTTGGTGTCCCCATGTTCGGGTGTCGTCCTTGTAAGAGGTAGAGGCGACATCTTTGGCATTCCATGAATGATGGGGCCTGTCAAGCTTCAGAACGTTGTTTCTATAAAGTTGAGCTCTCCGGTGTCCTTTTTAAAAGCGTGTTGTTCTCTTAGCGGTGATCATCGCAATCATTGTCGGGATCTGTTTATTCATTGCGATATGAATGGTCCCGTTCCCTTCAAAGGCGCATGATCCTCTGTGATCTTTTTTGTATTTATTTTTTTCCGTATCGAGTCCAGAGTCGTGGTAGAATTAAGAAATAGTTAAGTTGGGTGACTTGTTGCTTCTCTATGGGGTGAGGCTGTGTTAATGTGCCGTGCTCATGTGCACTCCTGCCCAGGGGCAGGCGATCAGCATCTGAATTTTTTGCAATGGAGCGGGGCGACGTGGATTTTTTGAGGTTGGATCGATGGAGGTATTATCGCTTTGAACAGGAATGGGCGGTAGAGGCTCCTGTGGCAGCGGTGTGGAACGGGATGCTTCATGTGGAGGCCTGGCCCCAGTGGTGGGAAGGGCTGGAATTTTGCCTGCCCGAGAATGAACTCTCCGTGGGAACGGAGGGCAAGCAATACAGCACGCGATGGAAAGGGCTTTTGCCCTATGGCCTGAACATTCAGGCTGTCCTCCGGGAGGTCAACGACCTGGCCCTTATTACGGCTGATATTCATGGAGACCTGGAAGGGCAATGCTCCTGCCGTATTCAGCAGACACGTCGGGGCACATGCGGTGTATTTTCTCTGAAGGTACGGACCACGCGCCTCTGGATGAGTCTTTTGTCACCTTTTATAAAAGGGTACTTCATTGAGAATCATAAGAGCTTGATGGCTCAAGGAATGACCGGGTTTACTCGGTATCTCGCAGCGGAGGATTGCTGATGCGTCGCCGTGTTGTCTGGCTTTTCTTTGTCTGGGTCTGTCTGTTTTGTGCGAGTCCTGTCTGGGGAGAGGGGCATCCTCTTCTGGATGAGATGGTGGGGCGGTTTGATGCGTTAACAAACTATACCACGCTTTTGGATTCGGACGGGGAGGATGGGCGTAACCGGATTGTCTATACCTATAAAAAACCGGGGTTTATTCGGATGGATTTTATTCGGCCCCACAAAGGCGCACGACTGATTTACGATCCAAATATAAATAAGGTGTCCCTGCGCCCCTTTTCAACCCGGCTCCTGACCTTGAGCCTTTCCCCCGACAACCGTCTGATTACCGATCCCAAAGGGCATACGGTTGATCGCTCTGATATGGGGGCCCTGATCCAGTCTGTCATGCGCTACGCACGGCAGGGTGTTGTGACTCTTCTGCCACCTGAGGTGGTGGAGACCTCTCTTTGTCCTCGGCTCCTGATCGAGAGCGAGGAGGTGACCTATCTGCTGTGGGTGCACCCGGAGTTCCATTTGCCCATCAAGGTGGTGAAGCTCTTTTCAAACGGAAGCCAGGAGACGGTTTTTCTTCGGAACCTTAAGGTGGATGGTCCCCTTGACGACGCCGTATTTAATCCGTGAACCGTCACCGCAGGAGCCCATCCTTCCAGCTGCACCATGCTACCCGCACCCTCACACGTCGATGATATTCCGTAACACCTTCATAATCTGTGCTTTGGCATTCTCGTTTGATTCAAGGATGGGAAAAAACTCCGTGAGTTCTTTTCGGGCATGGGTTTTTACTTTGAGCAGGAATTTTTCCAGGTCACCTTTTTCTTTGGCTCCCCAGGGGCTCCCTTTTTTCATGCCTTCCTGGGCAGATGTTGTGAGGGTCTTGAGTTCATGCACCAACACAGAGTGATCCTGTGACAGTTCCATGATCAATCCGTGGTATTCTGTTGGCAGGGAGGTCAGGCCAATTTTAAAGAAGACCTTCTCTTCAACATAAAAATGTGTCGATAGCGCCTTTTTCATATGCAGGAGGACGGTTTCGAGCTCTCCCAGATGGAGGGGTGTGCCCCCTGCTTCGTCCAGGGCTTTCTGCAGGACCACCACATATTGGGAGATGATTTTGTGCTCGGAGGCAACCCGTTGGACGAGATTGTTTATGGCTCCTGTTTCCGGGCTCAGGGCAAGGTTTATCTGCCTTTTTTCAGTTTTCAACTTTTCGATCAGCGCGAGGAAGGCCTCCAGGCCTTCTGTATTGATTTGTAAAATAAGAATCCCGGCTTGATAGAGGTTGGCGCCTGCCTTCAGGCAATAGATGCATCTCCCCTTAAAATGGACTGACTGTTGGTCAATATTAATAATGAGCTCTAATTCTTCGCCCTGGGATATTTTTTGGCTGGTTTCCAGCAGTATCCCTTTTTTGCTCAGGTTGCAGGTCTTTCCCAACTTATGATCGCTTGCGGACTGGGTTCGAAAGGAAAGGGTCTGGCGCATTTCATATCGATCGTATTCTCTTTGTTCTTTGCTTTTTAGCATAAAAATCCATTCTTTGGTTTCAGAGTGAAATGATTAGATAGTATAAAGAATTATTTGATGAATGGAAACGGATAAACGAATAAAATTATGGCACCGGGATGGCCTTGAACCCGATCATTCTCAATGAGGGCGGGGGCACTGGCTGGTCGGTTTCACCTCCCCCATTTTTTTTACTGCCTGTAATTCACCCTGAGTAAATTTTCCAATCACCATGTTCATATTAACGTGACGGTCGTCTCTCAGGGTAATGACACCATGGCCTCCCTGGATGCGGGTTCCCGGCATCAGCGCCATGGTTTTTATCATGTCGAGACTTCCGGCCCGGTCGAGGGCGGAGCTGAAAATTTTTAAGAGGCCGAAGCTCCCTTCGGTGATGTGGGTTGGCGGGTAAAGGGCGTTTGGAAAAAGATGTCGGTGCCTGGCAACAAAGGCTTTCGTTTCGGGTGAGTCCAGGCTGGCCATGAAGTGCAGGCAGGTGTGGATGCCTTCGAGGTCACCGGGGCTGAATTGCGTGAGGTGACTCTCATTGAAGGCGATGGCAGCGATGGTGACCTTTCCCTTCAGGGAGGATGCGTTGAATTGATGGATGAATCGGGTTCCGTCCTTTGCAGACGGAGTGAGCAGCAGAGTCCGGGATTTTGACGCCTTGATACGCTGCAGGACAGGGCTGTAATCCGGGGTGCCGTAAGGGGTGAATTCCTGGCCGACCACCCGCCCTCCCCGGGCGTCAATTTCCCGGGTGGCGATATCGGCGATTTTGTGGGACAAGGGGACGTCGAGGCCGAAAATGAAGACATCAGGGCCTTGGGTCTCCTGCAAATAAGAGATCATGGGGCGAATGGTGTGGTCGGGGATTTCGCTGTAGTAAAAGACATGGGGGGCGCACTCGCCCCCTTCATAATCAGCGGCGTAGAGCAGGGGGAACCCTTCTGACTCGGCAAGGGTGGCCATGCGTTTTCGTGAGGGGGAGCCGGTGGCCGCGAGAATGGCGACGACCTTTTTTTCTGTCATCAGGCTTTGACAGGCGACTTCGGCCGTATCGGCGTCTGACTGGCTGTCGCGTATCTCAAGCCGAATCTGCTTTCCCCCCAGCACTCCGCCCTGGTTGATCTCTTCTGCAGCCATCAACGCCCCTTGAAGCGCCATGCGTCCCTGGGGCTCAAACTCTCCGCTTAAGGGCACCACGACTCCGATTTTGATGGGGGGGCCGTGAAAGGAAAGGGGCGTGTCCGCCACATGAAAGAGGAGCGCCGAGAGGGACGCGGCGAGAAGGATCAAGAGAACGAAGAGGTTTCTGTTCATGGGTTTACTCTTTCGGGCAAGCGGGTTGATTCAGTTGGTTCCGGGGGTGGGGCGCAGGCGAGCGAGAAGGGGCAGGGGCAAAAGATAATGTTACTCAGTATAGTATATTTTGGATGCGGTGTCATCCTCACAGGCCTCGGTGGACGGATCCCATCGGGGGAGGGGCGTGAATTGTCTTGGTTTGGGGCGGGTGTCAGGCGATGGGGTGGCCATGAAAAACCCTGGCATTCGATCGGATGCCAGGGCTTTTGTTTGATTCAGCGAGCCAGGTTAGTTTCTGTAGAGTTCATCCAGGCTGTCGAACAGGGCGCTGCGGGTCTCTTCAAAGGTCCCAATCAGCGCGAGGGCCTCCTTATTTCGTCCTTGATTCTTGAGGCCGACGATTTCCCGGGCCTGGGTATGAACCCGTTCATGCAAGCTGCCCACTTTTTTGAACGCGGGGTTTGATGACAGGTTTGTTTTCTGGGCTGCGTACCATTTCCCAAACTCACAGGCATTGTGGGAGGTGACCTCTTCCGCTTTCATCTCCTTTCGATCGGCGACGACGGATTTAATGGTGGTCACCCATTTAAGGTGGGCTATTTTCACGTCGCCGATGGCAAAGGATTTTTCCCCCACTTTGAACTGTCCTGCCAGGGCATGCAAGTGAGCAGAGATCTGGCCCATCTCTCGGGCGTTGATCGTGGATTCCATGCTTGAGGACGCAATATCTTCAACGGATCGGTTGACTTCCAGTTCCTCTCGGGCAATTTTTTCCGTTGCCGTGGCAACCTGCGCCATGTTCTCGTTGACCTCATGGATACCCATGGCGACCTGGCTTGTGTTGTCGGCGATCTCTCGTGTTCCGATGGATTGTTCTTCCACGGCCGTGGCAATGGTGGTGACCATGGCGTTGACGTCACCAATGACTTTTGTAATGCCTTCGATGCTGGAGATGCCCGATTCGGCGGCGGTCTGAACCGCCTCGATACTTCCCTGGATTTCCCGGGTGGCTTCTGCCGTCTGTTTGGCCAGCTCCTTGATCTCTCCGGCCACCACGGCGAACCCTTTACCGGCCTCTCCGGCCCGTGCGGCCTCAATGGTGGCGTTGAGAGCCAGGAGGTTGGTCTGCTCGGAAATATCTGTGATGGCCTCCGTCACTTTGTTGATGGTTGCGGCGGTGTTACCCAGGTGGACCATGCTTTCCGTGGCCTGGTGGGCACGTTGAACCGCTGTTTCGGTGACCTCCCGGGCGCGTTCCGAGTTTTCTGCGATTTCCGTTGTGGTGGCGTTCATCTCTTCCGCAGACGAGGCGACAAGGGAGACATTGGTGGAGGCCTGCTCCATGGCCGCGGCAACGGATTCCATGCGTGAATTCAGCTCGTCAGTGGCCGTTTTTACCGTGGCCGAACTCTGAAGGGTGGTGTCCGTTTCCTGGGTGATGCTGTTCGACATGTCAAGGAGGTAGGTCCCGGAGGCCAGCAGGGTCTCTGCGTCTCCGGTCATGTCTTTGATCATCACCTGAAGCCTGTCCATAAAGGTGTTGAACCAGTGCGCCAGATCTCCTACCTCGTCGTTTGTGGCTTTATCAAGCCGCAGGGTGAGATCTCCTTCCCCTTCGGCGATGTCTTTCAGCCCGTTGACGGCGGCGACAATGGGTTTGACGAGTCGTCCTGAAAAAAGAACGATGGCTATGATGGCGGTCAGCACGGCTATGATCCCAATCAAAATGCAGGCTTGCATCAAATTTCTGGGTCCTTGGAGCACCTTATCCATGGGGATATCCACGGCGACGGCCCAGGGGGCTTGCGTGTTGCCGATGGTGAAGGGGACGAAAATCCGGTAAATTTCCGTGTCAAGGAGGGCTGAATCTTCTGTCATCGTATAGATACGGTTGGCTTTGATCGCCTCCTTGGCCGCCGTCCAGGTTTGGGATGTGCCAATGTCCTGGGCGATTTTTTCTGGATGGGTGTGGGCGACGTAGGTCCCATTGTTAGATATCAGGCTGATACTGCCGGTGCCGAAGGGCTTGATCTCACGGACCATGGCGCTCAAGTGATCAAGCACAAGGTCCACCCCGACCACCCCGATGCATCGACCGCCTGCGAGAACCGGTATGGAGGTGGTCGTCATCAGGGCGTTGATTTCAGGGTCCACATAGGGGGTTAAGATGGCTTCTGCCATGGCGGTTTTTGCCTTGGTGTAGTAGGCATCGGCAGCGGCTTTAAAATAGGCCTCTTTTGTGGTGTAAGGTGCTGAGATAATCGTGTTTCCGCTTCGATAAAACCAGGCGCTGTAGAAGTCTTTGTACATTGTGTCCGGGTCCATCATGATCCAGACACCTGAAAAATCGCTGTTTTTTTCCAGCACTTTCCGGGTGATGCCGTCCAGCATGGCTTTTTCAGGTACAAAGGTGCTCTCATTGATTCCTTCAAGGCTCTGGGCCAGGATCCGACCGGCGGCCATGGCCTTCTCAAGCTCTGTTTTCAGGATTCCCCCGTGCCGGTGGGCAATCTCGAGGGATTTTTCCAAGGCCTCTTTTTTTACCATGTCCGTGGCTTTTACGGTCACAAAGACAATGGTGACCAGGTAGGTAATGAGCACTACGGAACAGATGGTTGCTAACATTTTCGTTCTCAATTTCCAGTTCTTCACAAGCGAAAACCCTCTCCTTTTGGCCAGCCTGATTTTTCCCCCAGGCTTTGGTTATGGACTGCAGTCCAGTGGTGTGATGGCTCAGCAAATATCGTACCAATGGGCGAATGCCATGCGGATGTGACTGAAGTCGACATATATTCAGGTTGATAGGCGGGGAGGTCGGAGGGCTGGGACATCTGGGATACCGGGGATGACATCTCAGGGATGAGACGCCGTCTCACTCATGAGAATGGCGGGAGCGATTCGCTTTTGAGGGAGGCGGCGTTCGAGCTTGTCTGGAAACCTGTTTTAAATGGAAATGCCGTGCTTTTTGATTAACCGATAGACCTGGGCTCGCGAAAGGTTGGCGATTCGACATATTTCCCGGATGTTACCGCCTGCGGCGGTGGCAACCCTTCGAAGGTATTTTTGTTCGGCGGTGCTCATATGATGGGCATGAGCCGGAAGAGACGTCCCGTCTTCTCTTCCCCTTTCAGCGATATCGGGCTGTATTGACCCCTTGAGCACTGACGTACGGGCCAACTCCGCCCGGATATGGAGGGGCAGGTGGATAGGGTGCAGGAGTGGGTCTGATTTTGCCTTGATCACGGCCGCTTCCATGGCAGCGATCAGCTCGCGCGCATTCCCGGGCCATGGGTAGAGGATCAGGGCTTCCAGGAATTCGGGATAAAACCCTTTGTCTGAAAATCCGAAGCGGTGGCAGCATGTTTCGATGGCACGCATGGCGATAATGTGGGTGTCCCCGTGACGGATCCTTAAAGGGGGGAGGGCCAGTGAGAGCCCGCGCAGGCGAAAGAGAAGATCCTCCCTGAAGGAGCCTTCGTGGGCCATCGCCTCAATGTTCCGGTGGGTGGCGGCAATGAGTCGGAAGTCGACGGCCTCTTCTCGACAGCCCCCGATGGGGCGAATGCGTCGTTCCTGAAGGACCCGAAGAAACCGTTTTTGATTTGAGGCTGAGAGCTCTCCCAATTCATCGAGGAAAAGTGTTCCTCCGTCCGCTTCCCGAATGAGTCCCGTCCGGGCTTCTGAGGCTCCGGTGAAGGCTCCTTTTTGATGGCCAAATAGAACGCTTTCCACCAGGGGCGCAGGCAGAGCGGCGCAGTCCACAACCACAAAGGGCTTTTTTGCCCTGTCGCTGTTATGATGGATGGCCCGGGCAAACAGTTCTTTGCCTGTCCCGCTTTCGCCGGTGATTAAGATGTTGGCATTGTTTCCGGCAGCATCGGCTGCCACCGTCAGGCATTGGGTGAGCTCCGGGCTGTCTCCTGCGATTTTTTCTCGCTTGAAGGAGGTCGATGAGGGGGAGGGCACTCTTGCTTGACGGAGCTCCAAGGCGTGTTTGAGCACCCATCTGATGGCGTCGGGTGTGGCAGGCTTGACCATATAATCCCAGGCACCGCTTTCGATGGCTTGGACCGCACCGTCGGCGGTCCCATCCCCTGTCAGGATGATGACTGCCGGAGAGGAGGGGCTCTTTCTGAAGTTTGTTACGGCAGTCAGTCCGCTGCCGTCGGGCATATGAACATCCAAAAAGATTATTTCACAGGGAGTGGAGTAGGCCATGTCCAGCCCTTTTTTCAGCGTCAGGGCCGACTGAGCTCCATACCCCATCGCGGATATGATGTCCGTCATAAACTCGCATATACCCGGGTCATCATCAACGATCAGGATCTGTTCCATAAGTTTTGGGATACGTATACCTTTCATTCTAAAAAGCATAGATTGCGTTATAAACGAATGCACTTTTATCTTATTTGCAGGGGAAGGGGCAAGTCTCGATTGATTTCGTTGGCCGGCTGCAATGGCGGCAGAACGTCGATAGAGAAGAGGATCTTCTTGCGGCGGTATGGGTTGCGGCGGGTAGCGCTGAGGGAACTTTTGCTTGACTTGCTGGTTGTCCGGCGGATCTCACGCCTCAACGTCAAGCCTTCCAAAGCATTGGGGTCGGTGAAAGTTAAGCGCATCCACCGGTGCCCAGGATCCCCAGTGGGGGTGAGAGGATGCGTCGGCACATTTATAAAGGTTGCCGCGCCAGTGCTGACGGTTTATCTCGCCAAGGGGGCCGACGAAGGACTCAAGGAGTGCAAAGGGCATGAAAAATCCAAGGAGCCAGGGGGTCGGCATCTGCCTTTCGGGATCCACAACCCTCGGCAGAGAGTGAAAGCTCTTAACGAGAGCGCCCTGGGCCGAGGAGAGCGGTGAGAAGGCTTCAAAGCCCTTTTCCGTGCGTGTGGGGTCGGTGATGTAAGAGGCCAGTAGTGCCCCGCCGCAGTTGAATTCAAAATTGAAGTACCCGCAGTCGGCTTTGGGCTGAATAAAGAACTCCACGCAGCTGTCTTTGTAGACCTCGTCTTGAAAGTGGGTTCGGGTGCAGCGCACGAAGCGGTCGATGACATCGAACAGACCGCAGATTCCCTCGGGGGTACAGGCTAATTTGACCCGGGTGGGGGGACGGTGGTCGCTGCTTTCCGGGCGAAAGTGTGGAAGCGTCAGAAAAGGGACGGCGCTCCATTCTGATCCATTCCAGTCCAGGGGGTGTTGAGGGCGATGGGGGAGGTAAGGGATGGTCGTGGAAGGAATTGTCATGCGTCTCCTTGGCTGGGTTGTGTGGGCATTTTGGGGTTGGCGGGTATCATAACGGGTCCGTTGGGGGCTGTCTTGGAAAACCTTATAAAAAGGCAAAGGCAAAGGCAGTGGCGGGTCGGCGTTGCGTGATTCTTGCGCCGGGGCGTCGGTCTTCCTTTTGCGTTGCAGGGACTGTGTGGGTCGGGTGGGGGCAAACGGCTGGGGTTGCACGAAGGGAATAAGACATTTCAATGCATCCCCCGAGATGCAGTTTGTAATGCAATAAGTGGACCACGTATGAACATTGTTAAAAAAATAAAATTATTCAATATGGTCTCTTGTCAATGTGAGTTTGACTGTGGTAAAGAATTTAAAAAATTGGAGTAGGACAGCACAAAGGCGTGTTGTTGAAATGAGTCGATGAAGCTTGCTGCGGGGAGAAATATACCCTGTCTGCGAGTTTTTTTTTGGCCAAAATTATCGGGCGACAGCAAAAACGAGGATAATTTTTGGTCGCACATTTGAAGCCTGCCCAGATGATTATGGGTGGCACAGGTAGGCGATCCACCACTGAATTTAGTAGAATTAGGAGTTTTTCTCATGGGCAATATTGGTCAATACATTATTTACATTATTATGATCTGTGCTGTTCTTGGTGCCTTTTCATACATCAAGGACGACGAAAGTCCCCTCGGACAGGAGTTTCTTGAAGGTCTGCACAGTATCGGGCCCATCTTTATCCCTACCGCTGGTATTCTGGCTGCAAGCCCCTATCTTTCTGCCTTTGTAAAAAGTGTCTGTGGCCCCATGTTCAACGCCATCGGCGCGGACCCTGCGATTGCGGCCACGACCATCATCGCCGTTGATATGGGCGGGTATCAGCTTGCCGATGTTTTGGCGCTGTCTCGTGAAGGCTGGATCATGGCCATGGTTGTCGGTTATATGTCCGGTGCGACCATCGTCTTCTCCATTCCCGTGGGCTTGACCATGCTGGACAAAAAAGACCATAAATATATGGCTCTTGGCGTAATGGCCGGTCTCCTCAGTATTCCCATCGGTGTGTTCATCTCCTGCAGCATGATCTCTATGTCCGATATGATGGTTCGTGGCATGATCTCAGTCAACGCTGATTCTGCCTTTGCTCTGGGTCTCACGTTTAAGATGATCTTCCTGAACCTGATGCCTCTGACTATCTTCTGTGTGAGTCTGGCCGTTGGTCTCAAGATGGTTCCCAATACCATGATCAAGGGGTTCCTCTTCTTTGGTCGCAGCATGAACATCGCTCTGACTCTGGTCCTTGTCTTCTCCATCGTTGAATACTTCACCGGTTTCTTTGCTTCTGTTTTCGGTGCCTGGGGTTTCGATCCCATCATCGCTGATGAGGCGGATAACTTCAGGGCTCTGGAGGTTGCTGGTTTCATCGGGATTATGCTTTGCGGTGCCTTCCCCATGGTTTACCTGATCAAGAAGTACGCCGCCGGTCCCATGGATAAAATTGGCCATATGGTTGGCCTTGAGAGTACCGGTGCCGCGGGTATCCTTGCTGCTGCTGCCAACATCCTTGCCATGTTCCGACTCATCGCTGACATGCGTCCCAAGGACAAGGTCCTTTGTGTGGCCTTCTCTGTATGTGCTGCCTTCACCTTTGGCGATCATCTCTCCTTTACCGCCAACTTTCAGCCCAACATGATTCTTCCGGTTATGTCTGGCAAGCTTCTGGGGGGCGCTGCAGGCTTTGGTCTGGCATATCTTCTCTCTGTGCCTGCCGCTCTGGCTCTTGAAAAGGAAGAGAAAGAAAATGGCGTCACCGAAGAAGCTCGTGCTGCCGCATAATAAAGGCTTCTGATCGCTCTTTGCTTAATGGGGTGATGATTGATCCGTCTTTTTTAGACATGTGTTTACATCGTGTGGACAAAAAGACGCGAATTGGAATGGCCGCGCAGTTTCTGCGCGGCCATTTTTTTGAGATACCGTCGGTGACGGTTTTGTCCATGGCCTGTCCGCAGGGGCTCTCGATGAGAGGGTAGGGTGCGCTTGTGCACCCCCTTCTGTTGGATTTGAGGGCAAAGGGTGGGCAAGCCTCTCTGGGGTGGGGAAAATATGTCCTTAGATAGTGGCACGTGAATTGCAATAGGCTTTAGACACTAACCCTTTGATGTCATATCGAATGGTCCCTTCTTGTCTGAATTTAGTATATGGGCTTTTCTGGGCAGATTTTTTGCTGAACAACCCGGCATGGACTTACGGCTTGGTCGACAGAATGTCAGGGCTGATTTCATGTTAATTCAAGGTTTTATGGGGCTTGTCGAGGTGTGCTCTCGGGTTATTGGACATCGGAAGGGGTTGTCTGCGTTGAAAAAAAGGCTTGTCAATTTAAAGGCGATTATGATAACCACTAAACAACTTATTTTCTTACACAACGGCGTGTAACGACAGCGATGATGCTTGCTTCGGAGAAGACCAGTTTTTCTGGCTTACCGGGTCAAGCTTTTTTTGTTTTTGGGGGTAGATGTGATAGTTGACGCGAAAGAACAGAAGCAACGGGTGATACAAGAATATGTGCCGGGTAAACAGGTAACGCTGGCCCATGTGATTGCAAGCCCCCATCAAAGCATCTATATGAAGCTCGGTCTGGATGATGAGACGGGCGACGCCATTGGTATTCTGACGATCACGCCGAGTGAAGGGGTGATCATTGCCGCCGATATTGCCACCAAGGCGGCGGGGGTCGAGATCGGTTTTCTGGATCGGTTCGGGGGGTCCCTGGTTCTCATTGGGGACGTTGCCAGCGTTGAGTCGTCCCTCAAGGGGGTTCTTGATTACTTTGACGAGACGTTGCACTACGCCTCCGTCGAAATGACGCGGTCTTAGCCCATGGCTGACGAGATGAAGAAGATGATGCTCATAGGAGAGTCCAGTGTGGGGAAAACCACCTTGATTCGCGTGCTCTCCGGAGATGAGTTTTCAACACGAAAAACCCAGGCCGTGGAGTTTTGCGGCCGGTTTATTGATACACCCGGTGAGTTCCTGGAGAACAGGCGATTTTATCCGGCTTTGATCACGTCCTCAGTGGATTGTGAGGTGGTGGCCATGGTACAGGACGCCACACGGATCAGCAGCCTGTTTCCCCCGCAGTTTGCCACCATATTCAATCGGAAAGTGGTGGGAATCATCACCAAAGTGGACGTGGAAGGGTGCAATGTCGACCGGGCGGAACGGTTTTTAAAAAACGCAGGCGCCAAAGACATTATCCGGGTAAGCGCAAAGGCGAACATCGGCCTTGATATCGTTCAGGATATGCTGGCGGGTCGTTAAAGGAAGGGATCCTTTTTCGGCGGTTTCATAGAAAGAATCAGGAGTAAGAAGGCATGGGGTACAGAATTGTCATAGCAGATGACGAGCCCATCACACGGATGGACATTCGGGAAATTCTCGAAGGGGCTGGCTACGAGGTGCTGGGTGAGGCCTCCGATGGATTTGATGCGGTGGAGATGTGCCGCAAGCACAAGCCGGATCTCGTGTTGATGGACATTAAGATGCCGCTTTTGGATGGGCTTAAAGCGTCTCGGATGATCCGGGATGAGGACACCGCAGGGGGCATCCTGCTTTTGACCGCCTACTCTGGCAAAGAGTTTGTGGATCAGGCCAAGGAAGTCGGGGTCATGGGGTATGTGGTGAAGCCCATCAAAGAAGCCTCTTTGTTGCCCATGGTGGAGATTGCCGTGGCCAAGGGCGCTGAAATTGCCCAGATTGAAAGTGACAAGCAGAAGGCCCAGGGCCAGCTTGAAGGCCGAAAGCTGGTGGAGCGCGCCAAGGGTATCATGATGAAGACGTACAAAATCAGTGAAGAGATGGCGTACAACAGGATTCGAAAGCTGAGTATGGACAAGCGGTGCTCTATGAAAGAGATCGCCAAGGTTATCGTGCTGAACGGATAACTTCTATACAGGAATCAACGGGGATTCACATGATCGAAGAACTATGCCGCAAATACAATGATTTGACGGTCAAGGATATTGCAAAGCTCACATCTGTGGCGGAGAACCTCAGCATTATCGCCGACTGCACCGGAGCGGATATCTTTATTGATTGCATTACGCGTGATCCGGACGAGGCCGTGGTGGTGGCTCAAGCCAAACCCAACAGCCGGGATTCACTCTATGCGGGATCGGTTGTGGGAGAGATGGCGTATCGGAGCAAGGAGCCTGCGGTGCTCAGAACCCTGGAGGTGGGGATGCCCACGACGGACATGTGGGCCGTGACCCAGGAGAACAAAAATGTTCGTCAGAACGTCTCCCCCATTAAGAATGATGAAGGTCGGGTTATCGGGGTGCTCATTGCCGAAAAAGATGTCACCGATCATGTGAAAACCCGGAACAATCTGTCGGTTCTTTCCCGGACCACCGAGCAGCTGATGGAAGCGCTGATGACCTCAAGGGCCGGGGCCCCTTCCTTGCCCTATCACGACAGCGACGGCATTGTGATGTTTAATGAAACCGGGGTCTCGACCTACGTCAACCCGGTTGCGGAAGCGATTTTTAGAAAACTCGGGTATCTCGATAAGCTTGAGGGGATTCATTTTTCCAACATGGTCCTGGATCAGGTGCTTTATCAGGATATCCTTGAAAAGAGACAACTGAGTCATAACGAAGTGAAGGTGGGCAGCCTGGTGCTGAACATCAAATACGCTGTCATGCAGAATCGGGATTTCAACGTATCGGGAGTGGTCATGTTAATAAGGGATGAGACAGATGTGAAAGCCCAAGAGAAGGAGTTGATTCTCAAGTCTGTCGCGATCAGGGAGATTCACCATCGGGTGAAGAACAACCTGCAGACCATTGCCAGCCTCCTTCGGCTGCAGTCTCGACGTGTGGACGACGCCTCGGCAAAGACGGCCTTCAGTGAGAGCATCAGCCGCGTGCTGAGCATCGCGGCCACCCATGAAATTCTCGCCCAGAACGGGGTGGATGACGTGGACCTTCTCACCATGCTCCAGCGCATTAAGAGCAGCATCGTGGACTACTCCATGGTGGGTGGCAAAGAGGTCCAGGTCTTTACCCAGGGAGACACCTTTATGTGCAACTCCGATACGGCGACCTCCATCGCCCTGGTGGCCAACGAGGTGATCCAGAACAGCTTGAAGCATGCCTTCAAGGGACGGGACAAGGGCCGAATTTATGTGGAAATCGGAAAGGCGTCCAGCTACGGCAGTATTGTGATCACCGATGACGGGGTGGGTTTTGATGTGAGCCAGGTTCGAGAAGGGGCCTTGGGGACACGGATTGTGAATATCATCGTGAAAGACAAGCTCCACGGCACCCTGACCACCGAGTCGGGCGAAGGGGGCACCAAGGTGTTTTTTGACTTCCCCCTGGATGAGGCCACCAGCGAGGTTCCCACGGAATATCCCGTGTTGCCTCAGACGGATTAAAAGAGAACAGGTCATGCCGGAGTCTCCGGCAAGATAGATATGATAAATTGAAGTCTCCACAATGGGGTGGAGACACCAAAAGGCGACGAAGCCTGAAGAACCCCGCGACTATCTGCGGAGATCTTCAGGCTTTTTTTGTTTTCGGTACACAGGAACGGGTCAGGATTTTACGGAGCGGAGTTTATCCATGAAAGAGAGCATCTTAAGTGTCGGCATTGATATCGGAACGTCTACCACTCAGTTGGTTTTTAGCCGGATCACCATTGAAAACACGGCCTCGATGATCTCCGTGCCGCGTATTAAGATCGCTGATAAGGAGGTTATCTACCGAAGTGAGATTCACTTTACCCCCTTAAAATCCGCCACCGAAATCGATGGGGAGAAGGTCCGCCTCATCGTGAAGGAAGAGTACGAAAAAGCAGGGGTCGTTCCAGATCAGGTCCAGACCGGGGCGGTCATCATTACCGGCGAGACCGCCCGGAAAGAGAACGCCGCCGAGGTTCAAAAAGCGCTCAGCCATTTTGCCGGTGAGTTTGTGGTGGCCACGGCCGGTCCTGCCCTTGAGGGGATCATCGCCGGTAAAGGGGCCAACGCGTCCGGCGAATCCAAGAAACGTGGCGCGGTGGTGGCCAACCTCGACATCGGCGGCGGGACCACCAACATCGCCGTGTTCGACAATGGGGAGGTGCTGGACACCAGCTGCCTCGATATCGGAGGTCGCCTCATCAAGGTAGAGGAAGGGAAAATAACCTATATCTCCGATAAAATAATGAAACTGGCCGAATCCAACCGCATCCCCGTTACGGTGGGACAGCCGGTGGATCGAGGGTTTCTGACCAAGATCGCCATGCGCATGGGCGAGCTCCTGGAAGAGGTGGTCGGGATTCGACCCGCCACCGACGACCTGGGCCTGATCTGTACGGATAAAGACCTGAGGCGCGATTACACCATCGATTACATAACTATTTCCGGCGGCGTGGCCGATTGCGTTTCCGAGGACATCGCCTGCGATCCCTTTTTGTACGGGGATATCGGTCTTCTTTTGGGGCAGGCGATCTCCCACTCGTTGATTGGCGAGGCCATTTCGGTGCTGACACCGGTTGAAACCATCGGCGCCACCGTCGTGGGGGCCGGATCCCATACCACCGACATCAGCGGCAGCACCATTTTTGTCTCCGGGACCTCTCTTCCCATTCAGAACGTTCCCGTGTTGAAGCTCTCCTGCGAGGATGAAGCCCTTCCTTTTGAACAGTGGAGCGAGGTGATCCGTGAAAAGGTGGCCTGGTACAAGCTCCAGGAAGGAGAGAAACAGATGCCCGCCCTGGCCTTCAAGGGGCCATTGGACATCGGCTTTCAGGCTCTGCATCGTCTGGCCGAGAGCCTCCTTGCCGGCATGGAAGCCGTCCTGGAGGAAGATGCTCCGCTGACCGTGGTGGTGGAAAATGATCTGGCGAAGGCCCTGGGGCAGACGCTCCAAGCCAAGCTTCAAGGTCGGAAGGATGTCATCTGTATCGATACGGTGAAGGTTGAAAATGGAGACTATATCGATATCGGCCGCGAGCTTGCCGGGGGCAATGTGGTCCCCGTGATCGTGAAGACATTGCTCTTCAGTTATTGAATGAACCTTAGCCCGGATATTTCACGAGTTGGGTGCGCTCATATGCAAGGCATCAGAGCTGAAGATGTAGTGGTTTACCTCAAGGCTCTGATAACGCGGCAGATGAGTGCACCCGGCTCGCCCGAAGGGTGAGAAAATCGAACCGAATACTGTAGATTACATTTTGCATTTTTGAAACGACTGAAAATATGACTGCAAAGAACTGTCATTACGAATGATTCCTTAGCCCTGATTGTTTTTCATGAAATATCCGGGTTAGAATTTTATTTCAACGGGTTACACGAGGGCACCTGAGGTGCTCCTTTAAATAATGAAAGAAGAAGATACGGTTTTCCTTTCCGGCAATGATTGACGGGGAGGAACCGACTCAAGCGGATTCCCTTACAAAGGTGTTCGGGAGAAGTGCATCAGGGTGAAAGCTTCGATTTTTCGGCTTTCACAAGGTTCGTAATCAGGGGGGTGATTGGTTCAATGTTGATTCAACCCCACCTGAAATTTTGTCGGATTTCATCCGGCATCGAGCTGAGGATGCGCTATGCAGCATGGGTGTTTTACGTTTCTGCGTCATGTATAGGGAACGGGCAGATCTTGACGGGTGGGACCCGCAAACTCCAATTTGCCCGATGAACCTGGGCCGCACCCTGAAAAAAGGTGTGCTTTGTTCCCTTACTCCAACGAAACACCCGGTGCATGGGTTTCTTCCATGTCCATCAGGCATGATCCCGCACACTGTGTTTTCGCCATATTGTGGCGTGCGCAGGAGAGATCGACGCAGCGTTTTACTCTACTTACGATAAGGACGTAAACATGAGATTGAAAACAACCCTTTTCGGGTCCGTCTATGAGTTCAAGGATCTCTACGATGTCATGGCCAAAGCCAACGAGGAGAAGTCGGGTGACCGGCTTGCCGGAGTGGCTGCCGAGTCTGTGACTCAAATGGTTGCCGCCAAGGAGATTCTGAGCAATATCACCCTTGCCGACATCCGGAACAACCCTGCGGTTCCTTATGAAGATGATGAAGTCACCCGGCTTATCCAGGATGACCTCAACGAAAAAATCTACGGGGCCATGAAGAACTGGACCGTGGCTGAACTTCGTGAATGGATTCTGGCAAATGAAACCACCGGCGCTGATCTCCTCCGGGCCTCCCGCGGGCTGACCTCCGAGATGATCGCAGCCGTCACCAAGCTCATGAGTAACCTGGACCTGGTTTACGGTGCCAAGAAGATCACCATCACCGCCCACTGCAACACCACCATCGGCCTTCCCGGGACCCTGGCCTGGCGTCTGCAGCCCAACCACACCACCGACGATCCCGACGGCATTCGTATCTCGACTCTGGAAGGGTTGTCTTACGGGTCCGGCGATGCGGTCATCGGTCTCAACCCGGTCAATGACACCACCGACTCCTGCATCTCTATCCTCACCATGTTCCGCGAGATCATGGACGAGTATGAGATCCCTACCCAGAACTGCGTGCTGGCTCACATCACCACTCAGATGGACGCGATTCGAAAAGGCGCCCCCTGTGACATGATCTTCCAGTCCATTGCAGGTTCTCAGAAGGGCAACGAAGATTTTGGTGTTTCGGTGGCGCTTCTCTCCGAAGCCGAAGATCTGATGCGCAAAGAGGGGACCTCTGAGGGACCCAACGTGATGTATTTTGAAACCGGTCAGGGCTCCGAGCTCTCTTCCGGCGCCCATCACGGTGTCGATCAGCTGACCATGGAAGCCCGTTGTTATGGTCTGGCCAGGCACTACAAGCCCTTCATGGTGAACACCGTGGTTGGCTTCATCGGTCCCGAGTACCTTTATGACAGCAAGCAGGTGACCCGTGCAGCCCTTGAAGATCACTTCATGGGCAAGCTCTCCGGTATCTCCATGGGTGTTGATGCCTGTTACACCAACCACATGAAGGCAGACCAGAACGACGTCGAGAACCTTGGCATGCTCCTTTGCACGGCCGGGGTGAACTATCTCATCTCCGTTCCTCAGGGTGATGACATCATGCTCAACTACCAGTGCCCCGGTTACCATGAAGTTCCCACCTTGCGTGAACTCATGGGCCTGCGCCCTGTCCCTGAGTTTGAAGCCTGGCTTGAAAAGATGGGCCTCTGGGAAAACGGTAAGATGACCCGCAGGGCTGGCGACGCATCTTTATTCATTCGATAGCCAAGGAGAATCGACGTGATTTCAGAAAACAAGATCAAGAATATCATTGCAGAGGTGCTCTCCAGCATGGGCGGAGAGATTGCCGCTCCGGCTGCCGCCGCTGTGGCTGAGGCGGTGACCCCGGATTGCGCAGAAGGATGTGATCTCGCAGCCATCGATTTGAGAAAACAGCTTCTCGTGCCGGAACCTCACAACCGCGATGCGTATCTCAAGATGAAGGCGACCACCCCTGCCCGTATCGGCATCTGGCGCGCTGGCCCCCGGTATCTTACCGGTTCCTCCCTGCGTTTTCGTGCTGACCATGCCGTGGCTCAGGACGCTGTTTTCAACAACGTTTGTCCCGATTTTATCAAGGATTGGGGCTTGCTGGATATGAAAACCATGTGTGCCGACAAGGATGAGTTTCTCACCCGGCCTGACCTTGGACGTAAGCTTGACGCGGCGAGCATCGAGACGGTGAAGGCTGCGTGCAAGGGAACACCCACGGTTCAGTTTGTGGTGATCGATGGCCTCAGCTCCACCGCCATTGAGACCAACGCCAAGGACACCATGGAAGCGGCACTTCAGGGCTTGAAAAACCTGGGGATCGATGCGGGGAAACCGTTCTTTATTCGTTACGCACGCGTTCCCTCCATGGACAGCGCCTCTGAGGTGCTGAAACCTGAGATTACCGTCGCCCTCGTGGGCGAGCGTCCCGGTCTCGCCACGGGCGAGTCCATGAGTGCTTATATGGTTTACAACTGCCATGAAGGCATCTCTGAGTCCAAGCGCACCATCATCTCCAATATTCACAAGGGCGGAACTCCTGCCGTGGAAGCTGGAGCTCAGATTGCGGATATCGTCAAGAAGATGCTCGAGCAGAAAGCAAGCGGCATCGACCTTCAAATTTAACGAAGAGCCAGGAGACTTGAACACATGAAAGGTGATGCACTTCGCACAACCGTCCTCAGCGTTAAGATGATCCCCAACGTGGATTCGGACCTGATCAAGCGCCTCGAACTGCCCGAAGGGCACCGAAGCATCGGCATGATCACCACCGACTGCGATGATGTGGGGTACACCGCCATCGACGAAGCCACCAAAAAGGCCGATGTCAAGGTGGCTTATGCCAAGAGCTTTTACGGGGGCGCCGGTAATGCCAGCACCAAGCTTGCCGGTGAATTTATCGGCATTCTCTCCGGCCCTGATCCCGCAGAGGTAAAAAGCGGCATCAACGCAGCCATCGAGTTTATCGAAAATGACGCCTGTTTCTACAGCGCCAACGACGATGATTCCATCCCCTACTACGCCCACTGCGTCTCCCGAACCGGGTCTTTTCTCTCCGGGCTGGGCAGTATCCCCGAGGGAGAGGCCATGGCCTACCTGATCGCTCCTCCCATTGAGGCGGTCTACGCTCTGGATGCAGCCCTGAAGGCTGCCGACGTGAAGATGGTAGAGTTTTTCGGTCCTCCTTCCGAGACCAACTTCGGCGGGGGCCTGCTGACCGGTTCCCAGTCTGCCTGCAAGGCAGCCTGCGATGCCTTTGCTGATGCCGTTCTTCAGGTGGCTGAGAATCCTCTGAAGTATTAATCACGGGAGGTCCCAATGAACGATAAGGTGAACGGCAAGGCTTTAGGATTGATCGAGACCATGGGTCTCGTCCCGGCCGTGGAAGCAGGGGATGTGGCGGTGAAAACCGCCGATGTCACCATTCTCGGCTTACAGGCTGTGGGCGGGGGACTCGTCTCCATTCTGTTCACAGGCGATGTGTCCGCTGTCAAGGCCTCTGTGGATGCTGCCAGCGCAGCGGCGACTCGCCTGGGTGAGGTTTGCTCGATTACCGTGATTGCTCGGACCGCCGAAGGTCTTGAAGGGATTCTGATCGAAGAGGGAAAGTGCCCCCGGTGCTTTCCCCATCGATCCGGTTCCGCCAACAAGCCGGCAGGCCAGATGTTGGAGCCTGTGATGGCGTCAGCCCCCCTCCCGGTTTGTGAGGAGGCTCCTTGCTCCGAGGCTTCCGTCAAGACATCAGAAGCTTCATTTACTTCTGACTCTGGCAGTGAACCGCTGAGCTTCGACCTGGCAGATCTTAAAAAGTTGAAAGTGACCAAATTGAGGCGTCTCGCCCGGCAGCTTCCCACCTTCTCCATTGCGAGGGGTGAGATTAAATATGCCAAGAAGAAAGATCTTCTTGAGGCGTTTGCTCAATATATGAAGACATTAGAGAAGTAAGAGAGGACGTAAGATGGTAGATAAGGATTTGCTCTCAATTCAGGAAACACGGGCCTTGGTTCGCGCAGCACGCGCTGTTCAGCCTGAGCTTCAAAATGCGGGTCAGGAACGTGTAGACGCCCTTGTGGAGGCTATTGCCAAGGTGGGCGTCGAGATGGCCGAAACCTTGGGCAAGATGGCCAGTGAAGAGACCGGTTTTGGTAAATGGGAGGACAAGAAACAGAAAAACATCCTCGCCTCTGAAAAATTGGTCAACTACTACAAAGGCACCAAAACCGTAGGGATCATCAACGAGGACAGTGAAAGAAAAATCGTTGAAATTGCTGCGCCCATGGGCGTGGTCGCGGGTCTAATTCCTTCCACCAACCCCACGAGCACCACCCTTTATAAGGCTATTATCTCGCTTAAAAGTGCCAACGCCATTGTCTTCAGCCCCCACCCTAGCGCGGTGAAGTGTATTACCGCCACCGTCAACATGATCAAAGGGGTCCTGAAAGCCATGGATTTTTCTGAAGATCTGGTGGGTGTCATCAGCGTTCCCACCATGCAGGGGACCGATGAGTTGATGAAGATCGCCGATATCATCGTTGCCACCGGCGGCAACGCCATGGTGAAGGCGGCTTACAGCTCAGGAACTCCCGCCCTTGGCGTGGGCTCCGGCAACGTGCCTGCCTTTATCGAGCGAAGCGCCGATGTGGATGTCGCGGTTCAGAAGATCTTTTCCTCGAAAACCTTTGACAATGGAACTGTTTGTGCCTCCGAGCAGTCCATCGTGACGGAAGCCTGCATCGCCGATAAGGTCAAGGCCAGTGTCATCGCTCAGGGCGGTTACTTCCTCGAAGGCGAGAAGCTTGCCAAGGTCAAACGTGTCATGGAACGTCCCAACGGTGCCATGAATCCAAACATCGTCGGGCGTTCCGCTGCGGATATCGCAAAGGTAGCCGGGATCGAGATTCCTGCGGGCACCACCATGCTGCTCTGCGACGAGCCGGGCGTAGGTCCCAAATTCCCCTTCTCCAAAGAGAAGCTCACAGCCCTGCTGGGCTTTTATGTGGTCAACGACTGGCAGGAAGCCTGCGAGATTTGCTACAAGCTCCTGAAGAACGGCGGCCTCGGTCACTCCATCGGCATCCACTCCAATAACGAGACCGTGATTCGTGAGTTTGCCATGAAGAAGCCTGTTTCCCGCTGCCTGGTCAACACCCCGACCACCCAGGGTGCCGTGGGACTCACCACCAACATGGCTCCCTCCCTCACCCTTGGGTGCGGGACCGTGGGCGGCAGCGCCACCTCCGAGAACGTGGGCCCCCAGCAGCTTTTCAACATTCGGCGCATTGCCTACGGCCTGGACGATGCGGCTGCGACCACCGGTTCTGCTCCGGTCGAGAATCTCGACGTGCAGGCGGTGACAAACATGATTATAGAACAGCTCAAGAAAATGAGTGGAACTGTTTAAATAAACATGAGATTTGCCCCGTGAGGGGCTTTGAAACCTGCCGTTGTGGCCGGTTTCTCAAAGGAATTGGCAAGCAAATTGCTCTGTACAGGGGCAGGTTTTTAAAGCGAACGATTTTAATACGATAACATGAGGAGAAAAAACATGAGTTCACAGAACGCTCTTGGAATGATTGAAACACGTGGTCTTGTAGGTGCAGTGGAAGCAGCGGATTCCATGGTTAAGGCCGCAAACGTGACCCTGATCGGTCGCAGCCAGGTGGGTGCCGGTCTCGTCACCGTGATGGTACGTGGTGATGTGGGCGCTGTTAAGGCTGCTACAGATGCCGGTGCCGCAGCCGCTGACCGTGTGGGTGAGTTGATCAGTGTTCACGTGATTCCCCGTCCCCATGGCGAAGTCGAACTGATTCTTCCCAAGCTTGAAGGATAATAAACCATGAAAGTCATATCGGAATCCTATCTGAGGGATCTCTTCAGAAAGGACGTTCCTGAGACTTTCAGGCTGGAGGAGGGTCAGATTCTGACCCCCTCCGCATCCCAGCTTCTCGGTGAGAAGGGGGTTAAGGTCGTCAGGGGCGCCCAAGAGCCATGCTCTTCACAGCCCGAGACCGCCCCGAAGAAATCAGAGGCGGAGAAGGTGGCCGGCCCGAAATATGTGTCGGCCATCGACGGCGGTTTCTATGAAACAAAGCCTGAGCATATGACCCAGCTCACCGGCAACCGGCTGGTCCCCAAGGATCACCCGCGTATCGTTTTCAGAGGTCGCCTCGACACCTGCCAGGGGGAGATTCTTCTTCTGCAGGCCAAAGCGCATGAGGCTGGAAAAAAAGCCCTGGTGACGGATCTTTCAGAGATCCTCGAGTGGACTCGGGATATTATGCGGCGTGATGTCCTGGACACGCCCGTTCCGGAAAAGCCCATTATCGGTTTGTCCGATGCGGAGTTAAGGGCTCATTCACACAACCCGAAGAAGTATTTTGGAATTGGTCACCTGCTCCCCACGTATGACATGGGTGAGCTGATCCTCGGACTCAACCGTCTGAGGGCCCTGGTCCGGGAAATGGAAGTGTCGGCGGTCAGTGCACTGAAAGAAGCTTTTCAGCTGGACAAACCCGACATCGTCCAGGCCCTGAATCGTATGAGCAGCGCATTGTACATCATGATGCTCAAGGACAAGGGCGGTATTTACAAGTAGGAGATCAGATGGATCAGAGAATTGTAGAAGATATTATCAAGAAGGTCATGGCTCAGATGGGGACCCCTGAAGGGGCTTCCGGGAAGGGCTTTTCGGAGAAGAAGACCTGTGATGAGTCCCTCCCCGTAGAACTCTCCGGTCGTCATGTCCATCTGTGTGACGAGGACATTAAGGAACTCTTCGGTGCGCCCCTGACCCATGTAAAGGAACTTTCCCAGCCGGGACAGTACCTCTGCAAGGAGCGGGTTCGGCTGATCGGTCCCAGCGGTGTCATCGATAACGTGGCGATTCTGGGGCCGTCCCGGCCCAAGAGCCAGGTGGAACTGTCCCTTACCGACGCACGGATTTTAGGGATGAAAGTTCCGGTCCGTCAGTCCGGTGACGTGGCTGGCACCCCCGGCATCGTCCTCACCTCGGGCAGCGGTCTGGCCGGCCTGGAAGAAGGGGTCATCGTGGCCGCTCGTCATATCCACATGTCTCCGGCTGACGCAGCGACGTTCGGTGTTTTCGACAACCAGAAAGTGGATGTCCATATGGACGGGACCCGTCCTGCGGTGTTCAAGGATGTCGTTGTCCGGGTAAACCCCAACTTTAAACTGGCCATGCACATCGACTTTGACGAAGCCAACAGCTGCGGTCTGGGCAAAAACGCCCGTGGCCGGATTGTGGGCGTGACCCAGGAGGCGTGATTTGGACTTTTCATCCGTTGATCGGATTATCGCCGATCTTGAAACGTGCATAGAAACCACACGGGAGGTCTCACCCACGGAAGAACTGCTCGTGGGCGTGGACCTTGGAACGGCCTATATCGTTCTGGTGGTGATGAACAGCAAACGGGAGCCTGTGGCCTGTGCCATGGAGTTCGCCCAGGTCATCAAAGATGGCCTCGTGGTGGATTACATCGGGGCCATGCGGGTGGTCAAACGCCTGAAAGCCCAGCTGGAGGAACGTCTCGGACGGGAACTGGAGAAGGCCGCCATTGCGGTTCCTCCGGGGACCGGGGAGTCGGACTGCAAGACCCACGGCTATGTGGTGGAAGGCGCGGGGATGGAAGTGACCAACCTGCTGGACGAGCCCACGGCGGCCAACGCCGTCCTCGGGGTTCAAAATGGTGTCATCGTGGACATCGGCGGCGGAACCACCGGCCTCTCCGTGATTGAGGAGGGTAAGGTGGTCTACGTGGCCGATGAAGCCACGGGCGGAACCCATCTCTCTCTCGTTCTCTCGGGCGCCTACAAGGTGAGCTTTGAAGAGGCCGAGGCGATCAAGAAGGATAACTCCCGGCATAAAGAGATTTTTGCCGCGGTCCGTCCCGTGATCCAGAAGATGGCCACCATCGTGAAAGGGCATATTGAGGGACGGAATATATCCTCTGTCTATCTCGTGGGCGGCACCTGCTGCCTGACCGGCATGGAGACTGTGTTCGAAAATGAGCTCGGGATCCCCGTACACAAGCCGGCCAATCCTTTTCTGGTGACCCCCATGGGCATTGCCCTGAGCTCTGCGCTTCAAGGCGAACAGGAGATGAACCATGGATGTTGAAGCACTGGTAAAAGCCATTGCAGCCGAAGTCCTCAAGCAGGTCAACGGACAGGGGGAAACCCCTCGTGTGCTGATCATCGGCGATAGAACCTGTCCGAAATGCCAGGCCGCCCAAAAACGGCTGGGCAAGGAGCACACCTTTCTCTATCCCGATGAGGACCCGGGCTCTGAGGCAAAAATACGCCGCATTGTCCCTTTTCTCTCCATCCGTCATATGGCCGATATGGCCGCAGGCAAGGCCGACGGACCCTTGATGGAGATCGTCCTTGCGGCTCTCCTCGCCGGTCAGGAGGTGGAGGTGATGGAGTTTGACTACAAGCGGTACGATCAGACAGCCCCTGAAGGGTTGATGCGTCTTTTTGAGGGACAGGAGGCGGCTCTGGCTTCCTTTGGCCTTAAAGCGTTTGATACGACCCAGCGTGAGGCCGTCAGACTTCGGAAACTCCTCGTGACGGACGCGGATGTGGCCGCAGCCAAGCAGAAAGGGGCGCGTGAGTTACTGCTCCCCCGTGACGCTCAGGTGACGCCCCTTGCCGTGGAGAGCGCCAGAGACCTTGGACTGACTATTATCCGGGGATAACTCGGGAAAGGGCCTTTTTGAGGCTCGACCCAAACCCAAGACAATGAGGCGACGAAGATGATCGTTGGCAAAGTGATCGGAAATGTATGGGCCACTCGGAAGGAAGAGGGCCTGACCGGAATGAAATTGATGGTGGTCAGGCGTCTGGACGCCAGCACCAATGAGGAACTTGATAGTCTGGTAGCCGTTGATTTTATTGGTGCAGGCATCGGGGATCGCGTTTTGGTGGCCACCGGAAGTTCTGCCCGAAACGCAGGGCACATTACCGATGCACCTGTGGACGCCACCATCGTCGGAATTATCGATGAGGTCGAGGTTCAGGAAGGGGTATAGAGCATGGATTCGCTGGGACTCATAGAGAGCAGAAGCATCGCGGCAGGGGCCGTTCTGGCCGATATTATGGTGAAAGCTGCCGGGGTGACCCTGGTGAAGGCGGGAACCATCTGCTCCGGGCGCTTTATGATTTATGTTTCGGGCGATCGTGAATCTGTGGCCACCTCGGTCAAAGCTGCCGAAGAGGCTGGGTATGCCCTGGCGGGAAGTTATACCATCGGGGGCATCTCGCCCGAGGTGGTCGAGGCCCTGAAACGAAGCCTTTCTGTCTCCGGCCACGGCGCCATCGGCGTGGTGGAGTGCCGGACGGCCTCCTCGGGGGTCGCAGCGGCCGATCAAGCCGTTAAACGATCCACCGCCTTCCTTGCGAGGATTGTGACGGGAAACGGTATCAACGGGAAATCCTATTTTGTGATGACGGGTGATGTGGCCTCCGTGGAGGAGTCGATTGCCGCGGCAAGAGAGACCCTTGGAAAAGACCTTGTGGAGGCAGTGGTGATTCCCTCGCCCGACTC
Source organism: Desulfoluna sp. (assembly GCF_030145185.1). Lineage (GTDB taxonomy): Bacteria > Desulfobacterota > Desulfobacteria > Desulfobacterales > Desulfolunaceae > Desulfoluna. The sequence continues at coordinate 7,081 of NZ_JAQYWB010000037.1, read as the reverse complement.
CTCGGTCGTCAACGCGTTGGTGAGGCGTTCGTAGCTTAAGTTTACGGGCGGATCGCAAAAATAACGAGGTAAATTATGGCAAAGAAACTTGTGAGCGAAAAGGACGTGGAAACGCTCGTCTGTGGCGGTAACTTCTACATGGATGGCTCGATTATCCTTACCCCCGGCGCCAAAGATTTTTTACGGAACAAAGGCGTGACCATAGTCTATGGGGCGAAGCCGGAGAGATCGGAAGAAGATCAGCTTGAAGCCACCGTCGCTGCACTCTTGAAAAAAGAGTATGGCATCACCGATGAAGCACAGGTGAAGGCGGTTAGTGGCAAGGTCGTTGAGATAATCAAGGAAAACGCATAATTGAAATGGTTCTTGCGGATAGGGGGGTGGTCCCCTTCGCAAGATATTTTCAGCGTCATGCTGATGCAGGCATCATAATTTAACAGCAGAAAATACCTATTTTTTAAGGAGGAGAGAATATGAAAGCACTTGGAATGGTTGAAACCAAAGGTCTTGTAGGCGCCATCGAAGCAGCGGACGCCATGGTCAAAGCAGCCAACGTTGAACTGGTGGGCCGTGAGCAGGTCGGGTCTGGTCTTGTAACGGTTATGGTTCGTGGTGACGTAGGCGCCGTCAAGGCAGCCACCGATGCAGGCGCCGCCGCTGCCGACCGTGTGGGTGAGCTCATCAGCGTTCATGTGATTCCCCGTCCTCACTCAGAAGTGGAGCTGATTCTTCCCAAAAAGAAGGAAGCCTAAGCTTTTCGGGTGGCGGCACAGGTTGTGTGTGCCGCCGCCTTTGTTTGCCTGGAGAGGGCGATAAGCATTCGTTCTTGGTGCTTGGTTGAGGAGTCGCTGCGCTCCGTCACAAAAAAGAAGAGTGATGAGTTCATATGCTTCGACGTTTACAAATTTGGCCATGAGCGAAGCGAATACCTTGAACGAAGAACGAAGAACCAAGAACAAGTTTTATTAAACGTGTTTATCCCTCTCTCCAGACAAGCAAAGGGGAACGAAAGACCGCACCCCCTGAAAATATGCCAACCAAAAGTGGAAAATCATTCACTTTGAGTGGACCGCTGAGGCGGAAAAGGAGTTCAAAATGGATATTAACGAAAAAGTCCTTGAAGAGCTGATTCGAAAAGTTGTGTCTGAGCAGTTGGGCGGAGCGAATACTCCGGCATTTGAGAAGGTCGTGGATAAAAAAAGCGGCGTTCTCTGTGTGAAAACCAGCACCGTGAAGCCCGCTCCTTTTGATACCGGCAAAGCCGGCGACCAGGTTCTGCTTTCGGATATCGTCACACTTGACGAGAGCCCCCGTCTTGGATGCGGCGTTATGGAGATGAAGACCACCTCCTTTGATTGGACGCTGAAGTACGATGAAGTGGATTACATCATCGACGGCACCCTGGAGATTGTTATCGACGGCCGCAAGATCGTTGGAAATAAAGGGGATATCATCTTTATTCCCAAAGACACCTCCATCGCTTTCAGTGTGCCTGAGTACGCACGGTTCATGTACGTTACCTATCCCGCCAACTGGGAAGAGCAGTAAGCTTAAGGAGTTTGACCGTGACCCAATTTAACGGACGCACCCAGATTTGCTACGGCGAAAATGCCATCAACACCTTGGAGAAATTGACGGGGCGGCACGCCTTTATCGTCACCGATCCCTTTATGGTGAAGATAGGGTTTGCCGACCGCATTATCAGTGGGCTGGAACGTGCAAACATCAGCAGCAGCGTTTACGATAAGGTGGAGCCGGATCCTTCCCTTGAAACGGTAATAAAAGGCACGGTCAATTTTCTGGCCGATGGCGCGGATTTGATCATTGCCTTAGGGGGTGGCTCGTCCATTGATGCGGCCAAGGCGATTATGTATTTCGCCTACAAAGCCGACCCTTCCAAGGGCAAGCCCCAGCTGGTGGTCGTTCCCACCACCAGCGGCACCGGCTCTGAAGTGACCGCGGTCACCGTGATCACCGACACCGAGCAGCAGATGAAGATTCCCCTCATGGATGATCTCATTGTTCCGGACATGGCGGTGCTGGACGCGCGCTTTACCCGGTCTGTGCCTCCGTCGGTGACCGCTGCCACCGGGATGGATGTCCTTTCTCATGCCCTGGAGGCTTTTGTCTCGACTCCAGCCAACGCCTTCACCGACCTCTACGCTGTGCACGCCATCAAGTATGTATTCCGGTATCTTCTCCGGTGTTATCGCAACGGGGATGACATGGAGGCGCGCCAGAATATGCTTCTGGCCTCCTGCATGGCGGGGATGGCCTTCAACAACAGCGGCCTCGGTGTGACCCACAGCATCGCCCACACCCTGGGCGGGCTGTTTCATATCCCCCATGGCAAAGCCAATGCCGTGATCCTTCCCTACGTTATCCGCTTTAACAGCTTTGACGTGCGGGATCGATATCGAACCATCGCCAGGAAACTCGGGCTCCCCTGTGAGACCGTGGAACAGGGCAACGAGAGTTTGATCGAAGCGGTGCGATGGCTCAACAGCCAGATGGATATCCCCAACAGGATCAGTGGCTTGGGGATCAATGAGGGCGACTTTCAGGACTCTCTTGAGACCATGGCCCGGCATGCCATGGATGATGCCTGCACCGGAACCAACCCGCGGCGTCCTTCCCTGAGGGACCTTCGGCAGTTGCTTCGAAAAGCGTATTAATAAGGCAAGATCAACCATTGGAATTTCATATGAAAGATCAGATTGTAGAGAAGGTAAAACAGGCCGGCGTGGTAGGCGCCGGCGGCGCCGGGTTCCCGACGCATGTCAAGATCAATGCCGAGGTGGACACCGTTCTGGTGAACGGTGCCTCCTGTGAGCCCCTGCTCATGAGTGATCCCTACATCATGGAGCACGAGGTGGATGTTCTCGTGGAGGGGCTCAACACTGTCCTCGATGCCACGGGCGCCAAGCGGGGCGTGATCTGCCTCAAGGGCAAGCATGCCCATGCCATGGAGTCGGTGAAAGCCGCCGTGGCCAAAGACATCACCGGTCGCCTTGAAGTCTTTGAGCTGCGGGATTTTTATCCCGCAGGGGATGAGCAGGTCCTCGTCCGTGAGGTCACCGGTCGCACCGTGCCCGAGGCCGGGATTCCTCTTCAGGTCGGTGTGGTGGTGAGCAACGTGGAGTCCCTCTACAACGTGGCCCATGCCATGAAAGAGGTTCCGCTGACCGAGCGTTACGTGACGGTCACAGGGGAAGTGGGCCGGGATATGGTGGTCAAGGTTCCCGTGGGCACCATCGTCTCCGATCTTCTCGACTTTGCCGGCGGTTCGAAAATTCCCGAGTATCGGGTGGTGGACGGCGGGCCCATGATGGGGCGCGTGCTTCCCGACACGAATCAGTCCGTTACCAAAGTCACCAGTGGCCTCATTGTTCTGGACCCCGAGCATAACGTGGTCAAGGGCAAGATCAAGGACCCGGAAGCCCTCAAGCGCATTACCGGCACCGTCTGCTGCCAGTGCACCCACTGCACCGAGCTCTGTCCGCGAAATCTTTTGGGGCACTCCATTCACCCCCATAAGCTGATGCGGTCCCTCTCCGCTTTGGTGCAGGATCCCAGAGCGCGCAGGGAAGCCCTCCTTTGTTGTGAGTGCGGTATTTGCGAAAAATTCGCCTGCCCCATGGGGATTTCACCTCGTGAAGTGAACATGCTCATCAAGAAAGAGCTCATGAAAGAGGGCATTCGTTGGGAGGGCACCGGTGAAGAACCGACCAACCATCCCATGCGCGATGTCCGCTACGTGCCCACCAAGCGATTGATGCAGCGCCTGGATGTGTTGAAGTACGACACCCACCCAGGGATGCCCGAAGAGGCCTTCGTGCCTGAACGTGTCGCCATTCCACTTTCCCAGCATATCGGTGCTCCGGCCCAGTGCCTGGTGAAAGAGGGCGACCGTGTGGCCAAAGGGGACCTGATCGGCGAGATTCCCGAGGGTGCCCTGGGAGCCCGGGTCCACGCCAGTATTGACGGTATCGTCACCTCGGTTGAGGGCGGCGTGGTGAGGATCTCAAGAGGGTAGGGCGACACCGTTCGTCTTTTTAAATGGATAGAGGCCGGGTGATCCGGTTTTAGAAAATAAAGAGGTAAGCGTATGAATTACAGAACGATCGGTGTGGTGGAACTCAACAGCATCGCCCTGGGCATTCAGGTCGCAGACGAGATGAGCAAGGCCGCCACCGTGGACCTGGTGATGGCCCGTCCCACCTGTCCCGGACGGTACCTGGTGATGGTGGCCGGTGACACCGGCTCCGTCAAAAGCTCCGTGGCCGCAGGCCGTGAGATGGGAAGCGACCTGGTCATCGACTGGTTTGTTATCCCCAGCATCCATCCCATGGTGCTGCCCGCCCTCTCTGGCGTCACCATTGTGCCCCGGATTAATGCTCTGGGTGTCATCGAGACCTATACCGTGGCGGCCTGTATTGTCGCCGCCGACGCCGCTGCCAAGGCCGGCCAGGTAGACCTTATTGAGATCCGTTTTGCCGCCGGACTTGCGGGGAAATCCTTTGTTACCATGACCGGCGATGTGGGCTCCGTAAAGGCCTCTGTTGCCGCAGGTGTTGAGGGCGTGGGCGATTCTGGACCCGTTTACAACCACGTGGTCATCCCCTCTCCAAGCGATGATCTTAAGGCGCAGCTTATGTAGGACGCTCAGGCCGGGTCTCCTTTTGCCCGGCCGGCATCATGGGGGAGCGTTGGCTCCCCCGTGAACCTGAACCTCGATGCCTGCCCGTATCGTGGTTCAGGCTCACTGAAATACAACAACTCTGAACGTACGAGAATGATGAATCTGATGAACATGCACCCTGTTTGGATGGGTGTGTGTCTGCTGTAATATTAAATCGTAAAGGAGTTTTAAGTATGATGTTCAAGAAAGGTATGGCGTGGATGGTAGGAGCCCTGTTCGTCGGCGGAACATTGCTGACGGGATGTGGTGTTAAGGCGGGTGTTGAGACCACCCCCAAGGCACCCGTGGTCAAGCTTGAAGAGAGCAACTGGAATCCTGCAGTCAAAGCCAGATTGGAAAAAATCATTGCCGAAAATGCCTTCCAGGGCAAAAAGGCCGCCTTTGACTTTGATAACACCTCCATCTGCCGTGATATCGGCGAAGCCACCTTCGCTGCCATGGTGGAAGCCGGGCAGCTCTCACTGGAGAAGGTTTCCCGTGATATCACCCCCTCCTTTGTCCTCGGTGACAAGAGGGTTTCTCTCGATACCGTCGAGAGCCTCCCGGAGTTCTACGAAGATTTTCTCTCAGCTACCAAGCACCAGAAAGGTGAGAAGACTCCTTACGCCAACAGCTACGCCTGGGTCGTTCAGATCATGGCTGGCATGACCCCTGATCAGATTATCCCTTTCAGTGAGAAGGCTTTCGGCAACAACATTGCCAGCCAGGATTCCGGTGCTGCCGATCTGAAAGAGACCAAGATCAACGGGTATCGTATGCCCTTTTTCTACCCCGAAATGGTGGAACTTTATGGCACCCTGCTTAAAAATGGTTACGACGTGTATGTCTGTTCTGCCTCCAACATCTGGACCGTTCGCTGGATGGTTGCCGAAAACCTCAACAAGCGCCTTGAGGCCAAGTTCGGTAAGGGTATCGCCATTGCGCCCGATCACGTTATCGGTGTGAACGTTCTCCTGAAAGACAAGCGTGACGGAAAACTTTACAAAGATCAGCTTCTTGTGAAGAGCAACGCCAAGTACGCGAATCTGGATCGTGAAGAGCTCTCCAACTACGAATTGACCAGCCAGGTTGTTTATCCCATCACCGGATATTTCGGCAAAGTGGCCAACATTATCAAGTATATCACCAAAGAGCGTCCCTTTCTTATCGGGGGCGACAGCTCAAACGACCTGCCCATGCTGGATCGAGCCGAGAACCGCCTCTGGATCACCCGTCTTGAGTCCATGGGGTACCAGAAAGGGCTTGTGGAGCAGATCGGCGATTCTCTGCCCGGGAACTGGATGATTCAGCCTGTGCTTTACAAGAAATCTCCAGGTTTTGTTGCCACCCAGGCAGATCTGAACAAGCGTCTCGCGCCCAAGGCTTCTGCCCTTAAGACCCCCACCAAGGTGGTGAACTTCCTTAAAGAAAATGGACAGCTGTCTCAGTTCTAACTGAAAAAAAAGAAAAGCGCACGCGCCGGGGCTGAATCCGGGGCGTACGCCTTAGGAACCTGTCGAAGGCCCGCGGTCACAGGTGAGGCCTTCGACATTGATATAAATTTTAGCATAAAAGGATAATCTAAGAAACTATCTTCCTCAATTTGAGAGAGTGAGTGTAAGTCAACGCGGATGCGTCCGTTAAACGCAAGGAGGTGTGCACGTGAATTTAAGAAGCCAGATCGGTGACAAGATTTTTTCTTTTTCATCGGTTCGTGACGTCCTGGCGAAAGCCAACAATGAAAAGTCCGGCGACGCCCTGGCCGGTATCGCTGCTGAATCCGCAACCGAGCGCGTGGCTGCCAAGCTTTGCCTCGCTAATCTGCAGCTGAAAGATATTTACGAAAACCCGGTGATCCCCTATGAGGGGGACGAAGTGACCCGGGCCATCTACGATGGTTTGAACACCACCTTGTATGAGAAAGTGAAAAACTGGAGCGTGGCCGAACTGCGCGAGACGATTCTCAAAACCCGTCGCCAGGGGGATCTCCTGAACCTCAGCCGGGGCCTGACCAGCGAGATGATCGCCGCCGCCGCCAAGCTGATGTCTACCATGGACCTTGTCTACGCAGCAAAAAAGATCAAAATATCCGCTCACTGCAACACCACCATTGGCCTACCCGGTACCGTCTCCTATCGAAATCAGCCCAATCATCCCACAGACAGCATCGAAGGCATTTTATCCTCACTCAAAGAGGGCCTCTCCTTTGGCTGTGGGGATGCCTGTTTTGGTGTGAACCCCGTGGAAGATAATGTCGAGAATTTTCAGCGCGTCATGGGCGCCCTCTGCGATTTCAGGGAACTGTACGAGGTTCCCACCCAGTGTGTGGTCCTGGCCCATGTCACCACCCAGATGCAGGCCCTGGAAAAAGGGGTACCCCTCGATCTGATGTTCCAGAGT